>JBJEGD010000020.1:0-2048 GCA_051874735.1 Candidatus Bruticola sp. | reverse complement strand
AATTGAGTTCTCCTGTGGAGTCAGTTCCGTCTGCCTCTGAATTGAGTTCCCCTGTGGAGTCAGTTCCGTCCGCCGCCGGATTGGGGGCTCCTGCAGAAGCAGCGTCGCCTGCATCGGCTTACCGTACCGTTCCCGGGCTTATGCCTGAATTTACGGCTCCTCCTCAAAATCAAGGGGCTGAAATATATGATTGCCAGTCGGCTCTTGCAGAGGTAGATCGCGGTTTTGCTTGCTTAGATAGAAGAGATTTTGAGGGAGCAGAGAGATGTTTCAGAAATGTGTTAGGAGCATTGAACTGCCTAAAGGATAGCCATCAGGTAGGTACCGTTATGGCTGCTTGCTTAGAAGGTATAAATAATGTCGGTTATGCCATGGCCAGTAACAATATGGGACGCCGAGCTTGGCAAGTTTCTAAGTATGCTTGTGAGATGAGTCGGGCTTATTTATCTCGTCGCTACGATTCAGCAGCTTGGCCTTGGTGGGGTGATGTGGAACGTCAGGCGGGTGAATTAAGTGCCGTTATGCAGGCTTATCCAGAGGCAAGTGCTTATTTCCATAAGTCTATTGAAATATATTTAAAGTTGATCGATTTGGGTGTTGGTGAAGATTCTCGTATAGATGCTATCAATACACTTCTTAAGTTAGGTAGAGTCTATGAGAGAATGAACCATATTGAAGAAGCCATGAGAGTTTACACTGATGCTATAAATCAAGGCAATGTAGCTCTTAGTCGCGGATACTATGAAAATATGACAATGGCTGAAGCTTACCGACGTTTGGCAGAGTTATGCATGCTTTCTGGCTATTGTGAAGCCGCTGCTGATGATTTCGCTTGGGCTTTAGAGTTTTATGCTCGAGATAGCGATATAACTAGCGATCGCCACTATATGGAAGTCGCTTCGGTAAAGTCCAGGTTGGCTGAGGCCTATTTCTTGTTAGGACGCAATGAGGAGGCTTATTCCTGTCGTAACGATCTAATGGGACTTTTAGATTACTTTAATCGTTATAGAAGAGAACAGGACGCCGCTGTTGTGGTTAAGCTTATTAGCAATTTAGATGCCGCCGCCAATCATTATACCCAAGGTTAATTTGTTGAGTTGTGAACTTTTGTTCTGATTTGGCAAATTAGTTAGCTGTCAATTGTGGCTCAAATTACTAGCTTCTGCATTATATGTGGGCTATTTTTTGAACTAGGATTTTTATCAATAAAAATCACTTGCGTCGTTATAATAAGGCCGTTGTACGTAAAAGACAGACAGCCCCGATTTTCAAGGAAAGAAATTCGGGGCTGTCTGTCTTTATTAACGTATTTAATGTTTACGTCTATTCTTTTTATCTGTTTGAGCTATACCTGTATGTTGCGAATCATCTGGGTATCTAGACGGATTAGAACTGTGAAGTATACCCGCTCTTAGAGTTAAAGAGGGCTGTTGAGGCAATCCGGGAATGCTGCTTTTCAGCATAGGAATACGTTGTTTGTTAGTTTGAGAGGTATTTGTATCCAGGTAAGCTGCTATTGGCTCTGTGGAGGCGGGTGCTGTATCAGATTCCAAAGTTTTCCCAGAGACGTTAACGTATTGATTGCGGGCTGCCTTTTGTACACTAACTGGAGGCACGTAAGGCGACTCTGTACTTTCAGTTGCAGAAGCGATATCACCATAGGATGTGTCTATATTAGTAGTGTTTCCTTTAAATACAGGGGGAGGTAAAGCTGCACTGCGGACACTGGCGCCCACTTTAGGTTCTTCTGAGTGGGCGCCAGTGTAGTAATACTTCTCTGTGGCAGTTGAATTTTTACTCTTGCTGCGCTTGTTTTTGCTATCAGGAAGACGTGGGGCCCGTTTGGGAACGTAAGTTGCCGAATCGAAGGGGATAAAATTAAAAGTACGCCCGCCCGCACTAATAATATTCTCGTCATTATCTTCTTCGGCTTGAGCTTGGTCTTCCGCTTCCGCCTTAATTCTGGCTTCTTCTTCGGCCTTGGCTTTAGCTTCCGCTTCTGCCTTAATTCTGGCTTCTTCTTCGGCCTTAGCTTTAGCTTCCGCTTC
>JBJEGD010000019.1:0-2114 GCA_051874735.1 Candidatus Bruticola sp. | reverse complement strand
AGCAATCTGGTAATATGTCAACACCCTAAATCAAAAGATTTAAGATGAAATCTTGAAAAATGGGCGACCTTAACACACCCCGACAATTGGATTTCAAAAAATCTAGTCAGGTTTAGTTGTAATCTATTGAATTTGTGTACTCATATCTTGTGAGTACAGTTGACCTTTGGCCAGCAATCCATAGATCAACCTGACAAATTTACGGGCTGTTAGTGCGAGTGCTCGTTGGTGTTTGTGAATCTTAACTTCTTCAAATTTACGGTCATAGTACTCTCTAAAGGATGGCTCATGGTGTATAACGCTGTTTGTAGCTTCCAGAAGATAGTATCTCAGATATGTATTTCCCGCTTTCGACATGGCTGTATCTTCGGCTCTGAAATTACCGGACTGGGATTCTCTCCATACAAGACCTGCGTATTTTGCCACAGCGCCGTTATCCTTAAAGGAATGGATATTTCCCAGCTCAGACAGGATGCCGGCAGCAAATACAGGGCCAATGCCTGGTATAGACTGCAAAGCCGTATAAGAGTTTAAGTCAAGACCTTTAATGCTTTTCTCAATAGCAGCATTAATAGCTTTGAGCTCATGGTTGTAAGCGGTAATCAAGTTAAATGAAGAGGCAATGGCTACCGTCAACGGCTCGTAGAGAACCTTGTCTAATCTGTAAGAATCACGAGCCGCCTTTTGTAGAAGCTTAGCAGTTGCTTCTGGATCAGTAATTCTATTGCGGCTTTTCTTGCAGATAAAGTCAACCAGTTCTTCCAACGGAGTGTTGGCAATATCTTCAACCGAGAGGAAATCAGTTAAAACAGCTGCAGCTGTAGCTCCATAGTTATTTGCAAAAGGAGCATTATCATCACGGAGTTTGGCCAATTCACTGAACTTGAGGAATATATTAGTCAGCATATAGGTTTTCTCTCTAGTTAGGGAAAGAGTAATATGTTGGCGGTGCCTAGTAAGGCGCTGTACTGCAAGGAATTGCGTTCCACGCCAAGGCTCCTGGGAAATACGGCCTACGCGAGCGAAATCAGCAATAATGAAAGCATCAATGAAGTCGTTCTTGGATAGGCCAATATAGGATTTCTTGTAATTGGCAATCATCTTAGGGTTAAGACAATAAACCAAGGTTTTAAAGGGCAGTAGCTCTTCACAAGAAGAAAGATAGTTGGCAATATGAATACCATAGTAGGATGTGGATTCCAAAGCGACCACCACTCTTGAAAGGGCATCCTTATGGTTCTGTTGCTCAAGTATAAAATTCTTAATAGTGAGGGCTAGAGCCTGAGCACCGGGTTGGTTATTAGGCACAGAGAAGGTTTTAAGAGGCTGCTGGACGCCGAAGCGTAGAAAGCAGACCACGTTTTCTCGTGAGCTAATATCAATTCCGACAAACAAGATAGAGTAAATATCTGCCTGTTCCAAAGTAGTCACCACCTTTCCGGCTAAGAATGGAATAGTAGAAAAGGGTTATCCTGATCTCAAAGTCTGACTGCACCCTCGCATAATAAGCATTCATCTATGGAAATAAGGGTTTGCTGGATATTTCCGCCTAGAGATGCAACATCTGTGTCAGCAGTATATGGGCTTTGAGGCAGGCGTCAAGCTTAAAAAGCAATAGCAGAAATCTGCTTTGCAAGGGGTGAAAGACGTCGCCTTTGCTACAGTTCTATAAAGCTATTGTAGCATCAGGGAAACTAAAACGGAACCAGAATTTACTGTTAAGGATTAGTATTATTAAATTATCAAGGAACAAGGATGTGGGCTGTATGCGGCCTTACATCTAGTATTATACGAGGGGTTGTCATATGCAAGATTTGATGGAAAAATTAAAAGAAGAAGTAAAGAAGGGCAATAACTGCTACCTAGTTGCTCTTATAGAAAGCGAGGGTTCTACTCCTCGTAGCAGCGGCGCCTTTATGCTTGTGAATAAGGAGGGTTGGGTTGCTGGTACTGTGGGCGGGGGCGGCATGGAATATGCTGCTGTACTAGGAGCTCAAAAGAAGCTGCAAGAAGGCGGGGCTAAAAGCTTTCAAAAGCGCTTTGATCTGACCACAGCGGCTGGCATGGCCTGCGGTGGCTATTGCAGTCTTCAATTTTGTTATTTGCCAGCCTGC
>JBJEGD010000018.1:43180-48440 GCA_051874735.1 Candidatus Bruticola sp. | reverse complement strand
AAAAGCTGCTATTCTGTTTTCAAAACCTGTTTGCGGGTCGCTCATCGCGACTGCTCGAATATACTAACGCGCACACCTTATTATGTCAAGGGCCTTAGAAGAAAAAAAAAGCAAACTTTTTTTATAGATTAACTAAGCAACGGGCAGAAATTAAAAATTCTATCAATTACACCCCTTCAGCAGATACTATATCATCAGCAGCAGACTGCCGGAACCATTTTTCTGCTTTAGCCTCATTTTGCGGAACACCTATCCCCTGGCTATAGCAAATACCCAGTTGTCGCTGAGCTGGAGAATAATTCTGTTTGGCGGCCAAAAGAAACCATTTAATAGCTTCCGCTTTATCTTCAGACGCTCCTCGTCCTTCCCATAAACAGCATCCGAATTGATACTGTGCTTCAGCTTCACCTTGCTGTGCTGCAAAAAAATAAAGCTTAGCTCCCTCTATATTATTTTGGGGTACTTCCCAGCCACAACAGTAAAATTTGGCTAATCAACATTGAGCTCTAGCATAACCAGCTTCAGCAGCCAAGCGATACCACTTAAAAGCCTCAACTCGGTTAAGATTGAGGTTTTGACCGTATAGGTAATACTCGCCTAGCTGAAACTGAGCTACAGATAAACCTTGTTCGGCAGCTTTACGCCACCAAAACACGGCGTTTTCCTCATTTTTGCTAACCCCGCGCCCATAATAGTAACATAATCCCACTTTATATTGTTCTTGGGCTTGCCCCTGTTCAGCTCCCTGAAGATAAATTCTAAAATTTTTAGTCTGGTCATCGTGAGCAGCAATATTTGGCATCAGACACTCCTTAAAAATTTACTTAACTTATTTTTTTGAAAAATAATAGCCATTTCTATAAAAAAGGCTCCATATTTTATAAATTTAAAAGTAAGGAGCCTTTTTTATTTATAATTGCTAAATTGACTACAGTCAAACTAATCGGCAACATTAGTATAAAGAATTTTGCGAGCTTTGCTGCCATCTGCTGGCCCTATATAGCCCCGCTTTTCTAATTTATTGATTAAGCGTCTGGCTCTAGCATAGCCTAAACTCATTTCCGTCTGCAGCATAGACGCTGAAGCCTGCCCTTTGCGCAGAATTATTTCCAAAGCTTCTTCCAGCAAAGGTTCATCGGCATCACCATCTTTATTGTCGCTATCTTCTTTTTCCTCAGAAATATCTTCCTGAATGTTAAGTTCAATACGATTAGTCGGAGCATCTTGTCTATTCCAAAATTCAACTACACGCTGAATTTCTTCATTCTTCACAAAAGCTCCCTGAATGCGAGCTGCTCGGTTAGCTTCCACCGGCTTAAAGAGCATATCTCCTTTACCCAGCAAATGCTCAGCCCCAGAATCATCGAGAATAACGCGCGAATCTACGTTAGATGATACAGCAAAAGCGATGCGAGAAGGAATATTAACTTTCAGCAAACCGGTAATAACATCGGTAGACGGACGCTGAGTGGCCACCACCATATGAATACCAGCAGCACGCGCCTTTTGAGCTAAGCGACATATCGAGCGCTCTACATCTTTAGAAGCTACCATCATTAAGTCGGCTAATTCATCTATAATAACTACTACCCAAGGCAGAGCAACTTCAGGATGTTTTAAATTATACTCATTAATGTTGCGCACCCTAGCTTTACTAAGCATAGTGTAACGCTCTTCCATTAGGTTTACCATCTGGCGCAGAGCCGAAGAAGCCATTTTAGGATCAACAATAATTTTGCCTGGATTCGAGTTACTTAAGCAGACTAAATGGGGCAATCCTTCGTAGATAGAAAGTTCTACTTGTTTAGGATCGATCAGCATTAATTGCAATCGCCTAGGTGTAAAACGATACAACAAACTTAAAATTAAAGTATTAATGCAGACAGACTTACCGGAACCGGTAGTGCCGGCCACTAACAGGTGAGGCATAGAAGTTAAATCGGCAACCCTAGCCGCTCCGCTAATATCTTTACCCAAACCGACACAGAGACCTTTGCCGTTACGGTACTTGTCAGAACTTAAGACTTCCCTCAATGAGACAAGTTCTGTAAAACCGTTGGGAACTTCTACGCCTACTACCGATTTACCAGGAACAGGAGCCTCAATACGCACCGTAGTAGCAGCTAAAGCCAAAGCTATATCATCGGCCAACCCTGTAAAAGTTTTTACTCTCACTCCTACAGCAGGCTCCAGCTCATAACGAGTGATAGCCGGCCCTTGCACAACGTTGCAAATTTTAGCTTCAACTTTAAAACTAGCTAAAGTGCGGATCAGCAGTTCAGATTTATCTACAAAATCATGTTTATACTTCGCTGGCACCTCATCTAAAAGCGATAAGGATGGCAACATATAATGTTCTGAAGTTTGCGAAACTCCCGATCCACTGTTCCTCAAAGCTGCTGTGGAAAAAGCAGTCGACACAGCTTGGGGACGACTAGTGACAACTGGAGTGAAACTGGAAGGATAAACAGCTCTTGAAACAGGCTGAGCCAGCTCAGTAGGTGTACTGCTGCTGACAATACGTTTCTCACTTCGTTCGAAGCCAAATGAGGGCGAGCGCTTAGCCATGCTATCCGCAGAAGCAGCCACGGGCGCCGCTGAAACCGCAGGCGCAGCTACAGGCGTCGCCGGAACTGCAGGAGTAGCCACGGGCGCCGCCGGAACTGCAGGAGCAGCCACAGGCGTCGCCGGAACTGCAGGAGTAGCCACGGGCGCCGCCGGAACTGCAGGAGCAGCCACAGGCGCCGCCGGAACCGCAGGCGCAGCCACAGGCGTCGCCGGAACTGCAGGAGCAGCCACGGACGCCGCCGGAACTACAGGAGCAGCCACGGACGCCGCCGGAACTACAGGAGCAGCCACGGGCGTCGCCGGAACCGCAGGCGCAGCTACAGGCACAACCGGAACAGCGGGAGCTTCAGCAGAAGAAGCGACAAACAAAGACGGGCGTATAGGATTACGGTAAACACTACCACCAGTTAAATTGACCGGACGTAAATTCACAAAGCGATCGCGGTCACGCGGTAAGATACTGTTAAGATCTACCCTCTGATTGTCGTCGGCATCCAGTCCCAAATCGAAACGCCCAGTTCTGGAAACGGGTTCAGCAATTACATTTTTTGTTGCTACCTCATCAACAGCGGCCAATTCAGCAGTTTTCTTAGCAGCAGACAGAGGCAGAATTGCCACGTTTTCGATAGATCCATGCCCCAAGGTCGATTTATCAGAAAGAGCGGATATATTTAAGTTTAAATGACAGCTGTTTTTATCTGATTCTAAATTTCTGACAGTATTAGAGCTAGCTTCATCGTTGAGGGTCACTTCCGCTGCCAATTCTTCACTGCTATCAGCAACATCTGCCTTATTTTCTAAGGGATTCTCTTCCCTCTCCTCACCTATCTGCTTAGATATCTCGACATCGCTATAAGTTGAAGCTGAAGAATTATGGCTGTCCACTAATTCATCAGTATCAGCCACCAAGTTAGTAGTATTATCTGAATTTAACGGCTCAACAGATGGCTCAACAGATTCAGTATCATCGTTATAAACAGCTGAAGCACGACTTTTATGCAAAGGAAGACCAACAGAAAGCTCACTTGTTACAGGCGCAGGCAGATCAGCTGTATCTATTTCAACCTGAGCGACACTATCAGATTTAACAGCCTCCAGCTGTTCTGATTCAGAAGCAGATAAAACAGACTCAGGCTCAACTAATGCATCAGTTTCCAGCTTTAAACTATAATTATGAGCGGACTTATCCGCTACTACAGTGCGAGTAGACACATCATTGGCTATTGATGGCCCAGTTTTTATAAAAGACTGATGATGAACTGCCTCTAAATTTTCAGCTGACACAACACGGAAAGACTGCTCAACTGCCGGACGTATATCGGATACTTGTCCAGGTTTAAGCAAGGCCTCTAAATTGCTGCCCTCACTCCAAGTTGCCCCTTGCAACTCACCTACCGCAGAATGGAACTGTGACAACTTTACTTTAACTCTGGGAGTAACTGAAACGTTAGGTAAGTCATCAAACTGCGTAGGCAGATCAGGTTGTTTTTTGGGTTCTTGCAACACTTCCGAAGTGAGCCTATTGAGCAATTCAGGAGAGCCTATAGCGCTATGGACAGTTTTTTTTACCCCTCTATTGTCGACATCGTAAACTTGAGGGCTATTCTTTCTAAAATCTGCGTCGCTACCCTGAGAAAGATCATTGCTCGGTGCCGAACCAGCCTCCTTAGCATCTGAAGGATCAGTTGCAGTTTTCGAAGGACGAGAAACGGCGCCGAGCTGCCGACGCGCAGCCCCCAAAGGGAGGCGCGTCGGCATAGCCGGAGGGCGCAAAGCGGGGCTTTGACTGTGGGCCAATTCATTTACAAAAGGTCTATTGTCAGCAGGAGAAGGATGAGAAGCGGCCTGTCTATTACGCGCTCGGCCATCGGCCTGACGCTTAAAGCTAGCTCTGGCTCGCAACGTATTCTCACGCCAAGCAGCTAATTTTTCCTCTCGAGTCATCTCGTCTTGAGAAACCTGCGGTTGCGTTTTAGGAGGCTGCTTTCTGGCAGCAGCAGCTGAACGAGAGGAGACAGACCTCATCAAACTTGGAGCAGAAGAACGCGTAAAAGAAGCTGGCGCCTGGCGTACTGAACGTTCGCGCGGCTTCTCCTCCTCTACTTTTACAGAGCTCGCCGCGGCCGCCGACACCGGACGGCGAGAATTTAAAGCCTTCAAAGCGGCTTCAGGATCACAAGCGGCTGCGCTGTTGATCTCACGGTCACTTTGCAATGCTCTCAACTCAGATACAGAATTCACGTTGTGATCTTTAGCAATGCGCTTAGCTCTATCTAATCCCAACGCTTTACGACGTTCTTCAGGACTTAAAGAATTTATACGGCTGGGTGAAAGCGCACTGAAACTCTTATTTTCATTGGGATCGACCGGCAAAGCGGCGGGGCGGCGCCCTAAACCCAAAGCCTTACGACGCTCTTCTGGACTTAAAGAGTTTAACTTTTGCAAAGAAGCTACCGACTCATCGGGGTCGACAGGTTCGGTACTGGAGGTAGCAACAGCAGCGGCTGAAGCGGGGCGGCGCCCTAAACCCAAAGCCTTACGACGCTCTTCTGGACTTAAAGAGTTCAACTTTTGCAAAGAAGCTACCGACTCATCGGGGTCGACAGGTTCGGCACTGGAGGTAGCAACAGTAGCGGATGAAGCGGGGCGACGCCCTAAACCCAACGCCTTACGACGCTCTTCAGGACTTAAA
>JBJEGD010000018.1:0-43080 GCA_051874735.1 Candidatus Bruticola sp. | reverse complement strand
CCTAAACCCAACGCCTTACGACGCTCTTCAGGACTTAAAGAGTTCAACTTTTGCATAGAACCAGCTGAAGTAGACGCAGCAGCCTTGGTATATCCTAAAGCCCCAGCGGCAGAAGCAGACGAATTAATTTTAGTCTTTTCTTCTCGGCCAGACTCACTAGGATAAGCTCCTAAAGCGATATCACTGTCAATCTTGTCTGCAAATTTTAACGCCTTAACTTTTTCATCTAGCTCATCGGTAGGAGTTTTCTCTGCTACTTCTTGCCCGACTGGTCGGCTTTGCACCGCAGGCATTATCAATGGAACCTCGACAGTATCATCAGTAGTTCTTGCAACTACGGGCTGTCCGGTCACCTGCCGTTTACTTACAGTTTTTTCTCGATTATCAGCAGTAACCGCAGACGAAACTGACGGAGATTTGTAGTTCTCCGAAGAGGAGGACGAACGCACAGGACGCAAAGGCAGATCTTCTATTTTATCGTCAGGCTCAGCATAATTCTTAGTTTTCTTTCTGCTAACGTAATCAGAATAAGATTTACTTTCTGAGGCTGTCCTTGGATTATTGGTGACGCTCCGCTTGGAATAAAGTTTATCTCTGTCATATTTAACAGAATCGTCGGCCTGGCCATTTCTCAAAGAAGAACCGGCGGAGCCATTTCCTGTTCCAGCTCTATTGACATACGTTGGAACTTTTAAGTCAGCGTAATCCCCACGGTTCTCCGGCTTCTTAGTTTCAGTCCTATGGCCAGAATACGGAACTCCAGTTAAACGCTTACTTAGCGGCGGCCTTTCTCTGTTTGAGGTGTTCTTGACGCTAGGACGCAGCTCCACTTGACGTTGAGTTCCCAAACTATTTTTAGAGCGCTCAGACTCCGATCGGTAGTTTTCTCTTACTGAATCTCGAATGGGAACATGACGCTCTCCCATCTCTGCAAATTCGGCACTTTCTGTCCTGCGCTTTCTAGAGGCAGCTATTATTTCTTCGCTGAGGCTGTTGTGTTTTTCAATTTCGTTAATTAATTGTTCTTTAGCTACTCTTTGGGTATATTCTATTTCAGATCGCAGATTAGCCACTGCCTGAGGCAGTTCAGATATGTTGTGTTCCTCTTCTGATTTGTCTGCCCCACAAGAATCGCTACTTTCCTCAAAAAAGGTGCGACAGGTAAGAGGTTTGCTGGGAATATCTTCAGAGACAGCACTCATAGCGCCAGATTCTTCATACATCAGAGCCCGACGCTGCATTTCTTCTTTTTTAGCTGCCTCATAGCGTTCTTTTTCCTCTTCATCGTGACGCTTTTGATCGAGGAACTTATTTTTAGCACCTATCAACGATTCTGCTGTACGTTTGCTAAAAGATACACACCAAGTCCACAGTTGGGACAGTACCTTGACAGCGCTGCGGCAGAAAACCGCCAGCGTACTATTAGAAAACTGACTCAAAGCTTTACAACCTTCTACAGCTTCTTCGGCAGTAACATTCCACATAAAAGCCAAGATTGAGAACATGCCCAAAACGGCAACCATCCAGGCTCCAGCTTTGCCTACTGCACTTACAAAAAGACCATCAATAAAATTTCCTATGGCTCCGCCCTGAGAAGCACAGCGAGCAGCAAAAAACGGGGCAAAAATTAGTAACATAGGAATAATAATTTTATTCCTAATACGCTTTTCAACCTCAAATTCGAAGCAATGCACCGCAGCAGCGAACGAAATCATAGGCAGCACCCAAACGGCCATACCTATGCAAGCATGCAATCCGTATGATACGGCAACTCCAGCTGCTCCAGTAAATTGGGGGGCTACTAGACACAGTATAAGAAGCGGAGTAACGCAGAATAACCACACTACTCCCCACATGTAGGTGTGGTTGGCTCGCTCATTCCTGCTCATACCACGTGAAAACTTAATTCCGGTTTTATCTGCCTTCTTAGCAGAGGCAGGATCCGCTGCTTTAGCCAACTTTGCAGCGGCAGCCCTTTTAGTCTGCTCAGTACTCATATTTTGTATTCACCCTAACGCTGAAAAGTAGCAAAATTTGCTCCATTTATGCAACCCGAACCAACTAAAACAGACGAACAAAATTTTAGAACCCGTCTAAAGATCGTGAGTGCCCAAAAGCACCAAATACTTCGTTTTCCTCTCCCCCCTACCCTATGTATTCGTCTGTCTTAAGACCGTAAACCTTCCCAAAAACAGGGGCAGCACGTTTCAATAACAAAAAGTTAACTCCTTTATATCGGTTTTCTTCAACAGACAGACTAACATCCTCTGACAGCTTGAAGCAGGATTTTCAGTGCTTGAAGCGTATTGAGGAAGGATCGGTAATTGATTATATCATTCGCGGCCTCATTTAGCCGCACGGAGGATTGAGCATGCTCGTAGAGCCGAGCTTGGATGAACTTCTCACCAAGGTAGACAACAAATTTGAATTAGTGACTCTGGCCTTAAAAAGAGCTCGCCAGATAAACGACGGCGGCACTTCCATTGAGCATTACAACGCCGCTAAACCTGTCAGTATGGCCTTGCAGGAAATTGCCAAAGGCGAAGTTTACGTAGATGAAACTAATAGTGCAGAACAAGCCGCTGAAGATGGAGTTGCCAATACAGACAAAACTGTAAACGAAGACAATCTGACAGCCTCTCTTTCCGGACTCAGTACCTCAGCTAACATGTTGAGCAGTTCTGGAGAAGACGAACCTATCAGCATAGATAGTCTCAGCAGCGGGTCGATCAATCTGCAAGATTTTATAGCTAGCGATGAAACTAACGAAGAATCCGGCAATTCTGTCGCAGAATTAGCTAACGCAGTTAACGCTAGTGAAAGTGTCAAGGATGAGACAGCAGTTTTTACTGAATAGCTCTAAAACAGTATTTTTGTCAGCGCTGAAAAATTAAAGCCTGTCTAAAAAATTAATGAGGGAGCGGCCAAGGGGTAATTATTTATGGAAGTTAATGAGTCGGTTCTCCAAGAACTGCTTAGTAAGGTGATTCTGTTGTGCGACCACTTTACTGAAAATGAGAGCGAGGCGGCGACTGTTCCTTATAAGTTGCCTCAGCTTTTAGATATAGCGGTCGCTCATGGCGCCTCCGCCTTGAACATCAACGTAGGCAGTGCCCCTACTCTACGTATCAATAACATGCTCAGTGTAGTAGAGGGCTCTCCTTTAAACGACGCTGACTGCCATAAGTTACTTCAACCGGTACTTAGCGGCTATTTAAAAAACAAACTGACCAGAGATGGGCATGCGGAAACCTGCGTGGCCGGCGGAGGAGCCGGTTTTAAGGTTCATCTGTTCTTAGAACGCAGCCATGTCTGCGCTTCTTTCCATCGCCTGCGCACTGATATTCCTAAATTAGAAACTTTAGGTCTTAGCGGCAGTTTAGTAGAAAATATTTTAGAGCAGCCTGGAGGCTTAATTCTGCTTACCGGGTTGCCTAGAAGCGGAAAAATTAATACTTTAGCGGCTTTAGTTTCCCACATTAACTCCACGCGCTTAACAAGAATCGTTACTTTAGAGAAACCTATTCAGTTCTGGCGTTACAATCAACTCAGCACTGTACTACAGCGTGAAGTTGGCATCGACGTAGCTTCGTTTACAGATGGAATTCAGCAAGCTTTAAACCAAGATGCCGACGTACTAGGTTTAAGTGAAATTCCAGATCGCGAAACAGCTGCTCAGGCTATCAGGGCGGCCACAGCTAACAAGTTAGTTATTGCGGTACTCGACGCCACTAGTCCATCTCAAGGCATCGAGCGCATCTTAGCTTCTTTCAATGATAAAGAGCGCGCAAAAATGGCTCCTATCTTTGCGAACGCTCTGCGTATCGTCCTTCATCAAACTTTGGTCAACCGCAGCGACGGACGCGGCGTTATTCCAGCGTTTGAAATTCTAGTCAACAATGATGAAATTCATCAGGAACTGAACAACGGCAAAACGGATAAATTAGCTTGGATTATGCAGAACAACAACATGCAGACTCTAGCTAAATCTCTTTCCCGTTTAGTCGCTGCCGGCTTAGTATATAAAGACGAAGCTCTGCATTATGTCACCGATCCGGCTGAGCTACAGATAGGTGAAGATAGTTTAGCCAATTTAGGTGACTACGACAGTGAGCCTGCTACAGGCATTGACACTAGCGATACCCCGCTTATGTCCTGGCTATAGTTCAGATCACTTTTTAAATTCGACCAACTTAAAAAAAACAGATAGCGTTAAATAAAAGTAGTGCCCGGCTCCTCCCTGAGCCGGGCACTACTTTTATATTTACAGTTTTAAACTGTTCTTTTAACTATTTCTGTTCATTATTACTTCTAAAGCTGACATAGACTTCAGAAAAGCATATTCTCTGAGACGAGCCTGGGCGCTCTCACAGGTAAGCTCAATACAAGCCGACTGCTCTTGGCGTCCTAGAACCCCCATAATAGGATCTTCTAAAGGATCGCGCCTTTCTTCATTAGCTCTAAGCATAGGTTTAGGAGCGGTCTTTACCACCGGCTCTACCGGTCCTAAAATATCACGCCAAGTGATTACCTTAGGTCCATTAGAATTAGCGACCTCATTAGTTTTATGGTTATCTTGTTCCGGTATAGGAGGAGGCTCAACAAACTCCATGGCACTTGCCATAAGGTAAACATGACAGTTAAAGAAATCGCTGTCCTGATAACAAAGCTTCAAAGGCCCTAAATACCGATCGTAGCGATTGGTGCCCAGCACTTCCTGAGATATAAAACGGTTAGCCTCTTCTTCGTATTCTAGATCGGGATAGCGACGAGTACTTATAAAATCGGCATGGCTTTCCGCTTCCTGCCAATCGGCGTAATACGTATCCCATACGTGACTGGCCATTGAAGCTTCCGCTCTAGTAGAATCGTAAAGACGATCTAGAGCCGGCACAGCATAACTGCCTAAACATATACTGAGCACTCTGTCGAGATTGACGCCTCCGTAACCGAAGGAAAAGTCTTCATCTTTTACTAAAAGACTGCACCTCTCACGGAAAGCAAACGTACCCAGAGGCAAAGATTCATTTCTGCGGTAATAAGGATAGCGTTTTACTGGGGAAACAGCGACTTCTGCATTGATGCACCCTTTATATTTCGCCGCTTGAATTAAAACAAACTCGTAACAGTCTTTATCTTTAGCTCGGCAGAAGCCAAATATCAGACTATCCTTGGTAGAGAATTTAAAAGCTTCCTGAAAACCCCTGAAATAAATCTTGACGGCGTCCAGGATAGCCGGGTAGACTTGTATGGGCGTCCTGCTAGCAATACTCATAGAAAAAGATCGAAACCGCCCTTCCAAAGGGATATAAAAAAACTACTTATTCTGATTTATGATCAATTTGCAAAATCCTTGCTGCTTCGGGCAGTAAATTACAGATCTCTGAAGCAGTTTTGCCGCGATCAGCATATTTTTCCGCTGCTAAATCTGCAGCAGTACCATGCCAAAACGCCCCCAAAGAAGCAGCTAAGAATGGCTCCACACCTTGTGCCAAAATACCAGAAATTAGACCGGCCAAGACATCTCCAGATCCACCTTGAGCCAAAATAGGACCGCCGCTGCAGCTGAGCCAACAGCGTTGCCCGTCACTGATGATCGTGGGGCTACCTTTAACCACAGCAATGCAATTATATTTGTTGGAACATAAACGTGCATAATAAGGTAAATTCTTCTGCAAATCTTCTATAGAAATATCGAGCAACCGTGACAATTCACCTAAGTGCGGAGTCAGCACGCATCTTTTCTGTAAGTTAAGCGATTGCCCAGCCTCCAGCTGTTTCAAATGCCATAAAGCATCGGCGTCTATAACCATAGGCACAGAACACTCCTCCAATAGACGGCGCACAAATTCGGTACTCTGTCTCCTGCGCCCCATGCCGGGACCTAAACAAACAGCACGAGGAGAGGTCCAAGGGCAATCATTATCTGCGGAATTAAAACGATTATTTTGACTATTATCAAACTCGCTTTTCTTGTTGGGCAACCAAGCAAAACAATCTAAATCAGCCTCAGTTAAAAAACCGTGCCCTTCTTTCAAACTGCAGCGCATAATTTCTAAACTGTCCGATCCTAGTTTTTGACAAACTACGGAAGGAGCAGCTAAAAGCACCATACCAGCTCCAGAGCGCAGAACAGCCCAAGCAGAAAGTACTGGAGCTCCAAAGTAATGGGCTGATCCGCCTATTACCCAAACAGTTCCAAATGTACCTTTATGAGCCTGACGAGGTCGCAGCGGCAACAAAGAAGAGGCAAGGGCCTTATCTATTATGAAATCGCCCTCTTTATCTTCAGCTTGTAGCAACCGCTTAGGAAAACCGATATCAGCAACTTCAATTATGCCCGAACGGCTGCGAGCTGGTTCCAAATATAATCCCCACTTAGGCAATCCTATAGAAACAGTTAAAAAACAGCCAGGCGCTTCACCTAAAATTTGACCGTTGTCTGCATCAACTCCGGAAGGAAGATCGACGGCAATAACTTTAGCCCCAGTACTATTTAAAATTTTGACTAAATCGCTGTAGGGCGACTTCAAATTGCGATCTAATCCATTGCCGAACAGAGCATCAACTACATAGTCACTCTCGCGCAACAAAGCTTCAAACTGACTACAGTCGACAAAAACAGTAAAATTACCGTAAAGTTTAGTGTAGACTGAAGCATAAAGCTGAGCATCGCCTTTCAGCTTTTCAAGCGGATTCATAGACAGACAGACTACTGCTGCACCAGATTCGCGCAAATATCTGGCAATAACAAAACCGTCTCCCCCATTGTTGCCCGGGCCACACAACACTAAAAAACGCTTGCCTTTCACTGTTCCGCAATGCTTCACTATATAATTAAAAACAGTCTGTCCAGCCTTTTCCATCAACACCGATCCGGGAATGCCGATCTTTTCAATGGTATTTCTATCTATGGCAGCCATTTCTTCAGCTTTAACTATGCGCATATACTTTTATCGACAACCTCACTGCTAAAAAATTTTATTTAAAAAAGAAGAAGCCGCCGAACCTAAAAGGTTACAGCAGCTACCTCGAAAAGCTCAAACACTTCAAGCAGCTCTAAGAAGAGAGCTGTAAATGTTAACGCTTAGTCCACTGGAAACCGCGGCGAGCACGCTTGCGGCCATATTTCTTACGCTCTTTCTCACGAGAGTCGCGGGTCATGAATCCAGCGCGCTTTAACTCGGTACGAAGAGCTCCGTCGAAGGCTTCTAAAGCTCTGGCAATACCATGCTTGACAGCTCCGGCTTGACCGGAAACACCGCCGCCGTCGCAAGTAGCGTACACATTGAACTTACCCTCAGTCTTGGTGAGCTCCAAAGGAGAACGAACAAGCATCTGCTGGGTAGCGCGAGGGAAATACTCCTCGTAAGGGCGCTTGTTGATAAAAATGCGGCCATCGCCGGGCACTAAACGTACACGGGCGGTAGCGCGTTTTCTGCGTCCCGTGGCCTGATAGACCATCGACTGGATTGCTAATTTTACTTTAGGCATTACTAACCCCTTTTAAAACATTCTTTAATATACAGAGCACTTTTCCTAAAAAAACTTCAGATTATAAGTTTTCCGGAAGAGGGCGAGGCTGCTGAGCCTGATGAGGATGAGTACTTCCTGTATAAACTTTCAACTTGCGCATGCGAACGGCGCGCAGCTTGTTCTTAGGAAGCATACCATCTACGGCAGCCTTGATAACTCTGTCAGGGAATCTAGCAATCATTTCGCTATAAGCAACGGTCTTCAAACCGCCGGGATAACGAGAGTGTCTAATATATTCCTTGCTGGTGGCCTTTGAACCAGTAAGCACCACCTTATCGGCATTCAATACTATAACAAAATCGCCAACATCCATGTGAGGTGTAAATGTAGGTTTGTGCTTACCGATGAGCACGCGAGCGATCTGAGTAGCCAAACGACCTAAGGTCTTACCTTCGGCGTCTACTACGTACCAATCTTTTTTTACCTCGTTGGCCTTGACGGCATACGTCTTCACTGCCAGTCCTCCACGTCGTGCCGGCCAGACCCTAAACTGTGAAAAGCGGGGCCGAAACAAGCCGGTCTATAAAATTTAAAAATCTACCAAACTGCACAAAAGCAAAAAGGCAGTTCCAAATCATACTGCGGTACAGTGCGCCGCACCGCTTTCTAGTCAAGGAACTCTGCAAAATCTTCCTAACGGGGACAAGAAGGCTTCGAAAGATCTAACCTTAACAGTAAGTTACGATTCAGCTGTAGCATTATACAAAAAAAAACGTATAAAGGGAAGCCCCTGCCGCCAATTTTGTCTAAAAAAAAGATAATCGTCACTACTTTTTCTGGTTTATGCAAAAAAATTCAATAAATTTTTGTATACCAAAAAGCAGCAAATAGGTATACTTGCACTGTAATGCGAGTATATCCCGTTTAACAGGATTATTATATACTTCCTAAAATAATAGAATCTGAGTAATTCAGCAATTTTGGCTTTTTTTATTTTCCTATCTGCTCTAATAAGGTGGGTTCAGATTATGAAGGGGCCAAAAGAAAGGGCAATTTTTTACTGTGGACATTTTTGCCACACCTCTAACTAATATACTGTCCCATTATTCCTACGCTAACTATAAGTCTGTTTTGCTCAGCATGCAGAAAGTTATGGCTGAATCAGTATCGGCTTCCATAGGCGTAATTAGGGCCAACGGCGAAGACTTGTCCCATTATTCACTTCCTATCGACAAAGCTCATCAAGCGCTCTTTTCTTCTCCCCAACTCTTAACTAAATTATCTGAACAACTGAGCGATCTAAAAGAGCTGAACAAAGCAGCTACCTTTGACTGGGTAGGGAATCTTTTCCTTTCAGTATGTCCTGTAGCCGTAGGTTCTACCGTGGTAGCTTACGCAATCATTGGGCCTTTTTGGCAAAACAGCCCCAATGAACAGCAAAGCGACCTACTTGCGCAGTACTTTAACTGGAGCAACCAGGAACTGGCTGAGGCGCTTTACCACAATCCAGCCTCTCGATTCATGGATCAGGACAGATGTGCTTGTCTCGTTTGCGCCATGGCCGACTTTATTGTCAAAATGAGGGAGCTCATTCAGCGACAGCAAGAGGCCGCCAATGCCCTCAGCTGCCTTTACGACATGAGCACTGATATCGGACGTTCACTCGACGTAAACGACATACTGCCCTCCATATTGGAACGAGCTATGCAAGTGTTTCAAGCAGACGCCGGTAGCATATCTCTGTTGGACGAAAGCAAACAAAACCTGCATATATATCTTAAAGAAGGGCCTATGAAGCCTTTCAGTAGTGCTCACAACGTTCCCATAGGCAAAGATCTGCGGGAATGGCTTGTCGAGGAGAGCACTGAAAGTCTAACTGATTGCGATGGTCTGTGCACTTTGAAGGTGCCTTTAAGCGACGACAGTTCCTGCATAGGGAGTATGCGTGTATCTTCCTATACACCTGGAGCTTACAATAAAGACGATCTGCAGATATTGCATGTAATTGCCGGATACTCCAGTTCTTCTTTGTCGAAGGCTATAGTATATCAAAAGGCCATGCGTCAATATGAAGAGCTGCGCGCTTTGCAAGAAATAGGCAATTCTCTCAATTCCAGTATCGACGTCCCCAAAACTTTGCACAAAGTCCTCGACCACGCCTGCTCTTTGCTAGGAGCTAAAAATGCTTCGCTCATGCTTTTGGAGTCAGATAAGCAGCATTTGCGTATTCGCGAAGCTAAAGGACTAAGTCAAGAGGTTATCGACAAAACCAGGGTGCGCTTAGGTGAACGAGTTTCCGGAAAGGTGGCTCAACAAGGTAGGCCAGTTAGCTTACCGCGAGGTATCAGTTCCACCGGTGAAGAACTTGAGGCGGCGCTGTGCGTTCCTTTAAAAGTGTCCGATAAGGTTATCGGCGTGCTGAACGTACGTGGCCACAAAGATTCCAACGAATTTACCGAAGACGATATCGATTTGGCTACCCGCCTAGCCTCCATGTCGGCAGCGGCTATTGAGAATGCCGAGTTGCACGACAAGCTACAGAACCTATTTGTAGAATCGATCACAGCTTTAGCTAACGCTATCGACGCCCGCGATCCTTATACTAGAGGCCATTCGGAGCGAGTGGCAGCTTTTTCCGTAGTCATTGCCGAACGGCTCAATTTTACCGCTGAAGAAATTTGGGATTTGCGCAATGCGGCCTTGTTGCACGATATAGGTAAAATCCGCATTCGCGATAATATACTTAACAAACCCGACAAGCTCAGCAATGAAGAGTATGAGGAAATGCAGCGCCACGCTGTATACGGAGCCGGCATTATGATGCCCGTAAAGAGCTTCCGCCCGCTCATTCCCTACATTCTTCATCATCATGAGCGGTACGACGGCGGCGGCTATCCAGACAAAAAACGTGGCAACGAAATTCCCCTATGTGCCCGCATTATCTGCGTGGCCGACAGTTTCGACGCCATGACTTCCAACCGTCCCTATCGCAAAGGCATGCCTATCGAAAAAGCCATTCGGATCATTAATGAAAACCGTGGCTCGCAGTTCGATCCAGGCATAGCTGACATCTTTATAGAACTGTATCATGAAAACAAACTGCAGCCGATTATGAAGCGACTCAACAGCGTCGGCTCGGGCGACGTTTGGCAAAACAGCGATAACGGCTTCATTACTTCAGAAAACGGAGGCAAAGCGGTAATCTGGAAGGCAGCTATAAAAACTGCTATAGACAACGTCAAAAATAAACGAAAAGATACGCTTCTTTAGCGCTAGTCTCCAACAAACAATAAAAAAAGCGGTGCAGCTATTGATCTGCCCGCTTTTTGTTTTATAAGAACCTTACTCTCAAATCAAAACAGCTATAGAAAGCTGCGTTCAACTACATTGTGAAAACGGCCTAAAACTTAGTTTTTAGAGCACAAAACTTTAAGATTTAAGCTTGTGGGCGAAAACGGTCAGAGCCAACTCTCTGGCCAACTCAGCCGCCAAACGCCCCGTTTGCGCCACAGCCTCTTGACTGCGTTCCTGATCTATTACGCCACAGACCTGCACGAGAGGAATAGGAGCCCCTTCCAAAGCCCGCAAAGCTTTTAGAAGTTCCTTAGGTGTGCAACCAAAACT
Source organism: Candidatus Bruticola sp. (assembly GCA_051874735.1). GTDB lineage: Bacteria > Vulcanimicrobiota > Xenobia > Xenobiales > Xenobiaceae > Bruticola. The sequence continues at coordinate 31,980 of JBJEGD010000018.1, read as the reverse complement.
GGTCGGCTTTTTAACGGCCGGAGCCCATACAGGATCGATAGCGTCCATATTAAGAATTACGCGAGCTGGAGCGTCATTGAGTTCGGCTAAGGCTGTTCGTACAGCCGCCTCAATATCGAGCTCATAATCGGCTAGTAACCGCTGGTTATAACGAACCCAATCAGACTCTTCTGCAGTGCAACCCCGACCTCCGATATACCAAACGGTACGCTCTTCAGGCATAACCCCCTGATTGTAAGCTTCAGACAAATCGAGTCCTAAATAAGGCACACAGATAGAAGAACCTATATATATGGAAGGTAGCTGAAAATCGGCAGATGTATCTCCCAAAAGCAAATTGACGCCGTCGAGGCGCTCATCGCTATCATAAGCAGAGAAATTAGTAAAACTGCGCCGCAGCTTTGGCGAATAAGGAGAGATATTTAAAGATTGCTCCCGAATTACCGCAGCGGTATTGTCGATGCCGTATATCAGCAAATCGCGCTGCAGGTCAACTTCCTGCTCATAGAGTGCCTCAGTACCTAAAAAACCGACCATACCAGCCTTCCAATCTATCGCAAATATTAAAATCCGCGAGCTTCGCACCGAACTTTAACTTCGTACTCACCCCAACTTTTCTATTTTCAACGTAAGCCAACTTTCTCCCCTGTTTACGACAAACAAAATACCGTCCTCAAGAATTTACTGCCCATATTTACTAAAAATAACTGCAGATTTTTTTTAGCAGGATAAAACAACTGATGCGCCGTATCATATGGGCAATACTTTATGTGTTCTGATCAACGCAGCTTTCTTAAAAATTTAGTTGCTGTTTTTTTGTGCCTCCCTGTGGTGAGCGCTCTGTTTTTGTGTGTGGGCACGTCAGCCTTGCAAGCCGAAGAAGTGCGTTATCCGGAGAATTTGGCCTGGCGCCTTATTACCGAGCAGGAATTATCCTTAATTACTCATTGTCCGGAATCTTTCAATGAGCGCGAACATACTGCTCCCCCTCTGTTTGAGTCTCCTTCTATACCTATGGGCGGCCTAGAAGTTGCCGCCGATTCTACCGGAGAGAGTTTTTACAAAGCTGAGCTTCCCTCTGCTTGGGAAGTGCCTCCTTTTGCGGTTATCGGCCCCCCAACAGCCACGAAAAAAAGTCTCGGTGACGCTTCAGCGACTTCAGTCGATCGCCATCAGACTGCCATTTCTCTGCAAAGCTCTTTATCTGCCGATCAGAGTTTGATGCCGATGGCTTTCGGAGAGATACCGACAGACTACAGCCGCAACGAACTGCCCGCTCCCAACTTGCGCCCTTTGAAAGCTGCGTATATAGACCGTCTAGATCTGCCAGATTCCCAACTGCCAGTTCCTTTCAGTCTGCGCCGCTATCATACAAAAACTAAAGGTTTTTTCCATATTGCCCTGTACGGCAATACCGAAGGGCTTTTGGCTGAGCGTATGTACAATACACTCAAAGCGGCAGCTCCAAACCTGCGCTTGCTTCAAGGCTTTGGCTCTAAAGCTTTCATTTCGTTCCTCCCTGCTCCAGAGCCGGAAAAGCCTTTCGATTTACAGACTGCCAAAGGAGAATTTACTTTTTCCGAGCTGGAGCCTGAAGGGGCGGCGCAATTTGATCAACTCGATCCTGGACTCATAAAATCGCAGACAGCTCCTAGTTTCAAAAAAATACCAGTAACTCCGCTGCCTGAAAATTTCGATGAACAATTGCGGCGCCAATTAGCGGCTGCTCCTTATAAAAATATAAAAATAGACGATGATTCCGCGTCTGATCAGCCGCTTTACGCTGGAGCAAGCTACAGCTCCCTAAACCAGTCAGCGAATAAATCTGACCGCTATAGCAGCAAAACTGACAACAGTAACAGTTCCGGGGATCCATTGTCTCTAGAATCGGACTCTTCTTCCCAGGAGGCCGGTTCTGAAGATCTTAATCCCTTTGCTGTGAAGACTAATTTCTCCAAAGATCTTGAAGGCATGTACGTTATGGAAATTTACTATCCTCAGCAGAGTTTAGTTTGCGAACTCGCTGCCGATACGCGTTTTGCTGATCTTCGTTCCATGCTCGATATAGCTCTTTTGGTGCAAGCACGCATGCAAAGGTGGTAAATATAGTCCAATCTCTATAATTCCGAAACGCTAGCTATCTAAAACATTTTAGATCTTCAGCGATTCAGACAAATATCCCGAGTGAGCTAAGCCCCAATTCAATGTTGTTGTTCCCCAACGGGGAGCTGCGTCTGTTTCTTGTTGTATTTTTTTGTAAAAAGGGGTTTATTTTTTGCGCAGTTGTGCTAATATAGCAGCGCATGAGACCACGTATGTCTGCCAGCAACACAGGGAGGTCAGTAGTTGGACGATTCGGTCGTGGAGTTCCGAGACGTAACTCGGCAATATGGCTCTGTGACAGCCGTCAACCGGATGAATTTATCTATTCATCGCGGTGAATTTTTTTCTTTGTTGGGCCCATCTGGGTGCGGCAAGACGACTACCCTGCGCATGATCGCAGGTTTCGACGAACCCGACAACGGGGAAGTCTTTATTAACGGGCAGGAAGTAACTCATCTTCCACCATTCCAGCGGCAAGTTAATACTGTCTTTCAGAATTATGCTTTGTTTCCGCATCTGAACGTTTACGAAAATATCGCCTTCGGATTGCGCCGCAAAAAAGCTTCTGAATCAGAAATCAGCAGAAAAGTAAAATGGGCCTTAGAGTTGGTCCAGCTGGAAGGCACCGAAAAGCGCCAGATCAATCAACTTTCAGGCGGACAGCAGCAGCGCATCGCTTTGGCGCGTGCTTTGGTCAACGAGCCGGAAGTGCTGTTGCTCGATGAGCCTTTAGCAGCCCTCGATCAAAAACTGCGCCGCGAAATGCAGTTCGAGCTTAAACGCTTACAGCGCGAATTAGGTATTACCTTTGTTTTAGTGACTCACGATCAGGAAGAGGCTCTGACCATGTCCGATTCAGTAGCCGTCATCTGCAAGGGTAAATTAGAGCAAGTAGGCAGTCCGGCAGAGATATACAACCACCCTTCTACCAGGTTTGTAGCCGATTTTATAGGAACGGCTAATTTTCTACCGGTTCAAATTCGCCAAGTGCACAATGGCAAAACGACCGTCTGCCTTACGGGAAAAGACATATTGGTGCCCTCTAGAAAAGGACTTACTGAAGGCTGCTGGGCTGATTTATCAATTAGGCCTGAACGCGTTCAAGTTCTTAAAGAATCGGCTTCCGAAGGCGTAAGTATACCTGGCACCGTAGTAGATACAGTGTTTATGGGGGCCCATACTCGCATAAACGTGCGTGTCGGCGATAAATATACTATTATGGCCGAACGTCAGAATCAAAACCATACCTACAGTACTGAATTTACTCCGGGTGAATCGGTATGGCTCAACTGGGGCATTGCCAGTGCCACGCTTCTACCTCAATCGAACAATAATTAATTTGCCTATATGAAAAAGCATTCTCTAAGAGTGCTGGCTCCTGACGCCTCTCTCATGAGCAGGCGTCAGTTTTTAGGGTACACAGCCGGTGCCATGCTAGCGATGTGTGTGCCTGGCTGTGTTTCCTCTGGAGAGCGCAGACTCAATATATACAATTATTCCTATTTTATAGCCCCTGATACGGTCAAAAATTTCATCAAACAGACTGGAATCTCTGTCGTTTACGATGAATTTTCTTCTCAGGACGTCCTTTTTGCCAAACTTAAACTGGGAGCCGGCTATGATTTAGTTGTAGCTTCCGACTATATGTTGCGCCGTTTAATCCGCCAGCGGATTATTACCCCTATTGAAGGTTTCAAATATTACGGCGACATGATCGACTTAATTAAGCGCGACCCCTGGCCTTCCTTGTGCCGTTACTGCGTGCCTTACCTTTGGGGAACAACTGGCATAGGCTACAACAAAAAATACGTTAAAAAAATACCCGATTCTTGGGCGGCTCTGTGGGATGAAGATTACGTAGGGCGCGTTACTATGCTCGACGAAAAACGCGACGCCATCGGAGCGGCTTTAATTATGCTCGGTTACAGCGGCAATTCCGTCGATCCTAAACAGCTAGCTGAAGCTCAAAAAGAATTGGCTCACCAGAAACATATTCTTCGCCAATATACCAACGACTACATTGACGGTTTAGCTCGCGGAGAGATATGGTTAGCTCAAGCTTGGAGCGGCGACATTACCCGTGCCCAAGAGGCTAACCCGAATATCGATTACATACTGCCTAAAGAGGGCAGCTTCTTCTTTGTCGATTCTTGGTGCATTCCTGAAGATGCCGAACACAAGAGCGAAGCTGTAGAGTTTCTTAACTTTGTTATGCAGCCCGAAATTATCGCCAAAGTTACCAACTTTACCAGCTATCCTAACACGATGGCCACCTCGCTTCCGTTTATAAATGACGCTCTGATCGACAAGCCCTTGGGTTATCCGCCTGCTGAAATGATGGCGCGCACGTTTGCTCAAGACGACATAGGGGCAAACGAGAAAGTCTGGGATCAAATGTGGGAGGCTATAAAGTTTAAAAATTAATGGCCACATGCAACTCTTCTTCATTAGGCGGAGATAAGCCTAAACAGCCAGATTCAGCCGCCGCTACTAAACAAAAAAAGGGGCCGGTTCCTAATTTAACAGAACCGGCCTCTTCAAGGCCCGTCATTAAACCGGCTAAACAGATGAGCACTAAGGCGATTGGTATACTTTTAGTAACGCCCTTCGTTCTTTATATTGTTACTTTCTTTTTACTGCCTCTAGGTTCAGTCATCTCCATGTCAACGCATACTATTAACGATGACTATATGCTGACAAACCTGCGCAGTTTGGAAAATTTCAATACTGTTTTTAATGCGGACAATTTGCCTATACTGCTGCGCTCGGCAAAATATGCTATCTGCACAACCTTTTTCTGTCTGCTGCTAGGCTATCCCCTAGCTTGGTATATCGCCCGTTACGGCGGCAGATATAAGCCTTTTCTGCTGATTATGGTTATGCTGCCCTTCTGGACTTCTTACCTAATACGTATTTTCGCCTGGATGACTATTTTACAGAGCGAAGGCGTACTGAATGCTTTACTGTTAAATTTAGGGTTAATTTCTCAACCGCTAAATTTGCTTAATACGCACTTTTCAGTTATTTTGGGCTTAACTTACGGCTTCTTACCCTTCGCAATCTTACCTTTATACGTTTCATTAGAAAAACTTGATGTATCTTTATTAGAAGCTGCCGCCGACTTAGGAGCTCCACCGAGTGAAACTTTTATAAAGGTAATTTTTCCGCTGTCTCTGCCTGGTGTTACAGCGGCCAGCCTGCTAACTTTTGTGCCAGCTATGGGCGACTTTGTCACTCCCGATGTTTTAGGCGGAGTTGATACAATGATGATCGGCAACCTGATTCAGCAGCAATATTTAGCTTTTTTTAACTGGCCTCTGGGCTCCGCTCTTTCGCTAGTTTTGATGAGCATTATGCTCTTATCTATTTTAGCTTTTCTTAAAATATCCAACTCTATGGAGTCATTGGTATGAGCGTACCCCGCCTTTCAGAGAAACGTTCTCCCTGGTATCTGCGTCTGCATACAATATGTGTATACTTATTTTTGTATGCTCCCATTATTATTTTAGTGCTTTTCAGTTTCAATACTGACAGGCGCAACACAACGTGGCAGGGTTTTACTCTAGATTGGTATGTGAGCTTATTCCAAAACGAAACGATTCTGCGAGCCTTGGGCAATAGTCTAAAAGTTGGTCTCTGCGCTACCTTTTTTGCTACTTTAATAGGATCGCTAGCCGCTCTGGGCCTTTCCCGCTACGATTTCAAAGGACGCGGCTTAGTAGGCTCGTTGGTATTTATTCCCTTAGTAGTGCCAGAGATCGTCATGGCTATTTCTATCCTAACTCTATTTCTCAGCTTAGGTATAAAGTTATCTCTCTTTACAGTAATTTTAGCCCATATTGCTTTTTGTATAGCTTACGTTACGATTACGGTACGCACCCGCCTAGCTGGCCTCGATCCTTCTCTCGAAGAAGCGGCAGCCGATCTGGGAGCCACCCGCTGGGAAACTTTCCGCCTAATAACTTTACCACAAATTTGGCCAGGCATAGTTTCCGGAGCTTTACTTTGCTTTACGCTCTCGTTTGACGATTTTGTAATCACTTTCTTTAATGCCGGCGTAGGTTCAGGCAATCTGCCAATGGCGGTTCACTCTATGCTAAAATTTGGTATTACCCCTGAAATTAACGCTATTTCCACTATTATGCTAGTTTTCAGCATATCTTTAATGGTAGTGTACACTTTCATAGATAGGCCTAAATCTTAGCAACTACTGCTCCTGACCGGCCCGGCCCAGTTTAGCGATCATCCCTCCGCCTGAAACAGTTCTGCAAAAAAAATGTCGCAATATTTTTTACTTGTACCATTTTTAATATTGACTTTATCTTACAGAAACGATATTATGCAGTTACTTTCTTGTACCACAACGAGAAGTATTTAGGTTGCTGTGATCAGGCAGTATGCCTTAAAGCTCCGGTCCGGCTGCGTTTTTACGCAGCCGGGCCGTCTTTTTTTTACCGGTTTAAAAACTTTTACCCAGCCTCCTTCTGCCAGCTTCAAACATAAAAATATGAGCAGATTTTTTACTTGTACCATTTTTAATATTGACTTAACAAAATAAAAACAATACGATTGAAGAACTGTAGCAGTTTTTTACTAAAGCTGTGAAATTGCAGGGCACGAACGCCAGGCTTCAGTAAAAATGCGCGTCCTAGTATTACCCGCGGGAATGGAGAAGATCATGCATTATATAATGGGACTCGATATTGGTATCGCTTCAATAGGCTGGGCCGTTTTAGAAACGGATCAAGATGGAGAGCTGTTTAAAATTGCCGATTTAGGAGTCCGCATATTCCCTGCTGCCGAAAATCCGAAAGATGGATCTAGTTTAGCCCTGCCCCGCCGTGGAGCGCGCACTCTCAGACGCCGCCTGCAGCGCAAAGCCCACCGCAAAGAGCGCCTTAAACTTTTGTTTGAGCGCACCGGCCTTATTTCTAAAGTTGAATTGGAAGAAATTTTTGAGCGTTCCGGTTTTGCCTCATTTTTGGAAGCAGACAAAATGCAGGACAAAGAAAAAGACGTCTATACCCTACGCTCTGAAGGTCTGGACCGACCACTCAGCAATACAGAGTGGGCTCGCGTGCTTTACAATTTATCTCAGCGGCGCGGCTACCGTTCAACTAGCAAAGCTGAAGAAGAAGCTAACAAAAAAGGAGATGACGGCAAACTTCTCACTGCCGTTAAGACTAACGAAAAAAGAATGGAATCGAGCAGCTACCGTACTTTTGGCGAAATGCTCGGATTCAGCCATGAATTTACTATAACTGACGGCAGCGGCAAAATTGTAGGACGCAAAGTTCACAATTCCCCCAACCATTACGATCTGACCGCATCCCGAATCTTAATAGAAGAGGAAGCCCACAAGCTCTTTGCTGCTCAGCGCCAATTGGACAACGCCTTTGCTACCGAAGCTATTGAAAACGATTACTGCGCTATTTTGCTTTCTCAGCGCCATTTTACGGATGGCCCCGGCGGCAGAGCCCATTTTAATTTTGATTTGCGCGGCGTCTGCACTTTTGAAAATAAGCATAACGGCTTTGAAAAAGATGAACTGCGCTCTTTTAAGGCCTGCTATACCTTCGAATATTTCAAACTTTTAGAAGATATAAACCATATAAAGATAGTGCCTCAATACAGCAGGCGCAAATTAAAGCAAATTGATGAAGAACAAGAACCAGTTAAAGCTGAGCGCTATTTGACTGCTGAAGAAAGAGCCAAAATTATTGCTTTATGCATGCAGAATGGCAATTTAGATTACAGTAGACTGCGCAAAGAGCTGCAGTTAGCCGATGACGAACGCTTTAACCGAGTAACTTACGAACAGCCTAAACCCAAGAAGAAAAAGAAAGGCGAAGCGGCTGAAGAAGCTGCCCAGCCCGAAGTTGAACTTTCACCGGAGCAGCTCCGTCTTGAATGTGAAAAAAAGACTAAATTCAAGCAGATGCAGTCTTATCACGAAATTAGAAAGGCGTTACATGAAATATGCCCTATCAGCAAATTTTCTCCTGAGCAGCTCGATCAGATCGGCGAAATTCTCAGCCTTTATAAAGCAGATGATAAGCGCATAGAAAATTTAGAAAAAGTTGGCCTGACTGCTGACGAGATAAAAGCACTGCTTTCCCTTACTTTTACTAAAGCCGGCAGCTTATCTTTAGTGGCTATGCGCAAGCTTATTCCCTATTTAGAACTGGGCTTGACTTACGACAAAGCCTGTGAGAAAGTTTACGGCGATCACCGGGCTCAATATAACGGTGAGCGCCAAGCCCTGCTCCATTTCGGCCGACTCCAAGAAGACGGAGCCCTCAGTTCTATAAATAATCCGGTAGTGTTGCGGTCTATTTCGCAAACGCTCAAAGTAGTCAATGCCATTATTCGCACTTACGGTCCTCCTCAAGCCATCAATATTGAGTTGGCCCGCGATATGAAGCGCAACTTTAAAGATCGTGGCAATATTGAGAAGCAGCAGAAAGAGAACTGGGATAAAAATGAAAGAGCCAGAGCTGAAGTAGAAGAAATAAAAGGTTCAGCTGCTACCGGCCAAGATATTGTCAAAATGAAGCTTTACAAAGAGCAGGACGGGCGCTGCCTCTACTCCGGACGCAACTTCGATATTAGCCGACTTTTTGAAGTTGGCTATGCGGAAGTAGACCACATTATTCCCTACAGTAAGAGTTTCGATGACAGTTACAGTAATAAAGTATTGGTCTTCTCAGCCGAGAACCAGCGCAAAGGCAACCGCTTGCCCCTGGAGTACATGCGCGAAGACTGCAGCCAAGATCAAATAGATATATTTTTAACTTTAGCTGATAAAGTGCGCAACCCTCGCAAAAAGGCCAAGCTTACCAAGTTTAATTTAACTCCAGAAGACCTCAACGAGTGGAAAAATCGCAACCTTACCGACACCCAGTATATAACTAAAGCTACGGCTAATATATTGCGCAACTATTTAGAATTTGAAGCCGATTCGCCTTTCATTAAGAAACCGGTTCGTTCTATAAACGGTTCCGTTACCGACCAAGTACGCAAGCGCTTAGGGTTAAATAAAGTCCGCGAAGATGGCGATTTGCACCATGCTCTCGACGCCGCAGTTATTGCAGCTTCTACAGACAGCTACATTAACAAAATCACTCGCTACACTCAAAGGCGAGAATTGGGCAAGCGTTTTGGGCGTTACAAAGATAAGCAGACGGGTCAAACTATTAAAGTTGAGAAAAAATGGGATCCGGTTGAAGAAAAGAAACTTATTGTTACCTTTATCGATCCGGAAACTCAAGAGCCGCTTTCGCAGAAAGAGTTCGACGACAAATACGCCCCCGTTTTCCCTGCCCCGTGGCCCGATTTTGCTGCAGAGCTTAAAGCTCGTCTTTCCCCTGAAGCTACCGAAGCGGTCAGGCAGCTTTACTTGCCGGCTTACGGTTCCCAAGAGGTCAAGCCTATATTCGTTTCCCAAATGCCGCGCCGGAAATCTACCGGAGCAGCTCATGCTGAAACGATTAGAAGTGCCCGTCTATATACAGACGAAAAAGGTCAAGAACAGCGCATTGCCGTTATTAAAACGCCTTTAACTAGCCTAAAGTTAAATAAAGACGGCGAAATTGAGAATTACTATATGCCGCAGAGCGACCGCCGACTTTATGAAGAGCTCAAGAGACGGCTCGTAGAGGCTAAGGGCAACGCCGAAGAAGCTTTCAAGGAAGAAAAGCCCGTCTTTAAGCCTAAGAAAGACGGCAGCTTAGGGCCCAGAGTTTATAAAGTAAAAACTTATAAACCAACCACTTCCAATGTAAAAGCGTGCGGAGGTATTGCCGATAACGGCGGCATGGTGCGCATCGACGTCTTTTATATTAAAGAAGGCAAAGATCAGGGCTACTATTTTGTGCCTATATATGTTGCCGATACGGTTAAAGAAAAGCTGCCCCAAAAGGCTGTTGTGGCTAATAAATCAATGGATAATTGGAAGGAGATGGACGACCGCGATTTTATCTTCTCCCTTTATCCCGGCGATTTAGTTAAAATTATTCAAAATAAAGGTATCAATTTGGCGTCCACCAACGGTAATGACAAAATAACTGTCAAGGAGCTTTTGGCCTACTATAACGGATCGGATATTAGTACTGGACGTATTTCAATAACGAACCACGATAGAAGCTATGAAGGGCGTTCTGGCGTAAAAACTTTGGGAAAAATGGAAAAGTACGAAGTCGACGTTTTGGGCAACTGTTACAAGGTTAAGCTGCCTGAGAAGCGGCAGACTTTTAGAAAGCCTAACCTTTAGTTTGGTTAAGGAGGACGGTAGGTGGAGTTTAAGTCTATATTTGTAGCTAATTCAGCTCAGATTTCTGTGCGCCTCAATCAGCTAGTTATCTGTCAGCAGGACGAAGAAGTTCTCAGACCCTTGGAAGATATGACTAGCCTAATGGTGGAATCGCGCCAAGTTACTATAACGGCGGCAGCTTTGCAGAAATTAGCTGAATACGAAGTGACCGTCTACTTTTGCGATGAGCGCCACCTGCCGTCTGCCCTGCTCTTGCCCCTAAATTATCACTGCCGCCAACTTAAAGTACTCCAGGCCCAAATAGACTTAAAAAAAGTCCGCCAGAAACATTTTTGGCAACAAATTGTGATAGCCAAAATAAAGAATCAGGCCGCCTGCCTAAATTTCGCCCAGAAACCAGGAGCCGATTATTTGCGCGCCTTGGCTACCAAAGTGCGCTCTGGCGATTCGCAAAACTGCGAAGCTACTGCAGCCGCCTTTTATTTTCCCCGTTTATTCGGTCCCGGCTTTGCCCGGGAGCTCCCCTGTTTAGCGAACAGTTTACTCAATTACGCCTACTCTATAATCCGCGGGGCTGTGGCCCGCAACTTAGTGACTCACGGTTTAGAGCCCTGTTTAGGTGTTTTTCACCATAACCAGCTAAACCAATTTAACTTAGCAGATGACCTTATGGAACCGCTGCGCCCTTTGGCCGATCTGTTTGCTTTTTCGTATCTGCAGCAGAACCTCTGTTCTCAACAGTCTGATGAACTGACCCCATCGGTAAAGCGCGAGTTGTTCAACTTAACTAACTACGTAATGCAGCAGCAAGGCAAACGCGTCCGCCTCATAGGCGCCATTATATCAATGGTGGAAAGTTTCAGCCGCGCTTTAACTGAAGGCAGTGACAACCTCGACCTTCCCCAGCTAATACCTTTAGAGTCTTATCAATATGAGTAAACTAATGAGAATGTTGGTATTTTTTGATCTGCCGGTAAAAACTAAAGCGCAGCGCAGAGCGGCTACTCAGTTCCGCAACTTTCTACTTAAAGACGGTTACTACATGGTGCAATTTTCGGTATACGCCAGAATTTGCAGTAACTTCGATTCGGTGTACGCCCACGAAGCCAGACTGAACAAAGCTCTGCCCAAACGCGGTTTAGTGCGTCTGCTGACCATTACGGAAAAGCAGTACTTAAGCTCCAAAATTTTAGTTGGTTCTTCTAGTTATTACGACCAGTCTAACCAGCTAGAAGAATTTTAACCTGGTTAGGCTTCTGTAAAATTTAAAAAAAATCGAAAAAAACGCCCGTTTTCACTGAAAAAACGGGCGTTTTTTTCGACTCCCAGAGCAGCGCAAGTCCCTTTTTATCGGCAGTTGCGCTGCGTCGATTATACCACAACAAGAACTATCAGGGAGCTATAACATGTTTTTGCTTTCTCTCGCTTGTTTTATGATTATACCACAACAAGAACTATCAGGGAGCTATAACGACCAGAAACGAATTAAACAGGTTAGTCCGATTATACCACAACAAGAACTATCAGGGAGCTATAACCTAGCGGTTTTCTAATTGATGGGATTAGAGATTATACCACAACAAGAACTATCAGGGAGCTATAACCAAAATAGCCGGCGCTTTTATCATTTCACAATTATACCACAACAAGAACTATCAGGGAGCTATAACTGGTTCATTGGGATGCTACTGCTGCCATTCATTATACCACAACAAGAACTATCAGGGAGCTATAACACAAGTTAGTAACCATTGCAGAATTAACAGATTATACCACAACAAGAACTATCAGGGAGCTATAACAAGATCTACCGGTTAGACATAGAACTAGAGATTATACCACAACAAGAACTATCAGGGAGCTATAACTGGTGACTTCAGAAAGGCCGGTCATTCTAGATTATACCACAACAAGAACTATCAGGGAGCTATAACGTTCTGCAAAACTGCTTGCCAGGCTTTCGCATTATACCACAACAAGAACTATCAGGGAGCTATAACAAGAGTCACAAATTGCACTTGACATAGGTTATTATACCACAACAAGAACTATCAGGGAGCTATAACCAAAAATTCGGATATTTTCGAAGAGTATGCATTATACCACAACAAGAACTATCAGGGAGCTATAACAGATTAAAGCTACAATTCTTGGTTGGTGGGATTATACCACAACAAGAACTATCAGGGAGCTATAACTTCGCTTTCTAGCTCCGCGGCCGTAGCAAATTATACCACAACAAGAACTATCAGGGAGCTATAACTTTTTTTTTCATTATATGCATTTTCTATATATTATACCACAACAAGAACTATCAGGGAGCTATAACGAACTAACGAAGAGATCGCTAATTTTTTAGATTATACCACAACAAGAACTATCAGGGAGCTATAACAGGTAAAAAAGTCAGCTAATCGGTTATAATATTATACCACAACAAGAACTATCAGGGAGCTATAACCAACTTGCGCGGCATGCAGAAAACCGCCGCATTATACCACAACAAGAACTATCAGGGAGCTATAACATAATATAGGGCTAGGCTCTTGTGCTATATATTATACCACAACAAGAACTATCAGGGAGCTATAACGGATTAACGGTTGATCCAGGAGGAATAGTTATTATACCACAACAAGAACTATCAGGGAGCTATAACTTATAATGAAAAGAAAAAACATATTCATATATTATACCACAACAAGAACTATCAGGGAGCTATAACAAAATTCTACTAAATCCTTACCTGTTATAAATTATACCACAACAAGAACTATCAGGGAGCTATAACTTTCTTGTTTAGCTTGTTCTGATAAATTCTATTATACCACAACAAGAACTATCAGGGAGCTATAACCGATTATATGCCCGCTAACGTGGAGCAGTAATTATACCACAACAAGAACTATCAGGGAGCTATAACATATCGAGGAGTTGTCCCAAGTTCGGTAATATTATACCACAACAAGAACTATCAGGGAGCTATAACAAATCCTCTGGTACGTCTTTGTAATTTCCGATTATACCACAACAAGAACTATCAGGGAGCTATAACCAGCTTATCAGCAAGTAGTCTTGCTAATGTATTATACCACAACAAGAACTATCAGGGAGCTATAACCTCACTTTTAACAGGTGAGGACAACGCGGCATTATACCACAACAAGAACTATCAGGGAGCTATAACGTTCTGCAAAACTGCTTGCCAGGCTTTCGCATTATACCACAACAAGAACTATCAGGGAGCTATAACCGCGCGAATGATAACCGCTGCAGGTGTGTTATTATACCACAACAAGAACTATCAGGGAGCTATAACCTCAACTTCTCCGGCCATTGCTTTCTTAAATTATACCACAACAAGAACTATCAGGGAGCTATAACTAGCGGAATCCAGACAGGGAATGCCATCGCATTATACCACAACAAGAACTATCAGGGAGCTATAACGCAATCTGCCTGTTTTTGTGCCTATTTTGGATTATACCACAACAAGAACTATCAGGGAGCTATAACCAAGGTGATGTGTGCATATCAGAAATGAACATTATACCACAACAAGAACTATCAGGGAGCTATAACTTCCCCTGTCAGGATTTTTCTATACTTTGGATTATACCACAACAAGAACTATCAGGGAGCTATAACGATTACAATGCCACTGGTGACTTTTTTGTCATTATACCACAACAAGAACTATCAGGGAGCTATAACACGGGAATCCTGCAGCCGAACTCTTGAATTATTATACCACAACAAGAACTATCAGGGAGCTATAACACTTTATCCGGTGCTGTCCATGATGTAGAAATTATACCACAACAAGAACTATCAGGGAGCTATAACCTACAGCGCCACAATGGCCCTGGGGCTGCAATTATACCACAACAAGAACTATCAGGGAGCTATAACATAAAGTTCTACTCGGGCGGTTCTGGCGGCATTATACCACAACAAGAACTATCAGGGAGCTATAACCTTGGGATCGCAGGCGGTAGTTTATGTACCATTATACCACAACAAGAACTACAACGAGAACAAGAAAAAGCTCCCGCGCCAGTATCGAAGCGAGAGCTTTAACTAGAAGGAAGATTACCCTGATCTCTCAGTCAACCACTAAGAAAACGGGAAATTAACTTAAACAGAGCCAAGAATCAGACTCGAACTGACGACCTGCTCATTACGAGTGAGCTGCTCTACCAACTGAGCTACCTTGGCGACCGCAAGTATTATATCACAAAAAATGCGTATAGCAATAGCCGGAAGCTTTTAAAGTTTACTTATACTCTCGGCCTTATTCATTTCACTAGACAAAAAAGGCTAAGCGGCAAGATAAAGCGAACCACCGGCAATATTTTTTGATCTATAGAAAAGGAGACTTGCAAACAAATGGAGCTGAAACACAGCTGGTCCGCTTTTAAAAATTTGTTCTTCCATGACATAGAAAGCGGACTTTCTCTCGACGTAAGCCGCATGGGCCTGGATGAGAATTTCTTTTCTTCCATGGAACAACCAATGCAGCAAGCTTTTAAAGCTATGCAAGAATTAGAAGCCGGAGCTATTGCCAACCCCGATGAAAACCGCATGGTGGGCCACTACTGGCTGCGTAACTCCGCTTTAGCCCCCACTTCGGAGCTTAAAGAAGAAATTAACACAACTTTTGACAAAATATTGGACTTCGCCTCTAAAGTTCATAACGGTGAGATCCGACCTGAACGAGCAGAGCGTTTTACCACTATCCTTTCCATAGGCATAGGCGGATCAGCTTTAGGACCGGAATTTGTCGCTTCCGCCCTGTCTACTCCAGATGATCCTATGCGCATATACTTCTTCGACAATACCGATCCGGAAGGCATCGATCACGTATTGGCTGAAATTGGCGAAGAACTGCGCCGCACTCTCTGTATTGTCATTTCTAAATCGGGTGGCACTAAAGAGACACGCAACGGCATGCTCGAAGCCCAAAATGCTTACGACCGACTGGGCCTGCATTTCGGATCCCATGCTGTAGCTATTACTGGTCACGATAGCCAGCTCGATAAATACGCCAAAACTAACCGCTGGCTGGCTCGCTTCCCCATGTGGGACTGGGTAGGCGGACGTACTTCCGAACTTTCTGCCGTCGGCTTACTGCCGGCCGCCTTGGAAGGCTTCGACATTGACGACTTAATAAAAGGCGCCGCAACCTGCGACGAACTTACTCGAAATCCTGTAACTAAAAAGAACCCAGCGGCCCTTTTAGCTTTAGCCTGGTATAAAGCCACCAACGGCAAAGGCGAAAAAGATATGGTAATCCTCCCCTACGCTGATAGACTCATGCTCTTCAGCCGCTATCTGCAGCAATTAATTATGGAATCCCTGGGCAAGGAAAAAGATCTGAACGGCCAGATTGTCAATCAGGGAATTACTGTATATGGCAACAAAGGGAGCACGGATCAACACGCTTACGTACAGCAACTGCGCGATGGCGTCAACAATTTCTTTATTACTTTCTTAGCTGTACTTAAAGATCGTCATAATAGCTCTATGGAAGTAGAAGACGGCGTAACTACTGGCGACTTCCTCTCCGGTTTCTGGCAGGGCACACGCCAAGCTTTAACTGAAAGCGGCCGCACTTCTATTCTTATTTCTATCCCCGAAGTAAATGCTTTTACAATCGGACTGCTGATAGCTTTATATGAGAGAGCTGTCGGTTTCTACGCTTCTTTAGTAAATATTAATGCTTATCATCAGCCGGGCGTAGAAGCTGGTAAAAAAGCCGCCGGCCACATTTTAGCCATGCAAGCAAAAGTAGCTCAAGCTTTGAAAGAAAACGGTCGTCCTATGGACGCTTTGGAAATAGCTGAATACTTGCAGGCTACAGAGCAAACTGAGGCGATCTTCCATATCGCTCGCCATTTAGCCGCTAATTCCCGCTTAGGCATTACTGCCGATAATCTTAGCGCAGCAGCTAAGTTCTGCTACGACAAACGGCTCGATTATTAATAAGTTAAGTTACTTAACTTAAATAGCTGTCCATAATCTTAAATTTCTTGATATTTTGAGGTATGGGCAGCTGTTTTTTTTCTCTAATTTAGCAAAAAAAATAAATGTAAAAAAATAAAAAAAATCGGCAAAAATTAGGAATTGTAACAGGTTAAGGGGATTTTACTTGAGAAGGAGGGGCCAGTTTGGCAGTAGCCCGGCGGTATGAAATTTTTTCTTTCAATGTGTTTTCTGAATAATATTGTAGAAAAAAAATACGTTATTTTTTGATCTTTTGGTCTTAAAATTGCCAAAATTTTGAAATTGCAAAAGGAAGTGTAGCTTCAGCTCTTATGAATAAGCTTCATATATCTGCTTTTATATGCGCGTATGTGCTCTGTTCGTCTCAGTTCTCTTGGGCAGAACCTGAGTCATTCTCTGCACATCAGCAGGTTTCTGCCAACAATATATACATTGCCGTTCAAAATGAGACTTCCGATAACACGGTTACTCATACAAATTCCGACTTGAGCGATGGCTCCTCTCGATGTGGTTGGAGTATTCAAATTCCCAAAACTTGGGTTTCTATTCCCGACGTCGCTCCTGGATGGCCTATAGCTGAGGGTTGGAGAACACCTGACGGCAAAACCAGCATTATTATTACTTGGCTGAAAGATATAAATGAAAGCGAGTACGCTACTCTGCGCAGCAGACGCTACTTGGAATCTTCAGAGCAGGCTGCCGGCCGCACCTGTAAATTTTTCCGCAAAATAAACGGCCCAACTTTTGAACAAATTCTTTATATTGCCAATCAGGGCAGCTTTTACCGTATAGCGGCCTTCGGCACAACCCAACATAAAGCGGCTTTACAAAAAGCGATGGCCAGCTTTAAATTTCTGGATCCCGGTACTCAAAAAACTGATTTAGAAACTTATCGCAACGATAATTTAGCTATCAGCTTTAATATCCCCAGTAATTCAGGCCTGAAGGCTCAACCTTCAAGCCGCGGTGTAAAAATAGTCAATAATTCTAATGAAATCGTTGTATCAATTACCCCGCGCTCTATTACTGCTCAACCAGGCCAATCGTTCCGAGGCATAGCCAGACAAGCTGGACGTGATTTTATTCCCCATGCCCAAAAGCTAACCCGTTTCGAACCTTGCCAAGTCAGTGCTCAGACTGGTTATTTAGCCGTATGGGAAACGACCGACGGCCAATATGCAGGCCCCATTATTTACGTACCTTACAAGCACGGAAATTACAATATTTTAGAACTAGAGTCAAAAGATCCTAAAATGCTGGAGCAATTTTTTAAAATTGCCAACACTCTGAATGTGAGCCTCCCTTAAGTTCCTTAAAGGTCGAGTCACAGCACGACTACAGATTCGCTTATTTCCCAAGTAGGCGTTTCTGTAACATAAATCAAAAGCCCAAAATCTGCATAGATGGGATGGATAAACAACATGGCTAATGTAAAGTTAAAACTTCTGTATGTACTCAATATGCTGCTTGACAGCGATGAGCACCATACACTGAATGCTACTCAGATAGTGAAGCACTTGGCCAAAGAATATGGCATGAACACTGAGCGCAAATCTGTTTGCCGCGACATAGCCACTTTACAAGCTTTCGGACATGATATTATTGCTGACCGCGACAAGCGCAAAGGCTGGTACTATGGAAAACGCCGCTTTGAGACTTGGCAAATCCGCCTATTCCTCGACGCCATTGCCAGTGCTTCTTTCATTTCAAAAAACGAGTGTAAGAGCATAACCAATGAGCTAATTAAGGAGCTAGGACCGGACGATAAGCGCATGTTCCGTGAGCTCCTTCCCACCATTTACAACTCCCGCAAAGTTGTCAATGCTAAATTAAAAAATGTACTATGCGAAGTTCTGCGCGCCATTTCTTGGGAGAGAGCGATAGAATTTCAGCTTTATACTTACAACAGAGTATTTAAAAGCGTGCTGCGCCGCGGCAGTTTAGTGTATAAAGTTGACCCCTATTCACTGTTTTGGGTAGATTCTAATTATTACCTTATTGGCATCAAAGAAGGCGAAAACAGGCTGCGCTACTTCCGTTTAGATAGAATTGCCAATCCTCACACTACCGGTACTCCCCGTCGCAATGCTACCGAAGTGCTCGGTACCGATTTTGAGAAAGCCTTACAAGAATTTACTCAAGATACCTTCCATAATAACAATGATTGCACTTTTGACAATGTAGTTATACGTTTCAAAGATGAAAGTTTAGCTAACATGTTCGTCGATCGCTTCGGCTTGCCCAGCAAAGTAGAAGAGAAAGACGGCTGGATCTACGCCACTGTAGACAAAATAGAATATACTAACACGGTACGAGCTTGGCTTGTCAGCTATGCCGGAGCTTTCGCAGTTACTGAACCAGCCGATTTCAAAGCTAAAATTCGTCAAGATTTACTTAGCGGGCTGCAAAATTACGACGATCCACAAGGGATAGCACCTCAAGCAGATACTCTAGTAGAAGGTCCCAAAGAGCTTCCTTTCCTCTAGGGCTTAGTTTTTAACCTCTAAAAAAATTATAAAATAATACCGCTTCTTCAATGCACAGACTTCCTTTTTAAGAGTCTGTGCATTTTTCTTGGTAAAAAACAAAGAGCAAATATTTAGCGCCTGCAGCGAAGTTTTTATATATAAAAAAAAGCGCTCTACAAAAAAATTGTATTGACCGTGACATTTTTCGTGTATAATACTCGAATATTTTGAAGTTTAATTTTAGATAAAAATCTGCCCGGTTTAACTTGGCCAGCAGCAACCCGGCTTGCCAGATTTATATACAGTTGAAAAAAAGCTGCTGATTACTATTAAGGAGATAAGCTCTGCTCTTTACTAAGGATACAATATAACTGAGCAATCAGCTTTTTATATTTATATGAGCGCAAAACTTCAATCTAATTTTTCTCTTAATTCAGACGACAAAACCAATAATGCAGAGATCAAAAACTCATCTGCAGAATATCTGACCGTAGGCAGCCAAGAAGCGGAAAAAATTGCTCTAAGAGTTTCCAACTGGAGCATATTAAGTAATTTTGCCCTTACTGCAGCTAAATTTATAGCAGGTTTTATGGCAAACTCGGCCGCCATGATCAGCGACGCCGTCCACACAGCATCCGATGTTCTTAGCACTTTAGTAGTTATTGTCAGCATAAAAATAGCCGGCAAAAAATCGGACAGTGACCATCAATACGGCCATGAACGCTTTGAAAGTTTGGGGTCGCTAATTCTGGCCCTTATGCTGTTAGCTACTGGTTTAATGATTGGCTGGGGCGGATTCAACAAACTGTGGAACCATAATGAAGAACTGGCGATCCCTGGTTCTTTAGCTCTCTATGCCGCTATTCTTTCCATTGTTGTAAAAGAAGCCATGTATTGGTATACGATATCAGCAGCCCAAAAAATCAAATCCACCGCTTTGAAAGCCGATGCCTGGCATCATCGTTCCGACGCCCTTTCTTCTTTAGGAGCTCTGGCAGGTATTGCTACAGCTCGGCTGGGCTTCCCGGCCGGCGATCCGATCGCTTCTCTGCTGATTTGTTTATGCATTATTAAGACAGCCTGGGATATAGGCAAAGATTCTGTAGAAAAACTTACCGATCAATCGTGCGATGAGCAAACGGTAGAAGCCATAACTCGTGTTGCAGCCAACCAAGAAGGCGTACTGGCAGTTCAAGAACTAAAAACTCGCCTTTTCGGCACCAGAGTATATACTGACATTACCATTATGTGCGAGCGCAACTTAACATTGCACGAAGCCCACGATATAGCCGAAAGTGTCCACGACGCCATAGAGGAAGCCTTCCCCCAAGTAAAACATTGCAATGTGCACGTAAACCCCAATTAACAACCGCATAACGGCTAGCTACAATTGCAAAGCAGATAAACATAAGCTAAGCCGCCTGCCTCCACTATTAATCTGTTTACCGTATTTTATGACAAAGACTGCATTTTCCACAATTTTCAAAGTTCGGGCAACGTCTAAAAAATTATAAAAAAGGCCTTAATGTCCGTTTTTTTCTCTTGACATAAGCTTTTACCCGCGTATAATGGTACGTGGCCAGAGACAGTGGGAGTTGTTTGATCAACTTAAAAAAACCGTAAGGGGTATCCTGCCGAGGCGAAATAGTATAAGTTTCGTTTCAACTCTGCGTCTCCGTCTGTTTTTTAGAGGAGGCGTTTTTGTTTTTCGAGCTAACGTAGAAAACAAAAGCCCAGTCGACCCTGTCTTTCTTCTTAAGGCAGGAGAGGAAGGGAGAGAAAACTAGACAATGAACGCACAGAACTTACAGCGCAAGGCTGAGTCCTTAGAGCATCTGCGTGAGTGCTTAAATAAAGCCAGTATCATTATCCTCACAGACTATCGCGGTGAGGCTGGCGGTTTGACAGTTAAAGCCATTACCGAGCTTCGCGGCAAACTTCGCGAGTGCGGCGGTATCTATAAAGTTGCTAAAAACACTCTCATTCGCAAAGCTTTAAGTGAGATTAACATTGAGTGCGAACCCGGAACCTTAGAAGGACCTACCGCTGTTGTATTCGGTATGGGAGATCCGGCCGCTGCTGCTAAAGCAGTTTTGGAATTCGCTAAAGCTCAGAAGCCTAACAGCCTTCCCGTAGTCAAAGGTGCGGTTATGGACAACCGTCTCTTGAGTATTGACGAGCTTAAGGCTATTGCCGCTCTGCCGTCACTCGAAGTACTGCGTATGCAGCTGCTCGGACTTATGTTGGCTCCTCACCGCAACATCCTTGGCGTGTTGAATGCCACTGGTCGCAGTATGGCTACCGTTTTGGACGCTTGGAACGAGAAGCGCTCCAAAGAAGAAGCTCAGGAAGCTTAGTAAACTAATTTAGTTTTTTCAGTATTAAGAAAATATTTTTGGAGGAAATCATGGATAAGTCCGCTTTGATCGATGCTATTTGCAACCTCACCCTGCTCGAGGCCGCCGAAATCGTAAAAGAGTTGGAGGAGCGCCTTGGCGTATCCGCCGCTGCTCCCGTTGCCGTAGCCGCCGCTCCCGCCGCTGCTGCCGCCGCTCCCGCTGAAGAGAAGACCTCTTTCGATGTAGAGCTCACCGCTGTTGGTTCCGAGAAGATTAAGGTCATCAAGGTCGTACGTGAAGTTGCCGGTTTAGGTCTCAAAGAGTCCAAGGACCTCGTAGAGGGCGCTCCTCAGATTCTTAAAGAGGGTCTCTCCAAGGCCGATGCCGAAGCCATCAAAGCTAAGTTCGCTGAAGTTGGCGCCACTGTCACCCTCAAGTAAGTTTACATATTAAACTGAATTAGCTAATAGCGGCTGGTTTCTTCCAGTCGCTATTATTTTATAGCCATTTTGGCCTCTGCCTATAGAAATTGCAATGCGTCTGCATTAAAATTTATTAAGCCGCAAACCCGACGAATATCGAAAAAAGCAGAGAGGTACTTATGCAAAAAGTCCGCATTAGAGTAGCTGTCATACTTTGCCAAGGCAGTCGAGTACTGCTTGTTGAACATCAAAAAAACGGTCGCAAATATTGGCTGCTACCAGGCGGAGGCGTTGAATTTGGTGAGTCTCTTTCTGCTTGCGCGGTACGTGAGCTTAAAGAAGAAACTAATCTCGACATAGAAGTAGGTAATTTAGCTTTTATTGCTGACTCTATAGCTCCCGATAATTCTCGTCACGTTGTTCATGTGGTATTTTATGCCCGCGAAGTTGGCGGTCAACTTAAAGTGGGAGACGAAGAACGCCTTTATACTGTCAAATATGTCGATATTAACGAACTTAATGGCTTATTGATGTACCCTCCTATATCGGAAGAGATAATAGCTGCGATAAAAAACAAGCAGACTTATCATCCTTCTTATTTAGGCTCTATGTGGATAGACTGAGGTTTTACGTTACTTTGAAAAGCTCAGCCTCAGCAGTCTAAGGCACAAATAAAAAAAAAGGAACTAACAGATTTTCTTATGCAGATAATTAATGACAACAGTTTCAAAAGTGAAGTTCTCGATTCTGAGATGCCTGTTTTACTCGACTTTTTTGCCGAATGGTGCGGTCCCTGTAAAATGCTGCTTCCAGTCATAGAAGAAATGGCTGAAACTTACCGCGATCAAATTAAATTCGTCAAGATTGACACCGATGAAAGCCCTAACGTAGCTCGCCGCTATGAAGTCAAAGGCATTCCTACCCTCTTAATTTTCAAAGACGGTCAGCCTGTAGCCCGCAGCGTCGGTTATCTGGATAAATCGCGTCTGCAAGATTTTATTGAGCAAAATGCCCTTTAAAGCGTAAAAAGCCGCCAAGTAAGCAGGAGTTTTGGCCTATTAGCGGCTTTTTTTGTTGCATAAAATTCGTATAACTGCTATCATTACGCACGTAAGGAAACGCCCAGCGTACCTTTTCTGCTGCACGAGATTAGTAATTGAGCCGATATGTACTAATTGGGAGCATTACTCCGTATTTAGAGTTGAGTTATTATCTTGGCTTGAGATGATTCTCTCAGGCGAGGACTAGAGTCCTCGACAGTGCGGGAAAGAGGAGCGCCCACCTGCTAAGGCAGGTTCGAGTACCTCTCGTGCCGCTTTTTCGTAGGGCCTTTTCTTGTTAGGTAACACTAAGAGAATAGGTTAATTTATATATTGCATCAGTTATGCCAAACGCTCCGACCGGGCGTTTTTTTTGTTAGCTAACATTTAAATGCAGTTCTCCTCTTCCTACTATAAAGCTTAAGTAAGCTTTTCCCGCTCAGCTGAAGATGTACTTATAGCGAAAAATTCTGCTTTCGTTTTTTAAGCTGCTTCTCATATATAAAAGCAGCAGAAAAATGGATACACAGTATTTGCAAGCCTAAAATTATAAATTGTTCTGAAGTAGTGAAAGCAGCAATAATTCCGTCGCCACCTAAGCGTACTGGATTCAAACCAGAAAAAACTCCAAAAATAGGCAGCAAACCGGCCCATTTAGGTTCACAGTCCAGCATTCGGGCCAACAGCCAACCTAAAAAAGGAAAAGCTATTAAACTGCTAGCCACAGCTAAATAGAACCAATGCATATGAGGGGCGATTAAAGTAAGAATTTCTATAAACAGCTGATCGCCTACCGTTCCCGAATTTAGAATTTCAGCATAGCGACTGGCCAAGCCTTTATTTACATAAACCAGATACTGGGCGTCTAGGCCGCCTAAAAAAGCCCACAACAGGTAGACGCTAAAAATCATAATTAGACCGACTTGAGCATAAGAAGCCGCTCGTCCTATGAAAATAGAAAAGCTTCTTTTATTTTTATTCGGTTCAGTGCTCATATCATCTCCAAAGCGATATTAAAAGCCTGCAAAGCTTTATCACGCATATTTTTTGCATTTTCACCAATTTCTTGGCCTAATTTGACACGATTTTGCCAAGTTTCACGCAGTTTATTACTTAATTCAGCTGGTTTGAGCTTTTCTAAAGGTAGCCAAGGAGCCCCACATAATTGACATATGCGACTTACTTTAGGATCATACGCTATACCCAAAGTAGCTTTAGAAACAGCTGCGGCCAAAATAACAGTATGCAATCTCATAGCAGCGGCCATTTCTATTTTGTCAGCTGCCAACAAAGCGGCAATTTCATCAGCTTTAAGCTGAGGGGCCAAGGTGCACGGATATTTTAGTAGCGATATAAAACGCTTAGATATGCCTTCATCGTACCAGTATTGCATGGGCAGTACCAACAAATGGGGCCTATCCTCATCGGAAAACTCAGCCAACCAATTATTAAAAGCTTCAGCCTTTGAAGCCAACTCTAGACCGAACCATGAGCGCAGAGAGACTACCGCTATAGGAGCTTGAATCGTATCAAAACCGCATCTTTGCCAAACTGCAAGCGATAATTCTTTATTTTCAGAAGGAAGTAGAAAGGCAGGATCAGCTGTTAAAACAGCCTCCACTTTCGGAGCGTATTTTTTAAATTCTTGTAATGATTCTTCATCGCGGAAAGAGGCCCGGCTAGCTAAAGGCAGCAGTTGCCTAGCCAGCATTTTACCTAAATCGGTGCGTATAGGACCAAAGCCCTGGCTGAAAATAAAACTTGGCTTATTCAAAATAGCTGCCATAGCCAAAATAGCCCCGTAATACATAACGCTGGATACACCAGTAGAATCTTGAAACAGTCCACCTCCTCCCGAAATAACTAAATCGCAAGACGATATAGCTTTATAAATTTGCCACAGCGACTTGCGCTTATAAGCCCGCAAACGGAGTTCTTCAGCTCTAGCCTTATTATCAATTAAAGCACTAAGTTCCACATCGGGATCAAGACGGCGCAACTGAGCGCATTCCGCCTCTAAAATCGCCTCATCACCGATATTATCAAAACCAAAATAACCAGAAAGCAGAATTTTTTTACCCACAGCGACTAACCTTCACTTTCAGAATGGAGCGCTAGTGGAACTTGGTCATTTTGCGCCAGCAACTTAGCCAGATAAGGAGTCAGCAGCTGCTTGACCCAGCAGCATACTAAAGCAGTTACTACACCTATAAAACCGCCTATAAAGACCCCATTCACGGTGCGCTGCAGCGATACCAACATAGGTGTATGAATATGACCGTAGGTATCAGAAAGAGAAGCTAAGCCTATGGCACTAGCTAAAACAGCTAGCGGAATACACCCTTTCCAGCGCAGGAATACAAAAACGGGCAGCAATACCAAAGCGGGGTTGCCCAACAAAAATTCTTTAAAGCGCGGTCTTACTCCTAAAGCGTAGTCAAGCCAACGGCGCAGAGCTCGCTCAGATTCGCTTACAACCAAATCACCGCCGCTATTGCCTGTACGTATTAAGTAAAAAGCGGC
Source organism: Candidatus Bruticola sp. (assembly GCA_051874735.1). Taxonomy (GTDB): domain Bacteria; phylum Vulcanimicrobiota; class Xenobia; order Xenobiales; family Xenobiaceae; genus Bruticola. The sequence continues at coordinate 6,807 of JBJEGD010000018.1, read as the reverse complement.
CAAAATAGCAAAAATAAAGAAAATCACTACGTGCCAAAGCTTGACATTGGTCTCTAAAAAGGCAATTAAAGAATCGAGACCACCACGCCGACGCTGCTGGGCTAACCAAATGATAAACGTGAGGAGAGGCACCAGCAGACTGTGCAACTTAACGCCTCGGAAGACATCTAAGCTCAGCATATAATTTAAGTCACTCAACAAAGCTCCGGCCAAAAGACCACTGTACAAAGTTAAGCTTGTCGCTACAGCCATTACAGCTAAGCCATCGCCTACAGCTTGCCAAATGCCGGTATATCTTTCAGCCTTTTCCCAAATTGGAGTCAACAGCACGTAAGCTAATATGGGATAGAGAGTGACCGCCAGCAAGGCTAAAGCCATACGCACCAGATGGCAGCCCAAACCGGAGATACAGCTGAGAGCTGTGACAGCAAAAATAACCGCTCCTAAAGCATTTGTATATTTAGACGGGCAAAAATGCAGCAGACTGAGCAGCAAACACAAACTAGCGGCAATGCTACCACCAATCAGTACTACGGCCAAACTCCACCAAGTAAAGCCTGGATGGGCTATATTATCACTAGCTTGATAAGTACTAGCTTCACCTCTGAAGGCCGACGCTAACCAGCGGTTCAATCCGCTCATAAACACCGTGTTGGCCTCTTCCATAGAGAACTTATCAACTCCGTCTATATAAGGACGGCAGTAAGATAAACGTATGCCACGCTCCCTCAGCCCCAAGCTGTACATAGCCACAACCGCTTCAGGATCGAGTTTAGCTTGATGTGAAGGAGTCACCGCCATAACTCTAACGACCCGATCAGGATTAGCTTTAGCTAAAGTAATTATGCCCTTTTGCTGCACTTTAGGGGCCAATTCAATGACGCCAATTTTTAATTTAGTATTTTTTAAAAGCTGAGAAACTTTATCTAAATTCTTTGGATACCCGTAAACTTCATTGCGCAGTCCGCCAAAAATCAGTCCCTCAATTTGATTTTGTTCAGCCAAACGCCCATAAGTCTGTATCAAATTAGTTAGGCTTTTTTCATCGATTTGAGGGCTGTTCCACGGACGAATCCAAACTTTGAATCCGTATTTTTCATTGAGTTCTTGAACGATGTCATAAGGAATGCCTAACCCCAAAACAGGCAAATCGCGGATGTCGCAAGCCAGTTCTACTATTTTTCCCTTGTTGTCGGGTACGAGTCTAACGCGATCGGTCCCTAAACTGTAAGCGGCCCCTTGCCTGATCTTTTCAGCTGTTTCCCGATCTTTGGCCTCATAATAAGCGCACATCGGATTTAGTTTAATACGCCCGTCTATGCGCTTCTGAGCCTGTAAATCGAGCATTTCAAAGTAGTTGGCCGCTCTGGCTAAGCCACGCAGAGCTAAAGAGTCGCGGCTATTCTCCTCTACCGCGACAGCACTGACGCCGTTAGTTTTGCACCACCTTAAAATAACTTCTAGTGAGTTACCGCTGCGCCTGGCATAATCGTTGAGTGCAGCATAATCGAACAAAATTTCAGCAGAATTGTTGCGCTGCTCACTCTGCACTCTATGCATAATTATAGGCAAAGCGGCGGTTAACCCAATAATGACAAAAATAACTAAATTGCGGAATATGCGATTCATTGCTTACTTTTCAATACATCTGAAGCTGCCTGTTTGGCAAGCAGATCAGCTTCTTTCACTATCTGCTCTTTATAATCATTTTCGGCAGCAGTACCTGTTTGGTAAAAGTGCTGGCTCAATCGTCCTACTGTGTAGGTACCGCTCCAGGCTACCACCGCTTTAGCGGCGGATCCTAAAACTGGCACAAAACCTACCGCCTCTCTAGCCAGCAAACGCCACCCCCAAGCTCCGCCGACAACTGGGATCAGCTCACTTATACGCTCAGTGAAGTTTATAGGCCGTCCATAAATAGCCCCAATCAGCAGAGCCAAACGCAGCTGCCTAGCTGTTATATAAATAGTTTCTCCTGATACTGCAAACAAACCTATAAACGGGCCAATAATTGGCAAAGCGGTGAAAGATCCAGAAGCAACAGCGGCAGCAGCGCAATCTTTGGCTGCCGATTTTATCATTATAGAGACAATATTTTCTCTCATAGATCGGTAATCACGCGCTAAAGTGTACACCCAACCGTCCAAAGTCTTACTAAGATAAGCATAAAAATCGGCGGCCTCGCAACCATTTCTCAGTATTCCTAAAGACGGCAACGTAGGATCAAAACGCGGTGACAATTCGCAACTATTCAGATCGAGATGAGAAACTATATAAGAAGACAGAGGGCTGCTGCTGTTCCAACACGGACCTAAGCGCAACTCTTTAAGCTCTTGAGACTGCTTGTCAGCGGCAGAATTAGCTACAGTAGCTTTCAGCTCCAGCTCAGCCTTATCGGCTTTTTCAGCCTCTTTTTCTTCATTGATCAGCTCAAGTTCAGTCGCAAGCAGAGCTTGTTCCTGCTCTTCAAGTTCAGACCAAGAAGCTCCGGGAGCAGCCTGCCAAGCAGGGACAACTTGGCCAGATGACTCTGTCTCTAAAGCGGACTCTCTAACTTTATTTAAAGCTTCCTCGGCTAAGCGACAAGCCTCTTCATCGCTGGGCATTGCTTGCTCACAATGATTATCTGCTGCAAAACTACTCAATAAGCCACTATCACCTATTATAGAGCTGCCAGTTAGAAAAATTACTTTAGCTTGGGCAGGGAAAGATTCACGGCAAAAACGCAAATAAGATAAGCTGGGAATTTGATTGCCCAAATGGACTATCGCCACATCAACATTTTTTAATCTCCCCTGCTCAGGTTCCCTAGGGTTGGGCAGCGGAAAGCAACTGATCTCCGATTGCAAGCCGACATTGCCGAAATTAGTCACCGAATCGCCCAAACATTCGAGCATAAAATCGACATTGGCCTGACTGCCGACTAAAGCAAGTTTATAGGAGGAAGCGAACTTTTCCTCAAGTTCTTCAGAAGAACAGTGAAGAGAAAAAATTTGATAAAAAACGTTTAAAACAGAAGCCATGTACAAACCTCGCAGCCAAAGCTGAACTTGTTTAGGTTTTTGCTGTACTAACTGGATCCTGCTGCAGCTAAACAAAAAAAAGTGCGCAACTATCCGGGCAAAAACTGTATTAAATACAGGGGAAAAACGGCATTACATCAGAAACAACAGAGCATCGCCTTCATGCCCAAAAGGAGAGTGTTAAAAAAATGACTTCTCAAATTAGTAAAAAATATCTCAGCGCAATTTTAGGTTTAGCTGTCATGGGAGGAGCCGCAGTTTTAGATGCTCCGGCTTATGCAGAAGAAGCCGCTGCTCCCTCTGCTCAGCTTATTGCCCAGCTGCCTAGCCCAGTGCGCAAAGTTGCCAACAATAAAGCCTTTGCTGAAGAGTGTAAAATAAAACTCTCTCCTATTTCCGGATGCAAGCCCGTTCAATACATGATAGTGAACGGCGGTATATGCGAAATTATACTTAACTACAACAATTCGGAACTTAATTACAGAGCTACCAAAAATCCCAATGAGTCATTAGTAGACAGCAAACGCATGACTAAACCGAAAACTAAACCTCAAGTATTCTCTATGGTTACTTCCACCGGCGCCGCTATTAAGGGTCAGTTGACAGAGTACAGCAGTGGTGCTAAAGCGGTCAACTGGGAATACAATAAGGTTCGGTACGTGCTCATGACTTGGTCACCTGTCAGCGGCAACGATCTTATGTTGTTAGCCCACAGAGCAGCTAAAACAGACCTCAAGTAAATAAAGCTTGGCAAAATAATTTTACAAGGCTACTTAGCTAAAATAAAACCGCCTAGCTACAGTTAAAACAAGTTGTAAGCATCGAGCTTATATACAAAAAAGACTTCTCTCTGTTTGTCAGGTTCAATAAGAGAAGTCTTTTTTATTATAACGATGTGGGAAAGGAAAAAAAATTCCCACCCTTGGCGAGGGTAGGAACCTTCTTAAGGATTGGTGGGCGCGAACAGACTTGAACTGCCGACCCCTACGATGTCAACGTAGTGCTCTAACCAGCTGAGCTACGCGCCCATTTTCCTTGGAGGCGTCGAGCAGAATTGAACTGCTGTAAGAGGTTTTGCAGACCTCCGCCTAGCCACTCGGCCACAACGCCACTTATAATCAACTTGGAGCGAGAGACGAGATTCGAACTCGCGACCGTCGGCTTGGGAAGCCGATGCTCTACCACTGAGCCACTCTCGCGGGAACTCGGAGAACTCTCATTCTCACCATATCTTTGGCTCTGCCTCTGACGTGTGAGAGTATACCAGGATGACCGACGTTTGGCAAGGGCTTTAAGCAAAAAAAATTATTTTTTTTTATCAACAGCCTTAAAGACTAAGTGGCTTTATTCGCTTGGAGCAACTGACTTAGGGTAATCGCCACTATTGACAATAGCTTCTCCGGCTAAGTCGGCGCTTTTTTCTACCGACTCATCAAGTTCTGCCTGGTCGCTATCCCATTCAAAAGGAGCAATGACAGACAAGCCTCTGACTTTTTCACTCAAAATTAAGCCCTCGTTAGTAGCTAAACGCTTAATGTAAAACACCAGTCCTTCCGGACAAGAATATTCACCAAAAGTAACTACATTGCCGTCGGACTGCGGCTCCGGTTGTCCCATAGTAAGACGACCGTTAGGATAGGCGGCAGCGACATCTCCCAAAGTGCTGCCCACTCCTACGTTATTTTTAGCGGCAAACTTAGGATCTTCCGTATGAATTTCTATAACTTCAGAGGTCAGACCATCGAAGTAAACTTCCACATTGCGATCGGGCATGCGGTAAGTCACTACATCTCCTAACCAAGCCGGATATTTCTCGGGGATAGCCAATTCATAGACTTTTCTGGCTGGAGCCCCCAAATAGACGCCTCCCAAAAAGCTGCCGGCCTCTAAACGATCTTTCAAAGCAGCTTTAGCGGCCAAATTCTTAGCGATAGCCGCTTTTCTAGCAATTTCAGCAGACTTTTTAGATTTAAGCGCAATTAAACGCTCCTGCCATTTACCACAATAGGAACTAATTGGTTCGCTCAATTTTTTTAAATTAATTGAACCTAACAGCTCATAAGCTCGACTGCCCAACTTATCCTCATGCGGATCGCGGCTGAGCAAAGAATAAGCTAACCAAGCTTTTACTTCTTCATCGTTGGGTTCCACAGCCAAGATGTCTTCCAAATTGGCGATAGCTCGACCGTAGTCGCCCGCCATCGCCCGCCTAATAGCTACCATGCGCCTGCTCATAGGTAAAACTAGGCGCAAACGCTCAGCCAGAAAACAGGAGTTACCTATCTCTTCAACTTGACTACCGTATAAAAATTCACCATGCTTGCCAGTTATTTTTTGTACAGATGCCGGCCCTTTGGACGGATCGAGAACGACTTCCAAAGTTAAAGCACAGTTGCCAGGCGCAGTGCTTAAGTCGAGAGCCACAGCAAAGGCTCCACGTTTTACAGAGGTGATACTTTTAGCAATTACATCTTTTTCTTCACGCAAGACTACGCTGACGGGCGTCTCATCCGGCATGCTAGAGTGCCCTTCTACAGCTAATATATGATTTTTGTCATTAGTAACGGAAACTGAAAGTTCAGCAGCAAAATAGCCCAAAAAAGAGCAGCCAGCCTGCAATACTGAAAGAGACAGAATAGTCAGCAGCAGCCTGCAGAACAAATTTTTTAAGTTCCCTTTCATAGCTTTTGCTTTTCAGGCCTCACTCTCAATAAAATCTTGTCCTCACATCAATATTATCCGCGCAGCAGCTTAATAGCCTGAGCATAATCCGACTGACCGAAAATAGCGGTAGCAGCAATCAAAGTATCAGCCCCAGCCTCTAAGCACAAAGGAGCTGTCTGTGGAGAAACGCCGCCGTCTACGCCTATACGCACATTGCTTCCTAACATAGAGCGAAGCTTAGCAATCTTTTTCACAGAACTGCTGATAAATTTCTGTCCTGAAAAACCAGGGTTAACGCTCATAACTAAGGCAAAATCGATTTTATCGAGCACATATTCCAAAATTTCAGGCGGCGTAGCCGGATTCAAAGCAACTCCAGCCTCCAGGCCAGCCTCGCGAATTTGAGCTAAAGCTTTATCCAAATGAACTACAACTTCAGGGTGAACAGTCATAGTTTTGACTCCACATTGACGGCAGAGATCGACATAATCTAGAGGATTTGTGACCATAAAATGCACATCGAGAGGTACGCGGCTGATTTTAGCGATAGCTTTAAGCAGAGGCCCTCCGAAACTCAAGTTAGGTACATAGTGACCGTCCATAATGTCTATATGGAGCTGATCGGCTCCACTGGCGCAGACATTCTCTAAATCGTCGGCCAGGTGCAGAAAGTCGGCCGATAATACAGAAGCGGAAACGATAATCTTATTCATATATTTATTAAAGTTTATCCCTCATAAATAATTTGTTATTAATATAGACTTCTGCTTCACTGCCGGGACGTCCGGCAACCCATAGTTTTACGACGTCGTTAACTACGTGAGAAGCTCGGTAGACTTCTTCCTCTCCTTCGGGACTTAACAATACTACACGCACTTCGCTAGGCTCACTGCCACCGGGAAGAAAAATTTCCAACTTGTGATGCACCAGTATATTATTTGAGGAAGAGCCGACAGAAACTTCTAAAGTAACCTCGCTGTCGCTCATAGCTGCAGCTCCACTGGGAGGACTCTGCGAAATGACCTCACCGGCAGCTTTATCAGAAACAGACCAAACAACTTTACCTAGACTTAAACCAACTTTAGACAGCAAGGGAGAAACTAAAGCTAAGTTTCGTCTA
>JBJEGD010000017.1:0-49620 GCA_051874735.1 Candidatus Bruticola sp. | reverse complement strand
ATGTTATACATACAACTTCACCCAACTTGCGCTCTTCCCAAGCCTTATCAAAACCACCAAAGCGAATGGAGGGCACTTTATTTTTACTCATCTGCTTTACCCACAATCTTAAGCTAAAATTTTTATCAAAGCTTCGGCGATTTGCTCTGCCTCTTCTTCCGAATTACTACACCCAAAGGATATACGAATAGTGCCGTGGGCCCAGTCTTTGTCTAAATTTATGGCCTGCAAGACATGAGAAACTTCCACGCTGCGGCTATTGCAGGCTGCCCCTGTAGATACGCTAATGCCTTTTAAATCTAAACGATGCAACAGAGCCTCCCCACTGGCCCCTTTAAACGATAAGCTAATTAAACCAGGCAGCCCGCAGCTGCTACCGTTGCGCCGGTATTTTATGCCAGAAATATCTAAATTGTTGAGCAAGCGCTTTTCTATTGAGCGCAGCTTACCTTGCTGCTCAACCAAATTGTGGCAGTTCTCAGCTAAAGCAGCAGCCATACCGACAATAGAAGCAACATTTTCTGTTCCTGCCCGCAATCCCATTTCCTGATCTCCTCCGCTTATATAGGCAGGAAGTTCAGTACCTCGGCGCACATATAGGAAGCCTATGCCCTTAGGACCATTAAATTTATGTGCAGAAGCAGACAATAGATCGACGCCCAATTCTTGAACATTAATTTCGATATGACCTACAGCTTGGACGGCGTCAGTATGGAAAAGAGCACCGCGCTGGTGCGCAATATTGCACAATTCTGCAATAGGTTCTATAGTGCCAATCTCATTATTAGCTAACATGCAGGAAACTAGCGCCCGCCCCTGACTAGGCAAACTTTTCGCTAAAGCAGAACTAGAAATAACGCCGCAACTGTCAACTGGCAAGTATAAAACCTGGCAGCCGGCTTTAGCACAAACTTCACAAGACCGCAGCACGGCATGATGCTCTATAGACGAAGCTATAACCGTACGGCAACCACCGAAGAGAGCCGGAGCTTTTATAGCCCAATTGTCGCTCTCTGTACCTCCAGAAGTAAAATAAATTTCCTCGGGAATAGCTCCCAAACAATCAGCAATAATCGCTCTGGCTTCCGCTATAGCCTTCCTAGACCGGCGAGCCAAGCTATAAGGCTGAGAAGCATTAGCATACTCACTCTGCAGCCAAGGCAAAATTGCCTGCAAAGCGACCTGACTTAAAGGCGCAGAAGCAGCATTATCAGCGTATATCATGATGCACTTTTATTATATAGAGATTAAATAATTACTCCCCGGTTATTGCCTGCAGCTCACAGAAGGAATAGATTTGCTAGGTACATCGTATTCCTTAGGATCAATAATGCAAAGTTGTTTATAAATAGCAGTTCTCATTTCTATTGCAGGCTCTAAGCAATATTTTCTAAAGTCGTCTATGCTGATATCGCTACTCTTCTGCACATGCGGGAACAGTAACTTCAGAAAAGCCGTGCACAGGCGTTTTATAGCTGTCATATGACGCTTATCAGCATTTGAGGGAAACTCGATTATATCATCAACTACTGCAGCATAACTTAAATCTTCTCTTAATGCATGTACAACTTCAGCAAAGTATTCTGTATTGATTGCCCATCCTTTGGCGATCATACCTGTAGTCATACGCGGAATTTCCCAACCAGGAATAAATCCGTGGAAACGGTCTAAAGTGGCTGATTCGGCAAAAACTTCGCTAATGTTGGCCACCATATTTTTATTAATATCAAACCGATCTGCATTAATATTACCCAGCACGATCACGCCGGCGCCAGACGAAAGAGAAGCGTCAAATCCTTTAATTTCGCCATACTCCATATAATGTTTTAAGGCTTGCTGAATTTGACCGGGCTGTTCAAAAGTAATCGACTGCACCTCATCGAAGCCAACGAAGTCAAACCGGGTCAACAGTCCGCCGGTCTTTTTAGCGTTATCATAGATTAATGAGGCGCGGGAGACTGTACCGCCGCTAATTAACCACCCGCGCTTGCTAATTTTTTCAAATACGTAGCTTTTACCAGTTCCTTTAGGGGCTAACTCAATTAAATTGATTCTCTTTTCTACAAAAGGAAGCAGACGGCGCAAGAAATAGAGTTTTTTACTTTCACTTACGGCGCCTTCATTATCTAAATAACCATCGGGGTTATAGTCTATAGCTTCTATTATGACGTCTATCCACTCTTGAATAGAAAAATTCCGTCTGGCTTCTCTGTAAAATTCTAAATCGATATCGTAAGGGCAGAAAGGTTTATATCCAGACATTAAAATAAGGCCCTTATGCTTAGAACGGGATTTTTCCTCGTCCATATTCCAGCAGAGAGTAATTATGCCCCAATTTTCGCTTTCTCGCAGCAGAGTTCTCTGCCATTTTTCAACGACGTCGTATTCGACTACGCCACTGGCTCCCCCGCGGGCCCCTCCAAAATCTGGCAGTTCAAAGACTGTTTGACCGCTTTTAATATCAACAGAAACACGCACACGCGCCAAAAATTGAACCGTTTCCCCGTTGACTATTTGAAATTTATATTGTTCAAAATCTTCGCGGTTAGGAATATAGCGCTTTATATATCGTCCAACGCTATCGTAATCAATTTTTCCTTCATCGTCGGAAAATTTCATAACTAACCAGTCGCGCATATATGAAGGTATACTCAAATTGGAAAAATATTCACTCCGCTGAGGGTCCTTAAGAACGACCATATCAGCAAATATTTCTTTTACTTTATCTTCGCGCATATTAGCCTCTCTTATAAAAACAAAGTGCAGCCTTGCTCTTTAAATTCCTGAATTTTAGTTACAAGATCGTTTTTTGAACACCCTAAATAGGAAGCCAGGCAATCAAGACAGTAAAATCCCTCGGTATCTGTATTTAACAGTTTTTCAGATAAGGCTATCTCATCTTTCTTTAGCAAGGCTTGGCAATCACAACAGACGCATTTTTTTCTCTTCATGGCAAATCGAATTCACCACCGCCTAAAGCTGGCATTATTTTTATAGATGGTAACTTTACGAATTTTCCGTCAGCAGTGATGGCTAATTTATAAATATGATCAGCTGGAGCCTCTAACTTTTTCTCTATAATAATTATCATCCACTCTTTGCCAAGCTCGTCTTTTTTAACGCATTCGCAGATAGAAGAGCCCAACTGAGCCTGAACTGTGCCAACAGCTTTGCTGAATTCGATAATAGGCTTAGCCTTTTTCATAGAAAACTTGAGTTCATTTTTCTTCCAAGCTGCTGAAAGCGGCGGTTCAAAATTGCCCTCAAAAACAATAACGGGAACTAAGGCTTCCTCGGGAGAGGCTCCTCCGTGTATTTCACCAAACACAGCGTTATCGTCGCTGCCGCCGGCTGCACGCCCCGATTGGATAAAATGATTGTAATTTCTAAATACTAAATACTTGTTTCCCTCTTCATCTTTAACTTCAATTTGACTTTCGTTAGCTCTAACTTCAACGCTGTTTCCTAAGCAACAGTACCTGCCATAACTACCTGCTTTAGCCTGCTCCGGTACTGACACACCTATACGCTGATGGAAAAATCTGGCCGCTAAGCGACTGGTACCGTGATCTCCGGTAATAATTACGCGTTGGTAATTCTTTAAAAGTCCTTCCGCTTTTTTCCGGATATCTTCATAGACAAAACTGATCTGCTCTTCAATACACGTGTAATAATCAGGATCATCTATAACTCCCTTATGAGCCAGTTTGTCCAATTTATCAAGCTTAGCGTAAGGAGTTGCCATTTGCTTCCAATGACTATTGAATTTAGTCTCCGAAGGAAGAACGGCCTGAGCGATATCTACAGTTTTAACAGTACCTTCTTTGCTGCCTGTCAATGCATAGCTAATAAGCGCAAGCCATTCCGCCCCTAAAGCATCGATCCACAAAATACAGCAGCTGTCGCTTTCATATTTGCTCAATAAAGGATAGCGGTAGCTATACGGCTCAATTTTAAAATCTGAGAAATACAGATCGTCGTCTTGAGGAAGCTGATTAGCGAGCTTATAAGACTTATAAGATTGTATATACTGCTCATATTTCTCATCTTGGAAACCAGCAAAAGAAACCTTACCTAAATAGTAATAAAGTTCAGGATATATGTCTTTAAGCTCTTGGCATGATTGGGCCTGCTCCGGATTGCTGCGCATCCATTCTCCGAACATATGCAGCAAGTAAATACGCTCTCGAGCGGTACTCCCTTTTAAGTATTTCAATCTAAACTGGTAATTTTCGATACTGTCCAATTTACTGAAGAAAGCTTCATCTTTAAATGAATTTAGAACAGATATAAGTTTTTGGCTCTCTTCTTCCCATTCCGGATGTTCTACCCGCGAAGTGAAAATATCAGTCAATATGCAATTTATTAACTTATCAGGCTCTTTTACCCCTGAAGCGCAGTGGGCTAAATAAGCGTAACTTTCTTCGCTATCGTGAAGCTGCAACCAAAGTATTACTAAATATTTTTGACCTTCAGTTAAATTGCTCCAACGTCCTAAAAGATCTGCAGCGTCAAATCGGGCAGAATTAAGAGCGTAAAGCAACGCTTCATCGAGACTGCCCCCTTTCAATGAATGCTCAAATAAAAGATCTGCGGCAACTGCCGGGCAGTTCTGAGGAGTTAAAGCTTCTCCGCCTTTCAGGTTCTCCTTAACAAAGGAATAAATATCTTTAATAACTTTTATTGAAATGCCTTCTAAAGAAAGCGGCTGAACGTTATTGACTTGACTAGTTATTAAAATATGTTTGGAGTCTTGAACGTTAGGTGCCATCCAATATTCATACCAACTGCGCAATCCTACAAAAACTCTGTCAGCTTTAGATTCCAGCGACGATTTGTACTTTTCAAATTGTTTAGACAGTACGAACACTTGCAGTTTTTGCTCGTCACCATTATCAGTGCAATCAAAAAAATGATCGCATTTGCGTTCATCTCTAGCTAAATTGAGAGAGGTATCATTCCAAGCTACACTACATCCCCAAAGAGGAATAATAATTCTACCTTTATTGCAGCTGCTTAAACGGCTCAGCCAAAGATCGGCAAAACGCCGACTTTTGACCTCTTTACCTATAAAAAGGCGCAAATATTCGCTTACTCCCGTTAAAATCAACCAGCAGCTTTCCAGACTTTCATTTTTAATTAAGCTATCGTAACGCAGCATAGTATCGCCGGATGAAGAACTGATCAAAGATTGAGCTTCGACCAATTTAGCGCCGGGAATAGCCTTAAGCTTTTCTAAAAGCAGACAGTATTCTTTTATATCGCTGACCATTATAGCCCGGCAAGGAAAAGTGCTGATCTCCGGCTCTTTTAATAAAATATTTACGGCTTCATCTATAGTCATACACTAACACCTATCCTTGTTTATACTAAGAAATGGCCGCAGAATTCAGGATGTTTTTCTAAAAAAGACACAACACACTCTCGCAAGCGTCTATCATTCATAAGCCTTACGTTATCTTTTGCTTCGCGCAATTCATTTCTAATAGCTTGTTCTTGCTTGGCTTTCTTTATTTTAGCCTGCAGCCTGCTGAGTTCCGGGGTTAGCCAAGTACTCATATCGTTGCCGCACTCAAATTTTAAATCTCTGATCAGTTCCTCACTGTTAGCTTCAAAATACTCTATGCAGTCGGCTCCGATAACCTCACTAAGCTTCTGCTTTATTTTAGAGGCGCTGTTTAGTAGCTCTATATTCTTTTTAAGAACTTGCAAAGCGAAAATAACTTCATCATCCTGAGGATTTTTACCTGACTGCACTTCAATTACGGTGTGCAATGCTTTCTGCATATCCCTAGAGGCTATCCAGAAAACGGGAGTCCTGAAATTATCGCACCACTTTTTAACAGAATCTTTTCCAGTAATGATATTCCACTGTTCTCGCAGCTCTATACGACGTCGAGCTTGATCGAGGCGCTTAATCTGCAGATCTAAAGCCGCTTTGAAATCGTTAAAAGAAGAATTAAAAGCTATATTATTCAGCCCTTTGTAAATTTGCTCTATATTTTGCGAAGTGTGCTCTATATTTTGAGCTTCCAAAATTTCCGAGAGAAAAGGCTTACAGTCAATAAGGAAACTGTTAGCATCATTTCCGTACTCACGAAGAGAACTTATATCATCGGCTAGTAATTCTGGATTATATGACTTAAGCTTTCCTTGAGATAAAGCATAAAGAGCTTTCAGGGCCTTACCCCAAGGCTTCCGGAAATTTTCTACAGCAGCTAAAGGAATATGCGTATATTTAAAGCGGTTGGCTAATTCGTAGCGGGCTTTCTCAAGGCTGCGGAAATGTTCTCCTACCGCTTTATTTATTTCAATTAAGTACTGATACTCATTTACTATATTGGTGAGTTTATCTTTAACTTGCTGCTCCGTCCAAGTATAAACCGCTGTCTGCATGCTGAGACGCAACCGATCACTTAAATCTATAGACTGCAGAGATAAACTAGCAGTGACCATTTCTAATTCTGGAGCGGAACTGTACAAAAACCGGCGGAACGACTCGGTCATCAGCTGCTTATCTGCAAAAGCTTTCACTAAAGACATTTTTACTTTTCCGCATCCGTAAAAGCTATTTACCACCTTATTCATAATAGCTTCGCGATCAGAAACAGAATCCATAAACTGCTGCAAACCGTCAATAATCTCCTCGGCCGTTTTCTGTTTCGATCCGTAACCTTCAGGCAGATACTTCAGAGCCCATAAAGGAACGCCGCGTTCACCTATAGCGAACCGCATATTATGCCACAATTCAGTTTCATTGGCAGTTTGAGAATCTGAAAGCTTAATAATTTGCTTTGTATATTCGCGGAATTGCTGAAAAGCGGCACTGCCAGCCGAAAGGTAATCATTATTTAGCTGGCCACGGCACATTTTTATGATTAAAGTTTTCAGCATCGAATCGTTGAGAGCATGAGTATTCTGCACGTTGTCAGTCCAACTGAAAACACCGTTTTTATAACATGAGAACACTATCCCCAGCAGAATAGCGCAGGCAATCGTATTGTAAAAACCGAAAGGCTCGCGCTGCAGCGTTTCCCATAAATTTTCTAAGTCAATTCGGCGCCCAACTATCATTCTATCCCTAATAGTTCTAGCTAATTCGCCGATAACTTGAGCGGCTTTATCTCCTTTAAATTGAGCAGAATGATCAATTTCCGCCAGCTCATCTATTTTAGTCAGGCTGATTAATTCCACAGGCAGACTATTTAGCACAGACTGTAACTGGGTATTGGGGCCCTTTCTATTTATACCAGCTAAGGGGGCAGAATCGTTGCAGGGCTTATAAGCGGTCAACGAGCTGACTATACGCTCCAGAGAGTAAGGGAAAAGAACATTAAATACTTCTTGTTTAATAGTATTACGCAAGGCGTTCAGGCCGTATATATTGGTAAAAAATCTGGAGCCATTCCAAGCGATAAACTTTCCGTGCTCTTTAGCCCCCTGAACCCAATTATTTATAATTTTGTCAACTTCTGTTTTATAACTACCTTTAGCAGCGCTAAATCCAGCCTCCGCAGACTGTTCAGCCCTAGTTAAATAAGTCAACCAGTTTTTGCGGCTTTCATCTGTAAAGCTATCTTTCAGCAAAGCCACAACTAAGCGAGGCATTTCCGCCAAGGCTGGCAATTCGGCTAAAAGCTTCTGAGCGGCCATAGCCTGCGTTTCATCTTTCACAGTGACAATTAGCAGACCAATTTTATAGGGGAATTTGCTCAGTTCTTCTTTTATTTCCCTTAAGCGAGAATTGATGGAATTAGTCTCTGCGCAACATACAGCAAGTTTGAGGCGCTTAGAAAAGGCGTCAGTTTCATCTCCAAACTCCCGTTCACAAGCGTCAGAGAAGAATCCATCCTTTTCAAACATTTTATAACGAGTATATTTGCGGTCATTATCTTCAAATCTAGTTAAAAATTCTTCATTAGATCCGCCTTTGAAAGGAAGCTGCAGACGAACCGTTCCGTTAGGATCTTGCTCCTGTAAAACAAGATTCTGATCTCTTAAAGTTGACAGCAAATCTTTAACTCTATCTTCACCAAGAACACCTGCCAAGCAGCGGCATACATCTTCCTGAGTCGCTTTTATAGCATTCGGATCTTTACTGTTACTAAATCCATACATGCCCTTTGTAGTTGAAGAAAGAGTCAAAAGAAGCATGACTATTTTAAAAATGCGCAGGGCGTTGGCACTCTTTACCAACAGATGGGCATTTTCTTCGTAATGCTGAATATAAGTAGCAGCATTAATATCTTTGTTGCTGTAATCACTCTTGCGGGTAAAGAAATAATCCCAAAGATACTCCGGCGTTAACCAACAATTTTCAACATGTCCCGGACCGTAGTTATTAATATAATAGACAAAGCCCACATCGGAAACGGACTGATCTTTCATAAAGCGGAACATAGTGCGCTGAGCAGCTGCGAAATTGTCCGATACACGAGTTAAAAGCCTAATAGTCATAGGATGAATAGGACACAGGTTATCTATCATTTCAGATATTTTACTGTCGACTCCACCACCAATATCTGGAAGGAATTTTTTCATATCTTTGACAACCTGCTTGCGCTCGGTATTCCAATTAATACCCATACCGCTGCGCACACTAATAGAGCCGGCAATTAAATCGAGAGCCGCATCCGGCTTTAGTTGGAACTCTACATCGTGAAATCGATCCATAATCCGCTGGAATTGAGCTTGTTCTGCGCTATTAATCAATTTATTGATCACGTGGTGAACAACATACATCATAAAGAAAGGCTGAACTTTGCAGAATTCTGATATTTGCTGCATGATAGTACGATCTTCGCTGTGAACAACGTATTCAGTAAATTCATCCCAAATAAAGAAGATGCCGCCTTTAAGATTATTTTCACGGATAATTTCAGTCAGCCACTTTTGGAAAGTAGTTAAATTATTGATTAAGCCATATCCTTTTTCTCTGATAACTTGGGCTGTCATCTGTACTGCGTGGATATTGCCTTGCTCTATATCGTCGAGTAGTTCCTCAAAAGAAGCGTAATCATCGCTTAAAATACTATTTTCAATAATAAAATCCCAATTTATTGAAGGGTCTTTAAGCTTGCTGATAATGGCGTCAATAAGCGAAGCTGAACCTAAATTGGCTCTGTCACCATATTTTTTAATTAAAGCGTTTTTAATAGCTTGTTCAGCCTCAAATAACATGACGTCGCCAGTGCGTATGCCGGTGCATCCAGTTTTCCAAACGACGAGAAACTCACCTTGTCCACGCACTTTCATAAGGCGCCTTCTATACTTAGCTAAACGGCTGCTTCTTTCTACAAATATTTCAATATCGTCAGGTTTTTCTTCTAATAAATGCTTAACAAAAATTGCCGCATAACTCTTACCCGTTCCGTAAGACCCCCAAATCCAAAAGGAGCGCCGCGCGTCAGGAGCTTCATTACCTAAAGATTGGCAAAGCAAATCAACCAGCTTTTCCATATCCTCGCCGACAATATATTCACGCCATAAATTACTGTTGCGCTTGTCTGCGTCGATATCGACAACTGATTCGAAAGTATTATTTATTTCAAGAAAATCTCTATAAAGCTTATTAATAGACACAGCAGCGGCTCCCTTTCCTTTTTAACAAGTTATTCCTCAGCTAGATCGACAATGTCATCGGAAGAGTAATTTTCTAAAATAATATTGTCTAAATTATCAACAAACGAAACGTGAATATACTTGCTGTAGCTGTCAGCTAAGCCTTGTATATATTGCTTTAAATTCTTGGGGCTAATGCCGTAAATATCGGAAGGAGAAATGCCTGCTCCATCTTGATTATCATGAGCCTTAATCATATCTCCAAAAGTAAAGCTCCGACATCCGATATGCTCAGCATAAAGATATATGGAATAAAGTAAAGCAACAGCGTGAGGATACTCCCAGCCTTGGCGATAATAAGACTTATCCTGCTGTACGCCTTGCTGTAAAGCTGAACCTATAGGAGAATCTCTAAACGTGGAGAGAAGAGAATTTACAGCCTGACTGTTAGCTTTTTTATTATCATATTCCAAAATATTGTACATAAAATCTCTAGTAAAGTCTGAATTTAATCCTACATTTAAACAAAATGCTCTAACAACAGTAGAATTATAGGCAAGGTTAGCCCAAATTATTGCCCATGCAAACAGATTATTGCTTCCAAAACGAACTAATTTTTTTCCCAAATCAGTTGATTCGGACTTAATTATTGTCCTGCTTCCTTTTACTTCAGTTTTAAGTATTCCAGCCTCTCCTAACCATTGTTTGAGAGCTCTGTATTGATCTTTACCTAATACACGCTCACTGTCAGGCAAATCAAAGCAAGAGCTCCCCTTATCAAGGTAGTGAGAGTAAAAATGCTCTCTAAATCCAAAATTTCTATATCTGTCAGGATTCCTCATATTATCTCCTTTTAACAACAAGGATAAAGATTTTGCGACCATGCACCCTTTATTGGTGTAAGTACAACATTTATAACAATGTACACACCTATCAGGACGTATTAATATTTTTCCATCAATTATTTGGTAAGCGTTATTCGGACACTGTACAACGCAAGCTTTGCATCCAACGCAATAAGCTACTTTGTTAGCGATTCCTCGCAACGCGGCAAGGCTAAACCTATCTATTTCTGAAATTGGGCTTATCCTTATTTCTTGATAATTTTTACATCCCTTAGACACATTCATTTCAAATACACCATTTTTAGTTCTAAGAGAAGTACCATTTTCATTAATGCTAATAGGTATCCCCCAAATAGGAATAACAGAGTTCCAGTCCTGCTTAGCATTATTAATACAAAAGGTGATCGAATTTTTACCTATTTCCTCAGTAACTCTATTTTCACCCTGTTTAAGTATTCTTCCGCCTGTTCTAGCCTGCCATCCACCATCTTCAATATATTTTTTGTCTAATTTACCCTTAGCAAATATTGTCATGTCTTCAAGCATAGTCAATTGATTCTGTATTTCCTGAGGATAATTAAACGCAATTAATGCATCCTGCCATTTAGCTGACATTGGACAAATTTTGCAGCCAACTCGATATATGCCCAATCTATAAGCATTATTAAATAATATATTATTTTTTAGTGCATATACAAATACTTCAGAAGATGACCAGTTCAATAAAGCATGACAATTAATCTGATGTACATTTTTTACAGACTCACCAATTTCTGTATATTTCGAACGTCTTAAACTTTCTTCAGCCCTAACTCCATCATACACAACAGCTCTGATATCTTTACTTCCTATAATTTCCGAAAGTAGCATTAAAGTTGGAACAGATTTTCTAACAGAGCAACACCACCTCAAATTTGTAGCTGGTGGCCCGAATTCGTCCCAGGTCTCTTCTGCATTTAGGTGACACTTAGCTTCTTCAAAGCGCAGTTCAGGCCAACGCTGTTTAGCTTTCTCTACAGCTTCTAAGGTAGAAGAAAGCTCCATACCGGTGTTGCTGAAAATTACGTAGTAATCTTGGGGGGCCAGAGCCTTAGTCATTAAATCGAGCAGTACTAAAGAATCTTTGCCACCGGAAAAAGCACATACGAAAAAAAAGCCTTGCTGTAAATAGTGTTTATGCTGTTCTTGGATAAAATACACCGCTTTTTGCTCTAATCCCAGCATAATCTGCTTATTTACTTCGTAAAGACGCTCTAAATTTACCGGCTCAAGCTGTAGGCGCTCTTCTGTCTGAAGCTCTATAACAGGCTTAGTATAAAAACCGCCTCCACGAGCTTCTGCTACACACTGGCCTTTGTATATATAACGGCGCACCCCTTCAGCCCACATTAGCGGAGCCTCAGAATCTTTAGGATAATCCCAATACTGATCCATGCCGAAAAAGTCCAGTTCTTCTCTAAATACTGGACGAATTTCTTTAGATATGCCGGCATCAATAGAAAGACGAAATATGCCATTTTCTTCCGTCCAAGTATACCCGTACACAGTTAGTTAAATTCCTTTAGTATATCGCGCTATAATAATTTTATTTAATAATGATATTTACAACGCTACTGTCAGCATTCCAAACAAACCTGGGATCGCGATCTAAAACTTGACACATACGATTTGAAAGCTCGTTTTCTCCAATGATCTTGTCTCTTTCAAGTTTAATTCTGAGTTCTTCCGCATCAAATCTATTTGAGGACTGATTCGTATCGACAAACCACGCTGCCACAACGTCGGCAAAAGTTTGAATAGAAGAACTACCGCTGACCACCATAGAATGAAGATTATTCTTTCTGCTGTATTTGATATAAGCTCCGACAGTGCGCGCTCCTCTCAGTTCTGTACTGTAGGAGCCCAAAACGCTCTGCAGCAACATAGCATTCCATCTGTTACGTTTAGGAAGTTCAGGCAACAAATCGTACCAACTATAATCAATATTACGCAGAATAACGTGATTTCCCAAATCGGCAAACAACTTGTCCAAAGCGTAAGCAACCCTATTGAGCCAATACGCGTCAATAGACATTGCTTCCACCGACATTAAAGTTTTCTGATCATAATCACAATACAAGAAAGGAGAATGCTCCTCATTCAGTTTCATAAAAGTTTTTGGACTAGAACTTAAGCCTAACTGTTTAAAATAGTTTTCTAAATCATCTTCAGATAGTACACCTTTATGCTGGCGGAAGTACCTACTAATAAGATCTAAGACGGAGTTGATCTTACTCTCTATAGACGCAATGTGCGCTCCGTCGAAGAAGTTATAATGTTTGCCGTGATAGCAATGCTCTTCAAAGAGATGCTTAGCCAGATCGTAAACCATCTTCGGATCATCAATTCCGTTATCATTTAAGAACATGCTCATTCGCCCACGGGCGCAGTCATAAAGCCGTTCTATAGGAATATATTGATCGTTACGCTGCATTAAGTCTTCTATAATCTTTTCCAACTCGTTGGCAGCTTCTTCGTAATCGGAAAAAGCTTCTTCATGATAAAACTTTCCGTTTAGCTCAACTATTTCCCACAAATTGGATAATATGTCGCTAACTCTGTATTCAGGCAGAGACACTATTTCAGCAAGTTTTCTACTAGTAATACCATCAAGTTCAGCTTCACTGACTTTATCCAAAATTTTCTTCTTAAAAAGTGCATCTTTATCTACCACAACTCTAGGCTTATAAAGTGACTCATTAGGAATCGTCACCTTAATAGGCTCAGTCCTCTTAGGCGAATATTCTGGCACTGCAGCAACTGCGTCAACAACTTTTATCTCCACAGGCTCAACTGGCTTCGACTTGGAGTTCAGCTCAGCAGCCCCACTTGATATTTTATAATCGTTACGCTGCCCGAGATCTTCAATAACTTTTTCAATTTCATCTACATATTTATCGGAATTAGACCAAGATACAAATGAACTGCCGGTCGGCTGCGTAAACTGCGCTTTTAAAAGCTTACTATCATCCGCCATCATATCTTCAGTTAAGAATTTTGGCATTGCATAAGCAGCTTTAACCTCTAAAGGTTCAACCTGTTTCTGCTGAGACTCCAACTTTGCAGTCTCAGCTGGCGCTGTCAATTCAGCTTCTACTGGTTGTACCGGCTGCTCACTGTCGCTTTCCAAAGGAAGTCGATAAGAAATTTTCACATTATCATAATCGACATTACATAAGTCGAGCAGACTCCTCAACCTCTTTACCACAGTGAAAGCTCTACAATGATCTACCTCTACATACAGTCCGGAACCTACAGCGACAGGAACTTTTAACCTGTATTGCTGATCTTCGGAAACAAAATCGATACGATTCAAATAGGGCAGTTTTTTATTGGCATAGTCTTTGAGGATATGGAAATAATCCTGAACGAAACATTTGATAGCCTGGATATAAAGCTTTCGCCAACTATCAAATTCGTATTTATCTTCAAAGTAAGAAAAACTAATCGGTCTAGTATGCCAAAGCAAAGGCTTGTAAGACAGATCGTAACCTTTATTAAAATCGACTTCTAATATTTTAATACTGTTATCCACTTGAGCCGCCGATGCTTGTACAGCTGCTGCCGACTGCTCCGCCAACAGTTTCGGACGCTTACGACGGTAGAAAATTTTCACATTTTCGTAATCGACGCCACACAAATCGAATAAACATTTTAATCTTTTTACCACATCGTACGGACCGAAATTCCCCACTTCTAAATAAAGTCCAGGCAAAATTTCTTCAGGCCATCTCATACCATATTTACTATCTGCAAAATCGATACGTCTGGAACCAGTAAGCTTCTTATTTATACATTGACTGACAATATGGCGATAATCTTCGAATAAATATTTTACTATTTGAATATAAAGTTTACACCAATTGGGAGCTTGAAATTTCCTATTAAAATAAGAAATTTCAATTGGCTTCGTATACCGCAGCTCAGACTCATAAGAGAAGTCGTAACCTTTGCTGAAGTCAACTTCTAATACTTCAGCAGTAGTATCAACCGCTTCCACTGTAACTGCAGGCAGATCGGAACGTTTGTGATAATAAGAAATTTTCACATTCTTATAATCGACGTCGCACAAATCAAGCAAATCTTTCAACCGTTTTACAATGCCGTATGCTCCGAAATGTCCTAATTCCAAGTAAATCCCAGGTAAAATCTCCTTAGGGTTTCTCATATTATTAACTTTATTGTATTCTGAAGCTAAATCGATAAGGTTGGAATGAGGGAAACTGTTATTTATATATTTATCAACAATATGTCTATAACTCTTAATTAGGCATTTTATTGCCTGAATGTAAAGGTTATGCCAGTTGGAAGCCTTATATGTTGTACCAAAGTAGAAAAGATTAACTGGTCTGGTACCTATGAGTGTATGACAATAAGACTTATCGTAACCTCTATTAAAATCAACTTCTAATACTTCAGCAGTATTATCAACCGCTTCCAAGGCGGCTTCTTCAACACCCTCTTGAGGTTCAGCCTGCTCTGTATCTTTAAAAGCTCCGCTAACTTCCAATTCAGCCGCTTTTACTTCGGAAATGTGCGCCGCAATTTTAGGTTCAGCAGGCTTACTAATAAACTTATTAACTGTAGGTTCTTTCTCTTCTTCTAAGTTTTGTACAACTTTAGGCAACGCAGGCTCTACTTTATTTTCTGCTGCTCGCGCAGAAGCCTCAACCGAGGAAACAGCTACCAAACTGTCGTTCAGACGATTTAAGATCGCCAAACTTTTTTGCAATTCAGATTCAAAACTAAAACACCTAGATTCTAAAGCTGAATATTTTACTTCTAAATCGGAATATTTAGCCTCTAAAGTGAGATATTTTGATTCCAAAGAGAGATTTTCATTTTCCAGCTTACTAACACGCTCTATTAGAACTTCCATGGGGTTGTAAACTGCAGTTACCTTATTAAATGCAGTTTTATTGGCTACCTGAACTTGAGCAACCGAGACTTTAGCCGCAGAATCAGCTGAGCTTATTTCTGTCGGCTTTTCTTCAATTTTAGCCGACTCAGATTCCGCCTGAACGCGATCAGCTTGCGTTATCTCTTCTGTTATTTCTTCTTCTTGGCTACTTTCTTCCGTACTCTCTGTATAAACTGGCTCAGTAGCTTCCGCTGCTAAGTGATGGAAAGTCTCTGCCGAAGGTTGCTCAGCAATATTTTTCTCAGCTTGCTCCTCAGATCTATCTTCTACCGCAGTATAAACAATCTTAAGTTCACAATGATCGACGTTACATAGGCTTAAGAGAGAAATAATCACAAAATAAATGCTGATTGGATCGAGTTCCATTTCAGCATAGAAATTGCTGCCTATCCGTTTAGGCTCAACCATCAGTCGGCTGCCTTCTGCTTCGGCAAAATTTATTACACCATCTTGAAGAACGCTCTGCCCCAGATAACTTGGCAAAGACCGCGGATAATCTTCTAATAAGCAGCTAAGAACCTGAGCGTACAGTTCTTTCCAACCTTTAACTTGATACTCTTCATCGAAGTAAAAAAGAGTGACTGGTTCCATTTTATCGGGATCAAGATCTAAAGCAAAATCTGTCTGCTTTAACTCAGGATCGTTAATACTGGCGGTTTCCTCTGTTTGGGGCTCTGCAGTATGCGTATTGCTAACCGTTTCTAAATTATTTTGCGGCTGCTCTAATTTAGAATAACTTTGCTCATTGAGATTGGCAGTCGGCGCAAACTTTTCCCCTATTTTTGTATAAGAAACCTGCAAATTACCACTATCTATGGGGCAGTTATCCAGTAAATAAATTATTCTATTCAAAATATCTGCCGGGCTCAGCTTAGTTTCAACCCATAAATTATTGTCAATTCTTTGTGGTTCCAGCATAGAATTAGCTTGATTGTCAGAAGCAAAATCGATACCGCCTCTACCTGTAATCCGCTTATTCAAAAAACTTTTTAAAACGAGACGGTAATCTTGCCAAAATAAACGCACTAACTGTATATAAAGCTGCTTCCAGTTACTCGCCTCATACTTTTTACCGACGTAAGTAAAATATAAAGGCTCAATGCAAAGTATATCTTTAATTTTATAAAAATTAGAAGTGTAAATGGGGCGCTGCTGAGCTGGAACAATTTCTGGTTCTTTTATAGTTTTAACTTCAACTTTTAAACTAGTTTCAGGATTATTTTGGGGTTCAGTTTTGAAATTGTTTTTAGAAACCGCCCCTACAGATTTCTTACTATTTAAATATTCAATGTAGAGCTCACAATCTTGTAATAGAGACTGTAAATACCAAGGCCTTTGCCTCATTTGGGGAGCTTGAGAAGCAGCTTGATGAATATCCCACAGCAGCTGTGTGTCGTTAACCGTGTAAATAGAGCAGTTAATTATATGACTATCTTTACCGAAAGATTCTAAACGGGACAGATTAGCACTGATTCCATTAATCCTGTAGCCAGATATACCTCTAGAAGAAACCCAATCGAGAAACACTTTCTCCTGATTCTCTCTAAATTTAGCCATAGCCAACCCTCTTAAATTATGCAGCCAAGGATGCTTAAAACAATACCCCGCATATAATAACAAGGTTAATGTTTTTAAAGGGGACATTAAATAATTCCTGCCCTAAAAATGGTATATATATAAAAAAATAGCCCAATGTATGGACTAAATAAGATTACAAAGTAATATAAAAACAGACAAAAAAAAAGAACACCGTTTACGGTGTTCTTTCTCTTGGCAGGGGCAGCAGGATTCGAACCCGCGACCTACGGTTTTGGAGACCGTCGCTCTACCAGCTAAACTATACCCCTTTGCAAAACGTTCACTTCCGCAGTTAAAAGCGCCCCGAAAGCTTACGGGAAGTATTCTACTCAAAAGAAATATTTTGTCAAGAGAATATACCAGCTCTAATAAAAAAAATTGCCCTGCCTAACGGCAAAACAATTTTTTAACTAACTATCTTCTACTTTTTAGATTTTACAGCCGATTTTTTAGTTTTATTCCAAATACGCGTGATTTTATTTACATAGTTTATAGTTTCTCTAAAAGGAGGAATACCTCCGTAACTGCGCACACTGCCTGGTCCGGCGTTATAAGCTGCTAAAGCTAGCTTGTAGTCTCCTCCAAACATATTAAACATTTGGCGCAGGTAACGGCAACCGGCGGCTACATTTGATTCTGGATCGAAACGGTCGTTACATCCTAAACTAGAGGCGGTAGCAGACATTAGCTGCATCAGTCCTCCTGCTCCAGCTGAAGAACCGGCGTAAGGATAAAAATTTGATTCCGTCTCGATTACAGCTCTTACTAACCAAGGATCGAGCTTATAAAGTTCCGCATATTTACATATGACTGGAGTAAGATTGAAATCGACCATTTTGCGACGTGCTACTGTCTTAATATTTTTAGCGCCTCGGGAAGCCAGCGAGCGGCGCTTGTGACCGTTGGCAGACTGACTGTCGGCAACACGTTCGTAAACAACAGTTGAAACTTTTATGTAAATATCGGGCATGCCGTACTTATTGCTCAATTTTTCCGACGCCGAACTAGAACTGGACTTTTGAGATAACGCTTCTCCAGCAGCATTATTGCCCGGCAGAATCAACCCCTGAGCTTTCAACTCTTCTTCGCTAAAGAGAGAATCGGGCGCTTTCTGAGATATACTTATTCCTAAATTGTTGCCGCCTTCAGCTTCTCCCGATTCTTCAGGGAGAGTTAAAGCCCAAGCTGTTCCAGAATAAACGCCTATACAAGCTAGAACTGCAATAAATTGTTTTATCGACATCAAAATTGACGCCTGCCTCTCGCAGTTTGAAAGAAGGTCGGGCCTACGCTGGGCGAATAATAGCGAGTGAGCCTCAAACCGAAGATACCGCCAAAAAGTATCTATCCAAACTTAATTTTCTGCTCTGCATACCTGGAATACACCGAGTCAGAATATACAATAAAAACGACCGGATAATAAAACTTCCCTGCCAACAATTTCTTATCAGCAACAATAAAACAAATATACAGCGCAACAATAAAAATAGAGAGCTGTTTTTCCTAGCAAAACAACTACTCTGACACCGACAATAATACAATATTATGCATATTATGTCAAATATATGAGGTATAATACAGTCAATATTTACAATAATATAACTATTTCGGGCAAACATTACCTATTTGTTGCCAATTATTATCAAAAAATTTAACAAAAAAGCAGAGCGCCGTCCCTCATTGATTCAATTTAGACAGACATTCTGCTGTAATTCAGCGTCCTTAAGTTCATATAAGGACGCTGGGTTGACATATATTATCTTTTTATTCGGCAGCTTCCAAGCGTTTAATTGCCAATTCCGCTTTAGGAGCTAAAACCTTGAGTAGATTGGTCGTAGAAGAAACGTGACTTATATTATTTTCAAGCCTACGTTCTGCTAGAACGGCCTTAACTATGCCGTTAAACCGGCGGCCGGCCGCATTAGCCATAATTAGAGCCGCCTGTAAAGGTGAAACAGAAGGATTAAAAGCCGCGTTCTCAGCATACCAGCCGCTGACGGTAAAACCATCTTCAAACTGCAGAGCTACGCCGCCATTGCAGTGGGAGTAAGGAGCATAAGCCTTATTGGCAGCTTCCCAAGCCAGCTTTGTAAGAGGATCGTCACCCTCAGGTTTTACTAGGGGAAGCTCGCAAGCGGCCAATAAACCGCTTTCAACCCCCAAATGCTTAGGACCAAAAGCATGAGGTAATAAATCTTGCAAGCTAGCGGCATTCCTGTTAGGTATGGTTATAATTAAGTCATCAGCACAAGCCAGCTCGTTAAGAAACTGGCGACATGAACCGCAAGGCTCAGCAGATACTGCCAGAGCAGCAACGCCTTTTTCACCATGGCACATAGCATTAGTTACAGAAGACTGTTCACTGTGTACTGTTTGGGCTAAATTATCCCCACTAAATTCCATATTTACGCCCAGATACAAATCACCGCTCAGGCCCATAACACAAGATCCAACTTTATAATTGGAAATTGGAACGACCTGAGCGGCGTACTCGCAAGCTATAGGAATTAATTCAACCATTAACTGAGCTACTGTAATACCAAGTTGCCCAGCTAATTTTAAAACTTCATCGGCTTTAATATGGAAGGGATGCGCTGGAAGCATTCCCTGCAGCTTTTTAGTGACTTCGCAGGAAGGGCTGCTCACTTGAGAGCACCCCTTCAGGAGACCAGAAATACTCATGACACGGCTCCTTTTTTTAAAGTTGGAAGGACATTATAATATATCTGCTGCATTTTGTACATAGTTAATGCAGAAAAGCTGCCATTTTTGCCTATTTTAAAATACCCCCAGCCACAGCTCCAACACACCTATCTATATTTACCTCAAAGTAAGTATAGATTCAATAAAAAGTCAATTTATCTTTACAGTCACTTAACTAGGAGCCCATAACGGCACGTTTGGCTTTATTTTTAGGAATTCCCCGAAAGCGAACTAAAATAGAAGCTTGATCGCGCTTAGAGACACCCAAATTATTTAAAAAATCAAGATCTTCAGCGACCAACTGATTCAAAAGCTTCTCTTCTTCTAATTCATCGCGCTTGCTTCCCTCAACAATGATAACAAACTCTCCTTTAGGTTCCCCTATTTTATATTTAGCGCAAAGTTCTTCTAAGCTGCTTTGTAAACATTCTTCAAAGTATTTAGTCAGTTCCCGTCCAATAAAAGCCGCTCTGTTGCCCCAAACTTCAAACATAAGCTGTAGGGTTTCCTTAAGGCGATGAGGAGCTTCAAAGAAGATCATAGTTCGCTCCTCAGAGGACAGTTTTTCTAAAAACTGATGGCACTCGCTGCTGCTGCGCGGCAAAAAACCTTCAAAAGCAAACCGACGCAGAGGCATGCCGGCAGCAGAAACAGCGGCTGTTAGAGCACTGGCACCAGGAATAGGTGAAACTGTCAGGCCAACTTGATGACACTTCAGCACCAAATCGCGTCCAGGATCAGATACAGCTGGCGTACCGGCTCCAGAGATTACAGCCACTTTAGCGCCGTTTTGCAAAAGTTGCACAATTTTGTCACCAGACAGATCACGACCCGATTCTCGATAGGAAATAAGTTTCGCTTTTATTTGGTGCGACTGCAAAAGACGACGTGCTGACTGCACTTCCTCACAAGCTATATAATCGACTTCTTCCAGCACATGCCAAGATCTGAAGGTAAAATCACCTAAATTGCCTATAGGAACTGCTACCAGATATAAAACGCCCGCTTTAACTTCCATTTTAACCGCTTTTCTCTCTGTCGTCCGCTCAGTAGTGTCGGATAATTCGGACTGGAGATTTGGGCTATTTGGGCTGGAATCTACAAGTGAACTTTCGGCTGCCAACACCGTCTTGACCTCGAACAAATTTTTTTACTTTTGCTTTACCTAATCGAGAATAATTCCACGAGAAACACTCATAAAACGAATCTTTTGGAAAAGATCGCGCAAAATACGCTCCCAAGTATAACAGGCGGCGGTTCGACGCCCTTCTTCCCTCAAACTTTGATTAAGACTCTTGTCGCACATCAAAGTACGGGCATATTCTACTATCTCCAAAGGATCTTCGGTTTCAACTACAGCACTGTTAACGAGGGTCTGAGCGTAATCTTCCCCCGTTGAGCCTACGAATGCTAAACCTCCACAAGCCATAACCTCTAAGCCGACTAAACCGAACGGTTCATGACCGGAATTAGCTAAGACACAGTCTGATCCGGCGTAAAGCACATTAATAAAATCTTCAGATACATAGAAACAGAGCTCTAAAATATCGTAGTCTTTATAGCATTCTAATTCAGCTAAAATATTATCAGCTGCTGCTTTAGCCGGTAAATGAATCTCTTTCCAAGTAAGACCATTGAGCTCGGCCTGGCGTTTTACTTCGTGACGATGAGGCTCTTTGCCACCTCGAGCGATCAAGGTAGGCTTCAATCCTTGCCGCTTCATAGCCGCCACCGCTTGTATAGCCATTACCCAGCGCTTATCAGTATCGTAACGACCCACTTTAATGAGCAGCGGATCGGGGAAAATAGCGCGCAATTTTTCTATATTACGCTGCTCTATAGGAGTATGCAGTAGACGGCCTGGTATGCCATTATGTACAACAATAGGATTTACCCCCAAAATCCACATACGGTGCTTCATATAACGGCTTACCGTAGTTATGAAACAGGAATCCTGTAGTTTATTCCAATCTATGCCTTCAAAGCCGTACAGATTGTTAGTATTCCACAAAATAACTGTCCGATTTTGCAAGTTGCGCTTCTTAACTAACTCACTTAAATTAATTACAGCGGGAATAGTCTGCCATTCTTCAGCTAAAACAACTGTGGTAATCCCTTGACTGGCAGCTGGAGCAATAATCTGCTCAACTAAAGCAGACGGTATAGACGAGGCGAAATCCCTTACTTTATCTTCCTCATTTACATAACAGCCGCCAGGATTGGCGGCACTAATCCACTGACACCAGCGGTGTAAAACAAGACGATCTCGATTCTCTTCAGCAGGCAAATCAGGATCACCAATAAAGTAAAGATGGGTAGAATATCCCATAGAAGCTAGGCAGCCGCAAAGTTCCTGAGCTCTTATTCCTAGTCCGCCAGCCATGGCAAACAGGTCAGGGCCTTCAAAAGACAGCATGACAAATTGCACTTTGTTAACGCCAAACATAGTCTGATCACTACTACACATGGGGCCGCCTCTTCTCAATGGGCAGCAGATTTTCCCCTTTATAAAATACTTGTATTTTCAAATTTTATGCGTAATAGTCCAAATATTAACAAAAATGGGACAAATCGCCTCAGGATCCATCTTAAGTAACCTTTATATACACAATTAATATGGTTATTTGTGTATATAAATAAACAATATCAAAGGAATAGCTAAAATGTTCAGCTTATTTTTTTACTAAAATTCTGTTTAAATATCAGAAAAAATCCTAGCCGATCGCTTCTAGCAATCTAAAAGCTAACTAGCCAGGATTATAAGAAAAGGAATAAATTATCTTTCCTATTTATTTTTAGAAATTTTCCTATTTCTCAGCGGTACCTGCG
The DNA here is from genome assembly GCA_051874735.1 of Candidatus Bruticola sp. Lineage (GTDB taxonomy): Bacteria > Vulcanimicrobiota > Xenobia > Xenobiales > Xenobiaceae > Bruticola. Next base: position 27,144 of record JBJEGD010000017.1, on the reverse strand, counting down.
CCGTTTTCTTCCTCTTCTGCACCATCCGAACAATCGTGGATATGACCGCAGCAGCAGCAGTCACCATCACACTCGTCATCTTCGTCGTCATTGTAGCAAAGATCGAGAGCTTTGGCAGGTTCGAGGTTATCATCTAGAACGCCAAGTAAGCCTACCCAGTAGCTGCTCATAGTGCCGACCGCCACTTGAAGGGCTAAATCGAGATACTCTTCATCTACATTTTCATCGATACCGAGTAAAATGTTCACTTTAAAGCTTAAAAATGGTTTTTCTGCGGCTAAATCGAGATCGAAATTTCCTATTTCAATATCGCTATTAGCTCTTATAATAAATTCACTTAGGGCGGCTAGCTTGCTTTTATCTATATCTAAAGCGGAAACAGCCTGTAAAGTTACGCTACACTCACTGACGAAGAAAGAAATATCTACTGTACTGCGCTTCTCGTCGGTCAGCTGTTTTTTGAAAGAAAAGATTAAGCTCTCTTCATCGAAACTAAACTCTTCTCTACTTACTTCAAGGAAATCTTTAATATCTTGAAAAGGTTTTTCTAATTTATTAGTCATGGTAGTCCTCCGCTTTATTACCTCAGCATGATTATATTACATGGGATCCTAACATAGCCTAACTCAAAACACAATTTATCTAAATGAGCTTTAATATTGTATATCAAATATGAAAGTTCATTTAGAAGCGCTAACTTTATCCCATGACAAAATTTCCCTCACCGTCCTGTTGTTCACAGAGCGCCGCCGCTTCTCTAGGGGTTAAATCTCCAGATAAAATAGCAGCTATGCCGGGTCCATATTTATCAAACATAGATAAAGTTAAATTAAAAGATAGTTCAATCAGCTGGTAAGAGGGAACGGCTCCTTCCTCCAACTGTACAAACGACTTATAGCGAATCTCGCCGCTTTCTAAGTCGAGCTCAAAATTGCCGAATTTTAGTCCGAAATTTACTATAGTTAGAAACTGAGCCATCTCGATCAGACACTTATCAGCAGGTTCAGGGTAAGAAGCATAAACATAGAAAGAATCATGATCGGCTATAAAATTATAAAAAAGCTCAGGCGCAAATTTCATGGGAGTGCTGACCCGGAAAAAGAAGATGCTTCCTCCCTCGTCGCTATCTTCCAGGGCATACTCTAACTCTTCGCTTTGAAGATAAGACTGAATAGCCTGCTCTATTTGACTCAAACTCATGCTACGTTCTACCCTCCCAATTTATACGGAACTAAATAAACGCCGGATAAAAATGGCTATTTAAATAGCTATAACTTAGAAAGAAATTTTTGCTTAACTATTCGTCATCCTTTTTGAGCACAGCTAAGAAGGCTTCCTGCGGTATGTCTACGTTGCCTATACGCTTCATGCGCTTCTTGCCTTCTTTCTGTTTTTCTAGCAATTTGCGTTTGCGGGTAATGTCTCCGCCGTAGCATTTAGCTAAAACATTTTTGCGCATCGCCTTGACAGTTTCGCGGGCTAAAATTTTGCCTCCTAAGCAAGCTTGAATGGGAACTTCAAACATTTGACGAGGAATAACTTCTTTTAGACGTTCAGCCAAATCGCGCCCAGCAGCGTAGGCCCGATCGCGGTGTACAATAATAGAAAGGGCGTCTACTTTCTGACCGTTGACCAAAATATCTAAGCGCACTAAATCGGATTGACGACTGCCGCAGAGCTCATAATCAAAAGATGCGTAACCGCGTGTTCTAGACTTCAGCTGATCAAAGAAATCGGTAATAATTTCTGAAAGCGGCAGTTCATAATGAATCATGGCCCGTCCAGGAGAAGGATATTCCATATCGATAAATATTCCGCGCCTGCCCTGACAGAGCTCCATAATCGGCCCCACATAATCTTCAGGAACGATAATAGTAGCCAGGACAATAGGCTCATCGATAGTGAGCTGCTGTTCGCCGGCTGGGAAATCGGAAGGATTTTGAATAAGCTTAGCTACGCCGTCTTTGCCGCGAATAGTGTAAATAACACTGGGAGCGGTAGCAATCAAATCTAGATCGAACTCACGTTCCAAGCGCTCCTGAACTATCTCCATATGGAGCAGCCCTAAGAAACCGCATCGATAACCGAAACCTAAAGCGACAGAAGTTTCCGGCTCCCATACTAAAGCAGCATCGTTAAGTTTTAGCTTGGAAAGAGCGTCCCGTAAATTGTTGTAATCGAGGGGATCAATAGGATAAAGTCCGCTGTACACCATAGGCACAGCTGGACGGTAACCGGGCAGAGGCTCTTCAGCTCCTCCCTTAGCCAGAGTGAGCGTGTCGCCAACTCTAGTCTCTTCAATATTGCGTATCTGGGCAACTAGATAGCCGACGTCGCCAGCTTTTAAAACTTCAGTTGGACGGGGGCCAGGCGTAAAGATACCGACTTCATCAACCTGGTATTCTTTGCCAGTGCTCATCATGCGCACAATATCCCCTTTGCGCACCTGTCCGTCTACTACTCGAAAAAAAGGAACTACTCCGCGATACTTATCGTACCGGGAATCAAAAATCAGTGCTCGCAGCGGTTCGTTAAGACTACCTCCCGGTGCAGGAATCTGCTTGACAATAGCTTCCATGAGGTTATCAATGCCCAAATTCTGCTTGGCCGAAACTAAACAGGCGTCGGAAGCAGGTAAAGCCAACACTTCCTCTATTTCATGAATAACGCGCTCAGGATCAGCAGAAGGTAAATCTATTTTGTTAATTACCGGAACTACTTCTAATCCCTGATCTAACGCCATCTGATAATTAGCCAGAGTCTGAGCTTCTACACCTTGAGATGCATCTACAACTAACAAGGCTCCTTCGCAGGCGGCTAATGAACGAGAAACTTCATATGTAAAGTCTACGTGACCAGGCGTATCTAGCAAATTCAGCTGATAAAGCTCGCCATCAGCGGCTGTGTAATAGAGTGTTACCGGATGTGATTTGATAGTAATGCCGCGCTCGCGTTCTAAATCCATGGAATCGAGAACTTGATCCATCATTTCACGTTTATCGATGGCATTAGTCCTCTCTAAAATGCGATCGGCTAAAGTAGATTTTCCATGATCGATATGGGCAATGATACAAAAGTTTCTAACGTGACTTTGATCCATAATTGAGTTTCTTATGCTCTGTACATATAAAATAACAGCCGATTAATGCCAAAATTGTCCAAATCAGCTGCAGCTGCTGCAAATGGAAACTTTACCTTAACTAAGATTTTTTTGCAAGCTTAACTAAATTTGTGCCCTTTTTGCCGATATTTATTGATAGTCATTCAATATACAAAAAGGCGACAGATCGTGCAGCCATTTTAGCTTGACACGCATCTGTCGCTAGTTGAACTAAGCCGTATAGTTTAACGAATCAACAAAAGCTAAGTTCAAACTGGTATACAATTCTACTTTACAGCTTCTTTTAGTTCCTTACCGGGACGGAACACAGGCACTCTCCTAGCCGGAATAGTAATCTCCTGTCCTTCCCCGCTAGCTAAACCGGGACGGCGACCTTTGCGCTCTTTACGATCGCGAATTTCAAAAGCACCGAAAGGAATCAAACGCACATTTTCTCCATTTTTAAGGCGATTGACGATAACTTTCAGAAGAATCTGAAGCATCTCGGCGGCCTCTTTTTTATTGATCTTTGCTTCAGCAGCAAAATCAGCTACAATTTCGCTTTTGCCAACTTTTTTTCTCTTGTCATCCTGGGGTGAGTTATTATTCATATTATCCTCCAAAGAATAATCTTTCCGTTTTCATAAATATCTGCAAGTTAAAAGTCCGACTACACATTGAGAATAGCGGAAAGATAACTCTGCAACGGCTGGGACTAGCAAACCCTGAAAACTTAATTAGCTCCTTGTAAATTGAACTTATCTGCATTACTGCTCCTCAGTTGAAATATATCAAGGAACAGAACTAAGCTTCAGTTCTTCAGTTGTTTTCCAAAAACATTACATTTTTGCTAACTTAGCTAAAAAATAATGACCTGCACAATCCCATTTACACTTTGTGACCCATCAGGTTCAATCTGGACCAAGAGTTATAAGATAAAAAAACGACATTAGACCAGTGAAAATCTTGGCACAGATATTTTCCTCATGCGACTGATTAAATGTTCACATAAAAACAAATTAAAATCAATATTTTTATAAAAAAAGTTAAAGTTTTTTTTACAAAAATATTATAAAAACACTCTTCATATTATACAGTTATACACAATTATATTTTTTTATATGCATTATCATAGATAAAATTGCAAATTTTCTATCTCTATTGCATTGTTGTATATAATGCTATATGTAATTTTTTCTGATTTTGACAGCAAACTTTTTTGGTTAAGCGGAACCTGAGCACTTAAATTTTAAGTTCTTTTAGACAAGTTTTGTTCCAATCTGTCGACTGGCTAATAAGGCAGGATTGCGCTTGAAATGGCAGAAAATTGGCCCTGTTATGCGTTATCCATTCGATTTTACTCTCACTCAGGCTTTGTATCAGGCCAAAATGAAACGTCAGGGGCGCTATCCTACTGTTTGTATGCTTGAGCCTCTATATACTTGCAATTTATGCTGCCGAGGCTGCACGCCTGAGCGCCATACTGGCAAATTAGCTGATCGTTTAAGTGTCTCTCAGTGCCTTCAGGCTGTGGAAGAATCTAAAGTTCCTATCGTTTCTGTATGTGGCGGCGAGCCCATGCTTTACCCGGAGCTGCCGGAACTACTAAGTCAGCTGATAGCTAGGGGGAAATACATAATTCTTTGCACTAATGCTCAGCTGCTCGATACTAAATTCTTCGGTATTGTGCCACCTGATCGCCATATTTTCGTTAATGTTCATTTGGACGGCATGGAAAAGACTCATGACTACGTAACCAACCGTCCCGGCACGTGGAAGCGCTCAATTGCGATGATTCGTGAAAGCAAACAGCGCGGTTATCTTACTATTGTAAACTGTACAGTTTATAAAGAGACTGACGTTGATGAGCTGGAAGAACTCTGCAAGTTGCTGACTGAGCTGCATATTGACGGCATTTTAATTACTCCTGGCTATCAATTTGAAAATGTTCATGAAAATGTTTTCTTAACAGCTCAGGATACTTCCAATAAATTTAAACGCATTAAAGAATTTGCCCATAAATATAAAATTACGTCAACTCCAGCTTTCCTAGAGTTCTGTGCCGGCGAGCGCCAGCTTACTTGCGCCCCTTACTCTACAGTTAACTATACTCCTCATGGCTGGAAAGCTCCCTGTTATTTGATCGACTCGACTGAGTACTATCCCGATTTTAAAACTTTCTGGAATAGCGTTGATTGGGATTATTGGGAAAAACATATCGACGCTCGCTGTGCTAACTGTCGTATGCATTCAGGCTTCGAGCAAAAGGCCGTTGAGCAGGCTATGACTTCGCCTAAAGATATTCTCAAATTAGCTGCTTGGCAGTTTTCCGGTTAAAGTAATCGTCAGAATAGCTGCAGAGCTTAAAAATGAAAGAATTTTTTGACGTTTTAACCTTGTGCTTTCGCGAGTGGCCGGTGTTATTTAGAGTCAAAAAACTTTGGCAGGTGGAACTGCTGTTGTGTTTTTACTATTTGTTCCGCCTGCCCGGTTTTGATATTTGGCTGCAACGCCGTCTTATAGATCGCCCCGACGAAGATTTTCGCTTCGGTGACACACCTTATCAGACCGGCCTGACTATCTTGCAAAAAGCTAAAGTAACTGAAAGCGATCTTTTTATCGATCTGGGATCCGGTCGTGGAAAAATGGTTTTCTTAGCTGCTCTAGCTTGCCATTGCCAAGCTGTTGGTATTGAGCTGTTACCAAGTTACAACATACTGTGTAACCGCATAGCCAGAAACATAGGCTTAAATAATCAGGTGCAATTCCTCAACGACGACTTTTTAGAATGCGATCTCAATGGAGTCAGTGTTATTTTTACCGCCTGTACTACCTGGTCAGAAATGACCCGTTCTTTGCTTCTAGATCGAGTAGAAGAGCTGCCTAACGGAGTACGGTGGGTTTCAGCTGGTCAGGAACAGCGCCATCCCGATCTAAACTTAATTGGCGCAGATCATCTGCTTTTCAGCTGGGGCTACGAAGACGTATGGTTCTATGAAGTCAAGCACCAAGACAAAAAATAAGTAATTATTTTATATTCAATAAAATAAAGCAGTCATCCCAGAAGGTCGGCTGCTTTATTTATTTTTTCTCTTTTCAATAGATATTAGCAGTTTAAAGCCGATTAACCGGTTTTAAAGTACCGTCTGGCTTGACTGAAAATTTTTTACCTCCCCACTCTACGGTATCGCCCATCCAAGCCAGCCCCCACAAGACGAGATAAATAAAATCCTTTATGTAAGGAACCAACAGATATTTTTTATCAAAGAAACGATCGTAGTGTTCCGAAAAGACTCCCCAGTTGTAAGCAAAGCTGACGAAGCGCAGAACTGCCCACAGTCCGACTAAAGCCCCCGTTCCCACCGCAGCTTCAGGCGCAGCAACCACAGAGGTGAAAATAAGCATGAAACTCCAGAATAATCCTTGAGTAATTAAGAAAGCCCAAAAACCACCTGGACGTGACACTCGGTAAGTGCGCATCCAACGCAGTTGATGAGAAAAATACTCAGTGAAGGAGATGGGCCCCACTACATCTTCCACAACCTCATTAGCTAACACAATACGTTTGCCGCTCTGAGCGGTACGGAAGCCCAACTGATAATCATCAGCTAAATAATCTTTAACCGCTTGTAAACCGCCAATATTGTGGAGAACTTCTTTTTTAACAGCCATAACAGCTCCTAAAGCGAAATTAACCCCTTCTACCAGGCGAGCTACTAAAACTGAAGCGCAGAAATCGTTAACTGAAGCTCCTTCGTAAAGTGCCCCCAAACTAGGCATATTTTTCACCGTATATAAAAAAGTTACTAACCCCACTTCTTCCGAATTTACTAAGTTAACGATGTCGTTTAAAAGCCTAGGCGGAGCTATCATATCTGCATCGGAAAGAACAATTAAATCGCCCTCAGCTTTTTCTTCTGCCTTAAGACACACAGCAATCTTATTATTTAAAGCTTCAACACTACCCCAAGAGATCTCAATATCTGAGCCTAAAGACAGCAGCTTTTGTTCAACTTCATAACGATTATCTTCATTGTGAATATTATTTAGAGCAAAAATTACTTTATTATACGCGTATTCTTGGTTAACAAAGCTTTTCAAACAATCGATTTCCGTATCTTCAGGCGCAGTATGTAAAGGCTTAATTTGAGCAATAGCAGGTAGCTGAGCTGAAGTTTCCACACGACTGACGCCCTCTCTAGCTTGACGGCGATTTTCCTTAAATTGATAACAAACTACTATAGTAATTACTAAATAAGCGCAAGAAGCTAGAGTTCCCAAAGTAAAAATCAGCAGAAACAAATCAGTAGCGTTGATAGACATAAAAAAACACGTCCTATTTTACGTTTAGGTTTAAATATCTGACAAAAATATCTAGGAAAACGGCTAAATTTTTGGCCGCTTTGTTACTATTTTCAGCAAGACGACACAGCCTGGGAATCAAAACAGGACGTTTCAAAATTTCCCAAATAACCTTAATCTTATTGACTTGACCACTATCTGGCTCGGAAAGAGCATCAAAATTTAAAGGCATGGCCAGCGACGCTTCGTCGCTAACTGCCTTAACAGCGCTCCAAGGCAAATTGAACTTTTGGGCCGCTGCAGCGACAGCCCCCGCTTCCATATCTACAATTTCCGCTCCAAAACGACTGAGCAGATGAGTTTTTTCCCTCAAAGTACCAATAACTTTAGCACAAGTAATAGCCTTAACTAAGCTAATTTTAGAGCCTGGTACAGCCTTTTCTTCCTGTAAAGTGCGCATAATTTTTAAAGCTGACTCAGCAGGCTGAGCGTAAACGGTATTGAGCAAAGTTTCGATTCCCACAACCTGTCCCGCTTGTAAACTGGCAGATAGGGCCCCGCAAAAGCCGGCAGAGATGAGAAAGGCAGGCTTGAAACGCCTAATGACTAGCTGAGCCGCTTCGGAAGCACGCTCATATCCCATACCGCTTAAACATACTAGACAATTCAGCTCCTTTATCTTCCAAACTACAGGAGACGATGTACCCAATCCATCAGGCTGAATGCCGCAGTTCCAAGCAATGGCATACAAGTTTAAAAGCGGCTGAACTTCTTCTGGAGCAGCCATAAAAATTGCCGTCAACCCTCTGCTATTCATACCTTTTTTTACCCCTTCTTTAACTGCTTAATTTTTATATTTTTCTTGATATAACCGTTTTCTGCAAACCATTTCACAGCTCTTTCTAAAGCCGAGCGGATAGGCTTAGGCTCATATCCCAACTCACGGTGAGCTTTTTGCCAGCTAAAATACATAAGTTTGCGGGCCATTTTAACGCCTTCTAAAGGAACATTGGGAACTTTATGAAGTTTGCTGCAGATAAATGTATCTACAGCTCCAATAGCGTAAGCAAACCATAAAGGCAGTTCTACATTAGGAGCTTTTAAATCGGAAATATCAGCTAATTCCAAAAGAATTTGCTGCAGAGTCATGTCCCAACCGCCTAAAATATAACGTTCCCCCGACCTTCCTCTTTGAGCTGCCAGTATATGTCCTTGGCAGACGTCTTCTACGTCGACTAAATTGAGACCAGTATTCACATAGGCTGGCATTGCGCCGTTTAAAAAACGAGTAATAATTTTGCCAGTATCGGTAGGTTTAATATCGCGATCGCCTATAGGTGTGGAAGGATTGACAATTACTACATTCTGCCCCTGTTCGGCTGCTCTAAGGGCGGCTTGTTCAGCTAAGAATTTAGAACGCTTGTAATGGCCGATCATATCTTCTAAACAAACTGACTCATCTTCATTACCTGGACCCCCATTTTTGGGCAACCCAATGGTAGCTACTGACGAAGTAACCACAGTGCGCTCTACTCCACCCTCACGACAGGCCGTTAATAAATTTTCGGTACCTTGCACGTTGCTTTGGTAAAGATCGTTAACATTTTCAGCCCAAAGGCGATAATCTGCAGCGCAGTGGAAAACCAAACGGCAACCTTTAACAGCAGCTTTTAAAGAATCCGCATTACGCAAATCTCCATGGGTGTACTCTATATCTAGACCTTCCAAATTGGCCAAATTCGAGGAAGGACGAACTAAAACACGCACTTTATGTCCGCGCTCAATCAGACATCGCACCAAATGGCTGCCCACAAAACCGGATCCGCCAGTCACAAAAACATTCATGCGTTCTAACTTTACTGCCTTTCTTAATTTTGTGATTTCTTAACTGTACTTCTGATACATTAGACTAAACATTACAAAGCGAAATAATAATTATTACATTCAAGCCTTACTAAGTAATAAGATGACTTAACCTCAAAAAAAACAAAAAAAGGGGCTGAATTCGCCTATCAAAACCAAAATCAGCCCATCTTAAATTTTATAAATCAACAATTATACTAGTAGCGCAGTCAAAACCTGGCAGCTTTTCCATAGGATCTACGCTTAAAACATAATTACCATTCAAACCGTGCTTAGTATCTACAATAAAATCGTAGCTCTGCTTATCATCACTGAGCTCAAAATATGGAGCTGCAGACTCAGCAGGTGCTATGTGCGGAGTTGGATATTCAGGAACAAGAGAAGACTCTACAGGTAACCAATTACTCAATCTGCCGTTAAGATCATGGGAATCATTGTCAAGATAAGCATTGACAATAGAGAGATTAAAATCAACGTAAGACGATATTATAGCACTATCTAAATCGGTGTATTCACCATTATCGGTGCGCATGCCTAATAATAACTCAGCGTATCCTTTTGACAATTTAACGTCGATAGAATCTGTTTTGGCCTCAGCTGTGCCGGGAAGCTTCACTTCAGCAGTCACTTTTACAGTCTGATTAGCCTCTAAGTTCTTAAAAGTTACGGTATTTTTGTCGATTGAAGCTGTACTCAAATTGCATTTTAATGAAGCTTGCTCAGTAAAATCTTGGGGATCAGGCTGGGGACCTTTGCTCGTATCATCTGTATATACACCCATTACTTTGAAGGACTCTTTCGATACAGCTGTATTATAATCGGTATCGGCCTTGGTAACCTTATCCGTTCCCAGATATATATCGGGAACAATTACTTCGCAGCTGTCATCAGCTTCATACAAAGTGCCTACGGAAGGCACCAGCTTAATATAGCTGATAGTGTTGTCCGATACGGTCAAAGTATCAAAATTAAATATTATATCCCCATCTTTTACCGGCAAAACAGCGCTTATATCGTAGGTACCGTATTTGTCAGCTTCATAACAGCCGGCGGTAACCTGGCTATTTAAGCTATGATCTTCTGAAGACTTGATGGGTTTTAAGCTTACGTTTTGATCTTTCTCTTTAAAAGAAACAAAATCGGTCACGCGGTAAAGTTTTTCAGGAGCATCACCGATAGTAATAGCGGTATCTAAGGCAATACTACTACCCTTAGTAAAAATTCCCGAACCGCTGCAACTCACTATTTCAACATTCTTTAATTCCTTAATTTCTGGGTTAGCCACTGAAGCGGTATAAGCAGAAGTCCACTCAATGTCATTTAATCCTATATCGACAATTGTATTATTTTCATCATAATAAGCTGCCACTACCGTCTGAGCAGCTATAGGTACTTCATTAACAGTCAAAGAAGCCTGTTTAACTTCAGTGCTCTGATGAGGAATCTGATATACTTTGCTCAAGAATACGGTGGAATTCTTAGAATCTAAAAAGCTGTACTTGACTGAAGAAGCGGTATTGGGAATTTCTGTGCGTTTTGAAGCCTGCAGAGAATACTCAAAAGTTACCCGTCCAACTTTGTAAGAAGGACCTGATTCGCCATCACCACTGTCACTGCATCCAGCTCCCATTAAGCCAACAGTAAGAGCTAAAGCGACGAAACCAAAAATATTCCTCGCACTTTTTTTCATAATTTTTATTCATTCCTTCGTTATTCTAAATATTAAATGATAGTGTACCTTTTAAACTGGATTAATTATTTATCCTTGTTTTAGCTGAAATTTTGGCCAATTGGCGGAACAACTGAACAGCGATTAATCGGCGTTCTCATTTAAAACCCAACTAGGTACGGGAGGAAGTTGAAAATTTTCTATAGCAGGTAAAACCTCTTCAGGTTTATTGACAACGGTAAAATAGCGGCTGTAAGGAAGTGACAACACCCCTTCTTGGTAGACGTTTTCCATAAATTTAAGTAACTCATCAAAAAAGCCGACGCTATTAAGCACAACAATAGGCTTGCGTAGTTTACCTAAAGAACTGAGGCAAACTACTTCAAAAAATTCATCGAGGGTGCCGACTCCTCCGGGTAGAATTACAAAAGCGTCAGACTTTTCGATCATCATAGTCTTGCGCTCAGTCATACTGTCAACGATATACTTTTCGTCAAGCTGAACGGAACAGATTTCTCGACTGGTTAGAAACTTGGGCATTATGCCGATAATATGTCCTCCAGCCGCAGCTACGCGTCCAGCTACCAACCACATAAGGCCAACGCTGGCCCCTCCGTAAACTAAAGTGTGCCCCCCTTCTATCAGACAGTTAGCAAAAGAAACGCAGTCCTGACTGATTTGTTCATTATTAGGTTCAGATGAAGCGCAAAATACACAAATGTTGAACATTGTTTTGACCTCTGTTAGACTGAAATGAGTATATTTTCTTATTACACTCTTTTAAGGTACCACTAATATGACTCAATACGTAAGAGCTGTTTCCTTTTGGGAAATGAAAGATATTTATGAAAAGTATTCTAAAATAACGTTTCCTCCGGAGGAGCTGGAACCTTGGGACAAAGTAGAAAGCCTTTGCGCCCAAAACCGCTACCTGGGATGGGGGCTCTTCAACGAAGAGGAAGAACTTTGCAGCTACGCTTTTTTCAGTATTTCCCCTCACGGCCTTTACTTGCTCAACATGCTTGAAACTAGACCGGACAAACGAGGGTTAGGATACGGCAAACAAATACTAAAAAAGTTAAAAGAAGACTTTGCTTCTCACCCCATCTTTATTGAAGTAGAGGCTCCAGAAACTGCGGCCAACGAAGCAGAAAAGATTATGCGCAAGCGGCGCTTAAATTTTTATTACCGACTGGGAGCTTGCGACACTTCTATACGCGCTTCATTAGGAGGCGTACTTATGTATATTTTGGTTGTCAATAAAGAGCCATTCGAACTGAACATTCAAGAAGTAAGCCAAGAACTCAGCCTACATTATCTGGACATATACAATCCAACTTCACGCATCCTATAATTAATGTATGATAATGGGAAAAAATACAAAAATTATAAAGAATAATAATTAACTGCCAATTTATTGATACGTTCGGAATGATTTTTTATAAAAAAACTCGGCACTCTGCCATTATATATAGAGCAGAACCGAGCATTTTACAACTAAAATTCAGTGCTGATACGTTTAATTCAGCACTGAATAAAATTTTTATCCGTAATTGCGACCAACCTAGCGCCAGGAATCGTGCTCGCGCTCTTTATTGCGGCGATCGCGCTTATTGCGGCCACGGCTACCAGAACTTGGCGGCGGATACATATCTACGTAGCTAGACATGTCAAAATCTGCATCAAAGGAAGGAGTTGACGGGGTGAAGCTATTGTTTGAACGCGATGTATTGGTACGGCTGTTGCTGTAGCTGCTGCGTGAACTGCTAGAACGTGAAGCACCACCATTATTGGCGCGATAGCAGTCTGAGCAATAGACGGGACGACCGTTAGTAGGTTGGAAAGGAACTTGAGTTTCCTTGCCGCATTCAGCACAAACAGCACTGAACATCTGACGAGGAGGACGCGCGCTGCTTACAGCACTGTTATCTGCGCCGCCGCTGCGGGGGCCTTTGCTCCCACCTTGCCCAGCTTTACGTGCGGCTCTGCAGTTGGGACAACGGCGAGGCTCACTCGTAAATCCTTGGGACGCATAAAACTCTTGTTCACCAGCAGTGAACACAAACTCTGCGCCGCAATCGACGCATTTTAGGGACTTATCCACTCCGATTTAGATCTCCAGTATATTTTACAAAGGCATAAAAACTTCTTAACTACAAAGAAATTCTGCTCAATAAGATTAACATTTTTAAATGGCTCTTTCAATACTAAAAAGAGGGAAAAATAGGTACTAATTTAGAAGGAAAACAGTTAGCCTTTCTAGACTAACGATCAGTATAATTACATTTCGTACCAAATAAAACTTTTTTTTATTCTTTCATTACCTAAGGTACTTCATATTTCGAAGGATGGTATCTGTTTATGACTGTTTTGGGTCAAAGCAAGCTGTATTTCCTTGCCTCGGCAGCTCTAGTAGTTTCCCTACTGCAACTTGGTAGTCAAGCTTGCAGTAGTAATTCAGCACCTACTTCCCAGTTAACGCCAACAGCCCAAATATCGGCTGCTCCTTCTTCAGATAGCGGCAAAATTTCTCCAGATACGCCGAAAACAGAAAGCCTTTTTGATGGTGAAAAAGCTTGGCAGCACGTTATAAGCCAAATAAAATTCGGACAACGTTTTGTAGGTAGCAAAGGTTCTCTGCAAACTAGGCTCTGGCTCGAAAAATCTTTGCACGATCTTGATTTCCAAATATACGAACAAACGTTTACCAAACCAACTCCCGAAGGCCCCAAAGAGTTTGTCAATATCATTGCCTGTTTAAATCCGTCCCCATCCAAACAAACTCCCACTCCTGCTGCCAATAAAATAAATAAAAACGGCCGTGAATCATTACCTGAAGAAGAAAAAAGTGCTGCAGAAGATACAAGCGCAACCGATTTTCAAGAAAAAGCTCCCAACTCTGCAACACCGGAGCCCTCTAAGATCGCCAAATATAACACAATTATACTGGGAGCTCATTACGATACTAAGTACTTTAAAGATTTTGCTTTTATAGGAGCCAATGATGGAGCTTCCGGAACAGCCGTTCTGTTAGAACTAGCTAGAGTATTAAAAAATACTCCTCTACAAAAGCATAAAGTAGTGCTCTGCTTCTTTGACGGAGAGGAAGCCTTCGCTGAGTGGAGTGATAGTGACAGTCTTTACGGCAGCCGCCACTTCGTTGAAAGCTTAGGAACTGATAATTCACCCATTCCAGAAACAGTTGGAGATATTGTAGCTGCAGTAATAGTAGATATGGTCGGCGACAAAGATCTGCAGATTACCTACGACACAATTTCCCATCCCCAACTGTTGGAAATGCTCTTTAACAAAGGAAGAGAGCTCAAATTTGTCAAGCAGTTTAAACGCACCAACATAGGAGCTGTATCTGATGACCACTTGCCCTTCCTAATGGCCAAAATTCCAGCAGTTAATATTATAGGTTTCAACAACGGAGAAAACGGCCTGTATCCAGCTTATTGGCATACGCAGGAAGACAATTTAGACAAAGTATGCGCTGACAGTCTTTATATAGCCGGCTCAACTGCAGATCTGCTCGTTAGAGATTTAGACCTTATTCTGGAATAACTTGACAGCTGGGACAGCAGACACAACTACGTCCGCCAATAGTTTTTTTAACTAATTCGCTGCCGCAAACTAAGCAAGGCTGTCCCCCACGTCCGTAAACTTTCAACTGTTCGGCATTACTACCTTTATTACCATCAGCATCGCGGTAATCAGAGAAAGTTGTGCCCCGGTTATTAATGGATTGTTGCAAAATAGGCTTTATGGCAGTGAAAATAGCCCTTATTTCAGCGGAACTTAGTTCTTTAGCTGGTTTTTCAGGATTGACGCGACTGGCAAAAAGCACTTCGTCTGCGTATATATTTCCTAAACCTGCCACAATAGACTGATCTAATAGAGCGGTCTTCACAGCCCGGGAAGTTTTTTTCAAGCCTAGAGCTAGCCTATCTTCCGTAAAATTAGGACCAAACGGATCAGGCCCCAAAGCCTTCAATTCTGGTGAGTTTTCAAGTTCTTCAGTCTTATATAAATACCACTTTCCAAACTGACGAATGTCTCTATAGCAGAGAGAATAGCCTTCGTTGAGATCGACGATAACATGAGTATGCTTATCTGGAACGAATTGCCCCTGAGCTCTCTGCAGCCCCGTAACAGGATGGACATAGAATTCGTTAGTGTCTGGCAATAAACTACTGCGGAAAGTCAGTTGACCTGTCATGCCCAGCCTGACCAGCACAGAATAAACGCCGATATCTAAGATTAAAATTTTTCCTAAGCGACGCACCGCTGTAAATGTCTGACCTCTGAGAGACTCATTTAGCTCTTCGGAATTTACATTCTTTAAAAGTTTAGGAAGTTTTACTAAAATTTTTTCTACTTTAAGTCCTGGAAGTTTATCTTCTAAACCGCGTCTTATAGTTTCCACTTCTGGCAGCTCAGGCATGATCGCACATTTTCCTCTTTATATTCTATCTAACAACTAGAACATTTTCCAACACTTTTGAATAATAGCTATTATCTTAAATGCTTTTATAAATTACTGCAGCCTTGATAAGCTCTTTTATGTCGCTAAGAGTACGTATCTTACTCAAACGGCGCATAACAAATTTGGGACGCAGATAAAAACGAGTATACGCTTCCTTGAGCATAGCGTGAAGTTTCTCTTCATTCCATAAATCTGTTTCCAAAACGGGAAAATCTTGGCGTGATTGCTGCAAAAGAGTGTACTTTTTCCAATAATCGCTATCAACTAAGCCCAACTCACTGGCTTCTTGAAAAAGCTGAGTGGCCGGTAAAGGAGTGGTTATAGAAAAAGAAGCGTAATCTAAATTAAGCTCACAAGCTAAATTTACCGTATCATTGAAAGTTTGAAAATTTTCTCCTAAATAGCCTATCATGAAGTAACCGCGCGTTTCAAAACCGTACTTTTTAGCCCACCCAACGGCTTGATGCACTTGCTCGTGTGTAATACCCTTACACATACGTTTCAAAATTTCCGGATTGCCGGCTTCAACACCGAAATGAATGCGCCGCCCGCCTACCTCGCGCAGAGCTTTTATCATGTTTTCAGTTACCGAATCTACTCGAGTGCGAATATCAAAACTAACTTTTATACCTCGCTCTTGGAGTAAACGGCAAATATCGAAAACTCTTTGCTTCTTCAAAGTAAAAGTTTCATCAAAAAATACTATTTCTTTAGCTCCATATTCTTTTACATACAGCTCTATTTCATCGACAACACTCTCTGGAGAACGAAAACGAACTCCGGAAACTCCATTGTATATCTGACTGCAGAAAGCACATTTAAACGGGCAGCCTCGGCTAGTAACCATAGTAAAAAACGGACTTTCTACAGTTAAAGCATGATAAAGTTCGCGCTGCAGCAAATCTACGGCAGGAAAAGGATAGCTATCGATCGAGTCAAACTCTGTGCGCGGTTTGTTCAGTTTAACATTATTATCGCCTAAGCGCACTACAGTACCGTCAATATTGTCTAGAGATTCACCAGCGCTGTATCTTTCTAAAACTTCTCGTAAAGTTTCTTCTCCGTCGCCAATGATGCCAATATCGAACTCTGGGAAAGAAAGACAGAGCTCAGGATAAATCGAAAGATGCGGTCCGCCGACAATCAAAAGCGACTTAGGCAAAACTTCTTTAATAATTTTGGCGGCTTCTACAGTGGAAGGCCAACCTGCACTCATAGTAGTGAGAGCGATAACTTCCGGCTGTTCCTTATGTAAGTACTCTCGAAAAGCTTCTGGAGAAAGTCTTGAAGCATTAGCATCAAGAAATTTTACGGGAAACCCCAACTGCCTGACAAAAGACGCCAAATACAAAATTCCCAATGAGGGAAGCACTTGCAGTGAGCGCTCTGCTTCGTCGGGAATCGGCCTGATATTGACGTCGTGATACTTAAGGAAAAGAATAGTAGGTTTGCGCGCTACCTTATCCACCGGAATAAACCTCTGAAAATAAAAGCGATAAAAACAGAAAATCCAGCTTAAAACCTAAAAAACAGGAAAAACACCGCTAAGGACAATCTGTCTAGAGCAGAAAGATTGTGTTACATAAGAAGCTTAACTCCTCTAAAAATTGATATTAAAGGAACTAAGCAACTTCAATATTTTCAGAAACGACGTCCTTGTCTGCGAGCGGTGCCTACTGCATCGTAGATCATCATACGCAGCTGATCGGGCACCATCTCCGGACCCTTATCCTGCATAGCTTTGCCTAAAGCTAAAGCTAAACCAGGCTTAGAAGCCACACGTATGGCTCTTTTTATTAAATCTTTGGATTTTTCACCTTTTTTAGTTCCTTGGGGAGCCGGGCCGGCAATTTTACGGAAAACATCCTTGTAATTATATTCGCTTTCCCAGAAGCAGTTTTCTATATCAACTTCTTTTAAAACGGTAATTTTGCCTAAATTAGCCGCTTCAGCATAGGGACGAGCCATTTTACCGTAGGTATGACCAGCTTTATCACCGTCGGCTAGAAGATGCCAACTAATTCCCAATTCATTGGCTAAATTGGCCAAAGGTCCTAAACCACATTGAGCAAACTCTACCAGTTCAATACCTTCACTCCAAAGATCGAAGCCTAAAACTCTGGCGATTTCAGGCAGCAGCCAACACTCAGTCTCGCCTTCCACTAAAAGCCAAAAGCGCATAAAAAGGGCAGCTCCTCTACGAATGCGCAAATGATAAGCTATGCGTCGTAGATCATTTATATGAACGTGGTTCGAGTTAACTTTGTAAATATTAGCGATGCCTTCTGTAGAACGCACCATACGGCGGATAGAAGTTAAAGGCACAGCTGAAAGCAAATCGGAGTTGTTAGTAGAAAGCAGCCTTTGCGGAGACATGCGATCGATTAAACTCCACACTGAAGTCAACATAAGCGGATGTAAATAAGCTTCCGGATCTTCTACGGAAAGAAGTGGATAATAGTCGCCGCTACCTTGATTAGCTTCATCGAATCCTTGAGCCTGAGCTTTAAAGAAAGAGTCAGCAAACGCTAACATAGCTAAACTGCGTGCGCCCGTGCCCCGTAGCAAAGCACTAAAACGCTCGTAATCATCATTTTCTCCACTGCCGCCCTCTAAAAGCGGATTAAGCGTAGATAGAGGCGCCTGCAGCCTCTCTTTTATAATTTGACCATCTCTTCTTTGTGCAGAAAGAATCCGCGTATAACGGTCGGAACTACCGCTCCTATCTTCATCTTCAGAAATATCCCCAGCTTCATCAACCGCTGAATCGATGCGTTCAGTTTCGTCGTCAGCATTATGGACTAAAATTTTTTCTAAATCGTCTAGATTTTTTTCCAGTTCATCGCGATGAGCAGCAATAAATTCCTGAGCTGAACATTCAGCATTTTCAGTAAGTTCAGAATAAGCCTGACTAAAAAGTGAATCTACCTTATCTTGGGCAGGCCGCTGCTCCTGGCCACTGCGAATGGGAGGTAACAGAGCTCCCGGACGAATACGCAGAAAAGGACAGACGGTCTTTAAAGTTTTTAAATAATCGAGAGGATTATCCAGTTCTATTTTATTGTGAGAAGCATCTTCAAAATGATAACTAGTAAAAACCTTACTGCCCTCCCGTACCGCTTCTACACACAAGTAAAAATTTAAAACCTTTGCTATCCGTCCACCGCGTAGTAGTAGATCGGTCATGAAAGCATCTTTTTTAAACTTCTGCAAACTGCTGTAAGAAAACAGGGCTTTTTCTTCCTGCACAGCAGAAAAAATTTCAGGTTCGGCAGACTTATGTTGATCGTTCTGCTGTCGGCGATATAATTCACTAGCTTCATCAGCTCTCATGATTCTGTCTACATTATCAACATCCTCAAAGCTGTCTGCAATTTGGGAAGCCGCTAACGGCCTAGTATGATTGCTAGAGAAACTACCGCCGAAACCTATAACAATGCGTATATTCTTAGTCTGTAAATCTTCAAGTTTAGAAGGTTTACTCTGGTAAAAAAAAGTCTCTTGATTGCGATGAAAATCGGAAGCACTTATATCGAACCCATCTTTAGGGACATTGCGACCTAAAACAGCCTCCAAGGCATTGAGAATACTAGACTTTCCGCAGCCGTTCTCGCCAATGAGAACGGTAACGCGACTCTGAAAAGAGATGTCTACTTTCTTGATGGAACGAAAATTTTCAATAGATAAGCTACGTACAAACACTTGTCAACCTTCGCTACTGTGTTTATATTTGCCTTTTCATTTATCAGCTTTAATAAGTATCAATCTCAAGTATTATTACTTAGCTTTATTTTTATTTTAGCGAACCTAATTAGGTTTAAGCCTCATATCTATCCTCAGTAAAGGAAAAAGCTAACAGGCAAGCAAACAGGGCAAGCACATTTTACAGAACGGCAGGCTTGTAACTATATGCGTCAACTGCAGCTTTTAGAACCAGGAAGAGCAGAATTAAAAGAGGTGCCCATTCCCTCAGCTGGACCAGGAGAAGTGGTCTTGAAAATACGCGCAGCTTTGACTTGTGGAACCGATTTAAAAACTTTCCGACGCGGCCATCCCAAATTTAAATTGCCCATGCCCTTCGGCCATGAATTTTCCGGCGATATAGTTGAAATAGGCTCAGGAGGTGTGAAAGATTTCCGCCTTGGAGATGCGGTTATGTTAGCTCCAACCGCCCCTTGTGGACGCTGTTATTATTGCAGACGCAATTTAGGAAATTTGTGCGCTTATACTATGGAAACAATGGTACACGGCGGCTATGCCCAGTATATAAAACTGCCTGCCCATATTGCAGCCGTTAATCTTTTCCATAAACCTGAACATTTGGATTATTTTGCTGCTGCCGCTCTTGAACCGCTCTCCTGCGTAATTTATGGCTCATCTTTCATAGAAGTTAAACCTGGACAAAGCCGAGTACTCATTATAGGAGCAGGCCCTATCGGTTTAATGTATATTCCAGTTATGAAATTACTGGGAGCAAAGTATGTAGCGGTTCTAGGTAGACGCTCCCTGCGGCTTCAATGTGCTGAAAAGCTAGGAGCAGATTGTGTCATCGATGAGAGTCAGCAGCCAGCAGCTAATTTAAAAAACGCAATCAAAGAAGTTTTTCCCGGCGGCAGATGTGACATTATCATTGAATGTACTGGCCAAACTAAAGTTTGGGAGCAGAGCTTGGCTTTAGCCGATAATAACTCCCAAGTGATGCTTTTTGGCGGATGCGCCGGAGGTACTGAATTTGCGCTTCCCTTATCAGACATTGTTAAGCGTAACATAACCGTAAAAGGTGCCTTTCACTTTACACCACAATATGTGAAAAAAACTTATGATCTTTTATCCAACAAAAGTATAGACATTTCCCCTATTATTACGAAAAAAATGCCATTATCTAAATATGATGAAATTATCAAAGAATTATTAAATGGAGAGAATATAAAAATCGGCGTGGAGCCTGACATTTAACGATAAGCTGATGTTATCAATATGCCGGCTAAATTAAAGCTATTTTTATTTTCTCCGTTTTTTCGTCTTTTGACTGCAGCAGTCTTGATAGGACTGCTTGTCAGCTGTTTAAATATAAATATTAAAGAGCTGCAGCAGATTTGTCTTTCCTGCCGTCTGGGCAGTTTAGCTATTGGTTGGCTGATTTTGGGGGGCGTAGTTTTTACTGGTGCTCTTTCTTGGAAAGTCCTCATTCAAGGACTAGGATTACACCTAAGTTTGCTACTATCATGTAAAATAACCTTAATTTCCTACGCTTTCAATAATCTTATTCCCGGTGGAATTGTAGGAGAGCTATACAGAATAAGCAGCGCTAAACAGCAAAAAATTCCTTTAGTCAGCGCAGTTCTGACGGTTATATTAGAAATTTGGGCTTCCGCTTGCGCTTTAGCCTTGACAATAGCTTTAAGTTTTGTATGTGTCGGCCCCAGTGTACTTAGCTCCAATCCTGTCTTTCTTAAGCTGTTAGAATATCTGCCAACTAAATTAATTTTACTAACGAGGTCAAATCTTTTTATCTGTGCTTTGATATTTTTTGCTGTCGTTGCGGTTTTAATTACTGCAGCTGTGGTAATAGCCCAACGTTTGTTATTTCAAGCCTTATCAGTTTTTAATTATGATAATAAAAAGAGAACTAAAGATCATAAAATTTACACATATGTTTATCAACATATAAGAAATAAAATATATTATTTTATCGAAAAATTAGGGATAGAAACAGAAAATATTTATCATAATATTGACTATATTAATAAGCATAAAACATCACTAACAAAAAGTATCTACTGTGCGGTAATTATTAATATATTTACTTCAATATGTGAAGCTGTAGCTTATATATTTTTAGCAGAATCTTTGGGATTAAAAATTAGTTTCAGTGTTTTTTTCAGTACTGTGCCTCTCTTTAGTCTTTTATCTTGTTTACCTATTTCGATAAATGGCTTGGGTACACAGGAGACTGCAGCTATTATACTTTGGCCTTGCTTTAGCTTAAATAACGAAGAAATTCTTGCTCTTTCAGCTTTAAATCATATTGGCAAGCTAGTGTGGTCTCTATTAGGGCTATGTCTGTATAGCTTTGCAGTGGCAGAAAAAGAATCGCTCTAGTCTTAATTTATCATTTGTTAACCGCAATATAGCCTATAAAAAAACATGGACAGTCAATAGTTAGACTGTTCCATGTTTTTCACAATATACGAAACCTTCAAGAAAAATAAAGATAAGAGGAACGTTCTAGGGGTTAAATAATGTCTTTTGTCTATCTTTATAGCGAGCTACAGCTAAATTGATCAAACGGTTTAAAAGTTCGCCGTAAGGAACTCCGGAAGCCTCCCATAACTTGCTAAACATAGAGAACTGCGTAAACCCAGGAAGAGTGTTCACCTCATTTAACCAAATATTTCCCTTGGGATCCATAAGGAAATCGACACGAGCTAAGCCGTTAAGATCGGCGGCTGTCCAAGCTTTACAGGCTAGATTCTTAATTTCTATAATTTTCTCACTCGGCAAAGGAGCAGGAATTAAGAGTTTCGGAGCACCATCATTGTGATATTTGGTGCTATAGTCGTAAAACTTACTAGTATAGGTAATTTCTCCTGGTACGGAACATTCCGGAATATCGTTGCCGATAACACCTATTTCAATTTCACGCGGAGATTGACAGGCAGCTTCTACCAATACTTTACGATCAAATTTTATCGCTGTAAGCAAAGCTTGGCGCAGCTCTTCTTTAGTCTCTGCTTTACTTATGCCTACACTGGAACCAGTATTGGCCGGCTTGACAAAACAAGGCAGTTCAGGTTTCTTCAAAGCCTTTTCTATGCAACTATCTATATCTGCTTCAATAGCAGAACGAAGCAAAGTAATACTGGGCAGAACTGGCAGACCATTATGGGCCCAGACGTCTTTTATTATAGATTTATCCATGCCGATAGCTGAGGCCAGCACTCCGTCGCCGACATAAGGTATATCAGCCATTTCTAAAAGTCCTTGGATAGTGCCATCTTCGCCAAATGTACCGTGCAGTACTGGGAAAATTACATCAATATTTAAATTAAGCAAATCATGGGAAATATTTTTATATTCAAAAACTGATTGCCCTTGATAACCGGGACGAATGATCGCTTCTCCCTCTTCGTTGTCTTCTACTGTACCTTTTTCTAGAGCTTGTTTGGCTTGATTACCAATAATCCAGCGACCTTTACGGGAAATACCCGCTAAAAAAACATTGTAAAGAGCAGGAGATAAAGCAGAAGCCACAGATCGAGCAGACATTACGCTTATTTCGTGCTCTGCCGATTTTCCGCCAAAAATTACTAAAACGTTAATTTTTTTATTCATAGCCGCCCCTTGTTCTATAATGAAAGGCTCTAGCCTGCTATTAAGATAGTTTTTTCTTTAGAACTGCTTTAAGCAGGTTTTCCTTATTCGTCTGCTAAAAAAATGGACGAAATATTTTAAGCGGATGTTTGGGCTATCTTGTAGTTGGCCTTAGTTTCCGCTCTGGTTTTATTTATAAAAATGTTAGAAGCAAAAAATACAGTAGTAGTTTTGTGCAGTCCAGAAGGCGAAGCTAATATGGGAGCTGTAGCCCGTTCTATGACCTGCTTTGGTTTAGATAAACTCATTTTAGTTTCCCCTCGTAAACAACCTGGAATCACAGCTCAAAATTGGTCCTGCCATGGCCTCGGAGTTTTAAATGCAGCTCAGCAGGTAAAGACTTTAGAAGAAGCTTTAGCTGAGGTGAATTTTGCGTTTGGATTTACCCGCCGTTACGGAAAAAAAAGGCACAAACTTTTATCTTTGCCAGATTTAAAAACTGAACTCGACGCTCATGTTCAACCTGGCAAAGTAGCTTTAGTTTTTGGCAATGAAGAATCAGGATTATCTAATGAGGAGCTTGAGGGGTGCCATCGTCTGGTTACTATTCCTAGTGAAGGCTCTTTAAATTTGTCTCATTCCGTTTCTTTAGCTCTTTACGAACTGTTTGGACGTTCCCACAGTGTACCCGGTACGCAGCAAAAGAAATTAGCAGATGCTGATAAGAGACTAAAGTTAATGAAGGCTGTGGGAGGATACTTAGCAGAAATGGGTTATCCCCCTCAGCGTGGAGCCAGCAAACTGGAAGAAATTGCCAAACTTAGCGATATTCTAGATCGAGCTCAGTTAGAAGATTGGGAAATAGGTTATATAGGTGGTTTATTTAAACATCTTTATGTAAAGTTTAAAGAACTGTCGGAAATTAAAGTACGATAAAATTTGCTGTTTTTCAGAGATTTTTTTCCATGGTTGTTGTTTAATACTCGCAAACGCCCTATTTTTTTAGCATAACGCCAGCTCTCTGCATGCTAGTTTGCTCTTTTAACTAACTTAATGTATAGAGAACTCTGACAGTTATTTGTGAAGATTATCTGTCGTGTACAAATGCAGCGGCATGTATCGTTAGGTGTTGAAAGATATTCGGCGTTGAAAAAAAGAAATGGATACTTTGAACTTTTGTTTTCTTTGTCTGCATCTATTTCTTTAGAAGACTTACAGTTTACTACTAAGGAGAGGTAAAAATGACTAGTTGGAAAAATTTCACCGCTGTAATGCTTTTGACTGTTGCGGTCTTTGCAAATACGTCAAATGTTTGGGCTGGCGATAAAGAAGCAGATAAAAATCCTAAACCTAAGAATAAGATTTGCCAGTGTGATAATAAATCTAAACAGGATTATAGGTGTTCCGATAAAGATCGCCAAAAAGATTGCCAGTGCCAAGATAAGAAAAATTCTCCCAATTGTCCTAACGGCAAAAATTTAAATCCTAAACAAGATGGCAAATTTGCTCCCAAGCAAGATGGCAAACGTCCTGGCGATATTGAAAATAAAAAGCGGTAATCTATTTAATTTACAAAGGAAAATAAAGCGTTTGTCTTTCTAAAATTTAAAGATAATTAAACGCCGATTATACTTTGCGGTTTATTGAATAGGGAATTTTACTGAAGATATATTTATAAAGCGGCAGTAGTTATTTGTAGCCCACAACTATTGCCGCTTATTTTTTATTGGTCAAGCAGTATACCCTAACATTTAAAAGATACTTCTGCTCTTTTATTCAGTTATATTTAGCAAAATTTAGTGATTAAAGCTTTTTTGTTTTAGAATGATGCAACTTTTAAATAAAAATGATATTCAAACGTAAATATCTCTTCTACGTTTTATATAACTAGAGCAAAATAGTTGGAAATAATATGGCTGCAGCGGCTGTTTGAAAGTCTGAATAATTTTTTATTAAGCCAGGAAAGCGACCGCTCAGACAATAAATAAAAGGTAGTTTTTGTAAGATAAGTCCGCTGTTCTGCCGACTGACGGACTAAATTAAGGCTACACAACTGTTCCCGGAGGAATAATGAATATAAATAAATTGAAGAAAGCAGCTGCTGTATTTGGTCTAGTTTTAGCGGCTGCAGCTGTACAGCCTGCTTATTCTGAAACCGATTATAATAATTGTTGCTGCAAAAAAGATTGTGCGAAGCAAACGGATCAATGTTGCTGTGCGGTTAAATCTGAACAAGTTTCGAGTGGAATAGTGAAAGAAGATTTTGATTTAAGTGTCAAGCCTAGCGATAACTTCTACGAGTACGCTATCGGCGGTTGGAAAAAAGCTAATCCTATTCCCGGTGATCAGGCACGCTGGGGTACTTTTACGATTTTAGCTGACAATAATTACCAATTACTTCACGAAATTTTAGAACAAGCAGCTGCCGATCCTAAAACTGATTTAGAGAAAAAATTAGGTAAGCTGTACCAAAGCGGTATGGATCAGAATAAGCGGGAAAAAGTTGGTATCGCTCCTTTAAAAAGTGAACTTAAAGATATTGAATCTATTGCTGACCGAACCGCTTTGTTTAATATGATAGCTTATCAGCACAGTCGGGGATTAAATCCGTATTTTAGTTTAGATTCAGCCCAAGATGATAAGAATAGCAGTAAAATTATCGCTACTATATGGCAAGCCGGCTTAGGATTGCCTGAACGCGATTATTACATTCGTACAGATGACAATTCGAAAAAATTGCGGGCTCAATATGTCAGTTTCATTGATAATATGTTCAGACTGGCTGGCTATTCTGCTCGTGAAGCTCAAAAAGCTTCCCGCAATGTTATGGATATTGAAACTCGTTTGGCCAAAGCATCTTTGCCAGCAGCAGAAATGCGTGATCCGCAAAAAATGTATCATTTAATGAGCCAGAACGAGCTTAGCCAGCTTACTCCTTCATTTGAATGGAATAGCTATTACAAAATTATTGGTATAGATACTCCCAAGGAGATCAATGTTACTGGTCCTGAGTTCATGCAGGCGGTTGGCAACTTATTGTCAGATAAGTCACTTTTCGATAAGCATAAAGATTATTTAGCTTGGCGTATTATTGTATCGGGCGCTCCTTTCCTTACTAAAGATTTTGAAGAGTGTTCTTTCAATTTTTATAGTAAAACTTTGCGCGGAATTAAAGTTATGAAACCGCAATGGAAAAGGGTTACTGGTGTAGTCGACAATCTTATGGGTCATGGTTTGGGACAGCTTTATGTTAAAAAAGCTTTTTCTCCTGAATCTAAGCAGAAAGTCCAAAATATGGTGAAAAATATTACGGCTTATATGGCTGATGATATTCCTACCTTAGATTGGATGAGCGATACAACTAAGCATGAAGCTTTAAAAAAGCTTCATGCCTTTAAAGCTAAAATTGGTTATCCTGATAAACCGCGCGATTATTCTAAGTTAGAAATTACCGATTCATATTACGATAATATGCGCAATGCTTCCCGTTTTGAGAAGCAGCGCACTTTGGCAAAGATTGGCAAACCTGTCGATCCTAACGATTGGTATATGGCTCCTCAGGAAGTTAATGCTTACTATTCTCCGTGTGATAATGAAATAGTATTTCCTGCTGGTATACTTCAGCCGCCTTTCTTCGATCCTAAAGCTGACGATGCAACTAATTATGGCGGCATCGGTATGGTTATAGGTCATGAAATCAGTCATGGTTTTGATGATCAGGGTGCTCAATATGATGGCCAGGGAAACTTGCGCAATTGGTGGACTGCTGAAGATAAAGTGAAATTCGATAAACTAACTAAAGGCGTCGAAGATCAGTTTTCTTCCTATGTGGTTCAGGGACAAAATTTGAACGGCAAGTTGGTTTTAGGTGAATCAATCGCCGATTTAAGCGGTTTGGCCTTAGCTTGGGGAGCTTATCAAAAATCGCTCAATGGGAGTGAAGGTCAAGTTATTGATGGTTACACTCCAGCTCAGCGTTTCTTCCTGAACTATGCTAAAATTTGGGCTATTAACATGAGTCCTGAAATGGAAAAACTGCAGATTAATACGGATCCTCATCCGCCGGCAAAATGGCGCGTCAATGGTCCTTTGTCTAATATGGAAGTTTTCTTCCAAGCTTTTGATGTTCCCGAAGGTTCACCTATGTGTCGCCCTGTAGATAAACGAAACAAAATCTGGTAATAGTTAGTTGAAAAAGAGAGCTCTGTTGTTTTCATATAAGGCAGGGCTCTTTTTTGTTGAGTTTATTAAATGTATGTATTCTAAAAAGTTGTATATACAATTTTTTACCCCCCCACCATTCTAAAAAAACAAAAAAAAACGCTCTGCTTTGCTAACAGAACGTTCTTTTTTTATTGAAAAACTTTGAACAGCAACTTCTAAACCAGACGCTTTATTACGTGTAAG
>JBJEGD010000016.1:33808-137249 GCA_051874735.1 Candidatus Bruticola sp. | reverse complement strand
AAAAGCTGCTATTCTGTTTTCAAAACCTGTTTGCGGGTCGCTCATCGCGACTGCTTGAGTATATTACCGCGCAGACCTTACTATGTCAAGTACTTTAGAAGAAAAAGAGTTTATTTTATTAAAAATAACCGTCACTAATTGAAACAATAAAAAAAGGCCTGCCGAAAAAGCTTTTACAGCTTAATTACCTAGGCCAAACACCGGAAGGCCCTATCTAGAGTACCGAGGGGGCCTTTTTGCTATTGTTATAAATGTAAACGTAGGATTTCCTCAGCTACAGCGAGGACATTTTGTCTAAGTTGTCCGCCCAAAAAACAACCTTTAGGAGCTGAGTCCCCTGAAATTCCTAACCTATCCTCCCATAACTGCCTAAAATTATTAATTCCTTCTAAACCGAACAGAAAATCCAATGTGTTTGAATATATAGCCTAAATGGTAACTTGAGTATATTCCTCACCTGATCGTGCATCAAATAGATAATTTTGGATTGGAAGATTTGACTTCCCGCATCTACAATGTTAACTATATTTTTAACTTTTTTTAAATTTATGACATTACAGATAAAATAAAAATTTCACGACAATAACCAAAATAACATGATCTCTTAAGTAAATTATCTATAGCAAACTATATACACTTTTGGTATATTTATCATTTCTCTACAAATTCAATTGCTCTCATATTGGGTATTAAAGCAGATAAATTTAGGCTTCAGGCAACGAAACTGGCAGACTAACTATTTATAAGACGTTTAGTGTCGCCAATAAAATTTAATAACTTAATGGCGTGACACAGGAAGTTACAGATAGGCTACTGGGCTATGACTATTTGATTTTTTAGCACGGTTATGCGACTACTAATTGACATTACAGTTATACCTCGGCATCATACTGAACATATACTTTAAAATATATCTCCCTGAGATTTGGTAAAAGCTTGCAGAATTTCCTGGCGATCTAACATAGCCAACAAACGATGAGAAGAAGCAGACTCAAATACTGGCAGACAGCCGCATCGACAGCGGCACATTGTACGCACAGCGGAGGCCAAAGAATCCTGAGGAGTAAGAAACTCCACGTCGGTGCGCATAATTTCTTTAACACTAGTCAGCTTAGTATCACAACCATGACAGCGCATTTTCCAGTATATAATATCGCGGCGATCGACCTGGCCACAAAAAATGCCTTGGTCATCAAGTACAGCTAACAGAGAATACCCCGTCTCTTGCAGGCGAATAATCAGATGGTGCACCGAATCATTAGGACTGATAAAGGCGAAGTTTGGCTTCATAACTTCAGATACGCTAATCTTTTCTAGAGGCCCGATCATATTATCGCCCCGCTGCTGCATTTCTAAAACACTGCGACTAAGTTTTAGAGTATAGAGAGACTCTTTATCCAAAGCAGAAGCAAACAGGGATGCCACCACAGAGGAAGCCAAAAGAGGCATTAACAGATGATAATTCATGGTAGTTTCAAAAATCATAAATACTGCTGTCAAAGGCGCTCTAGCTGCTCCAGCAAACACAGCAGCCATGCCTATAAGAGCGTAAGCTCCCGACGAGACAGCCAAACTAGGAACTAAAAAATTGACCACCCCGCCGTAAACTCCCCCCAGCATGCAACCAATAAACAGAGAGGGCGCCAAATCCCCTCCGGCTCCTCCTGAGCCTAAAATAAAAGACGTTCCCAAAATTTTAGCCACCGCTAAAATAAGCATAAGAGATAAAAGCATATGGCCGTTCATAGCTTCATTCATAACTTCATAACCTCCGGCCATAATCTGCGGATAAAATATAGCCAAAACTCCGCATAAAAAACCACCCACAGCCGGCTTAGCCCAACTAGGGAAAAGCAACTTAGCAAACAATTTTTCGCTCAAAGCCAAAGAACGGGTAAAAGCTACGCCGGTCAAAGCAGCAGCTAACCCTACACCGAGGCAAAAAATCATTTCCCAGGAACTCTGAAGGGCATATACTGGAACAGAAAATTCAGCGATATCACCCACTAACAGACGCGTAACCACACAGGAGGTTACAGAGCTCAGAACTATAAGACTGAAAGAATGATAAGTAAAACGGGCTAAAATAATTTCTAAAGCGAAAAAAATCCCGGCAATAGGCGCATTAAAAGCAGAAGAAATACCGGAGGCGACCCCGCAGGCTAACAAAAGAACGGTATGATGTTCAGATAATTTGCAAATCTGCGCTAACTTTGAACCTAAAGAAGCACCAATCTGTACAATAGGACCTTCGCGCCCGGCTGAGCCTCCACTTCCGATAGTAAGAGCGGAAGAAATCATGCGAATTAAAGCTACCCGGCCGTGAATCAACCCATGCTGTTCAAAAACACTAGTAATAACTCCCGATACCCCACCAGGATTTAAATCTTGGGCACGCCAGCGCAGAAATAAACCGGTAAGTAAGCCTCCAACCGAAATTGATACTGGTATGCTCCACCAAACTTCAGGTAGAACAGTTAAAGAAAAACGATTCACCCCTTTAATCATAAAATCGAAGCATATGGCAGCCACAGCTGTAATAATCCCTACTGCCAAAGCGTACAAACATTCGACAGTCAGAACATTATAATTTATCAAAGATCGCCTTACAGCTCGAAAGGCTTTCACATTTAGATTGACCATATTTTTTATACCTAACTGCACACCAGGCGAAGAAAGAGCAAGGTGCAGAATATTCTAAGCCGACCTGTATAACCTATTTTCAATTTAAAACAAACATTGCTATCAGTGAACAATGGAAAACTGGATCTATGCGTTGCACTATATATAGATAGATACGATCCTAAAAACAGCAAACTTACCTCAAAATAATAAAGGAATTTCCTCCTAAGCAGGGAGTAAGCTATTGTAAAACAAATATAAAACACCTGTATTCTGAGCTGTCAATACAGATCGAAGAATACAGAGTAGCAAACTGCCTAAAGCGCAACGGCGCTAATTGTCATAGGCAAGAGAATGTAACAGAGGCCAGGTGTTATCATGGTTCCATCAAATATTGGTGTCTATGAGATAATTGAAGAAATAGGCAAAGGCCCGTCAGCGATTGTTTATCAAGCTGTCAATGAAAACACGCACAAACGGGTAGCTTTGAAAGTTCTAAATGCTTCACTCAGCTCAGATGCAGGACTAATTACCGATCTGCAGAGGGCTGTGGTCGTGTCCTCATCTCTTGCAAATGACAACATTGCTAAAGCTTACGATTTAGGTGAAGATCTAAGTTATCATTTTATTGCTACGGAGTTCATTGACGGAGTATCACTGCAAACCTTAATAGAGCATTACAAAAAGTTCGAAACAGATCACGCCTGCCAAATTATGCAACAGGTGGCTAAAGGTCTGAATGCAGCTCACAAACAAGGCATATTTCACGGCAATTTGCATCCTGGCAATATCATTATAGAAAAACAAACAGGCAGAGTAGTTATTACTGATTTTGGTACTTCCAGAGCGCTGTTCACTCATAACGAAGAGCTAAAGAACGATTCCAAGCGCCTTGGTTTTATAGCTCCCGAATTAGTTTCTGATTCTGCCCCAGACTCTAAATCCGATCTATTCTCTTTGGGAGCTACCTTATACTATATGGTAACTGGAGAACGGCCTACCCCCGGATTAGTTTCTACTCCGGGAGAAGCTCTTCCCCAAATGCCCCGCTTGCGGGCTTATTTGCCCAAAGCGCCAATATGGCTAGAAACTTTGATAGCCCGCTTGATGGTCTCCGAACCTATGGACCGCGACTGTTCTATCGAAGATTTTATAGAAGAAATAGAAGTCGGCCTTGATTCTGACAAAAATGGAGTTTCTGATATGGCACCTCTAGGCGAAAATCCTTTCCAATCGCAAGATAGACGCGGCGATCTTAGCGGCGGCGGTTTTTCCGGTTCTCAAACTTCTTCGGGCGGTGATATGCGCTTGCTGCGATCTAAAACCGCCGGCGGCACTTTAGGAATGCTAATGCGCAAGCAGAACGTTTCTTCCGACGTAGAAGCCTCAATTCAAGATGCAGAAAAACGCCTGCTCAACTTGGAGTTTAATCAGCGCGGCAGCGAACAAGGCATGCCCAGAGAACAGCGTCCCGGAAATTCGGCTCGCCAACCCGCTTATAACAATGAAAGTGCTCCAGATTCTCCCCAAAATCTAAGTGAACAAGCTTCTTCTCGCGGTGGACAACGCGATACTGGCTCAGCCCGTCCTTCCACTACACAACCCCGTACAGTTCCTCTTTCATCAATTCCTTCCCGTTCCACTTCTGTAGGTGCGCGCCAGTCCAGACGTTCCCAAACGCATATTCAGCCGCCAACACAGAAATCTTCTTACGGAGAGAACTCTTATTCTGCTGATTTGAATCGTCCCCATGATTCTAGGAATTATCCTCCTCAGCAGAGCGTTTTCTCCGATCAGAACAGCTATCCGCCGAATAATTATCCTCCTCAGCAGAGCGTTTTTCCCGATCAGAGCAGCTATCCGCCTAGCGATTACCCTTCTCAATCGGAGGCTTTTCCTGAGCAGCCTAACTATAAGCGGGAAAATTATCCTCCTCAACCGGAAGCTTTCCCTAATCAGCCCGGATACCCACAAGGGAATTATCCTCCTCAGCCAGGAGCTTTCCCTGAGCAACCTAACTATCCACAGGGCAACTATCCTCCTCAACCGGAAGCTTTCCCTAATCAGCCTGTATACCCGCCGCAACCCGCAGACGGCAGTTCGGCCATACGCGGAAGCTTAAACAGTACCGGCATGACTTTCGATCCTAACGACCCACAGCCAGTGCCTGTTCCTTTGAGTGGCAGCCGTTTCGACGCCACCGCGCAGAATCTTGATGACTCTCGCAGCGACTTGGATTCCTCTGGTTTCCCCAGCAGCCGAAACCAGAGCCAAAAAGCTAAACATGAAGGAGCAGGCTCACAGCAACTTTTTGTTGAAAATCGTGAACAGTCTGGATTGGGACAACAGTTTCAAGATAGCCCCTTCGTTTCTGCTCAACCAGAGAACAACGATATTGAGAGCTTACGCAGCGGCAGGGCCATGGGCGATGCAGTTATCAATCCCAATGCTTCTTCCCAGTTCCCTCCCTCTTCTGTTCCCAAGCGCCCTTCCTTAACTGATGGTCCTGGCACAGTGCGCGTTGCCAAACAGATGCAGCCCCAAAAGAGCAGTGGCGGTTCTATAGGCCTGATTGTGGCCCTGCTGCTTGTAGTTTTATTAGGCGGGAGCGGTTACTATTATTTCTTCTTCCCCAAAGGTCAGGTTAAAGTAGAAGTAAGCAATGCGCCTAATGCTAGCGTATCTTTAATACTGTATGACAATATTATAAAGACTGAAAAAACTGACAACGGCAAGCTGACTATGCGCGTTAAACTTAATCAAGAATACGTAGTCAGGGTATCAGCCGACGGTTTTAAAGACAAGGATACTAAAATTAATCTTGATTCTCAGAACTCAGTTAAAGAACTGGCTATAGATATGATTGGCGCTCCGGCCGGATTAGTCGTTAAAATTACTAACGATAAATTGTCGTCTCAGCCCAAAGTAAAAGTAACTTGCGCCGGTGAGAAGATCAATAATAGCGAAATGCAGGCAGTAGGCGGAATAGCCAGATTTGAGGTACCTACAGACAAACCTCTGGAAGTAACTGTAACTGCTCCTGGTTTCAAAACTTTCCATAAGAAAGTCACAGTCAGTCCCAATGACGGAGATAAAGAAGAAGAAGTATCTCTTACCCGAAGCAAAGGCACGGTACGAGTCAATCTTAAAGGAGACCGTTTCTCTCAGTACACTCCTAATATAGTTCTCCTTCAGAACGGCAAAAAAATTGCCGTCAAGAGTGGACAATCTGCAGAATTTGAAATCGATTTTGACAAAAACTATACTATCAAAGCCAGTTCCAGCATGCACAGCGCAGTTAAGAAAAACGTCAAAGTCAGTGCAGCTCAACCTGACAGCGAGTTCAGTATTAACTTGCCTTTGAATCCCTCTCTTACCGTAGTTACTAATCCCAACGCCCTAGTTTTCTTAGACGGTAAACAAGTTGGTAAAGCTGATGGCAATGGACGCCTGATAATAGGAAGCGGGCTCACTTCCGGCAAGCAGTATAAGATAACTTGTAAGCGCGATGGTTTCAAAGACAATGCTGCGAAATTGACTATGAAAGCTGGAGACAACAATAGAGCTGACCTTCCTCTGGAAAAAGCTCCTGAAGTTAGACCGGAGCCTAAATATGTATACGAAGAAGCTCCGGCCTCTTCTTCCAGCGGCAGTTACACTCCCGGAGGCAGTTTCAGTAGCAGCTACGGCAGCGGAGATGCTTACTACGACAGCGGCAGCTCTTCTAGCAGCGGTTATTCCGGTAGCGGATCCTCATCATCAGGAAGCTCCTCTGGCGGTTCTTCTGGCAGCAGTTCTTCCAGCAGTTCCGACTGGGGAGGCGCCAGCGGAGGCTGGTAGTTACTGACGTGCTTCTGATTGCGGCTACTAACCCAACAATAGACAGAACTATAGAAATACCTGAATTAGTTCCCCATCACGTCCACCGCGCTGTAAGTTTACGTATTAGTGCGGGAGGAAAGGGACTAAATGTAGGAAGGGCCTGCCAAATTTTAGGTTCTTCCTACATTACAGCAGGCTTTCTAGGCGGCTCTTCCGGACGGTTGCTGCGCCGTCTAACCGATCTGGAAGGACTCAATACAGCCTGGATTGAGTTCGATGATATTGAAACAAAAATGAGCCATCTGCTGCGCCATCGCCAAGGAGACTCCACAGTTATCAATGAACCGGGTCCTGTACTCAGTTCAGGTCACTGGCAGGCCATCTGTTCTTTTATTATCCAACAAAGCTTAAAGTGCCAGGCTGCTGTACTAGCAGGGAGCGTACCTCCCGGAGTCAGCGCCCAAAGTTATCTTCAGCTCTGTTTGCAAATACAGAAACAGGCCGGTCCTACCTTAATAGATACTCCGGGAGCAACTCTAAAAGCGGTTATCAATGCACCCCAAGGATTAGCTGTTAAAGTCAATCGTGATGAACTGGGAGAAGCTCTCGGTCAAACTATTAACCAAATTGAAGAAGCAGCTCAAGCGGCCCGTACAGTGTTGAAGCGCGGTGCTTCTATGGTATGCGTAACTATGGGGGCAAGTGGCGCTGTGGCTGTTAACCATAAGGGGGCTTGGTATTGTTCCTATTCCGTAGACAACTTAGTTAGCTCGGTAGGAAGCGGTGACTCTTTCAGTGCCGGTTTATGCTTATACGGTCAAAATATGGAGCTACCTGAAGCACTGCAATGGGCCAGCGCCTGTGGAGCAGCTAACGCAGAAACTGAACTACCCGCCGTTTTTACTTTGGAAAGAGTAAAAACCCTGATCCCCTTAATAAAAGTATATAGACTTTAATTGTCTAATGCTAAAAAGATAACCAAACTGGCTGAAGCTTACCTACAACCGGTTTGGTTTTATTTTTTAGGCGAGGACGTTCCATCATCGGTTGAAATAAATTCACAATCAGCCGGAGTCTATTCCATGTGGAATTACAAAAAGAAAAAATTAATAGTCTCTAAACTATCAGACAAAAGAAGTTGAACTACAAAAATTAAAACAGGCCTTTAGTAACGTTTTAAACGCTATTAAACGCCTGTTTTAATTGCGACTAAACAACCGCGAGAATAAAAACTGCGGCTGACAGTTTTTACTATTTAGCTGAGGATTCAGCTATAACCTTGGCACTTTTATTTGCTGTAGTGGCTATTTCGCCTATCTCTGTAGCTCCGCTATCTGCAGCTACACTAACAGCATTCTGAGTAGTTTTTAACAAAGTACTGTGCTTATAACCATACATCATATAAATAAAGGTACCAACTACCATCCACACAAAGAAACGAATCCAAGTCACAGAAGGCATACCGGCAATTAAATACAGACAGAATAAAATACCTCCAATTGGTACCCAAGGCACAAACGGTGTACGAAAAGGACGCTCAAGTTCTGGTCGCTGACGGCGCATAATAATTACACCCAAGCAAACTAAAATAAAAGCGAATAGCGTACCGATATTGCAAAGCTCAATAACAACACTAAGATCCATAAAACCGGCACAAGCAGCAACTATAATGGCAGTACCCCAAGTAGTTATATAAGGAGTGCGGAATTTATCATGCACTTTGGCAAAAAACTGAGGAATCATACCATCGCGGGCCATCACGAAGAAAATACGCGGCTGGGCAACTTGGAAAACCAGCAACACAGCTGTCATAGCCACTACAGCGCCTATGGAAATAAAAGCGGAAATCTTCGGCATATTGATGAGAGCGAAAGCGGTAGCCATTGGTTCAGCGGTACCTAATTGTGTGTAAGGAACCATACCTGTTAAAACAGCAGCCACAGCCATATACAGCAAAGTACTTATCGCCAAAGTAATTACCATACCTAACGGTAAATCTCTGCCTGGATTTTCAGTTTCTTCAGCTAAAGTAGTAATAGCATCGAAACCTATATAAGCAAAGAATACTAAAGCGGCTCCAGCTTGAATTCCAGCCCAACCATTGGGACAGAAAGGAGTCCAGTTGCCAGGATGAACATAAGCTACACCTAACAGAACTACGCCAAGAACTATGAGAATTTTAAAAAATACTAAAAAATCATTCAAGCCAGCAGAACTTTTTATACCGCGCACAATGATGCAAGTCAGCACAACCACTATAAGAATAGCGGGCAGATTGCACATAATGGGAATGCCCAAAAGTACAGGAGCAGCCGCAATAGCTTCTGGAGAAGCTGTAAAATAGCTTTCGGCTAACCAAGCAGGAAAATTGATACCGAATCCTTTGAGAATGGAAACAAAGTATCCCGACCAAGATATAGCTACGGCGATATTACCGACAGCGTATTCTAGAATCAGGTTCCATCCTAAAATCCAGGCCACATACTCTCCCAAACTGGCGTAGGCATAAGTATAGGCGCTACCTGCCGAAGGAATTACCGAAGCGAACTCGGCGTAACACAACACACACAATAGACAAGCTAAAGATACAACAAGAAAAGAAATTATTACCGCAGGGCCTGCCGCAACATAATCTCTACTTCCGGCAGCGGCTAAACCAACGGTCACAAAAATACCAGAACCGATTACAGCTCCAACTCCGAAAGCGACTAAATCTTTTAATTTTAACACGCGCTTTAGGGCGTTCTTCTGAGCTAAGCCGGCTTCAAGTTTCAGCTGCTCTATGCCCTTAACCCGGAAGATCTGCTTAAATAGCTTCAACAGACGTTCCAACATTGTCTTAAAAACGGTCCTCTCTAAATAACTTAACAATCTGCTTATAGTCGTGTCAGGTTCTAACTACTTTGCATTTGTCCCCTGCCGGTATCAGTTTTACACCTAACTAAAAACATAATACATAAAGAAATATTTAATCTTTTTTAGTGATTATGCATACTTGTTTATATTTAATATGTATTTTATTTTATATCCTTTTTATCAAACCGCCCTTCAGCAATAGAATAATGCATATTAAAAAACGAGAGCTGCATATGCTAAAAGCAGATGAGCTCCTTAATTAATAGCCATTTATCTGTATAACACTACATATATTGCAGATAAAACAAAAATTAATTATTCAAAGTTATAATGGTTGCCCCTATACCTCCTTCATAAGCTTTGCCAATGCGGTAAGAAGCTACCGAAGGGTGATCTTTTATATACTCAGTTACAGCTTTACGCAAAGTGCCTGTACCTTTGCCATGAATAATTTCGAGCTGATGCAGACCGCTCATAAAAGCGTCATCGATTTTAGCTCCCAATTCCCAAAGTGCTTCGTCGACATTTTTACCATGTAAATCGAGGCGGCTGGAAAGCATAGTCATACTGCCTCCTCTGGGAATAGAGCCTACCTCACTCTTTTCTTCTGGAGCTAAAACCTGCAGATCTTCTTTTTTAACCTTGATACGGATAACCCCGATCTGCACCTCAGCTTTCTTGTCAGACAGAGAAAGAACTGTGCCGTCTTGACCATAGCGGGGCACAAACACATGAGATCCCACTTCTAAAGGAAGGTTGACAGTTTTTACTTCTTCACTTTCCTGCAAACTTTCATCTTCCTGACTACTGAAGCCTTCTAATCCCAATTCATCAGCTAATTTTGCCCCAATAACTTTGCTTTCACTAACAGCGGCCGTAGGATCGGCTGACAAGCTGATTTCTAAAGCTTGAGCAGCGGTATGCTTAAGGCGTTCATTCAATTTAACGTGACCAGGAACTTTAGGAGCACTATTTTTCAGAGCCTTAACTTTAGCATCCAGATCATCGAGATACCCCTCAGTAGTTTGGGCCTGTTCTCGGACATACTGATCCAGACGATCTAATTTAGAGACCTTGTTTCCGACTTGGTCAGGAGTCTCCGAAACATAAGAGCCTATATCTTCTAACGCTACTTCCAATTTTAATCTATCGTTCTCTGAACTTGATGAAAGACTGGAGCCAGCATACAAATCAGAAGACTCTTCAGTTGAAGCAGAAGTGTTAGTTAAAGAGGAAGTCTGATGATCTTTTTTGTAAGCGATAGTTTCGCTCAAAGCCTTAGCCAGAGCATCAGAAGCGACGGGACTCAAGGCGACTAGTTCTTCCAAAGCTTCAAAATTGACTAGAGCGTGGCCTAGTTCCGAAGCAGCTCGGCGCAATTCAACAATAGACTGGCGACGCACACTAGAAAGCTGAGATAGACGCCTGCGAACACTTCCAGTTAATCCGCGCAAGCGACGACGCGACGACTCTACTAACTCAGCAGTATCTTTTGTAACTTTGGCGATCATATCTGCGCATTCCTGTTGAGCTTTTTCTACCTTTTGCTCATAAGCTGAACGCAGACGCCCTACTTGAGACAGCTGATCGCGAAGGCGTTTGGCCAGACGCTCATTGATTTCACGTTCTTTATCAAGTTCTCCGAGCAGTCCCTCAACCTGCATGCTGCTGCCGCCCAAAAGTTCCATAGCTCTGTGTTCTATTTCGGCTGGAAGTCCCAAACGGCTGGCAATTTTCAAAGCGTTAGAGCGTCCTGGAACTCCCATAATAACACGAAAAGTAGGTGCTAAGGTTTCACTATCAAACTCCACAGCCGCGTTATTCATGCCTTCACGCTGAGAGGCAAAATTCTTAAGTTCAGACAAATGAGTAGTAACTACAGTAACAGCTCCTTTGGCATGGAAATATTCCAGAACAGCTTCTGCCAAAGCTCCTCCCTCAGCAGGATCAGTTCCGGCCCCTAGTTCATCAAGTAACAGCAGAGTATGTGACGAAGCATGGGGAATCATGCGCAGTACCTGATTAATATGAGCAGAAAAAGTGGAAAGATTTTGCATAATGCTCTGATCATCGCCAATTTCTGCCCATATTTGCTCAAAGAAAGGCAAGCAGCTTGATTCATCAGCCGGAATCGGCAGACCGGACATGGCCATCATAACCATCAAACCGATAGTTTTTAAAGCTACCGTTTTTCCACCGGTGTTAGGACCAGTAATTATCAGAGTGCGGTTAGTTTCTAAATCGAAAGTCATGGGCACCACCTTATCGCCCAAGCTCTCAATTAAAAGTGGATGCCTAGCTGAGGAAATCAGCATAGGAGTTTTTTCTTTTATCTGCGGCAAGACCGAATGAGTGCGATCGGCATATTTAGCCATCGCCTGCAAAGCTTCTAACCAAGCCAGTTCTTCCAAACTGTCGGCTAAAGAGCGATTGTTGGCTCCAACAAGTTCAGTTAAACTTTGTAAAA
Source organism: Candidatus Bruticola sp. (assembly GCA_051874735.1). Classification (GTDB taxonomy): domain Bacteria; phylum Vulcanimicrobiota; class Xenobia; order Xenobiales; family Xenobiaceae; genus Bruticola. The sequence continues at coordinate 125,482 of JBJEGD010000016.1, read as the reverse complement.
TGCGTTCTATTTCAGCTGCCTCAGCCAAAGCTTTAGTACGACTCAAGTTGCTAAGTTCTACTAGCGCCAGGGGTTCCATAAATAAGGTAGCCCCACTAGCAGACTGATCAATAACAATACCGGGGAAATGGCCTCGGTATTCCGCTTTAATGGGGATAACTTGCCGTCCAAAGCGGGAAGAGATTACTGCATCCTGAATCATGCGCGAATATTCCGAATTGCGCAGAAAATCGTGGAGCCGCTCTTCTACTGAAGCCCTGGCCGCAGCTAATTCCTGACGCAACCGCGCTAAATTAGGCGTGGCGTTAGGTGAAATTTCCCCATCAGGAGTTATAGCTTTAGCCACTTGTTTTTCAATGTCACGGAACTGTCCTAAGCGCAAGGCCTTATCACTCAAAATAGGATAATCTTGACTACGGGCACGCAGAAAAGTTCCTATCTGACGCGACAACTGAGCTAAATGAAAAACACTCAGCAGCTCAGCAGGCTGAAGCGTTTTGTGGCGCTTGGAAGCTTTTATAAACGATTTGACGTCTCCTAAATTGTCTGTATAAAGATTATATTCCCTATCTTTGTTCAAGCGCACAGCCTCTTCCATTTCCAACTGGCGCATATGTACATCTTCTAAATCGTCTAGAGGGTGCAGATTTCTTACAATATCGGCCGCTGGCCCCCAATGAGCGTATCCAGCTATAATATCGAGTACCTGATTAAATTCTAGAGTTCTGCCGCTCTGAGCGTTAATAATTTTTTTTTCATTTTCTTCAGTACCTTTTTTACAAAAACTCACAACAATCACCTTAAAAACTTGATAAACTGCAACTTCTCTGAGACGTTTTCAGCAGCCCTTCCCACGTTTTACTGCGGCCTCAAACTCAACAAAACTTAGCTGCATTAAAATGTTCAGAACACGAAAAATACGATCTAAATACGCTTGAATTTAGCGCAATTTTTACCGTATGTAAAGTAATTATCAAACTCTCATAAACAACATTGTCAGATAACTTTGTAGGCTTTTCGATATACAGCTAGAATTACTGCGGAACGTTATCATGCCTGTAAATAAGTTTTTTTCGCTGAAAATTAAAATGCTTTTAGCGCTGCTTCCCCTTACAGTGCTTTTTGCTTTGTTCTGTTTTGCCGTCATAAAAGGCGGTGAAAAACTCTCTCTGACCCGTTCTATTACTATGAGAAGCGAATCGCTGGGAGAGTCTTTGGCTTTAATGAGCATCGACGCTCTTTCCAATCCTAACGATTCTGCCAAATCTGTTCTTTTAAAAAGAAACATAGCTCGTTTAGCTGAACAGCGCAACGTTGTAGCTTTGGAAGTGCTCGACAGTTCAGGAAAAGTCAAAGCCGGCTCTATAATATCGGAGCTAGGCACAATCAAGAACGATGAGAATTCGCGCCGAGCTTTGGGGTTGACCATGGCTCAAAGCAATTTGGAAATTTTTAACAATATGCTTTGTGCTGTCAGCAGCGTACCTATACGTTCTGCAGATACCAGTTTGGGAGTAGTTCGAGTTTACATTTCGGCAGAAGAACTCAATTCAGCTTTTAGCAGCTTAAAAATACAGTTGGCAGGTTTAGTTTGCGTCCTCATCTCCGGCGCGTTAGGATTTACTGCCTTTATATCTTATTTTTACGGCAATCCTCTCCTGAATTTGGCTGAAGCAGCCGATAAAATGGCTCAGGGAAAATTAGAAGTCAGAGCTGATGAGAACCGGCTCGATGAAATCGGTTTGACGGCTTCGCGCTTAAACCGTCTGGCTGAATATATTCAAAATATTATATCTTCTTCAAAATTAGAATCGGAGAACAAAAGACTGCGCGTGCAGTCACTGCGCAATTTCATAGATGGCGTGCTGTCGGGAGAGTCTGAAGGACAGGCCCAAGTTGAAGATATCGATGAGTTAGGCCAACTTACTATGAGCGTGAACGAGTTAGTACGTCATATGCGCACTTTAAGTGCTACCGAAGAGGCTCTACAAAAACGGGTTCATGATTCCGAGCATCTCGATGTAGGTTCGTGTCCCACTATCGGTGATATTCCGGTTAAAGGCCAAACTTCAAGTCAGATAAGTCCAGATTTATCTGCTTCTTCAGCTCCGCAATATTATAAAAATCGTATATTGCCTGAATCGGAAACTGTCATTGCTATGGCTGCACCGGTACCACCCCCCAAACCTATTTCTTCCCCCTCTGCCCCAGCCAATACCTCGCAGGATAAGCAAAATAATTCCTTTATATCTTTTCAAAACGAATACAGCCTCAGTCAAGGCGGAGAACTAAATACTTCTCAACTTGAATATGTGAATAAACTCAGCCGCATGGGGGCAGGAAAGACGGCTCTCATAGCCACAGGAGGGGCTGAAGATTCATATCCGTTCCTGCGTCAAGTTTTGGAAAATGAAGGCTTCAATATTATCTATGCTTCTACAGTAAATGAACTGTTAGAAATAGCCTCTTATGCAAGATTCGATTTAGTCATGATGGAATTCAATGACCTCGACGGAGGCAATCAACAGGCCTTGAAGAAGCTCCGCAGTCTCCCTGGCGGAAAAGATATTTCCGCTGTTCTTTTGGAAGCCTCAGAGCGCAGCCAAACCTCTGCTATTTCTGGAGCTATTCAAATATTTATACCTAACTCTGATGAAGAATTGATCATCATGATCCGCGAAGCTCTGGCGGAGATTGTACTGACCGGAGGAAGAAACCCGTTTATTTCTTAAAAATTAAATTTATGTGTGAGGTTCCGGAAGAACAATTTCGGTTAGCCAAGCTTTAACTGAAAAGAAATTTTATTTATTGGGAGCTTATAAAAGTGATTGATACCGCATTCAATTCGAGCAATGAAATAAGCACCGATGAACTGCCGAGCATTCCCCAACAGAGCAGTCCTATGTCCTTGGTAGTTGCAGCTATGGTTTTCGGAGTTACCGGACTAGTGCTGCTACTATGGCCCTCTGCCTAATATAATAATGTTAAATGCAAGTCATTCGGTTTATGCGCCCCCATTTTGTGAGCTAAAAGAGGAAGATATAGCTTATATATCAGAAGTTTAAGGTGGGCTTTGTTTGACAATAAGCAGTTTTTTTTCTATCATTCTACGAGTTTTTAATATCGGGATGTAAGATCGAATTGGGCTCTTTTTATTAAACAGCTGAAAGAGCCGAGTGACTTTCTAACCAAGGGCCGCTCTTCCGTCGCTAAATCCGGTTTAGTGGTTGACTATTATGCCTCAAGCTGAACTAAACTGGTAAAAACTAAAACTAAGAGTTAGTTTTAGCAGTTTGATTTTAACATTCGCTAAGTTTTTAATAATGAGGTTGTATAAATTAACATGTTTGCAAATTCCTTAGACATGGCTAAAGCTATAGCCGATATCTGCTACCAAAAATTAGGCAAAGATACCTTAGTTTTAGATATGAGCAAAGATTCAGTACTATGCGACTATTTCGTAATCTGCGATGCCCCTACCCGAAACCAGTTGCGAGATATTGCAGAAAACATTGACAAAGCTCTTTCAGAACAGGGAATTGAACCGAAGTCTATACAGGGTAAGAATGACAACGCCTGGACTTTAATGGACTACAGTTCTGTAATAGTCCACTTATTTATCACTGGCGAGCGCAGCTTTTACAATTTAGAGGGTATGTGGAAGTCCGCTCCTATTGTTTACGCTCCGGATGCTGAAGAGAAAGAGTAAAAAGCTTACTTTTCAAACATGGACTAACTCTTAAGCCATCTTACAGAGGCAGTTTCGGACGCAGTGAAAGGTTGAATATGAGCAACAATATAAAAAAGAATTTGCACGGCAATACGGCAATTACTGTTATATGTGGAATTGCCGGTGTATTTATAGGCGCTTTCTTAGTTTTTATAATAATGTATGCCAACAACTCTTCTCTCAAGATTGACAGAGAAAAAACCGAAGCAGAACGTACTGCAACTGCAGAATCTGAAACTTCAGTACCTACTTCTGGTAAAGACCAAAATGCAGATAAAAAATCTTCAGATTTCAATATAAATTACCATAATAAATCCAGTGTGGCCATGCCACAAGGGAGCAGTGCTGTGGCTGATGCTGTCGCTAAGGTGGCTCCTGCAGTAGTCAATATAGATACGACTATGACCACCAGAGTTTATAATACCCATGGTTTCGGTTTTGTTGATCCTTTTGATTACCAAATTCAAGAAATTCCTCGTGGTATGGGCACTGGCATTATAGTCAGCCAAGACGGCATTGTACTTACGAATAATCACGTAGTCAAAGGAGCCAAATCTATTAAGGTAACTTTGAGCGATAAGAGTCAGCATAACGCCTCAATCATTGGTACTGATCCTGTCTCCGACTTAGCAATCCTGAGCATTCAGACTAAAGAGCGCAGCTTCCCTACCGCTTCCTTAACAAATTCTAATACCATGCGCATCGGCGATTGGGTCATTGCTTTAGGAAATCCCTTGGGAGTAGGCCAAACTGCTACTTTAGGCATTCTTTCAGCCAGAAATAGAACTCTAAGCGACAGCAATGTCGACCTGCGCAACCTGCTGCAAACAGATGCAGCTATTAATCCCGGCAACTCAGGAGGCCCGCTGATCAATCTTAAAGGTGAAGTTATAGGTATCAATACGGCAATTATACGTTCTGCTCAAGGCATAGGCTTCGCTATTCCTGCCGAAACGGCTTATACAGTTATGAAAGAACTGCGCGCCCACGGCAGAGTATCACGCCCTTATCTGGGCATTGAAATGGCCGATTTAACTCAACCGGCTAGGAGTTATCTGGGATTAGACAGCAACATTAAAGGCGTTATTGTCGGCCGCGTCCTCCAAGGAGGCCCGGCTAACAAGAGCGGTATTAAGAGTAACGACGTAATTGTTAGCATTAATGGCACTGAAACTTCTAATGCTGCCGATCTTCAAGCCTTTGTGCGCTCGCTCAAAGTAGGTTCTATAGCAACAGTGAAATTGTGGCGTGACGGAACAGAAAAAGAGATCAGCGTTAAATTAGAAGAACTGCCTTCATCTATATTCCAGCAAAGTGAAGAATAATAGCTAATATGTTCTAATATACTGAACTATTCTAAACGACCGGCCCTGTTAGGTGGGGTCGGTTGTTTTTTACTTAAATCTAAGCAGTCATGCTCTTTTAAGTACAAAGCTAATTTATAATTAATCGGCAACCTTTATACTGATAATTAATAAAATCAATAAAAGTTGACCATATAAAAAAACAGCTAAGTAATTAGCTTACTCCTGAACTTAATATATGAACTATACTGCTGAAGTCTATAATATATTGGCCCCTTCTACTCCATAAAAAACATAATTAGATATACAACATTTTAGATTTATAGTACTTTCTTTTATTTTCTAATCAGTAATTATTGTCCAGCATTTTAAGTTCTATTTGAGAAAAAAACACTGAAAACAAGCCAGTTTATAAGCTAAAAGGATATTTTATAAAGTTAATTTTTTGTTGTATTTATTAACATTTTTATACAAACATCCAACAATATATCATATTTTGTTTACAAAATTTACAGTAATTTGCCATTTATTGCATACTTTATTGCAGGATCGGACTATAAAAAAGAGAAAAAAACAGCATATAAATCTTTTTTAGGATTATATTTACCCTCTTTACGACCTAATTGTTTAAGTAAACGATAAATAATTGCATTTCATCTCTTTGGCAATGAGATGAAATATGGAATAGACTCAGGAGGCCATGAATGCGTAAGCTTTGGGCTTATGTGTTGGTGGCGTGTGTATGGACTTTTCCTGTGCTTCTGCTAACACAAAGTGCTTCTAGTCAGGATTTAGGTCTGCCGCCAACACCTTCTTTAGTTTCTGTATTGCCTAACGATAGCGGCTTATTATCTGCCGAAGTTGCTACAGAGACGATTGAAATAGATAATACAAGAGATATTGAAGATATAGTGGAAAATAATAGTGATGATACTGGCCGCAAAAACAGCAATCACTTAAAAATTGCCGATTCTTTGGCCGCTTCATTTATCCACGGGGCTCAAACTAGTGCTAAATATAAAATAGACGAGCCAGAACCTCAAAGCAGAACTTTTACCGTTACTGCCTATGCTTACTGCCTAAATGGCAGAACTGCCAGCGGCCATTATACCGGCCCCGGTTGTATAGCTGTCGATCCGAATGTGATTCCCATCGGTTCTAAAATTTATGTCCCCGGTTACGGATGGGGTGAAGCTAAAGACACTGGTGGCAATATTTATGGCAACAAAATAGATATTTGGCTACCTAACAATACTCAATGCTCTCAGTGGGGAGTACGAACCGTAGAAGTAACCGTACTAAAGTAGAGGTATACTGGCCGCTATATAAAAAAGCTGCTGTATGCCATATAGTGAAGGCCGCTCTCAGAGGCGGCTTTTTCTTTTCTGTTATCACTTTTACCCACTAAGCTTTGGTTATTTCAGGAGGTACAAAGGCCTATATACTTGAAGGTCACCGTTCCTTTCATTTATTTTTTGGTTGGAGATAATTTAGTTATGAGCTATAAAGTTGCCGTAGTAGGTTCAGGAAGTTGGGGCACAGCGCAGGCCTTCCATCTGCAGAAAGCCGGCAATGAAGTAGTCATTTGGGGACGTGACGCGATCGATCTCGAATCCTTACAGGAAGGGTTTAATAGACGCTATTTCGGCGATATGCGTTTATGCGCTCCAGGAGAAATGGCAGTAGAATACGATTTAAATAAAACTGTTCAGGAAGCTGATTTTGTAATTTTTGCTGTGCCCTCTGATGCCGTTCGCCATGTGGCAGAAGAATTAAAAGACAGCATTAGCCCTTCAGCCATTATCGTCAGCACTGCCAAAGGACTAGAAAAAGGTAGTTTGTTGCGCATGTCTGAAGTACTTTCCGACGTATTGGGGCGTCTAGAGCGCATTGTGGTTCTCTCTGGCCCTTCCTTTGCTGCTGAGGTCATAAAAGAGTTGCCAACCGCCGTGACTTTAGCCTCCCCTGTTCCCCGCATATCTTCATTAACAGCCAATCTTTACCATTACAAATATTTCCGTGCCTATGCCTCTACTGACATAGTTGGTGTTGAGTTGGGAGGCGTACTTAAAAATGTTATAGCTCTAGCGGCAGGCATGATAGACGGAGCCGGCATGGGAGCCAACGCCAGAGCAGCCCTTTTGACTAGAGCACTTATAGAGATTAAGCGTATTGTTATAGCTATGGGCGGCCGATCCGACACAGTTTCAGGTTTAAGTGGTCTTGGAGATCTTTTGCTGACCGCGACTGGTGACCTGAGTCGCAATCGCCAAGTAGGTCTTATGCTGGGTAAAGGACAACAGCTTGCCAAAATTATGAAGGAGATGCATCAAGTGGCTGAGGGCGTAACTACGGCTAACAGCTGCCTGCAGTTGGCTCAAAATTTAGGTATAGAAACTCCTATCATAAAAGAAACTTGCCAAGTTCTCTCCGGAGAGCACAACCTCCATCAGGCTATGACGAATTTATTGGCCCGTTCTCAAAAATTTGAATAAGCCCCAAAGATAGTCAAATATAAGTGTAAATCGTGGCTATTGACCGCGCTATTTCATGCGATAAATACAAAAAAGCCTTAAGAAAAAAAGCAGCGAATCTCTCCCTTGCGCTTAAGGCTTTAACTATTTTCTGCAACCTATAAAATTTTTAAGCTATATTCAAAATAGAATCGTAACTTCCCCAAACGTTTGGCTTGCGGTACAAATTGGCCGGATCTTCATACCAATCTTTTTCATCTACTCTGAACTTGTAGCGGTAGCGTCCCGGCGGTGGAGCGTCTATCTCTACTTTCCAAGTACCATCGAACATTTCATAAAAATGGTACTGATTAGGAGTCCAATCGTTAAAATCTCCCATCAACTCAACTTTTTTTGCTGTGTAGTTAACAAATATAAAGCTCAATTTGCCGTCTAGTACCAGCGGAGGACGCAATTCACAAATTTGATCATGAGTCCAGGCCTCGTGGGCTTGTTCTACAGCTCGACTAGCATTAACTATACCACATCCTTGAGCTAGCAGTTCTTTTCCATTCACACGATCGGCTGTAGACATAAAAATTTGACGTATAGCAGCTGGAGTTAACTGCGGATTAGCTTCCAACATTTGCGCAGCGATAGCAGCTACAGTTGGAGCAGCAAAAGAGGTTCCATCTACATGTTGATAGTGACGCCCTACTACTTTATCATCGAGCAGCCACTTATCTAAATTTTTTTTAATCTCTTCACGACTCATCTGATATAGATTAGTCGGCAAATCGATACCTTCCGGCACTTCACTCAGCAGATTCAATAACGGTCCCCCCACGGCTGTAGCTAAATCGTAGCAATACTGAGCTCTCTTATACTGAACGGTACCAGGTAATATAGGGGCAGCCACCCAGGCAGCAGGAGCAATAATTTCAGGCTTTACTACCAAATCTAAAATTACTCCATAACTACTACAGTACAGCTCAGCTTCTTCCGGACTGCAAGCATTACGGAATACGCACCCGCCTACGGTGAGCACTGAAGGAGCATTGGCCGGGGGACGTGGTAAAGTGCGCGTATTACCCGCTGCAGCTATCACTAAAATACCTTTGGAGACTAACTCTTCCGAAGCTTGAGATATAGCACAGTTCAGTTCCTTAGGATCAAAATCACTGCCTACAGAAATATTTAGAATATTAATATTGTACTTTTCAGCATTATCACGTACCCAATTGAGCCCTTTTAAAATAAGATCATCACAGATCATACCTTGGCGGCTACACTTTATAAGTACAACCTTAGCTTCAGAAGCTAAGCCTCTATATCTTCCCCCCGAAAGTGAACCGTTTCCGCAAGCAGAAACTGAAGTCATCATACCATGCCAATTCCAGCCGTTGCGGTTATTACGAGGATTCAAATCGGCAGTTTCTTCACCCAAATCGATATACGCGGTAATTCTATCTCCTAAATCGGGATGAGGATAAAAACCTGAATCCAAAAAGGCTATAGTAACTCCTCGACCTCTCATATTGGTATCAGCATGCAATCTTTCCGCAGTGCTGGGAACGGAATAATTGCTGAAATTAACCAGCGCAGTTTCACAATCTTTAGCAAGCATAATCTAAGTTTTTCTCTTAATAGTAATCAAACAATTCGCGCTTTCCTTTTTTAATGCATCCGCTTCATTCCTGCCAAGGACTCCCAAGCTTCTCAATTAACTACAATCGAAAAGAAAAAATACGCCTTATTCAGTTTTAATGAAGGCTTCAAACTAAGAATTATGCGCTATCTGCATAAAACTGCGCCGACTATAAAAAAACAAGCCCTATATCGCTAAAATCAGTTTTCAAAATAACAGCGGCTCATTTTACTCAGTGGACAATTTATCATCTTCTACAAAGATAGATAAAGCCGAAGACTTAGTATAAGAAAGGATCCAAATAACTGTACCGGCTAAAAAATACCCAGATGCAAATTGAAAAGGAATAGCCCTCTCCACTTCATTAGATAAATTAAAAGGCCAGTACATAAAACCATCTGGGGAAACAGAATGGACTAAGCCTATAAACGAACAAGCAGCCAAAATAAAGAGTACAACTGCGGCTCGACGGAGACGTCTTTCAATAAAAAAGGCTAAAAAGGCTCCCCAAAGCATGGACGTTAATACAAAACCGTTACCTAAAGCAGGAATGATTAAATTTTCGCTCAGATAACGGTGACCATTAGCTTCAGCCATTAAACGGCTGATTAGCGAATCAAAGTTATCGCTGTAATTGCCTTTTAAGGCCAGCGCTCTCATAATGCAGGGAAAAAGCGCAAACGTAAGAGCAGTGCGAAAATTATTGTCACTGTCTCTAAAAGCTTGAGAAGTCAGTTCTAAAGCAATAAATATTAAAATAGGAGCCAGAGCTGCTGTGGGTACAAAATCAACAATAACTTTAATTAAACCGAAAAGCCCAAAAAGGCCTACAAATATTCCCGTCAGAAAAACATGACCTGCGCGACAGTTCATACCTTTAAATGCAGCATGACCTATATATAAAGTTGTGGGAGCAACACCGCCACATAGAGCGGAAATTATAGTTACCACAGCATCTATCTGCAGTACCTGCCTAATATTGTAGTTATCCCCAGCTATAACAGCTCCCTTGGCCACATTGACGCCGCCCACTACGGTCAAAATGGTAAATGGCAAAACTACAGGCAAATACTGCAAAGAATCGGATAAACCGTTAATAAAGTTTATGGTTGGCCAAGGACAATAAAAAGCTATAGAAAAAAACGGTATGGTAAATTGCTGACCGGCCAGTCCCAAAGGTCCCAAAATATAATACAAAACAGTAGCCGATACTACAGCAGCTAAAACACCGGGAATTTTGCCAGGCAATTCTATTTTTGCCACCAACGAATAAAAGACAATGCCAAAAGAAAGCAACCCGACAGCTGGAGCCCCCATTACTTCAATAAAAGGAACTACTCCCAATAAAGCTATGCCTACTCCGGCTAAAGCTCCCACTAAACCAGCTTTAGGAACTATATTCGCTATCCATTCGCCAATAAAGGCACCCAATAGCTTGCCCAATCCGCAGCACATAACAACCGCCATGCCGACATACCACGTCTGTATAGCTGCATCGTCCGGAGACAAGCCGGCCGCTTTATAAGTAAGAAAAGTCGGCCCCAAGACAGCAAAAGCCAATCCTACGGTAGAAGGAGTATCAATAGCTACGGGAATAGCAGTAGCCGATCGCCCCTGTTTTTCAGTCTGAATAAAAGCCAACCAAGTAAAAACCAGATCCCCACAGAGAACAGCCAAAGCCGTACCAGGAAAAATTTTGCCGTAAATAAAACTTGGCGGCATACAAAAAATCTGCGTCAAAATAAAGGCTAAAAAAGCCAAAACTGTCATGTTATCAAACATGACGCTAAAAAAACCGTTTAAATCGTTTAAAACGAACCACTTATAAGTTAAAGGACGAGTGGTGGAGTTCCTATGAGCGCTTTGCATAGAGCCCAAATCTCCAAATAGATATGCGGTATACGTATACGGTCGGCCGCTTTCCATAGCCATCTCGTTATATCCTTCAAAATATATCGAAAAAAATCCATCATAATTTGTTCACCTGTACTTTCCTAAACTTAACGCTGTCACGCAGTATATATGGGATAATAAAAAACAAAGCCCGCATCTTAGAAAGATGCGGGCATCCTAACAATTTGCAGATAATTTTATACAGCTGAAAAAATCTAAGCCTTAGCTTCTACCTTTTCAGCCTTCTCCTGCTCTGTAGACGATTCGTTACTTTCTTCCACTTCAGTAGAAAGCATACTGTCCTTAGTAAAGGACAGAGCCAGAATAACTGCCCCTAAAATAAAATAGCCTAAGGCAAACTGGTAAGGCACAGCCTGAGCTACCTCGGGTAAATTCCAAGGCAGATACATAAAACCGCTGGGATTAACAGAATGAATTACGCCAAAGAAAGAAAGAACAGATAAAATAAAGAGGAAGAGCGAGCATTTTTTCAGCTTTCGGTCAATCATGAAAGCAAAGAACGCACCCCAAAGCATAGCTGTTAAAATAAAGCCGTTGCCCAAAGCGGGAATGAGCAATTTCTCGTTCAAATAACGGCCGGGCTCTGTAGCCAAAGTACTCAACAGATTTTCAAAAACACCATTATCACTGTAATTTCCCTTAATAGCCATAACTCTGGCAATATTAGGTATAAAAGCGAAAGCTACCGCTGGGAAGTGAGCCTGCGGGCAGCAACTGAAAGCCTGAGCTACAATTTCCAAACCAACGAAGCAAAGAATGGGCGCTAAAGCAGCGGTGGGAATAGCATCAACGATAAATTGGATAATGCCCATCATACCGCAGATACCTACAACAGCACCTGTCATGACCGTATAGCCAGAGCGGCAACCCATTTTTTTGAAAGCAGGCTGACCAATGTAAGGAGTAGTCTGAGCTACAGCACCGCAAAGGCCTGCAAAAATGGTAGAACAAGCATCTATCATCAGAATTTCACGAGTGTCGTAATTATCGCCGGCTAAACGAGCACTTTCAGTAACATTAATACCGCCAACCACAGTAAGAATAGCGAAAGGAATAATTACCGGCAGATAGTTAATGGCATCGGCTAAACCAGCAGTAAATCCTAAAGTGGGATAAGGTAAACTAAACCCGATAGCTACAGCACCAGGAGTTTGAAAACTTTGACCGGCTAAACCAACCGGGCCAAAAATATAATACAAAATAGTACCTAAAATAACAGCTACTAATACACCGGGCGCATTAAAAGGAAGGCGAATTTTAGCTACCATGTTGTAGAACACTAATCCCATGGCCACCAAACCGACCAGAGGAGCATTCATAATTTCAATAATAGGCACTACACCTAAAAGAGCGATGCCGACACCGGCTAAAGATCCCATTAAGCCGGCAGCAGGAATAACTTTGCTCAACCAGTTACCGAAAAAAGAACAGACGACTTTAAATAGTCCGCAGTAAAACATAGCCGCCATACCGACATACCAAGTCTGCATAGCGGCGTCATGCGGGGCCATACCAGCATTGCTGTATCCGATAAAAGCAGGGCCCAAAATAGTAAAGGCTATACCTATAGTGGAAGGCGTATCTAATCCTAGAGGCATAGCAGTGACATCTTTATTTTGGCGTTGGGCCTGCTTAAAGGCCAGCCAAGTGTAAACAAAATCTCCTACTAATACTCCGAAAGCTGTGCCAGGGAAAATTTTTGTATAGACAATATCAGCTGGCATGCCAAATATACCAGTCAAAATATAGGCTAAGAAAGCTAATACTGTCATATTGTCGAACATGACGCCAAAGAAACCGTTTAGATCTCCGAAAGCAAACCAACGATACCTAAAAGGGGCACCGCCGTTTTTATCAATGGCTACTGCATCGCTCATATTAACGCTGCTCCGAAACAAGAATTAAATCCAGAAGCTGCCGCCCATTATCACTTTAAACGACCAAAAGTACATACAACAAAACAAAAGCTAACAGCCTCCGCATTTGCACGTTTCACTGGATTCAAATTTCAATATGTAAAAACCTGCCCAAGTAAATCTCTAAATTACGCCTTAAAACTTAAAGAAAATTATATAGTTTTTTATTCTAGACCATTACAAGTTAAAATCATATTTCGCCTAAGCGCACCGGAAGAGTTATAGTAAACACGCTACCTTCTCCGGGAATACTAGAAGCGGAGATAGTTCCACCATGCGATTTAATGATACTTTCAGCTGCACTCAGCCCTAAACCGGCCCCACCTAAATTAGCACTAGCAGAATTGCGTCCTCTGTAAAAGCGCTCAAATATATGCTCTAAATCGGCAGTCTCAATACCTATACCATTATCTTTGATGGAAATTATAAATTCCCGTCCTTGCACCGATAAATCTACTTCTACGGAACCGCCTCCCTTTATTCCAGTAAAACGAACACTGTTATCTAAAACATTGATAAAGACCTGGCGCAACAGTCTGGCGTCGGCCGTAATCCAAGGCAGGTCATCGGCAATACGATATGTTAATGTCACATGTTTACTAGCTGCAATAGGCTCAAAAGTCGCAACGCATTCTCTAATTAGTTCTTCCAAACGGAAGCAGCTCATAGACGGTTTAATTTCTCTCTCTTTAGTGACTGAATCAAGAGACATAACTAAACGCACTAAATTATTAGCTTCACCGTTAATAATTTGCAGAAATTTTCGAGTAATCTGGGTATCTAAATAAGCTCCATCTAGAAGAGTTTCGACAAAACCTTTGATAGTAGTTAAAGGAATAGAAATTTCCCTGGTTAGACTGGTGAAGACGTCGTCGAGTCCTCGTTCAATCTTCTGCATTCCTGATACATCGCGCAACGAAGCATAAGCTCCTAAATTGCGTCCACGCGCCGAGCGCACGGCCATCATTTTTACTGAAAACATGCGCTCGTTGGGGAACAGCATCAGACGCTGCAAAGGCTCAGGATTACTCTCTTTTATTTGAGAAAGCAGGGCCTTAGAAAATTCACATTTAGGCAGGACATCCCAGACATTCAGCCCTATAGCTTCGCAAGGCTTGATAGCAAAGATACGGCCGGCCGTTTCATTTAAAATACGCACGCAGCCAACTCTATCTATGCCCAGAATTCCATCTTCAGATTCCTGTATCAGAGCTTCGGACAGCTGTCCCTCAACGCGCGGAGGCATATACTTATTTCTCGCAATCTTTTAAGCTAAAAAGTAAACTTATAAGTTTTACTCTTCATTGTTATCGTCGTGCTGGAACTTATAGCCGATCCCATGAACAGTCTTAAGCTGTTTAGGATTAGAAGGATCGTCTTCTATTTTTTGACGCAAACGGCGCATATGCACGTCGACAGTACGCGTATCGCCTAAATAATCGTACCCCCACAACTGCTCTAAGAGGAAATCGCGCGTATAAACCTTGCCAGGGTTAGTGGCCATCAGACGCAACAAATCGAACTCTTTAGGCTTAAGCTCTACGATCTGTCCGTTTTTGCGAACTTCATGTTTAACCAAATTGATACTTAACTTGTCGAAAGTTATTTCATCTTTTTCTTCCGAATGATCGGAAGTGCGGCGCAACACCGCTTTAATGCGGGCCACCAGTTCTCTGGGAGAAAAAGGCTTAGTAACATAATCGTCGGCGCCCATTTCTAAACCGAGCACTTTATCTATTTCTTCTCCCTTAGCTGTGACCATGATAATGGGAGTTTTACTCTCTTTGCGTATAGCGCGGGTTACATCTGTTCCGGTAAGACCAGGCAGCATAATATCTAAGAGAATAAGATCGGGATGTTCACGACGCGCTAAATTTATGGCTTCATTGCCGTCGCTGGCGCAAATAACTTCGAACCCCTGCTGCTCTAAATTGTACCTCAAGAGTGAAACAATATTGGCCTCATCGTCAACTACCAGAATCAGTTCCTTAGCCATACAAAAAACGCGCTCCTCCCATGCGGACATAAAACAGAGGCAGCTCCTACGATGCGAAACTGCACCTTTAATAAAACAGAATATGTACAAGCTATGCGCCTGAAATTAAACTGTTCTACACGCCGTGATCATTATCTGCAGCGCAGCAATGATACCGCCCCACCAACCTTACAACAGCAAAAACCGCTTACATTATACCCTGTAAAAAGCCAAACATAAGCTGCACTTCTCAAAAGGTTCTCTTTACAACGGCAGCGCCGCCGACTTCCACACAAAGGAGCTACGGCAGAATTACAGCCGAAGCCATACGGCCAGTCACCCGTTTATCGCGCCTGTAGGAGAAACACAAACTGTCCTGACAAACAGAACAGACATTGCTAAGGCAAATATTTTCAGCTTTAATACCTGCTTCATGCAAAGCAGCTAAATTGGCCAGCCATAAATCGACACGACAACCAATATCCTCATTTCTTCGCCCGAACAAGTTTATATCCTTCCGATAAGGACTGTCAGCAAAGGAGTCTGCAAACTGCTGAGCCACATCTTGGCCCACTTCAAAGCAGCAAGGGCCTATCGAAGGGCCTATACCAGCCTGAATATCTTCCGGACGACTGCCAAAATAGGAAGCCATACTTTTAACCGTAACAGAAGCTATACGCTCGACAGTGCCTCTCCAACCAGCATGAGCTAACCCCACAGCTCGATGAACAGGATCGTAAAGCACAACTGGCACACAATCAGCGGTAGTAATCATCATAGGTTGACCTTTTTTATCAGTAATACAGGCATCTCCTAGAGTTAAGCTATTTACTGGACCGTCAACTTTAACAACTTCTATGCCGTGAACCATAGCTAATACAGCTGATAACGGTACCCCAGACGCATAGTGGAAACGGCGCCGATTTTCTTCTACGTCGTCAGGATTGTCTTCAGTAGTAAATCCTATATTCAGTCCGCAGTAGGCGCCAGAACTTACACCTCCTTGACGGGTTGAAACTGCATGGGGAATATTAATATTAGGAAAAGTAAGATAAGTTAAATCGAAGGGGTCAAACCAATGTTCAGGCTCTCCGTCGCAAGTCTCAGAACGCTCCTTCTCCATTTTGACAATATTAAGATTTGCTTGCAGAGGACGTCTGCCCAACAGATCAATATAAGCTGGACTGAATTCGTTAATACACATATATCTGGAGGGCATAGACTCAATATGGCGAGAAATTACCTTATACATACTTTTTCCTTTTACTTTATAGAAATACGTTTAAAGCGCCGCCACAGCACGTCCGGTTAATTCCTCATCGCGGCGCAGACGTTCTAAACACCCTGAAGGTGTAAGGTGACTCCAAGGCATAACCTCATTTGAAACTGAACGCTTCCGGTATAATTCATACTTAATGTCTATACCTTCTTCTTGACAAGCTTTAATCCAGGCACTAAAGGAAGGATTTTGGTAAACTCGAGATATAACCTGTGAAAAACGGCGATCTCCTCTGGCCAATAAAGCTTGAATCATAGCCTGTTTTGGTGATTCTCCTGCAAATTCAACCCCTCCTATGCGTTTGACCCCGCGCTCCAAATAATGGATCGCCTTAGCGGCCTTGTTTCTTTCTAAAACTGAATTCCACTGAAACGGAGTGAAAGGCTTGGGAATAAGCTGCCCAGTAGATAGAGTTATGCGCCCCACTCCCCGCCCCATTTTTATCTGCAAGCGCCTAGTATCGGCAGCTAAATCGACTAAAGCCTGCAAATGTTCCTCTCGTTCCCCCGGCAAGCCAACCATAGAATACATGCGCAAGTTAATCATTCCCGCTGCAAACGCTCTTTCAGCCGCAGCTAAATACTGGGCGTCAGTAAAACGCTTATTGGCCACACGGCGCAAAGCATCAGATCCAACCTCAGGAGCCAAAGTAATAGTTTTTGAACCGCCAGCGGCTAAAGCTTGGAGCATACAATCAGGCAGACTGTCCACCCGCAATGAAGAAAAAGCAACGGATATTTTGCCAGCTATAAGGCGCTGGCATAATTCGTTTATATGGGGATAGGTGCCGGCCGTAGCTGAAATAAGACCGACTTTATCCGTATATTGGCGAAGTTCTTCGACAGCAGCCCAAATTTTTTCTAAAGGCTTCCAACGTATTTTAGGATAAGAAAAGCCAACGGTACAAAATCGACAGTTAAAAGCACAACCTCGGGAAATTTCCACCAGCCCTGAATACCCCAGCTCAGTATTCTCAGTCAATATCTGAGAATGCTGACAGCTTGCTCCGTATTCCTTGGGCGTCAAATGGAGACGTTCTATTTGATTATTCGGAACTCCGCAGCGAGGATTACACGCTTGAAAGTGTCCCTGACTATCGTAGCAATCGCACCAAAAAGAAGGGATATAAGCACCTCGCAGCGAGCACAGCATTTCTAAAAGCTTACTTTTAGAAGTGCTGTGCTTCTGCCAACAACGATAAATTTCAATAAATTTAGGCAAAAAGTTTTCTGCTTCTCCTAAGCAGAAAACATCTATAAAGTTAGCTACAGGTTCAGGATTCAACAGAGAAACGGCCCCACCAGCTAAAACAAGCGGGCAGTTATCACATTTTATTCTATCTTCAGCTGCAAAAGGCAGACCAGCTAAATCAAAAATTTTGGCGATATTGACGTAGTCGGGTTCAAAAGCGATAGTAAAGGCCACAATCTGAAATTCGCTTATAGGACGCTGACTTTCCAAAGTGAAAAGACGCCGTCCGCTGCGGCCGTAAAGCTCCATTTCCTGATTATCAGGAAGAAAAAAGCGCTCACACACTACGCCCGGTATACTGTTGAGTATAGCGTAAACAACCTGCATACCCAAATTAGACATACCCACTTCGTAGGTATTAGGATATCCTAAGGCAATGCGCACATCGCCACCTGCGGTTGAACGCTTTAAAACGGTCTCCCGAACTTTATATTGATCAGCTCGTTTAATCAGATTCCAAGACACGTTAAACAGTCTACAACTAAGTGACGTCTCCGGCAAGGGGCAGCACCTGGCGCTGGAGCGATAACTTTACTTGCGTTTTTTACTAGAGCTGCGCGCTTTCTTATCAACGCTATCTGCTGAATGCAAGAGACATACCTTCATATTGTGGCCAACTAGTCTGCTTGTACCATCGCCGCTGCGCTCCAGCTCCAACTGTACAGCAATATTATCTTTAACTTCCGCTACATGAGAAACTAAACCGATCATTTTATCGGAACTACCCAGCTTATCTAAAGCGGACAACACCACACTTAAAGTTTCTGAATCGAGAGTGCCAAAACCCTCATCAAGAAACAGAGAATTAAGGTCTCTCCTTGTGGAAGCTAAATCGGAAAGAGCCAAAGCCATAGACAGACTAACTAAGAAAGATTCGCCTCCAGAAAGATTTCCTGAACCTCTCACTGCTGATTGATATTTATCAATCACTTCGAAATCTAAACTTTGGTCGTATATTTGTCCCTCTTCAGACGACTGTTCTTCTGCAATGCTATTATCAGCTTGTACCTGCAATTCATAACGATCGGTAAAATCCTGCAACCGCTCGTTAGTTTTAGCTAATAAAATTCTGAAGGTCAGACTTTGTACGAACTTATTTAAATCGTTTCCATTAATTGAACCTAATACATTGCACAGAAGTTTCCACTTCGCTAACTCTTTGTTAGCTCTATTAAGTTCACCAGCTAAGCTCATTTTCTTAGTTTTAGCTTTGTCATGAAGCTCCAAAACTAGTGAAATAGCCCCTATTTCCTGCTGTATTTGCTTGGCTTCCCGTTTACCCTCAGCGATTTTATTCTCCAGAGCTTCTGGGGAATCATCAATGTTTTTGACGGCCATATCAGCTTGTTGCGATTTATGGGACGCCATCTCCCAGTTGGCTTGAGCTTTTATGAGTTTGCTGTCTATTTCTTGAAGGCGATGGTGCAGTTCTGATATTTGAACCTCATCAGCCAAGCGACTATTTTGCCATACCGCTTCATTATCAAAACCTAATTCTGAAAGTTTGTCCTCAAACGTACTAAACTTAACTTGTTTTTGATACTCAGCCTCCTGACAACTTCGCTCAGCTTCCTGCAAATTATCTTGAGCCCTTTTCATTTCAGCTTCCGACTTACTCAGCTTATATCTGCTTTCATTAAATTGGGACTCAAAATAATCTTTCTGACTGCTAAATTTATCTAAAACAGAAGTAAAAACGGCTTGAGAAACTTTAGACTCCAACTGAGGTAAATTCTCATTTAAGCCAGACTTGCTGCAACTTTCCGACCATACTACAACAAGTTTATCAAGTTCCGCCTTAAGCTTATCGCTCAGCTCAAAACCTTGGCTGTTAATACGATTTAAGCTATCCTCAATAACAGCCATATCCTCGTTATTTTGACGGATATTTTCCTCACAGCGGATTATATCATGTTTCAAATTGAGAACTTGATCGTTACATTGACAGCGTATTGTTTCAAACTGATCTAATTGGCGCAGACATTCACTCAAAGACTCAGCAATTGTAGCGCCATCTAATTCCTCGGTTGAATTATCGACCACCTCAGCCGATTTACAGGTAGATGAGGCAGTTTCAGTTTCCATTATAGATTCATACTGACTATATTTTTCCTGCAGCCTGTGCAGCATTTCGCCGACTCTGCTCTTAAGATTGCGACGCTTACCCAAATTTTCTTTATAAGTGAAAACAATTGAGTCAAGTTGGCTCTTTTCATCTTTAAGTATGGCCAACTTATGGCGGTTTTCAGAGAAACTCTGCCACATTTGGTTGGCCTGAGTAACTTTATTACCTACCTGTTTGCCACAATCATCAGCCGCCTTGCACAGCAGCCCAACCTGAGATGACTCTAACTTACAGATATCTGAAGATACCCCCTGTGCTAAATTAACGACCGCTTTCTGCAATTCTTTCCAAGCAGAACAAAGCTCCGAAGTATTTTCCATAATACGGCTAAGTTTGGATATATAAGCTTGAACGGTTCGACTCTTTTCCTTAAAATTGCTCAATAAATTGCCACGTGCCGCCTCAAATAGATCAACCTGTCGAGCTAACTCTTGACATAAACTTTCAATATTTTGCACCGTCTGCTCTAATTGATATTTTTGCTCAGCGGCACATTCCAAATCAGCGCGGTACTGTTCATCAAATTTAGAATTGGCTAAATAAGGATGTTCCTCAGCACCGCACAAAGGGCAAGCTCCGCCTCTTTCCAACAAAAAATGGCGATATTTAGCTAATTCGTCGATATCCCGAGCTTTTTCCCAACGCAGTACAGCCGCGTTAAGTTCAGCTCTCTTCTGCTCTAAAATTTTCTGCTGCTGAAGTTTTTGCTCCAACTTAGCATCGCAGGCGCACTTATTATCGGCTAAATCAGAACTGACTTGTCTAATTTGCCCTATCAGCTCAACTAGCCGACTAAATTCGCTTTGAAGCTCATTCCAATTTTCTTTAGCCTGCAAAAGACCATTTTCACGGCTCAAAAACTGAGCTTCAGTCTGACCTTGCAGGAAACTGTCAAGTTCAGCAGCTTTCATCTGCCCCAAACGACTGTGCTTTTCAATCTCAGACTCTATATTTTGGAGGTTATCTTCTTCTTGCTGCAAAAAAAGAGCGGCCTGACGGTCAACAGAGCAAATTACATTGTAAAGTTGATGAGCTTCTTCCCTTAAATCGCTGCGCAGGCGCTCAATTTTAAGATTAGATTCATTTATAGATTTACTATTGTTTTGATTTATATTCTCCAGTTTAATTTTTCTTTGCAATGAAGCGGCAGATTCTTGTCTCAAACTCTCTAAAGTGCGGGCCTCGTCAGCTGATACGGTGCATATCTGTTTGACCTGTAAAAAACTGTCATGCCAAAGGCGCTTGTAACTTTCACAAATCTGTTCATTTTTGACAGCCTGCCTATACTCAGCCTCTTTAATTTCCATTTTATTCTGACAATCAAGATAAACGCCCTTACACTGCTCTAAACGTTTTTTACTATCTACGTACTGAGAGTATTCAACTTTAGCCCTATCAGCCCGCTCAGCCATCTCTAAAAGAACAAATTGAGGGGCGGCTTCCTGCCTAATTATTTGACAGGACCGTAGATCCGCTTCAGCTTTGAGCAAATTATTTCGGGCATCTTTACAAGTAGATACAACCTTTAACTGTTCAGCCCAAATGTTTAATTGTTCTTCTAACTCATTATTTCTCGCTTGACAAGTGTTGATTTTATCCTGATTTTCCCGCCAAACCTCTTCATTAAGCATATTAGGGTCGTTACTCTGTCTCTCTAGTTCTTCAACCTGTTGCTTAATCTCTTTAAATTTTTTGTCTGCTTCTGCTGGTAATTTCTGATAAAGTAACTTGCCAGTTATATTCCCTAAAAGTTCAGCTCTTTCTTTAGCACTCGCTGAAAAGAAGCGTCGGAATTCCCCTTGAGCCAGCAGAATAGCCTGAGTAAACTGCTTAAATTTCATACCAAAAATTTTTTCTATTCTGCTTTTAGTGCCAGTTACTTTATCCGATTCCAGAACAAATTCGGAACTGTCTTTGGACCGCTTCTTCAAAGACATATTTACAGTCCCATTTTTTTTCTGGCTCCAGGAACTAATGTAGGTCGTATCGTCTACGGTAAACATAATTTCAGCCCGGCCGATATTCTGTTTTATATTAACGACATTCTCTGTACCACATTTAGTATTGGGAGCACATCGAGAAGTTTCTCCATAAAGAGCAAGACAAATACTGTCTAAGACGGTGCTTTTGCCCGAACCGACTGGACCAGTAACAGCAAAAATTTTCTGCCCGGCGAAATCAGAATTGTCAAAATCTATTTCCCATTTACCAACTATACAATTAATATTTTCAATAATTAATTTATGTATCTTCATATTTTTACTTTCCCCTACAAAATACAGCTATAAAAAACAACTATTTCTGTTCGTGTTCCAGTTCGTAGTAAAGTTCCAAACAGCGCTCTTTCATCCAGTTTTTTAGCTCCTGCTTACTACTGTCTAATTTACAGCTAATTAAGCAATCAAAAACTTCCTCAGGCTTAATATCTTCAAAATTCTTGTTACTCCTGAGGGTATGGGATTCTTGTAACTTTTTAATAAATTCCCGATCTTGGAAACTCAAAATTTTAACTTTGCTACCGACAGTCTTTTTCTTCAATTCGTCGTATAAATTTGAATTAGTTTCGTAAGGTCCGCTATAATCTATGAGCACCCATCTTTCGGCGTCTTTTTTTATTGCTTCATCTAATTCTGTATTTAACAGTTTCATAATATTATCTTTGTTACTGCTATGCAAAATAACGATATCGCGGAAGACAGGTATTTTAATTTCTGTTACAAAAAGATTTTTACCGGTAAATTCAAGCTTAATGACAGATTTAGGGGATTGGCTAGAACTTATCGATTCATTTTTCGCCTCAGGACGATCAATTTCAGATTTGCTAAAATGTAAGGGAGAGCCGCTGTAGCAACATTTTTCCAGTCCGCCTACCTTTTGAGAGATATGTAAATGGCCTAAGGCTATATAATCGGCCTTATCTTCAATACCTAAATTATGTACAGCTTCTAAATTGCCCACAGGCAGGGCACGCTCTTTGTCACTTAACTGACAACCAAGCACAAACAAATGGCCCATATAAATTATAGGAATATCTACAGCCATTTCCGATAGTTTTTTTTCAGCCGCTTTTTTGACTGCCTTATAATGCTCTGCATAGGCAGACAAAAATTCTTGGCTTTCTTCTGCGCTGCTCAAATTGCGACTGTCAAAGTTTATATCTCCCCGACGCAGATAAGGTACTGCACAGACCAAAAGTTTCGGCTGCCCCTCTTCATCTTTTAATATAACTAGCTCGTCATTTATATTGCTAGGCTTGCCAGAAACGATATGCACTCTGAAACGTTCTAAAATATTTTTAGCAGAATTTAAACTAGCAGCCGAATCGTGATTGCCAGAGATAATAACTACACTGCATTGTTTAACCCGACTGTGAAGATTAGCCAAAAAATCGTAATATAACCTCATAGCTTCAGCAGAAGGGTGATAAGTGTCAAAGACATCTCCGGCGATTAAAAGCACTTCTATCCGTTCTTGTTCAATAGTGTTAATTAACCAGTCTAAAAACTGTTTAAATTCAGAACTGCGATCTTGTTCATAAAACTCTATACCTAAATGCCAATCAGAAGTATGCAATACTTTCATATTAAAGTGACTCCTTGCCTAAATTACATTTCCGATTCGAAAGTTTCGTTGTCTTTTTTAGGGTAACGTTTGTCCTTATATTTATTTTTAATACCTAATAAATAAAGAGCTTGCTGTAGATTGTCTACAGGAATTATATGGAGTTCATAATTTTTATCATTATTTATTTCGTTTATTTCTGTATTAGATGGTAATATTTTACTTACAACACTAGAAGATTCGCTGCAAGTCCGCTCAGCAGGAATCGGTTTGGGAATAACTGAAGAGGACAGTTCCCCGGCAGTTTTCATTTGAAATATCTGACGCAACTGCGCAAATTTACTATCTTTATCAATTTTACTATGGGAACAGAGCTCTGTTTCCGAAGCTTTCGGATTAGCTTGGACTGATCTAAAATTCGCAGTCTGAAAATCTGTTTCTAAGGCAGCTAACTCGTCATCATTTAAAGGTGGCCCCAAAGTAAGCTCGCCTATAACGTCTTCTTCATTAGGTTCAACCGCTTTTTCTAAGCAAGGACGAGAACCGATATCCTTAGGCAAATGACCAACAAGATTTATTTTGAAACGGCGATCTTTTAAATTGAGTGACCTGGAAGGCACCAAACAGCAGCGAAAACCCATTTTACATAATTCATTTAATCGCAGCTCCAAACCGCTGACAGCACGGACTTCTCCTCCCAGTCCGACCTCTCCTAAAGCGGCCCAATCAGCAGGAATAACTAAATTAGCACGGCTAGAGGCGATAGCTAAAAGTAAAGGCAAATCGAGGGCTGGCTCATTAAGGCGCATACCGCCAGCTACATTAATATAAATATCACATTTGCTCAGTCCTAACTGAGGCCGACGTTTCTGCAAAACGGCTAACAACAATCCTAAACGATTAAGATCTACTCCTACCGATCGACGAGTGGGCGGCACTCCTAGCTGGGCGGCATAGCTGTCTGAGACTAAAGCTTGAACTTCTACTAAAACTGGACGTGTGCCCTCTAACGAAGGAAAAATAAGCGACCCTGTAATATTTTGGGCCCTCTGATCTAAGAAAAAAGATGAAGCATCGGGAATAGATTGAAGTCCTTCTGCTTCCATAGAAAAGAAACCAGTTTCCTGGGTATTACCAAAACGATTTTTTACTGCTCGCAGGGCCCTTATATTGTGCAGTCCATAACTTTCAAAACTTAAGACGGTATCAACCAAATGTTCTAAAACGCGCGGGCCGGCAATCTCTCCACCTTTAGTAACATGACCTACTAAAATAATAGCTGAGCCGCTGCTTTTAGCTAAACGCATTAAAGAAGCAGCGCATTCTCGAACTTGAGCGACGCTTCCAGGAGCAGAATCGAGATCACTGCGGAACATAGTTTGGATAGAATCGATTATAACCAAACGAGGAGTCAACTTAGTTAGCAAATTTTCAACCGCTTCTAGAGACGTTTCAGCATAAACAGTTATATGATCGGTCTGTACTCCTAACCGCTGAGCCCTAAGTTTTATTTGGCGGGGCGACTCTTCACCACTAACATACAAAACTGGAAATTTAGATGTACCAACATTGCTGGCTGCCTGCAGAAGCAGAGTAGATTTGCCTATTCCGGGAGGTCCACCTAAAAGAACCACCGATCCGCGCACTAAACCTCCACCTAAAACTTGATCTAACTCAGCAATACCAGTACAAAAGCGGGGATCTTCTTCAGCAGAGACTTGACTTAAGCATACAGGCTCATTCTGCCCTGCTAAATTTAACACCATGCCCATAGATTTGCGCTTATCAGGCAAAATTTTTTCTTCTTCTAAAGTATTCCAAGCACCGCATTCACTACACTGACCCTGCCAACGCAGAAACTTAGCTCCGCATTCCTGACAGACAAAAGCCGTACGATTCTTGGCCATATAATCTCCTTGATTGATAAAAATAACACAGTTCTAAAACTTTCTTTTATTAAAAGTTTTTATCCTCCAATTAAAACATAAAAAACTATAAAAGCCAATAAACAAACTTCATATATGACATTTTTATACCATATAATATTATTTCAATAAATTCTAAGTGAGAAAAATTTGGCAGCTACTGCTATAATGATATGACAAAAGTTTCAATTAGCTTGCTCAGCTTCCAGCCAGCGGAGGTAATAATTTTGAAAATACAAAAAAGCCACTTTTTAGTAGGCGCTGTTCTGGCCGTAAGTCTTTGGTTATGTTTGAGCTTAAATTCAGAAGCAGCTCCTTATGTAAATCCACTGATGGGAGCGCCAGATGAGAAGATTCATCCTTATCAAAAATTCTTCTTTGATATCAACAATGACAAAAAACCGGAGAGCATAGCTTTAGTTGCTTACAACCATTCTCAAAACGGTTATTTAGGACAGCTAATTTTTTTTGATGAAAACGATGAAGTAATTTGGGCTGGCCCTAGAGCTAAATACGCTTCTGGCCAAGCTTTTCGTCGTCTAGATCCCCAAATAATTATGGAAAATGCTTTGATCTTCGGTAAAATAGGCAACTTAAATTATGAAATAAAGTGCGTAATCGATCCTGATAAAGATGGCAAAATCATTGTCGTGTTAGGAGAAACTCCTATTGGAGTACAGATCAGCAGTTTTAGAGTATTGCGCTGGAACGGCACAGAATTTATCTGTTTGCGCAAAGACTGCCGCCTTATTGAAGATCCCATGACCCCAGATCATTATATTTGGTCAGACAAGCCGCTACACTCTTATGAAAGTGGCTACAGCGACGGACGCTGGGTCAGAGATTTGCGTTTAACCTCTAAACCGAATGTCCTCAATGCTATTATTAGAGAGGTAAAACATCCGTTCAGCGGACCTGACAGATCCCCGCGCTTCCGCCGTGGCGAAGCGGAAATGGAGCCGGAACTTAACGGCACAAAACTGGTACGCTGGACTCATACTCTGCAAAAATGGTATAAAATAGACTAACTTTAACTGAAAAAAAAAGGCAGAAATATATAACTGCCTTTTTTTATTCTTCTACCGCAATAGTTATAGTATGACAAGCTTGGCCCTGCTTATTTTTGTGCAAACTGACTTTGTGAATACCCTTTTGCAAAGGCCAACCGACAACATGAGGAGGCAAGCTGCTCTTCCAAAAGCGACCATCAATTTTCCAAACTAACTCTTCATTACCGCTATCCCCCAAAGCTTTAAAATTAATTTTTTGATAATTGCGGCGCAAAAAAGGATCTATGTGGAAAACAGCTCCATCTTCAGGGTAAATAATAGTATATCTAGGCAACTCCTGAGAATCGCCGCGCTGAGCAGATCTCCTTTGGACAGGCGTATGCTTAGCGCTCTTATCTCTGTACTCAGCCCATTCAGGGGGAACTTCCAAGCCATTCTCTCTCATCCAAGCTCGGTACATATACGGATAAACGGCTATAACTTTAGTATAGTAATCAGAAGAGTTACAATTAAGCGGACAAATGGGCTTATCCGTCTTCTTATCGAAGCAATAAAGTTTATGCACTTTACACTTCTCTTTAGGAACACTGCCATGCAGAAAATATTCTTCTATTTTCCGAAAACAGTACGATCCAGGTACTTCTCCAGAGTCAGCACAAACTGACTCCTTGCTAAGCTTTTGCAGCTCTTGGTAATGGCTCCAGTTATCTTTAACAGAATTAACAGAATCAACTGAACGCCCCGTCCTTAAACTTATAGCTGCCTTAGAATCTTTGTGACCGCGATAATTTACATATTTCATAATATCGCGAAAAATCGGCGCTGCTCCGGTTGCTCCCGAAACACCAAGCATAGGAGATGAATTAAAATTGCCCGTCCAAACTCCCACTACAAATCGTCCGTTATAACCAACACACCAATTATCGCGATATCCTTTAGAAGTGCCCGTCTTAACAGCACAATAAAAAGGCATATTCAAAGGTCCCCGACTACCAAAAGCTTCAGCTCTAGCAGAATTATCGGCTAATATATCAGTAATAACTGCGCACACATCAGCTGAAATCACCCGCTGCTCAGAAGAATTTCTAACAGCACAATCCTTTGGCTCAATTGTGCGGCCATCAAGTTGACAGTTTGTCTTATAAAAAGTTGTTGGTGAATAAAGGCCTCCTCTAGCTAATGTGCGGTACGCATTAGTAAGATTGAGAAGACTAACTTCACCGCCGCCCAACGTTAGACCTAAGCCGTAATAAGATGCACCCTTATTTAGTTCCGTCAGTCCAACCTTATGCAATAAATCTAGCAGAGAATTGATACCAATTTTCTGCAACACATAAACAGCCGGTATATTGTAAGAGCAGGCTAAAGCCCTCCGCAGACGCACCGGACCGTGAAAAAGGCGATCGTAATTTTCCGGCACAAATGAGTCTTTGAGTAATGAATCTAGATATGGCACATCAGGTAAAATAGAAGCCGCAGTAAAACCGTTTTGCAAGGAAGCAGCATAAGTAAAGGGTTTTAAAGAAGATCCTGGCTGACGCCTAGTTAAACATCCGTTATTTTGTCCTGCAGAGCTCTCAAAATAATTCCTGGAGCCAACCATAGCTAAAATTTCACCGCTAGGAACATCTAGAACGATCACGCTGCCATTGCTAACATTACTAGCAGTTAAACAGCCCAAATGATAGTTAAGAACCCGTTCAGCATACTGCTGCAGTTCTAAATCTAGAGAAGTATCTAAACGAGTCAGCAGGCGCAGCTCCCCTTCAGGCAGCTGAGCTACTATATAATCACAAAAATGAGGAGCAGCAAAACGCTCACTAAAGGGAGATAATTCTATTTTTTCAGCTAAAGCGGACCGAAGATCGACCTCACTTAGTGCACCGCACTCCTTCATATCTTGAAGCAGACGACGCTGCAGCTTTATAGCAGTTTCAAAACCACTATCGGCAGACAGCTCTTTGGGAGCACGCAGCAAGACCGCTAAAAAGGCCCCCTGAGCCGGGGATAAAGTTTGCACAGAGCGGCCGAAATAACGTTGAGCGGCAGCTTCAATTCCATAAACTTGGCCGCCGAAATAAGCTCTGTTTAAATAAGCTTCCAATATTTGCTTCTTACTGAAATGAAACGAAAGGCGCAGAGAATATGACAGCTCAATAAATTTTGTTTTTAAATTGCGGGGACGCGACGGCATTAGCATCCGGGTAAGCTGTTCACTTATAGTGGAGCCTCCCATAACTACCCTGCCAGCTTTTAAATTTATAAAAGCACTGCGCCCAACAGCCAGAGGATCAACTCCACAATGATGATAAAAACGTCGATCCTCAGCTGTAAGCACAGCCTCCTGCACCCACTGAGGCACTTTTTCCAAAGCGACCCAGCGGCCGCTGCCTCCTCCGGATAAATAGACTTCACGAAGGAGGCGGCCGCTGCGATCGTAGATAAGAGTTGAGTTTTTACCAGCAGCCAAAGAACAGTCTTTAGGCCAGGGATCAGCTATCCACCAAATCGCCCCCAGCCCGATACTGATCAACGCAAGAAACAGACCGATCCGCATCAGCAGTTTGAACTTATTCCCCACATCTATCTGGCTAGAACTGACTTTGTTCATTTTGCTCAGAAGCCAATCTTTATCCTCGTTTCCGCAGTACTTCCGAAAACTTCAGGACGCTCTTTCTGATAAACTTCAGCCCCTGGCACGCGATAACTACCACAGGCAGCAGCTCTAACTAAGAAACTGTAAGTGTGCTCTCCAGCCTGCAGCCCTTGAGCCCATATCTTGACATGATCAGAGTAGAATTCAGCATTAGTGAAAGTTCCGTAGCACTTATTAGCGTTAATCCGATTGAGAAGATCGGCATAAATGTTGCTTTCCGTATCAAAATCAGTATTAACCACTTCTAAACCAGCTGGTATCGGCACATTCACTACTACCTGATCACGGTTTACGGAAGAAATGACACTGACGCTCATTCTGTAGACCTGACCGAATTTTAAATCGGAGAAAGGAATGGGTCGCTCAGGATCATTTAAAGGACTACAGCTTTGGAATAAATAGAAGCCGTTGTCTAAAGCCGGCAGCGGCTTAACCGGTACGTAACGCAAAAGCATATCATAGTAAATTCTGCTTGAACCAGACTGGCTCATATTGACAGCCATTTTCTGACCCACTAAAGCTACAGAATTAGAAGCGAACAAACAGCTAGAATCGGGGAATTTGAGAGTTCCTTCTAAGAGCTGCTTGCCACCAGAACGAACCTTGACTTTTACATCGTCATGAGAAACCTTGGCGACGTTGGAATAAACAGCAAAAGCTTCAGTTACCGTAGAGTCAGCGCGACTCGTTTCCCAATGGCCCATCACTCTGTTAGCCGACAGCCAAGAGAAAACTTTAGGGGCCAGTTCAAAACCGCCACTTTGCAGCATAGCAGTCAGCACGGCAGCATTATCGGAAGCGCGTACAGATATACAGGCTAAATTGGCCTCCCTATTCTCTTCAAACCAGGCTTGGCGTTCCTCAACTTTGAGCAAATTGCTCATTTCCTGACGAAGAGAACTGATTATATCTTTATTTTGCAACTCAGATGCAGCAGCAAGAATATAAGCCCTTCCCTGCAAAGAAAAACTTTGTCTGGCTCTGTATAAAACCACCAGAGTGGAATCCTGCCCCTGACCTATACGGCAAAGTACCGAGAACAGATAAGCTAAATTGGTACTTGCATCTGTATGCTTTAAATCTTTCAAGCGGAGAATATCCTCTCCGACTTTTAGCTTGGCATAGTCTACAGTTTCATTATACATAGAAACCTGGCTATCGTTAAGCAAACCTTCTTTATTCAATTTAGAGAGAACTGACAAAGCCCACGCAGAATAGCCAGTATTACTAACATTACCATTCTTCCAAGAAGAGAAGCCACCACTGTAGACTCTAAATTTGCTCAACTTGACAACATAGTTTTTAAGAGCGATTCGGCGCTGCTCAGCCGACGTCAAAGAATTAGGCAGCTTCAAACCTAACTTTTCAGCCTCGATAAGCAACTGCATACGCATAAGAAGCTTATCTATACTTTCATCAACTTGAGTATCGTCTTCTTTCCACAGATCGGAGACAACCCCATTTAGCATTACAGCTAAATTGTTGGAAATAGACGTCTCCAAAATAGCACTGCCACTCTTAGCTCCGCCAGATATTTTTATTGATTCTTCGGCTTCAGCAGTATTAAAACTTCCGGAAACAGCAGCTACACTACTCTTTTCATCAGCAATCACTTCTAAGGTGTATTTGCAAATGTCGCTATCAGATCCCATGCGCCCTTTAAAGACTATAGGAAATTTTCCACAAACAGAAGCAGAAGCATCAAACAGCATCAATTTTTCATCGCCCGGCTTAAGAGAAGCCTTTACAGAAGTATTGGCTAAACTTAAGCTCTTACTGTCTGCTTCTATAGAGACGGAAGCAGCTTTGTCAGTATTATTGCGAGCTAAAATACCGATCTGGAAAGAATCGCCGCTGCGAGCATAAGGAATTATAGATGGAAGCAATACCAAATTTTTGCTAACTTCAAAGGAAGCTTCTCCTTGACCGAAACGTTCAGCAGCATCGCAAGCGGCAGCCATAATACGGTAGCGGGTCAAACCATCAGGAGCTTTAAAACGAACGGAAGCTCGACCGGTGCTATCTACTTTTACTACTGGTTTCCACAAAATTGTGGGAGTAAAATCTTCACGCACACTGTCATCGGAACTGCCGCCGCCTCCTCCCTGATTATCTCCTTTGGCTCCGTAAGAACGCAATCCAATAACATCGGCACAATTTTCTGAGGTATTCACAGTTAGCCAACGAGGTCCATAGAAACTGTCGATATAATCTGGCATTTTATAATCGATTAAGTTGAGAACGCCTTCATCAACAACCCACAAGCAGACTTCACCAGCTGCTGGCCGACCTTCGCTGTCAGTCATTTTGACGTCTATTGAAACATTCTGACCAGGTTTATATTTGGGCAAATCGGCAGAAACTTCAACTTTAAGTTTGTTTTTGGGATTCTTTACCTTTAGTTCTGCATAACCGAACTTATAAGTAGGCTTACTTAAATCTAGTCCATCTTTACTGAGACTGACTTTACCCTCTCTTCCTTTCACCATCAAAACTGACACATATACATTGGGTGCGTAAAAATCTTTGATGGGAACGTCAATAACTGGAGATGAGCCTTTTAAATTGCTGACCCAGCTGTCCAAAACAGTATCAGACTCTACCGTAATCAGAGCATTAGCTTCTTCAAAAGGAGACTGGACGAGAATTTTAGCCGTTTCACCTATATTGTAATCCTTTTTATTACAATTTAATAAAATTTCATCGTCGTTGCTGCGCTCCCAGGCAGAATAATCAGAACCAGCGCACCACAAACTCATTTCAGAGGAACTGCGCTTGCCGTTCTTGCCAGTGATATAAGCACGCACTACATAGCAGCCAGAACTTTTAGGTACAAAACTAAATTCTGTGGCCTCAGCTTTACTGTAAACAACTGCAGTACCCTCTGCAGTATCTTTGGGCTCGCTTACCCAACTGTAAGCTCCACCAGTGCCAGCTTTATAGACAGAATCCCACTGACGGCAAATGAATTCAAATTTAACCGGGACTCCCTTAACGACTTGTCCGTCTTTATTGACTACTACAAATTTGCCGGTAAAACTGCTGTTCTGTTTAATTAAAAAATTCTCTGTATTTAAACCAACAATATTTTCTAAAGGCCAAACAGGAACTTGATAGGAGCAAGAAACCTCTTTACCGCTAGAAGAAACGACTGAAGCGTCAACCGTCAGCTTAGAAGGATATTCGTATTTTATACCTTCAGTAGATAATTCAATCTTGGAGCGACCGTTGCTGTCCAAAGTACCGCTACCAGAAGCTAACGACAAGTTACCTTCTTCATTATCTTGACTGTAAAAATCGTTGCCAAAAGTATACTCGGGGTACTTATCGTTAGTATAAATCAATTTTTCTGCAGTTGAAGAGTAACGGAATTTGTCATTGCTCATAGGAGCGCCGAAGAGGAAACGTCCTTCCACATAGCCTTGCAACTTTTCTCCGGCAACCAGCATTTTTTGACTGGAAACGACTTTAGTTTCCGATTGCACGGGCTGGTAATCTTCAATGCGGTACGACTTCCACGCAATATCTTCATATAAATTGAGCCGCTCAGCCTCATATTTAGAAAGTTTAAACTGAATACTACCATAACCGGAAGAAGTTTCTTCTGGAATGCTAACAGAAGCATCAGCACTGCCTACGCTGCTCAAAGGCAAAGTGCCCGAGGCAAAAGCATTACCGTTACTATCAGTAACAGTGTACTCTACATTTTTAATCTGCTTGGGGACGCTCAAACGCGAATTTTTATTGGAACGCACCAATATTTTAAATTTCAGATTTTCACCAGCCTTGTATATACCTTTATCAGTAATAACACTGGACAAAATTTCTTCACTAGCGGAAGAGTCGTAAACGAAAATACCGCTCTTAGCAGCCGACAAAGAATCGTATCCGCGTGAATTTATAAAGGCTCGATCTTCTCCCAAAGAAGCAACCATAAACTGCATATCGCGCTTTTCAGCCTTGCTGTGGGATGCCCATCCAGGAAGTTTAGCTACGCCATTTTCATCAGTAACGGCAGAGGCTACACAATCAGCCTTATGATCGTAAAGATTGATATTGACATTGGGTAGAGGCTTGCCGCTATCCAAACTAGTTACCCAAATTAAATTCTGAGACGCTGAAAACTTAGCGGTCAAACAAAGATCGGTGAATTGTACGAACAAACTGCGGCGACTTGTAGAACCTTCAGCATTTTGGTAAGTCAAGCGCACAAATAACAAGCCGTATTGACTATCAAGGAACTGTTTACAGTCAAGATTGTTCTCTGTATAACTGTTTAGCTTATTATTGAGTTTGACTTCACGGCAAAAATCAAAACCGCTGGAAAATGAGAACTCGTCTTCTCCTCCAGTAAAGAAGTAGTTCTTCATCATTTCAGCTATATCGGCTAAAGATAGAACTTTACCTTCGACTAAAACAGAATCGAGGTTTATGCTAGAAAAAGCTATAGTGCCGTTTTGAGCTTTGGCGTCGGCCACTACCTGCCCACTGCTCAAAAGTAAATAGGGAGCAAAATCAGTTGTAGTGTAAGTAATCTCCTCGCTGCTAGAAATAGGACTACCAAAATCATCTTTGAGATTAGGATTTATTTTTACCTTATAAGTGGTTCGAGCAGCAAACGGTAATTCTAAACTTACATTATCACTGACATAATTATCCTCAAGATAACATTTTGGAATAGATAAATTCGGTTCAAAGGAAAGATTTTTAGCTAAATCGGAAACGTGCACCGGGCTGGTGAAAGAGAAGTGAATAGCCTCCTCAGGACGATTATTCCCCGAACTAGTTACAGATTTTAAGCTGAAAATGTTATTAGTTGTGAAAGATATTTTGTAATCAGCTGCTGAACCTAACTGAGCTGATTCATCTGCTTTAAAGTTTTCAGGAACTAAAATGGTGTACTTAGTTCCTAACTTGAGATTTTCATTAGGAGTAATAATCACCACTTGATTAGCAGTAAGCTTATCAAGATCGACCTTAAACCCATTTATATTCATAAAGCTGTTGTCACAGCAAAGTTCCTTAAGGTCTTTCACAAAGGCAAATAGTTCATCTGCTGAAGCCAGTTTAACGTTACAGGCTGTTGTTCCCGAATCGGAGCTAAGCTTGAAGCTAGATAAAGCCTTCTCGTTTTTTATAGGCTGGTTAAAAAGTAGCTGAATCGGCTTTTTGACAGAAACATTAATGCCGCCATTGCAATGAGAAGAATAAATTACGGCCGGACGAGGCGTTATAAAATTCAAAGTGTAAGGCTTAGCTAGTTTTTGGCCAGTTAAAGCAGTCAAACCGGCAGGAATAGTTACCTTATATTTATGAGAAATTTTTAAAGGCTCACTAGGCGTAAAAGTAAGGCAGGCCGTTCCTCTCCAAGCCCATTCACCGCGCAGCTCTGGTTCAACCTTTAATCCTTCGATTTCCACTTGTCGCGTACCCAAATTAACCATCGGCTGATTGAATACGATAGTAAAAACGGCCAGCTGCTCAGGCAAGCTGAGCTCGCCTGAAGGCGCGCCGTGAATAACTTCTAGTTTGTGCGCTTTGCCCTGAGGCAGAATCAGGCTAGGAGCAAGATAATTATCGATCAGACCACCACCTGCGCTGCAGGCACTCAACACACTTGCTAATAAGACTAGGAGCACGGCTAAGGTCAAGTTTTTTTTTATTTTTTCAGTTGGTAAGTGCTTATTAAACAAAGACGCAAAGTTCTTACACATATCTTCGGACCTGCCTAACTTGTTTTATTTATTTGCACAACTCGAAAATACAACTCGATAATATAAAATAATATAAAATAATATAAAAATGGGCTTAATTTTACAACCAAGCCGAGAAATCAACAAAGTTTAATGGCCACACAAACTATTTTTGCCATTTTATTAAGGTCACCTTTATAAAATATAAACGCGTATTTATAATTTTCTTGCGCGAAGACGGGCTGAATACTCCCTAGTTTCTGGACGATCTACTTCAGCATAATAATCAATATGCAAACCTAAATTTTCAAAAGTTTCCCTAAGTTGATCGGTTTTAAGCAAATGGCGACGGGTACGTTCACCGTAACGCAGATATTCTAAAGTGTAAGTTTCATATACCAACATCCCTCCCGGTAGCAAATGATGTGCTAAACAAGGGCAAAGATCGGGCTGCCAGTATCGAGTAACCACAATAGTACTGTAAAATTCGTCGGGCAAAAATTCTTTCTCAAGATCGCGAACGGCAAATTCAACGGGTATGTTTAATTGGTCGGCCCTTAGTCGAGCAGATTTTATAGCCGTCGGAGAGCGATCTAGGCCTAGTACTCTAAATTCAGTAGATGCTTGAGCCAAATACAAAGAGTGGCGTCCCTCTCCGCAAGCGACGTCCAACACTCTCCCTGCAGGCATAGAATGAACGCTCTCAACAACAAAAGGCTCAGGCTGTTTGGGACCTCTTCCCTTCAAGCTGTAGCGTTTTTCCCATAAAGCAAAATCATCAGCTTCTTCACCTAGATTGCCCCAGGATTTTAGCTTTGACTC
This sequence comes from Candidatus Bruticola sp., assembly GCA_051874735.1. Lineage (GTDB taxonomy): Bacteria > Vulcanimicrobiota > Xenobia > Xenobiales > Xenobiaceae > Bruticola. The sequence goes on along the minus strand of JBJEGD010000016.1, from coordinate 90,220 downwards.
AAGTTCAGCCGACAAAGAGAACTCCCCTCTACAACTGGCTAGACAATCTTCTATCCGAATTAGTTAAAAACACGCCATAAACATGGCAACTAGTTAGTTTAGTTTTTAGCACCAAAATAATACTGACTTCAATTATTTTTCAGACAAAAGCTGCAAAAGCACTTGTTTATTTCGTTTGAACTCCGCCACCAAAGTCTGCATCTCCGTAATGAATTCCGGGCAAAATTCCATACGATTACACATTCCATGAATAATTTCTTCATAAAGGAAAGCGGCACTAAACTTGCGCTTATAAAACTGAAGCATAGTTTTAATCGCCTGTATGTGAGGTGAATTCCAAATATCGTCTCCATCAGCACCGGAAAGCATGCTGACGATAAGCTCGGCTAAGTCGTCCTCGCAAGGTCCGAAATAAGCTTGTTCAAAATCAAAGGAGTATATTTTACCCGTCTCATCATCAAAATAAAAATTTTTTAAATTGCAGTCGCCGCGCAAAAAGGTACCTCTAGCTCTCCTGGGCGTCATCTTTTCATGGAAATCTCTCAGCCAACGCCCTAAGGCAGCAGCTTCCTCTTTACTGAGAGGATTGTGCATCAGTCTACCAGGAACTGGGGTAAAAAAGGCTATATCAGAGAAGCGAGCCAAAAACTGCGGGACGTTCAATTCCAAACCGTCAGCCTTTTTTATTACAGCTATTTCGCTATCAATATCTCCCCATATATATTTCTTAGTTATAACTTCGATATTCTCTTCGTTAATCAAAAGCCTAAGTCTGGACACCTGGTTCTTTTTGCTCTCATAAAAGTACACAGCCTGTATCTCGGTATCGAGACCGAATACTTGCTTGACAGTAGCTTTCCAAGCTAAAGGGACGGACAAATTAGAAATACTCTGCATTTTGTTAGGATATAACTATGCAGAATTTAAATCTACAATTTTATTAAAAATTTTTACTATAATTACAATTTTTTCAAATATAAAGGAAACAGACTGGTATACTTCGATATTTAATCACTTGTGTTTTAGTTCACCCTGTCAGCTCAGGTTATAACCTCAGCTGCAGTCTTTGCTATAATGAGCAAGATGAAAGAGCAAAAAAATGACAATTCTGACCGAAAAGCCGGCAAGGGAAGCTTCTGCAGAAAACATCTCTCAAGACCAGAAAACCCGCATAACAATTTTGCGAGGATACTGGACCGCGTTTTTAGATTTTGTGAAAAAAGTCTGCGGCTTTATTCCTATCAACCCTATGGGCTCGGTCTATATAGCGGCTTTAGCCCTGACTTTCTACTACATAGCCCTAGGCCAAGATGATATTGTTTGGATTTCCGCTTCAGTAGCCCTAATGATTGTAGGCATTATAATGATATTAGCCGTCAGTGTAGGCGCTGTGTGGCTGGCTTTCAGCTGGAAAAAAGCCTGCGAAATTGGTCTTCCCGATCTCAATACCTCGGTAGGCTTACAGTCCCGTTCAGGCTTGGAGCTCGATTTTCCGCCTATTCCTTTCGTCAATGTCAACATAAAGTGGCTTCGTCCTGCTATAGCAGAAGTCGAATGCCGACAAGGTATGACAAAAATTACTGAATATATTACACCTTGGAAACGCAGCAGCTCAGACACTATTTACAGGCAATTTAAAGTTGAAGATATTTTGGGCTTAGCCAGTATAACCTGGACTAGCGAAAAACCTGTAAAGTTTAAAGCTTATCCTCATCCTTGCCGCATTAACAGCAGCAGCATCACTATGAGCATGGCCGGCGGAGAAGATATATCCGATCCTTATGGTTCTCCTCAAGGCGATCTAATCGAAATGCGCCAATACGTTCCTGGCGATTCCTCCCGTTCGATTCTTTGGAAAGTATACGCTAGGAATAGGCGCTTAGTAGTGCGCATGCCGGAACGAGCCTTGACGGCTCAAACTCGCACCTGCGCTTATTTAGTTTCTGGAGCCAACGACGAAGGAAGTGCATCTTTTGCCAGAGCCGTTTTAGAGTCTAGAATATTAGGAGATAATTGGCTTTTTGGGGCAGACGGATGCAGCGGCACAACTTCCCAAATTGGCGAAGCTTTAGACTTTTTGGCTTTGTCGGGCTGCTCGGAGTCACAGCCTCTGTGTGGTCTTAAAAACTTTTTAGAAGAAGCTTCTAAACGCGGCTACCACAGCTGCTTTGTCTTTGTTCCTGCTTCTTCGGGTTCCTGGATAAAACCGGCTCTGGCAGCAGTCCGCTCTACCCATTTAAGCATAACTTGGCTGTTGGGCTCGAACTATAATCAGTACCAAACTAAGAAAGAAGGAAAATGGGCTAAATGGATTTACACTGACGCAGCTGTGCAGAACTTAAAAGGACCAGCCGAAGCGGCCAAAGCTTTGCAGAGTGACAAAACTCCCATGATTTTATGTGAGCTGGCTACGGGGAGGATCATCAATAATGCTGCCGCTTATTTGCAGGCTCAGGAAAAGGCGGTCTGATTCCATGGACGAGCTTATACCAGGCAAGAAAAAATTCTTAAGCTTAGGAACTATTTTAGAGCGCTTTTTCAATAGCTTAATGTGGGGGATCATTTTAGCGCTCAACGCTTCGACTATATCAGTTTCCACAGGCATACTAGGTGCATTCGTAGGGGGTGTACTCGGTTTCTGGCTATCGTATAGACTTTCCTCATCCAGACTGCGCATTCCAATTTTCACTCTTGGCGCTCTAATTCTGGATCGCCTTCTGGTTTGGATAGCGGAAATTCCTATAAATAGCTCATTCTTATCTTCACTATTTTTATCACCGGAAAGTGCCAGCATATCTTCTCAAGGGTTAGTTTGGTTTATTAACTCTCTGCTGCTAGTTATGACCATTCATGCCATCAGTATACGGCGCCCTTGGTTTGTAGCTATAGAACTTATTATCGTTGCCAATATAGCTCTGCTGCCACTTTCAGCTCATCGAGACGGCTTTATCAGTCGCCCCTACTTTTTTGTTGATCCACTCTGGTCAAGAGGCTGGAATCCCGTCCCATTTTTTATCGCCGCTGGCGTAATTCTGGCTATAGCTTTAATCTTCCTTATAGTTGGACGCTTCAATAAACGTACTATTGCCGATTTATCTATCTTAATCGTCATAATCTCGTTGATAGGTATATTTCTGCCCCTCAAAGATTTGCGTCAACCTCTTCCGGAACAAATAATCGGCGGGCAAGCCCAAGGCGACGAACAGAAAGAAGTGAAAGGTAAAAAAGGGGGCGGCAACGGACAGAATCAGGACTCAGATAATCAAGATCAGAATCAGCAGCAAAAAAATTCAGACAACCAAGATCAAAAGCAAAACAATAAGCAAAATCAGAATAACCAAGAAAATAACGGTCAGCAAAATAACTCAAAAGACCAAGAAAACAACAATAATCAAGATCAGGATAAAAACAGTTCTTCCTGCTCTAAGCCTAAGCCTGTAGCTGTGGTTCTATTTAATGATGATTACACTCCTCCAGAAGGGTACTACTATTTTAGACAGGATGCTAAAAGTTTTTTCAATGGACGAAAATTAGTAGCCGACATTTCTGGGCGTTACGATCACGATACAGCTTCTGGTTTTCCTCAGGTGAATTCAGCTAATCCTATTACCCCTCCCCAAATTAGCGCAGCCCAAACTAAAGCTGTGTCTACCAAAGTTAATCTTATTGCCGAGCATAATAAACCTTTTGGTTTAATAAATCCTTTGCTTATGCAAACGGCTCCTAATCCTAACAACGGCCAATTTATAGGCGCTTATGAAGTTTTTTCCCGCTCCTTTTCAGGTAAGCTGGAATCGCTATTGCAAGCCAAACTTAATAATCCCAATTGGTCTGAAGCTGATATTGAATATTATACCAAACTGCCTGACGACAAGCGATACAAAGAGCTAGCTCTCAAAATCCAAAATGATATTCCTACTTCATTTAAAAATTTGCCCATGGCTAAGGTGTACGCTTTGAAGCTCTGGCTGGATAAAAATAGCACCTACGATACAAATGTCAGAATAACTGACAGCGATGACGTCGTTTCTAAGTATTTGTTTGGCGATCGTGTGGGCTACTGTGTACACAATGCCAATGCTCTAGCCTACTTATGCCGATCTATAGGTATTCCAGCCCGCGTAGCCGACGGTTATGCGGTAGACGCCAGAAATACTTACGGCGGTTCTGCCCTGCTAATCATGAACAACAACGGCCACTCCTGGTGCGAAGTTTATATCCAAAATTTAGGTTGGTATCCGATTGATGTTTCTCCTGAACGCTCTAATGTGACCCCTCCTGAACCTCCAGACGCCGATCTTCAGAAAATGTTTGGCGAAATGGCCAGAGAGGAATCTACCGATGAAGAGGGTGAAGTTCAAAAGCCTGTAGATGTGCAGATGCAAATGCGGACCTTAGTAAAAGCTTTGGGATGGCTTATGCTTATTTTGGCAATCGCAGCTTTTATAGGCTCCTGTATTTATAAGATTTATATACATATGATGGCCCACTTGAGCGCAGGCTCCAAACGCGCAGATTGCGTCTATAAAGCGGCTTTGGTTTCTTTAGCCGAAATAGGCGTGCGCCGACGTTACGGGGAAACGCGAGAAGAATTTGCCGAACGCCTATCAGCTCAAGCGCCTACTCTGCAAAAACTGACTCAGGCTCATATACGATGCAATTTGGGTGAAAATACAAAAACTGGCTTTACCTCACGCAACGCCGTGCCGACAACTAAGGAGTGTGCGACCAATTACTCTGCCTTTAAGTCAGAGCTGTCTTCTTGCGCTCCATGGTGGCGGAGAATACTAGGTATCATTAATCCTTTTGCCTGGCTGTTCGTACACTAAAAAATTAATTATCAATAATAACTAATGATGTCTATTTCAGACGGAGGAAACTTATCTTGAACAGAACTTCGCAAGCCGACAAAGCTGCTCGTTTAGATAAGGCTTATAACTTGCTCCTTACCATGGAGTCACGTTTACAAAGAGCTGTGCGCGGACGTGATCGCGTAATCGAGCTTATTTTGATAGCTATTTTAGCTGATGGCCATGTGCTTCTGGAAGATTTTCCTGGTTCTGGTAAAACTACCCTGGCTAAAGCTCTGGGAGAGTCCATATACAACGACAATCCAGAACCTCCGATTACTATGTTCCGGCGCATACAATTTACCCCGGATCTGCTTCCTTCTGATATAACCGGTATGACCGTCTTTGAACCAGAAAACGGTAGTTTTACTTTCCGTCCTGGTCCTATTTTTGCCCACGTTGTTCTGGCGGATGAAATTAACCGAACTTCTCCAAAAGTTCAGGCAGCGATGCTCGAAGCTATGGCTGAAAAACAAGTTACTGTAGATAATGCTTCCCACAACCTTGGTAAGCTGTTTTTCGTAATTGCTACGCAAAACCCCAGAGATCAAGCCGGCACTTACCCTTTACCCGTAGCTCAACACGATCGTTTTCTTTTTAAAATACGCATGAACAATATAGACAGAGAATCTGAACTCGATGTTTTGCGCTCGATTCAGGAAAGACGCACTCCTCCAGGTAAAGATTTTCCTATGGTACCTAAGACAGCTATTTTAGAGGCTCGTCAAACTATAGATCAGTTTGTTTATGTTGATGATCGCATCAATCAATGCTTAGTTGATATGGCCAACGCAGTACGCCAATCTCCTCATGTTACTCAAGGAATATCAACACGCAGTTTAGTATTAATGCTGCCAGCTCTCAAAGCTTGCGCTCTAAAAAGAGCCCGCGATTATGTAACTGCCGAAGATCTTTCTTACCTCTTGCCATATGTATTTGCCCATAGATTAGAATTGGCAGCAGGAATAGAAGATCCGATAAGAGTCATAAGAGAATGCTGCAAAGGCCCTCTTGAAGAGCTTTGTCGCTCAACACTTAAGAAATAGATTTTCATAGAAATGATCAAAGATATAATCATTAAATATGAAAGTAAATTGTGATTATTAGTATAAGCAAACAGCTAAAGGAATAGTTGCGCCCATGGTATTTTCGCTCAGCTTAAATAAAGTTTATCGAACTATACTGATTTTGCTGATGGCAGCTATCGGCTTAATCTTAGCGCCTCTCAATAGCCCGGCCCTAAGTGAGGAAAGTTCCCACACTTTCGAAACGTTAAGCAAAAGAAATATAGGCGGCCAAGAACTTATGTACATCGCCAACGATACTGAAAATATGATCGCTTGGCGTAAGTTTGCTGAAGAAAAGATCAAACAAGACAAGAATTCCCCTGTAGGCCATGCTATTCTGGGCGTTGTGTTTTACTGTGCAGAGGGAGATCTACCGCGGGCCCGTCACAATCTAGAAGTAGCGAAGAAAAATCTGCTTAAGCGCCTCAGATCTTCAGACTCATACGCTTCTCCGTCTCTTCTTATTGGCATTCAAATCGAATTAAGCCAAATATTGGGAGAGATGGACGCCTATCAAGATAAGATAGAGGTTGTAGACGAACTTTCTAAATTGCCTGGCTTTCAATACTTTGAGGTAGATAAGGCCTGGCCGCTTATGAAACTAGATCGCGAAGCAGAGGCTCGCGGAGTTATTGCAGATGCTTTCAATTCCGGCAATGTATCTGCCAGAAATATTGCGTGGAACACGTTGGGAGCTTTGGAATCGGAATGCGGCAACTATCAGGCCTCTTATAATGCTTTCAGGAACTTAATCAGCGAACTGAAAGATCAGGGCAAAGAACCAGATCCTACCGTATTGCGCAACTGCGGGGAAGCTTCCTTAGCTTTAGGGCGTTTTGATGAAGCTGAAGAATATTTTAATGAAGCTTCCAGAGTGCCTTTTAACGATCAATCTTACACTAATCCTTTCAGCGATTTAACTAATCTTTACATTTCTGAAGCCAAATTTGCCGACGCGGCCAGCTGCCTAAAAAAGACCTACGAACGATCCAAAGCCCTGCGTCCCTTTCTTTATCAGCAATTTATGGCGGACAATCTGCAGACCACTGGAACTCTACTCATGGAACTGGGCTTTATTCCAGAGGCCTGCACCAGGCTGCAAAGTTTGGTTAACCGCCCTGACCGTCAGGGAGGAACTTCTTTAGATATCGATCAGGCAGAAGGCGGTAATCTGCTCACTTGGTATGCTGCCTTAAAAGCGATGCGTGAATGTCTGCGCGAAGAATTGAGCTGGACTCCCTGGCTAAAAAGTCTGCCTATACGCTGGAAGATCATAACTATTAATTATGAATTGTGGCGTTCCTCTTCTCGCCTGCGCTCTCTGATGACTAAACACAAACGCGTCGGCAGCAGCTTTCGTCCTTACAATTCTCAGTCGATTAGTGCCTCAGAATGGTATAAACCGCTGCTTATAAGTATCTTAGGTCCCGGAGTCTGTGCAACGGCCATTGATAAAGTGATCACTTCAGCCCCTGACAATCTGCCTGTAGAAGAGCCGTATCTCCTGCTTCATAAAGCGGAAATAGCTTATCAGTTCGGCAATAGAGATACAGCCTTAAAAAATTATAAAAAGACCCTAGTTACTCTCCCTAAAGCAGCCCGCTTAATGCGCTCCATAGCCTTAGCCAGAGTAGCTCAGCTAGCTTACGATCAAGGAGACTTCCAAACATCTGCTAACAGCTACGCTCAGCTGATTTTATCTACACCTACTTCTATACGTCACATGGAAATTAGCGTACCAATTACCTGCCAAGGAGACGGCTCAGCTGCCTGCCGCCAGCTTATCAACATGCTCAACAAATCGCCTCGCTTCAAAGTGACTAATACCGGTTTGACTATGCGCATTTCCATGCGTGGCGACAGAATGGCTGCTGAGCTGTACGGCCTAGACGGGCGCATCCTTTCATCATCCTCAGTAAAGCTGGACAACAGTGCTCAAAAAACAGCGGAAAAATTAGCAGCTGAAATACATAATCAAACTTTTGCTACTAAAATTGAGCTCGGCTCTTTAGGTCTTGACTCTTTAGACGGTTCAGCGACCTCAGGTTCCACTGCTAGACAGCAGATTAGCGATATGTTCGAAAAAGAAAAGAAAATGATTGACGGCTAAAAGAAGAGCTGGTAATTCAGCTGTCTACTGACTGAAATTTAAGTAATAGCCTGTCAACGGCAAGGCAAAATAAATATTTTGCAGAACCTGAGGCCCCGGTTTTAAATGACGGCAGATAAAGCTTTGTCTGAGCCGTCCATTTATCCGATAAAAAGATAGGAAAGCACATACTAATGGAATTTATACAAAATCTGCTCCATTATTTATCTATAGAAGGAATACAGGAAATAATCGCTTGGGGCGGATTAACTATCCTGTTTATTATTATTTTCTCTGAAACCGGACTTTTAGTGGGATTCTTTCTGCCCGGAGACTCCCTTTTAGTTGTCAGCGGTTTTGTCTGCGCTACGAAACCTGAATTACTAAATATTTGGCATGTAATTTTCTGGCTTTGTTTGGCTGCTATTCTCGGCGATTCAGTGGGCTATATGATCGGCAAAAAAGCCGGTCAGGCTCTTTATGAGCGGGAGCAAAGCCGCTGGTTCCGTAAAGATCATCTCTTAAAAACTAAAGCTTTCTATGAAAAATACGGCGGCATTACGATTATTTTGGCCCGTTTTATGCCTTTTATCCGCACTTTTGCCCCCACCGTAGCCGGTGTAGCAGATATGCATTATCCCCGCTTCATCTCTTTTAATTGTATAGGCGGCATAGCTTGGGTAATTAGTATGACCTGCGTGGGGTATTTTTTCGGACAAATCCCCTTCGTTCAACAGCATTTGGAAAAAGCTCTAGTAGGTATTATTATACTGTCAGTTCTCCCTGTAGCTATCCATGCTTGGAAAGAACACAAGGCAGAGCAGGCGAAGTCATCAAGCGCCGCTTGACCGTTTCAATCAGCTTAGCAGTCACACGAAGCTTCCTTGGCGAATTGCATTCAGATGGCTGCTTCAAATACTTTAAAAAGGCTTGTGTATTACATGATCCCCAAAGCAGAAGAACCTATTATTGAGCTGCACAACATAAGCTTAATTTATCCTAATGGAACAAGAGCCCTTAACCGCGTCGATCTCTCTATTAAGCGTGGCGAATTCGTATTTTTAGTCGGCCAAACAGGTTCCGGTAAATCTAGCTTAATGAAACTAATCTACCGTGAGAATGATCCCACGATGGGACTAGTTTATGTAGACGGAACGGAAATAAGCGATATGAAACGCTCGCAAATCCCCTATCTTCGTCGACGCATAGGGGTAATTTTCCAAGATTTTCGCTTGCTAGGACATAAAACTGTCTTTGAAAATGTGGCCTATGCTATGCAAGTTACTGGAGCCAGCCGCTACGTTATACCGCGCAAAGTTACCAAAGCTCTTACTTTAGTAAATTTGCGGGAGAAAGCGGATCGTTTACCCAGTCAACTTTCAGGAGGCGAGCAACAGCGCGTAGCTATAGCTAGAGCTTTAATTAACGATCCCTTAATTCTCCTGGCTGACGAACCTACCGGAAACCTCGATCCAGATTCTTCTTGGGACATTATGCAAATTTTGTCAAAAGTAAACGCCCGCGGCACTACCGTTATTGTGGCTACCCATAATCAGCAGATGGTAGATGTCATGCAGAAACGCGTTGTGGTTATGCAGCATGGAGAAGTAGCTCAAGATTTATCCCGAGGCATGTACTTTACCACGGAAATCAATAAAGAGAGCATAACTACCGGAGGATTTGGCTTATGAAGACTCCACCTAAATCTGGATTTATTGATATTTCTCCCAAAGTAAAGCAAGTTAAACTCGATCCCAGCGGCAGCCAAATAAACAAAACTTCTGATGGCCTCAGCCCAGAAGAAAGCAGCCCCAAAGGAAAAAATACCGACAAAAAACTAGGAAGTAAATTGGGCGACACTTCTAAAAACTCCCTTAAAAAGGAAGAATTAGAAAAAAAAACCAGCCCAACTGATTCTGTTTCCCGGGCGTCTTCTCAAAAGTTATTAATTGAAAATGCGACTGAAGAAACTGACAAGGATATATTAGCTAGCCAGGACGATGAAGAAGAGATTATCGTCAGGGATATTCCCATTATAGAGAGGGTTACTTCCCGGCGAAAATCTAAGGTTACTACCGTCGACGAAGTGCTCGATGAAGCAGATCCTCCTGCCCAAAAGAGGCGAGGTCCTTCAGGAGGATATTATATTGAGTGTTTCCTTCGTGAAGTACTAACCAATATGCGCCATAATCCAATGATGAGCGTAGCCTCCGTTTCCACAGTGATGATTTTGGCGCTTATTTTGGGCTTCTTCATTATTATTATCGCCAATTTAGAATCATTAGCCGATGAGCTAGCTGGCGAAATGCAAATAAAAGTCTACATGAGCCAGGATTTTGATCAAAGCCAGATCAATAGCTTTAAAGCTGCTGCTTATGATATCGGCCATGTAGTAAAAGTTAGTTTCGTATCTAAAGATGAAGCGTTTAAAAAGCTACGCAAGCGCCTCAATGCTAAACTCGATTTAAATGACCTTGACAGCAATCCTCTGCCTGATGCTTTCGAAATCCCCGTCGACGATCCCTCATTTTTGGAACCGGTAGCTCACAAACTGTCTCAAATAGATAATGTAGCTACCGTTGATTATGGACGTGAAGAGGCCCAAAAGCTGATGAAGCTTAACCATATTATTAGGCTGGTCGGTATCATTATTCTGTTTATGCTTTTTGCCTCTAGCTTGTTAATTATCAGCAACACTATTCGACTTACAGTCTTTGCCAGGCGCAAAGAGATTGATATTATGCAGTTGGTTGGAGCTGCAGATTGGTTCATCCGCTGGCCTTTTATACTTGAAGGTATGACCCACGGAGTACTCGGAGCAGCTACAGCCTCAGTTCTAATCGATGCTTCTTACCGCATAGTAGTACCACAACTGCAGAAAAGTATATCTTTCCTGCCTATCTTGGCTCCCGGCTCAATCATGCCCTACCTAAATATTGGCCTAATTACTATGGGCTGCTTAGTTGGCGCCTTGGGAAGTTTTATTTCCGTAAACCGCTACTTAAAAGCGTAATTTAAGGAGATGTGTAATTATATGGGCCGCAGAATTAAGTTGCTTCAGATAGGTCTGTTCTCTGCGATACTGGCCTTGCTACTCACATCAGCTTTTCCCGTACAGGCAGATCCTAACACCCAACTGCGCCAAAAAAAGAGCCAACTAGAAACTCAGCGTCGCCGTCTGGACATTATTAACGACAGAGAACGGGATTTATCGCGCCAGCTAAGCGACGCTCAGGCTGAGTTGCAATACAGCCGCGAAGCCTACCGAGAAGCTAAATTGAGCCTGAAAACAGCTGAAGAAAATTTGCAAAGCATCTCTAAACGGCTAAATTCTGCTTCTAAGGAATACAAAAAATCTCAACTTATCTTAGGAAAGAGGCTCAGAGAAATCTATCTGCAAGGCGATGTAGGCTACTTGGTGGTGCTTTTGGGAGCTGAAAGTTTCATCGATTTTATAGATCAAACTTACTATCTGTCGCTGATTATAGAAAATGACCGCCGGTTAGTATCGCAAGTGCGCAGTCTTAAACGAGAGCTGGAAGTCAAAAAAGTTCAGTCCGAACGTACAGTACGCCAAATTAAAGACCTAAAAGAAGCCCAGGAGAATCGCGTTAAGCAGCTTGAAAGCATTGAAAGTAAGCGTTCTGCCCTGTTAGCCGATACTCGCCGCCAGCGCGATTCCTTAAGTTCTTACGTGAGTGAATTGGAAAACAGCACTCAAGCTCTAGAGAATCAAATCCAATCAGCGGTACGCCGCAGTCAGGTGCTTATGCGCCCCACCGCCCCCAATGCCGGCACCCGCACTTGGGGCACAGGGCGCTATCTAAATCCGGCCCAAGGTCCTATTACTTCCCCATTTGGCTACCGAGTCCATCCTATTTTCGGCACTATGCGCTTCCACACAGGCATAGATATTGGAGCTTACTATGGAAGTCCTATTTTAGCTTCCGATAGCGGCGTAGTTATCGATTCAGGCTGGATGGGAGGCTATGGAAATTGCATAATAGTTGATCACGGCGGCGGCTACAGCACTTTATACGCTCACTGTTCCGAACTGTATGTCTCTTACGGTCAGTCCGTAACTAAAGGACAGCAAATCGCGGCAGTTGGCTCTACGGGCAATTCAACTGGACCGCACCTACATTTTGAAGTGCGCATTAATGGCGAACCTGTTGACCCTCTGGGATTTATTTAAATTAACGCCCATTTCCCAGCCGGAAAGGAAGTTTTTATATGCATAAACTTGTTTTTAAAGCCGCCGCCTCTTTTTTCCTGACTTTGGCCTTGATAGGCTCGCTTCATCTGGAGGCAGCCACTTCCGGCGGTGATTCGACCTCAGAAAATTCCTGTACAACTTCATCACCATCTTTATCAGACAGTTCAGAGCAAAAACTGAATAATTTGGAAGAAGTCAGCTGCAGCGTACTGGTAGAAACTTTTAATATATTACTTGACAACGCTGCCGAGCCTCCTGCGCCAAGTAAAGTTTGGCAATTTGTGCGTGATGGGGCGGTTAAATTTTTCCAAGAGCACCATTTGAACGAAGCTGACCTTAAAGAATTTGGCGAAGAGCAAACTACTTCAGAACAGAAAGTAGTAAAATCAGCTTCTACTAATACCGCAGAGAATAAAAAAACCGAGCTAGATCGTCTGCAGGTTATGCAGAAAATTACCTCTCTGTACCGCCGAGCCATAAAAATTTATCCCCATTTAGCTAAAGATCCGGAATTTACTATCTGTCTAGCCCAAGCTATAACAGATTCTGCTGAAGATATTTACACTGTATTTATTAGCCTCGATCAGTACAGTGACATGGAAGACTATTTAAGCGGAGATTACTCAGGAAGCTTAGGGGTCGTACTTACTCCTAGCCGCGATGCTGAAGGTCATTCTCATTTTGTAGTGGCCGATCTAGCTCCCCAGTCTCCTGCAGCTAAAACGGGACTGCACCGCGGCGACGAATTGACAGCCGTAGATGGCCAATCACTGTCATCTTTAACCCCCAGCCAATGTATAAAACTAATGCGTGGTCCCAATAATAGTCAAGTTGAATTGACTTACATTACCAATTTGATGCGCCAAATGGGGCGCAGCGATAAAAGAAAAATTCTGGTGAACCGCAGCGAAGTCCATTATCCATCAGCTTGGGCTCAAATAGTTGAACTAGATAAGCGAGGAAAACTATCAGTATACGATTTACCCACCACCTCCCCATCTTCTGATTCTGGAGACGAAGAAAATAATACTATAGAAGCGCCAACTGCCGCGACTGCAGTTGCAAAAACTGATATTGCTAAAGAGCATAGGCTCGATACTTTAAAATTAGGTTTGCTTCGGATTGATACTTTTGGCACCTCAACGAATATTGAGGCGGAACGCTCTCTTAGAGCTTTAGAAAAAGCTAACTGCCACGGCTATATTTTAGATTTGCGCGGCAATCCTGGCGGCTATACTAATGCAGCCCGCGATCTTTGCTCAAAATTTTTACCAGAACACAGCTTAGTAGCTTCTTTAGTTGACAGAAATGGACACAGTGAAAAAAATATTTACACTTACCGCAATACCCACTTTCCCAAGCCAATGGCCGTGCTCATCGACAGTCGCACAGCTTCGGCAGCAGAAATAACGGCCGGAGCCTTGCGGGCCCATAAAGCAGCTTTTCTAGTAGGGGAAACGAGTTTCGGCAAAAATAGTTCGCAAAAAATTTATAATTTTGAGTTTCCTCCAGGTGAAACTTCCGCCTGCAAAGTAACTTATACCCATTATCGCACCCCAGACAATCTCGATCTGGGTAAAACAGGTCTGAAGCCAGATTTTGCCATTTCAGCTCCTTTCAGCGTTCGTTTAACCCCTCTCCAAGACCCGCAGCTGCGGAAAGCAGCTGAGCTGCTAAAAAAAGAGATCTCTAAGCAGGGCAATTTTTAAAAAAATAAAATTACTTGAACTTAGGTGTTTTATCACGAATGCAGCAAAATATCCCTTTTATGATCGTGGTATATATAAACTAACCGATAGCTACAGATGAGACACATTAACGAGCAGAGTATGATACGCTACTGTACACTGCAACGGTGTCTATTTCTGGAAAAAGGCAGTTCTTCAAATTACTGAAAGCCTGCCGAGCTGTTCTGATTTCAGGAGAATTCATTATGAATTTAAAGCAAACTTTTGTCCCGACAGCTGCAGCTGCAGTTTTGACGATGCTTATTTCGCTGCCTTTAAGCGCTCATCCATATACTGAGCAGGCTCCATCTGCATCTCAATCAGCTTCTAAGCACACCGTTTATGCCAAAAATTTGGCTCAAAAAGCCTCAAAAAGCAATAAAACGAGTGTCAAAACGAATAAAAATGCTGCGCAGGCTCCTGTAAACAAAATTTCGCAAAAAGATCTGGACAGCGCTTTAGAAATGATTGATAAAGCTCTAGTTTTAGTAAAATCTGAAGCTAGAGAGAAGGCCAAACCAGGAAAAATTACCAACTGTGCCCTCGACGGCATGACCTTACTTATTGAAGACAAAAAACTAAAATCAGACTTTCTCAAGCAAATCGACGTCGACGCTTCCCCGGAAGAAGCTAACAAGTCGCTGCGCTCTCAGTTTTTAAAAGCAGCTGCTCGCTATCCGCAGCTCATGAAAGATCAAATGCTCACTATGGCTGCCCTTAAAGGTATAATGAGAGCAACCGACGATCCTTATACAGTCTACCTTACCCCCGATGAGTATAAAAATCTTAATGAGCAGATGAGCGGAGGGAATTTCGGCGGCATCGGTATTGTCATGGGATTAAGCGGTACTGAACAAGATCCTAAGAACAGCCGAGTTTTGGTTATAAATAAGGTTATGGAAAAAGGTCCGGCCGCTCGAGTCGGTTTGCGCAGTAACGATGAGATTACACATATTAGCGGCCGAACTACTTATGGAATGGATCTTATGCAGTGCTCCAAACTGTTACGCGGTGAAGCAGGCACTAGTGTGAAACTGACCATACGCCGTCCCAGTTCTGGCCATGTTTTCGATGTTTCCCTCACTAGAGAGGTCATTCACGTTGATAGCTTAAAATCCGAAATTATTGAGCATGATGGATGTAAAATAGGCTATCTGGCTCTGGGCATCTTTGGAGAAACGACCAATAACGAAATGGAAGCGGCGCTCCGCGCCCTCGATCAACAGGGCTGCCAAGCTTACATTATTGATGTGCGCAACAACTCCGGAGGATACGTATCAGCTGCAGTAGATATCTGTTCTAAGTTTGTCAAAACTGGCAGCCGCATCGTTTCTATTGTAGACGGTGCCAATAAAGAGCAGATTATCTATTCTCGTCCCAATCTTCATTCTTCTAAAAAACCTTTGGCTGTTCTTATTAACGGCAACTCAGCCAGTGCTTCTGAAATTACTGCCGGTGCTATTCGCGATCTGCATCGCGGTAAGCTCATAGGTGTGAAATCTTTCGGTAAAGGGAGCGTGCAAAAACTTTATCCTTACCAATTCCATGAGAATAAAACATCTGCCTTTAAAATTACAACCGCTCACTACCATACTCCAGCCGGGCACGATATTCACAAAGCAGGCTTAAATCCTGATATCGAAGTTAAAATGGAAGATGAGCTTATTCTGGAGCGCGAAAAAGATGTTCAACTGCAGAAGGCTCTAGAAACTGTCAAAGCTGATATTTTACCTTCTGATAACCAAACTGCCGATGAGTCTCTTAACTCCTTGTCAGATCGCACCATTTTAATTAACAGCATATTCGATGAAGTTCCTTACTTGGAGAAATACTCCGATGAGTCTGGCACCTACAATATTGTTAAACGAACTGTAAATGTAGAGGGTGACAAGGTCGTCGATTGTGTGGTTGTTAAAGCTGCCGACGGTCAAGAACATACCCTTAAATTCGCTATTATTCCCAAATTCGACCATTAGCACATCTACGTAGATTATAATTACAACTGAAGCTGGAGCTGTTGCTTATTTGCAGCTAAAGCTCCAGCTTCAAACATTCAAGCAGCGCCACAAATAGATACGCGAGCAGGAGTTATGACTAAACAAGCTGTCACAAATTTAAATAAAGAGCTTTCAGAGCTTGAAGTTAAAGAAAGTGAGTCTGTTGCGACTCCTGAGGCTCAGGTAAGTACTTCTCCAGAAACAAAATCGCCCACACAAGCCAAAACGAACTTGCTAAATTACGTTTTTAGCATGGCTATTGTCCTGATAGTAGTACCTGCAATACTGTTCTTCAGCTCAGACAATAGATCCACTACTCAGAGTTCATCTTCCGCCCTGCAAGCAGCCAAGATAGATTTAAGCCTTCAAAACAAAACTTCTGAACAAAAATGCGATCTGACGCTGCTGGAACGCACTCTAGAGATAATACGTAAGAAGTATATACGTGAAGTATCTGTGGAAGAGCTCATTAACGGAGCCATAGAAGGCATAAATTACAGCCTGGACAAATTCGGTCATCGTGATATGGGCCTGAAACTGCTCACTGAAAAGGAAGTCAAAGAACTAGATAACAAACAGCTTATCGACTTACTTTCCAGCCGATTTGCTGAATTGCTCAAAAAAGTTGAGGTTCTTCCGCAAAATCAACGCTTAATTAAACGCAGTCAACTAGAAAAAGCTATTAAAGCCAGAATCGCTGAGTTAGAGGCCAAAAATTCCCAATCAAAGTCTGAGCGCGGTAAATCGGAGTCATTAAAGAGCCCTCAAGAGATTACAGAGGCAAAAGATAAAACCAATTCTGATTCAATTGAACAGGACGAATCTTCAACTTCCAACCTCGATTTAGTTACTTCTGACCAAATTTGCCTAGATAATAATGATTCCGAAATTATTAAAGATGCCGACGGCAAGCCAGTAGTGTTAACCGACACTTACCTGCTTTACAGTGCTCTGAACGGCATGCTTACAGCCATAAACGATCCTTTCAGCACCGCTTTGCTGCCTGAAGATATTAAGATATTTAAAGAGATGCTGGGAGCTAGTAACTACGGCGGCGTTGGAATTTACTTAGAAGCCGACTGGCAGAACAACCGTCAGCTTACGGTTATAGAACCTATAGAAGGTACTCCAGCTGCTCTCAAAGATATTCGTTCCGGCGACAAAATTATGGCTATTGACGGCAAGAAGACCAGTAGCTTAGATATTGATACGGCCTCTGCCATGATTCGTGGTAAAATTGGCAGTGTTGTTGTTCTGACGATGCAGCGTGGCGGCAAAACTTTTGAAGTGGCTTTAAAACGCACCAGCATCCATGTACCTAGTGTAAACGGTAAAATGCTCCAGAACCAAATAGGCTATCTGCGTGTGCGCTTTTTCGGTTCTCAAACTTCTCAAGAATTCGATTCAGCTCTACAACAACTGCTCAATGATGGCGCAAAATCTTTAATTGTTGATTTACGCAACAACGGAGGTGGATACGTTGACGCAGCTATAGATCTCTCTTCTGAGTTCTTGCCACGCCATAAATCGATTACCAGCGTAGTAAATCCCCGCCTTAGCTACTGTGAACCTTATTTATCGAACTCCCAAAAAGGTACTAAACTTCCTTTGATACTTTTGGTAAATCGCTTCTCTGCTAGCGCTTCTGAAATTACTTCCGGAGCCATGAAAGACTACAACAGAGCTATTTTAATAGGAGAGACGACTTACGGCAAGGGTAGTGTCCAAGAGCTTTATCCTCTCAGCGACGGCGGAGCTCTCAAACTCACTATAGCCCATTACCTTACTCCTAAAGATAAAGATATTCACTTAAAAGGTATCGATCCTCACGTCAAATTTGAATCACGTCCAAGTAATAAAATCGGCTCTGAAGATGATTTGCAGTTAAAATTAGCTGTACACGAAGCTGAATTTATGATGAAACAAAAAGTTGGCGCAGTTATTGATGAAAGCTATATCGAAAAAGCTCAGCAGGAAGCTGAGTCTTGGAAGTCTGCTCCAGATATAGCAAAACTTATAGCTCAAAACAAAGCTGAGGAAGAAAAACTTCGCGCTACAATTAAAGAAGAAATCAAAAAACAGACTAAGTTTACCCGCGATGTACGTTAAGGGAGACTATTAGCGTAAGTTAAAAGTGGTGAAAAAATGACTAATGTCTAGAAATAAACGGCGTACAAATACTACAAACGATGCAGCTGCAGCTGTAGAAGCTATAAAAATAAAAAAATCAACCCGGCCGTCTCTTATTGATTCTTCTCCCCATAAGCTACCGCGTCCTAAAAACGTAATCACTGAAGAAGAACGATTGGACACAGGACGGGAAAGTGTTCATCCTTTTCTGCAGGAGAAATTAGAAACTCTTCCCGCCTCTCCGGGAGTCTATCTCATGCGCGATGAGCGCAGGCGAGTGATCTATGTTGGAAAATCAGCTTGCCTAAAAAATCGCGTTCGTTCTTACTTTAAATCGAAGCATTTACCGGAAAAAAACCGCTGGATGGTTAGCTTAATACGCGATTTCGATATTATTACCGTCAATACCGAAATGGAAGCTCTAATTTTAGAGAATGAACTTATAAAAAAACACCGTCCCTACTTTAATATTCTTTTCCGCGACGATAAAAGCTACCCTTATTTAGAGCTGACCACTTTTGAAAAGTACCCCCGCTTGCGCATTATCCGCAGTCGCACTAAATTGCGAGGCCTCTGTTTTGGTCCTTATGCAGGCGACTCATTGGCCGTAAAGCGCACTAAAGATACTGTACAGAAACTGTTTAAACTGCGCCCCTGCCGCGAAAAGCTGGACACTCCACGTTCTCGTCCCTGCCTTTATTATCAGTTAAATTTATGTACAGCTCCGTGTTCAGGAGGCGTTAGTCCTCAGGAATATGCAGCGCAAATTGATAAAGCAGTAAAATTTCTGCAAGGCCATACTGGGCAACTTTCAGCTCAGCTGCGCCAGGAAATAGCCGCTGAAGCTTCTAAACTCAATTATGAAGAATGTGCTAAACTGCGCGACACGCTGCAGAGTTTAGAAATACTTATCCACAAGCAGCAGATTCTCTTAAACAATGATTCTGATGAAGACTACATCTGTTTAGTATACGATCAGAGCCATTCCGTTTTAGCTGCTGGTGTACGTCAGGTTAGAGAAGGCAAACTCCAGGGGCAGCATAATTTTATTTTAGAATCACGCTTAGACAGTAATTCCCCTGCAGAACTAGGCGCTTTTATTCAGAGATATTACAGCGATAACGGCTGCCCTCCGTCGACTATAGTGATAGAAATAGAACCTCAAGACAGCGGTTTATTGCAGGATTGGCTCAGCCAATATGCAGGACATAAAGTAAAATTTGTTTTGCCTAAACGAGGAGCCAGAAAACAAATTTTAGGCAGTACCGAAGAAAATACTAGTCATTTTCTTAGTGAAGAACTGCACGCTCCTTCACGTAGCAATATTCGTTTAGAAGCTTTAAATGAACTCCAACAGGCTCTAAATTTACCTGAGGCGCCTTGGCGTATGGAATGTTACGATATATCAAATATTCAGGGTAAATATTCTGTAGGTTCGATGGTAGTCTTTGAGCATGGTCTACCCCACCGTTCTCATTACCGCAAATTTAAAATTAAAGAACTAGATAGTCCGAATGATTTCGCTATGATGAGCCAAGTTTTGGAGAGACGGCTGAGCTATCTCACCACTGAAAAGACTGTTTTTTCTACAGAAGAAAAAACCTATAAGCAAGATATCAGTTTAGAGACCATGCCAAACTTAATAATAGTTGACGGCGGTTTAGGACAGCTTCACACCGCTTGGGAGATATTAAAAAAACTCAAATTAACAGAGCAAATTTCGGTAGTTGGTCTAGCCAAACGCGAAGAAGAAATATTTTTACCTAATAAGAAGAATTCATTATTCTTGCCTTTAAACTCTAAAGCTTATAATCTGGTCACCCATTTGCGCAACGAAGCTCACCGTTTTGCCATAACTTTTCACCGTCAGCTGCGGAATAAAGGCATGTTTAGTTCAGTCTTGACTGGCATTCCTCGTTTAGGACCTAAATATTTAAAACTTCTGAGAACCCATTTTACCAATTTAGCAGCACTCAAAGCGGCTACGGCTGAAGAGTTACAACGTCTGCCAGGTATAGGAAAAAAAATGGCTCAGCTCATTATAGAAGCACTACATAAAGAAAGTGAGAATACAGACCAGTAAGAAAAATAATATTTTCTCGAGCCTAAACAGAGGTTTATATACACAGTATGAGTACTCCGGCCGTTATAAACAACAACAACGAACACATCTCCGCAGCCTGCATACTTAGTTTAGCTGGCGGTTTTTTAGATGTATACAGCTACTTATTCCGCGGAGAGGTATTTGCCAATGCTGTTACCGGAAATATGGTCTTCTGCGGCTTGCACATAGCCAATGGTGAATGGAATCAGTGCATCAAATATGTTGTTGCTATTGTAGCTTACGCCTGCGGAGTTTTAGTCTCAGAATTGCTCCATCATAAAATTTCCTGTGCTCACAAAATAGGCTGGCACCAAACTGTACTTTTTTTAGAAATATGCTGCCTTTCAGTTATTATATTTATACCTAAAGGTGAGCTAGATTATCTAGTCAACGCTATAATAGCCTTTGTCTGTGCCATGCAAGTAGAAACCTTTAGGCGCGTCAATGGACTGCCCTTTGCTTCAACTATGTGTACCGGCAACCTACGCAGCAGCTCTGAAGCTCTCTTTAAATACCTTATCTACAAAGACAAAAAAGAGCTAAACAAAGTTTATCATTACTGCGCTATTATAGGGTGTTTTATCGCCGGAGCTTCAGGAGCGGCTATTCTGCTCAAAACCTACGGAGAAATAGTTTTTTTCTTAGTTCCAGCCTGTCTAACCGTAGTGTTAATTATGATGACTACCCGGCGGCAGATGGGCAAACTGCGCCGCAAATTACGCTCACTAATAGCATCTACCAATAAAAATAATCTTTTCTCTAAAACGACTCAGACTATCTTCTACCAACGACACAATGAGCTGAATTCCGACGAAAAATCAGAGCCGCAGACTTAGCAGATAAGAATTAGCTTATTTATCCTTCAGCATATTCTCATCATACCACTGAGAGAACTTCTTAGCCCAGTAAGCGTGTACTTCCTTGTTAGGATGATTAGTCTCAACATTCTTAACTTTGTATTTAATTTCGAGAGATTGAGGATGATCGATACTGATATATTCTATTGATGTATCTAAAGGACTGTCACGAAAAACACCTTCAGCTCCGTCACTAATGCTGGCCACCAAAAAGCGCACTTTTTTCTCTCGACAAGCCTGCTGCATCAGCGCTATAATCTTTTTCATGACCTTATAACGCTCTCTGGTACGTTCAAAATTTACTTTGTTTTTAATTTCCAAATCGTAAAAGCTGCCCAAATAGACCCGGTGCAACCATTCAATAGTTAAAAATTTATCCTGGCCAGGCCAAAATAAGTCAAAATTATCAAAAATTTTGTAAGTACCCTTAGGATAAAATTCAATTCTAGGAGCTAAACAGTAGCACTGATTGATATGCAAATTACCCACAACCCGCTTCTCAAGATTTCGGCTAAATTGCGGACGCGTAACGCAATAAACTATTAAATCGTATTTATTCTGATTTAAGGCCGCCTTCATCGCTATAAGGCTCTGCACCGCTCCGTAACCACTGATGCCATAATTATCAAAGACGTCGTTAGGATAGCGTTCATTTAAACGATACACCACATTATCTTCATCGGTTACACCTTCGCCAAAGAGAAAAGAGCATCCAAATAAGGCTGTATGATGGCGCCCTTTCTTATTCAGGATAGGACGAGAGACGCGCAAGCCATCCGCACCTGTATTCTGGAGAACTTCCGGATCCTCACCAGATTGACTGCACCAATTTTTATCGTATCCCCAACCACAGCGCCTAGCTACTTCAGTAAGAGCAGGAGGAGTTCGCTCTATCATATAACGCTGACGTTCTCTGTACCAGCATATACTTACCCCCTTATGAGCTAAATATAATTCAGAGACTATAAATAGCACCGAAATAAACACTACAATACAACAGACATTATAAATAAAACGCTTCATAAATTGCACCTGAAAGCAGCCTAGGCAAATTATTGTACAGATGATGGTAATGAGCAGCTAAAACTACAATTAACTAACTCTTACGTCTCTAATACAACTAATTATACTTAAAAATGTCTCTAACCTCTAAAATATAAAGTTTTATAAAAATAATATTTTTTTATATTAGATGAATAGAAATCATAAGTGTAAATTACTCGAGCATGCCTTAGCTGTAGAAGCGTAACTAAACTATGTTAACCAGGTAATTCCCCCCCTATTCTAGGTATTAAAGGATTTTAATTATGTAGAGACGAATACTTTTCATTCGCTGGCGGTGATAAATTAGTTATCGATCATTAATTCAAACTTTATAATTGAAAGGGTTAACACGAATGGAGAAAAATTCCCACGATCCACTAAAGGAACCAACCCAAGTTGCTACTCCTTCCGAAAGCGCCTTAACCAAAGAGTCTAACAGCTCTGCGACTGCTTCTGAACCAGTTCAAGATGTACGTCAAGAAGCAGAAAAGCAATCGGGCCACCCTCCTCAAAAAGCCAGTCCTCGAAACCCTTGGGACAAAGCTTCTAAAATTGCCCTCTTAATCATCGCCGTTTTAGCCGTCTTAGCTTCAGCCTTTGGAATTTGCTCTCACCATTCACTAATGACAGATGTCATTAACATGTCCGCAGCCTGTTCTGTCTGCCGCTGGTTAGCCTGCTCCGTTTTAGTTTTTCTAGGTTTTAAACGTAAAGATCTGACAACCTGGATCGTTATTGCCATGTTCTTGGGCATAGAAATAGGCTATTCGTTCCACGACACTGGCATAAAATTGGGAATACTCAGCAAAATATTCCTCAAATTAGTTAAAACTATAGTTGCTCCCCTGCTTTTCTCTACTTTAGTTGTAGGTATTGCCGGCCACTCTAATTTGAAAGAGGTCGGACGCATGGGATTAAAAGCGCTGATCTACTTCGAGATTATTACTACTTTAGCTTTAATTGTCGGACTGGTCAGCATCAATATAACTAAAGCTGGCGAAGGGATTAAACAACCCAGTCAGATTGAAACTATTCAAGCAGCTAAGCCGCAGACTACTAGCCAAATTATTCTGCACGCTTTCCCTGAGAATATTGCTAAATCGGTAGCCGAAAATGAAGTATTGCAGATTGTAGTCTTCAGCTGTTTGTTCGGTATTGCCGTAGCCCAGGTTCCCCTGCAAAAGCGCAAGCCCATCATGGACGTCATGGAGAGCTTAGCGGAAACCATGTTTAAATACACCAACTTAGTTATGTATTCGGCTCCCTTAGGTGTAGGAGGAGCTATAGCCTGCACTGTAGCCGATATGGGGCTGGGTATTTTATACAATCTGGGGTACCTAGTAGCAACTTTCTATATTACAATTATTGTATTTATTTTAGTAATATTAGTGCCAACTATGCTGATCTGCAGCATAAATCCTATACGTTTCTTCAAACGTATCGCCGAACCAGCTACATTAGCTTTTGCTACAGCTTCATCAGAAGCTGCTTTGCCTTTAGCTATGGAAAAAATGGAGCGTTTTGGTGTTCCCCGCCATATCGTAGCCTTTGTTATGCCTATAGGTTACAGCTTTAACTTAGATGGCACCACATTGTACTTGTCCTTAGCCTCTATTTTTGTAGCTCAGGCTGCAGGCATTAACCTGCCAATGGAGACTCAAATAGCTATTCTAATTACTCTGCTTATTACTAGTAAGGGAGTAGCTGGCGTTCCCAGAGCGTCTTTAGTAATACTTCTCGGTTCAGCTGCTAGCTTTAACCTGCCAGAATGGCCTATTTTAGCCATAGTTGGTGTAGATCAGCTTATGGATATGTGCCGCACTTCATGCAACGTTATTGGCAACTGCCTAGCTTCAGCTGTAGTAGCTAAATGGGAAGGATGTTTAGGACCTGAACAGCCCGAACCAGTTCCCGATCACTTCGTGTGAAAATAGAATAACTAGCCTACTTTCGGCGCCAGTTTAAAACAACAACTACTTTGCAGCTTGCCCAAGCTAAGCTTATCTAAGCTAGTTTACAGCTGAATTTAGTTAATTTTACATGGAAAACGCTTCGGGCTCTTTATTGCTTGACTATAAAAGCAAAATAAGCGGCGCGAAGCGTTTTTTGCTCTAACAATTTATGAAATACAACCATCATTTGTCAATGCACAGTTTATCCTACTATTTTTGTCAGGCCTTAAACTCGAGCTGAAAACAACAGGGGTACAGTCTGGGAATAAATCTAAGAAAGAACATTAAAATTGCGTTCCCAAAACACGCCGTCTGCGTAACCTTGAATTTCAGTATTATTATCAGCCATAGCTAAACGCTGTTCAGCCCAGACACAATATTGGGGCTCGATTTCAATACCTAAAAAATGGCGTCTTAACTTTTTAGACACTACGCTTGTAGTACCCGACCCCAAAAAAGGATCAAACACGAGATCGCCCTCTAATGATGAAGCAAGTATCATTTTAGCGATTAACTTCTCTGGCTTTTGAGTAGGATGAGCCGTATTTTCTGCCATGGACCAAAACGGAATAGTGATATCGTTCCAAAAATTAGATGGACAAGTATCACGATAATTACCACTTTCAGATTCAGTCCAATCTTTTGGTTTACCGTCAACACGATAAGGAGCTATTACCTTCTTTCTAATTTTTACCGCATCTATATTAAAAGTGAAATCATTACTGCTAGTAGCAAACCAAATATCTTCCATGCTGTTTTTCCAGTTAGCCTTAGCTCCGCGTCCTTTCTCACGTTGCCAAGTAATACGGTTTCTGACACAAAAATATTCTCTCAGCACACTGCCAATAATTAGACTACTTTCCCAATCACAGCATACGTATATTGATCCAGTAATTTTCAACAAGGGCTTTATCGCCGTCAGCCATTGATGGGTGTATTCTCGGTACTCAAAATCCTTCTTCTTGGAAAAAGTAGTCCCATTAAACGATTTAGTTAAATTATAGGGAGGATCGGCAATAATTAAATCTATGCTGTTGGGGGGCAGCCAACGACAAATATCAAAAGTATCTCCCAGTATCGTTTTATCGATCACTTCTTCAAGCGAATTGGGCTTTTCCCTAACAGAGATACAACGTTTTAAATATATATCTCCCGCACTTACAGATGTATCTATAGTTTTATTTCTAGCCGCTTTTTTATTAAGCATATTACTGATATCCCATTAAGTATTCTTATACGATTATGGTCATGATATAAAAATAAACGGCTCGAGCCAAGCTCGGCCGTTTACAGGGCTGCCAAACGCTCTTCTAGCGAATCTGGCCCTCAATTAACACAGAAATAAATATCAAACGCTATATCTGCTGATTTTCTTCAGGAACTTCATCGTTTCCTAAAGCCATATTATAGAAGGCAGCCAAACTTCCACCTACTAAGGGAGCGATAATAAAAACCCATACCTGAGTCAAAGCCAATCCTCCCTTAAGACAAGCTGGAGCTAAACTGCGAGCGGGATTAACGGAAGTACCAGTTAAAGGAAGGCCCACAATATGCACCAGAGCTAAACATAAACCAATAATCAGGCCGGCAACATTAGCGTATTCAGGCTTTGAAGATACAAAAATTACCGTGGAGACAAAGAAGAAGGTTAGAATAACTTCAGCTAAAAAAGCCATCATAGCGCTCAAATTAGCATTACTTAGATTTCCAAAACCGTTACATCCGAACCCCCCTTCAGCTATGCCCAGGGTTTCATGTCCGCCTACCAAAGCGTAAAGCATAAAAGCTCCCACAAACGCTCCCATAACTTGAGCTACTAAATAAGGAATAAAATCTTTAGACTCCATCCGCCCTAAAATCATCATAGACAATGAAACGGCTGGATTAACATGGCATCCAGAAATAGATCCTATTGAATAAACTAGCACCATAAGAACTAGCCCGAAAGCCAAGGCCACTCCTAAATAACCGATACCTTCATGAATATTGGGAAGCTTATGCAAAATTGCTGCACCACATCCAAAAAAGACCAGCATAGCCGTACCCATAAATTCAGCAAAGTATTTCTTCATAAAGCAAACACTCCCTCATTTTTACATATTAAATATAGTTGCTGGCCGACAAATAAGATGTCCATAACAGCTGCAGAGATTTGCGCAAGAACTCATCTTTAGGCTGAAGATCTGCGTAAAGAGCACAGAAACCATTGTTGGCTAAAACATCATAATCGGATCGCATGCCGGCAAAAAGACGAGCTAATCCGTAAGAAGCTTCAGTAATACCTACCGATTTGGCCGCGAACCTATTGGCGTCTCCATCCAACGTTGAAG
The DNA here is from genome assembly GCA_051874735.1 of Candidatus Bruticola sp. Lineage (GTDB taxonomy): Bacteria > Vulcanimicrobiota > Xenobia > Xenobiales > Xenobiaceae > Bruticola. The sequence goes on along the minus strand of JBJEGD010000016.1, from coordinate 63,857 downwards.
TAAAGGGACGCTTAGCGAATAAGAACTCTTTTAAACTTAAGAAATGCTTATCTCCCGTAGCCCTGTAAAGACGGGTGATAGTTTCAGAAATTCTCCTATATAAGTTTGAAGTATCGGCGTCATAATTCTTCACTACCTTTATAAGCGAAGCAGATACTTCTGCTCCATTTTCCACAGACATTTCCACTACGGTGCTGAGCAGACGACAGACCATCGTATCATCTAGTGAAAGACGAGCATGCCAAAGACGAGTATGCCGGTGATAGAGTTGGAAACACTTGCGTAATATAATGAACTGCTGTTCAACTGGGGTCAGTTCAGCTAATTTGGCGTGTAAAATAAAAGTCTTGCCCTCTTCAGATTCGGCAGCCTTAACAAAGAAAAGTTCTTTGCCGTCGTAATAACGCAGTTCAACTCCTTTAAACTTAAAAGTGCGTGCATTCAGACGCTCAAAAACTTTGGCGGGCCCAAAATGGAGCGGAATAATTTTGGATGATTCAAGAATGTTTTTGAAACGCTCCGGCCACACAGGCGGGCTAAACTCCGACCTAGGAAATAATTCATCGAGCATAAAGCTCAGCACTTTCCCGGAAGTCGCTTGACTGTGAAAACGTTCAATATCGGAAGGCGAAATTTGCACAGGTCCTAAAGGAACTAAGCTTACCGACCGATCCTCAACCTTTTTAGCCTCTTCTTTGCTATTTAGATACAAAGCTTCAATCATGTTAAGTATCGGAGCTTTGCTCCTGTTGACAGTTTTCTTGGCCTGCATAAAAAGTTCGTCAAAAAGTTCCGGACAACAAGTTATTTCCTGCAGAGCTTCAATCGTTGTCTCAACAGAATCAGAGGATACACCAAGCTTCAGCAAATAATAATGTATCGCCGCGTCTTCGCGGATTTTTTCAGAAATAGATGAAGCTAAACTTAAGAATTTCCGAGCTGTAACCGGATATTTGGCATGTAGCAAGGCCAATTCAAAGATCAATCGTTTAATCTCTACATCGCTATTGGCTGACTCTAGCTTATGAACTAGAACCTGCACCATGTCAGCAATATACTTATCCCAATACTGCGTAGGGTAAGTATCGTAAACAAGTGATATGCCTGTCTTATAGGCGTCTTCCCAGCGAGCAATGTTGACATAAGTGTGCAGAATCGCCAAACAGGGTTGCAGCAAAGCCCCGTCTTGGCGCAATAATTTAGCGAACTTTGCCAAAGCGGCATCGTATTCGCCTTTTTCAGAAAGATCTAAACCTACTTTAACCTCTTCTATAAGCTGCTTATCTTCACTGACGATAAAGTGAATATCCTCACCAAACTGGGAAAGCAATTCTAAATTAGACAATTTAACATCGGTCTCAGTTTGATTAACAATATCTTCAATAGAATTAAGGCGGCCGCCGAGCGTCTTATCGAGCGCAACTTCCAAACTGTCCTTTAAACGACCTTTAGTTAAAAAGGGTAGTTTAAGTCTGCTATTATTTTCTATAAATTCTTCTTTAACAGCTTCAGACTCTCTGCTCTGATCGGCGACTGGTTCAAAATTAGAGTTACTTTCATCAGATTTGTCTAGACTTTCAAAATTTACAGACGAACTTGAAGTGGCTGCGATCGAACCACCTGGAGCTACCCCCTCAGGAGGATCGGGAGTATCCTCAGTTTTATCAGAAGAGGAAGTAGAATCTGCTTCAGCGCTCTCTTTACTAGTCTCTGAGGCTCCTTTAGCATCGCTAACTTTTTTACGTCCGACTTCAGCGGCTTTTATGCCTTTGAGCCCTCGCCCCGATGACATAGAAACTCTAATGAGTTTCTTTAAAGCGGCTTTATTATCAGCACGCACCTTGTGCTGCATATCATCAACTGAGGGTACAATCTCTGTTATAGGCTGGAAATCTGCCTCCTTTTTAATTTCTGCCGTCTGATCGACAGCACTCCTAACCTCAGATTCAACTTGAGCCCCAGGTTCCTTATGCTCAGTATTAACATTGACCGAAGCAGCAGGAACAGCCGTATCTGTAGATGCTACAGCAGTAACACTTTCATCTGTTTCGTTGCCAGTTGCAGACACAAGAGTCTCTTCCTGAGTAGACTCTATTTGGGCAGGCTCGTTCTTTAATTTAACGGCAGACTCGACCGCACACTCATCAGAACTTTTCTTCTGTTCGGAATCTTGATCAGAGTTATTTTTATCTTGTTCAGTGCGATCAGAAGTAGTACGATCTAACTCCGTAGATGACGCTTCAAGTTCTTGCAGAGCTGCCTGGTATTTTTTGTACAATTCTGGCTCATATGAACTTAAGCTTTCTATAACGTTGAAGCAAAGCTGATGCGTCTTAATACAACGCTCTTCTAACTTAGCGACCTTGTGCTTAAGATCTTTTACCATTTTGTTAGCTTCAATAGCTCGCTTGCGCCAGTCGGAGCATTCAGATTTTAGTACACTATTCGCTCCACGAGCAGCCTCTAGCTCTTCCTTACCAGCCATTTCACTGCTTAATCCCTGCAGATAAAGATCCGCAGCTTCAACAATGCCTTCAAAATGTTCGCGCAAACTAGCAATCAAAATTTGACGTTCATCTGCCATACGAGCCACTCCCAATAACTTCGATAAACTCGGCGCCCCTAAGAAGAAAAAGGACCAAAAATTTCGCGTGCATTCGAGGCTGACGGCTGATTCTAAAAATTCTTAATGAACAACAGAGACAGCCTCAGGTCATTATCCAGCTAGAATTTGGCTAAAAGAATGCTAATTACCTGCTAGAATCGAGTTTCTCTGCCTTCTTACCTAACACAAGTATATAGTTACCTCAAATCTTTATCTGGGCAGCAGCTGTATTTAGTTGTCAGCTCACCTAAAACATATGAATAGATTCCATAAAAACAAAATTGCCAAAAGCCGCTTTATATGCTATAAGTAAGAGGTGTGCTTAGCTTAGACAATTTCCCCAATAGTCATCACAGCTATAACTTGCAAATGGCGAGCCAATTTTAAAATTCATCACCAGCTCGAGTAGACAACAAATGAGTAACTCTTTAACATTTTTACGTGAGTTTTTTAAGAAACCTGGACAAGTCGGAGCTATCTATCCTAGTTCACAAGAGTTAGCTGAAGAAATTGTCGCTCAAGCAAGAACAGATCGAGCTGAAGTAATTGTCGAATTCGGAGCCGGCACTGGCGTGTTTACTAAGGAAATTCTCAAGCGCAAGCCTAAGCAGTCGCAGTTTTTTACTATTGAACAAAATGAATCGCTGGTGGACATTTTAAAAAAAGAGCTACCTCAAGCAGATATATGTTGTGATTCAGCTGCTGAGCTGCCCCGTTTACTCAAAGAACGCAATCTAACTCAGGTTGACGCTGTCATCAGCGGTTTACCATGGGCGGCTTTTAGTGACGATCTACAAAATCTACTTCTCGATCCTGTGCTCCAATATATGCGTCCAGGCGGACGCTTCGTAACTTTCGCCTACTTACAGGGGCTGCTACTTCCAGCTGGACGCCGTTTCGCCAGGAAAATTAAGAATAAGTTTTCTACAGTAGAAAAGTCGCGCATAATTTGGAAAAATCTTCCCCCAGCCTTCGTATACGTCTGCACAAAAAAATAGTTAGCTGAATTAGTGCAACAAAAAGTGCTATTAGGCCATGTCTATTTACAGACAACCACTTGAAACGGCATCCTTATAGACCGATATTGACAGATAAAAAGAAGAGCCTCCAGAGGCCATAAGCTAACTGAAGGCTTTTTATTATTGATAGACTTGCGCAGGGGCCGCTAGGTCGACACATTCGCCCGCGTGTCGATGGGCAGCCGCCAGAGGTTTCACTCCCTGAACAAACTGCCAAGTTGGCATTGATTGTTCGCCCGCGCACTCCCCTGCCCTAATAGTATAACAAAATAATTTATGCAAATCTACAGTTAAAAGTAAACAAAAAATGTATATGCTGTACAAAACAGCTATTAGGGCCTATCCAAGCTTGAAAGGAAAAGAACAGCCTTTAACGTATCCCCCCAAATTAGGTTATCAAATTTCTAGAATTTAACAAGTTCGATCTTTTTGGGAGGCTCATTTTTTATGACAAACAGCATCTTAAACCGAATTTTGGTGGCCGAAGATCAGGGTGTCAGCAGAATGCTAATCTGCCATTATCTGGAAGGCAGCGGTTTCGAGGCCATAGCTGTAGATAAATGCAGTGAAGCTCTCAAAATTATTGAAGACAAAACCGCCGATGTTTTTATTCTGGAAACTTTGGCTAAAGATATAAATGGCCTCAATTTTATTAAAGAACTGCGCAGTCGCTGGAACTTAGCAGAACTGCCTATTATTGTTGTCTCTTCACTTGGAGAATACAGCGACAAAGTTGCCGCTTGGACGGCTGGAGCCAATTACTACATAATAAAGCCGACTGGTAAAGAAGAACTAGAAGCTAAAGTAAAACTTTGCCTTTCTTTAAAAAACTCTTACGAACAACTGCGGCTCCAAGAGGAACGTCTAAATCTGGCCGTAAAAGCTATAAACGGCGGAGTTTTCGATTGGGATATTAAAAATAATTCCATTATAAATTCACCCAGAGTCTATGAACTTCTCTGTCTGGAACACGATCTGAATTCACCAGCTTCCCCTCAAGATTGGTTTAACGCTATTCACCCCGAAGATTACGCTTCAGTATCTGAAAAATTAAAAGAACATCTTGAAGGCAAAACACCTTACTTGGAAGTTCAGCATAGAGTTATGCGCCAAGACGGAACTCATCGTTGGGTTTTGGTACGCGCCATCGCCGTAAGAAACAGCAGCGGTGAAGCTCAGCGCTTAGTCGGCAATATAAGCGACATCAGTAATTCTTTTTCCTATGACAGTGTGACCGGTCTTCCGGGACGCCACGTGTTCTACGATCTCCTAGAAAGAGCTATGGTGCGGGCTATACGCAATGAGAAGTATCTGTTCGGCCTTTTAAATGTAACTATCAACGACTTAGACAAACAAGATACAAAGTTTACCAATGCTGAAATTGAGCAGATTTGGTCAACTGTAAGCAGAAGACTTCAATTATCTTCTAGAGCTTCAGACCTAGTTTCCCGAGTTGAGCAAAATAGCTTCGCTATTCTGCTTGACGATTTGCGCGAAGTCAGTGACGCCTTGCGCGTAGCTAACCGCATTTCTAAGTCACTATCTTCTCCTATGCGCATTTTCGACAACCAGATAAACGTGAATACGAGTATAGGCATTGCTGTATCTTGCGACGGCTATGAATCCCCTGAAAGTCTGCTAAACGACGCCTGCAAGGCCTCTCTACTGGCCAAGACTTTAGGCGAGAACAAAGCTCGTATGTGCAATGAAAAGCATCAGAAATACTCCCAAGAACGATTAGCCAGAGAGCAAGAATTGTACGACGCCATCGGCGGCCGCCAATTCATACCGCGCTATCTTCCTATAATTAACCGTGAAGATAATTCGGTAATCGGCATAGAAGTTTTGCTTCGCTGGCGCCACCCTAACGGCGCCACTCTACTGCCCGATGAGTTCCTCGATCTTTGTGATCGCGATCAACTTATACTGCCGATTGGTTATGAACTCATCAAATCTTCACTCGAGCAGATGAAAAAGCTCAACTCTTTCGCCCCTCTTCCAGAAAACTTTACAATTAACTTCAATGTCTGTAAACGCCAGTTTTTTGACAGTGATCTGCTGGATAATATTCTTCTAAGCTGCCAAGATTACCAATTTGCAGCCCATCGCATCCGGCTGGAAGTTTGTGAAGAAACTCTGGCTCAAGATATCAATATGTCCAAGCAGATAATTGACCTTCTGGATCAGCATGGTATAGGATGTGTTTTAGATCGCTTTGGCAGCACCGCCCTCTCTTTGTGCGATATGCTCAATCTCAATTTAAAAGGCGTTAAGAGCCATTACTTAGACATATCTTCCCCTGAGCGCAGTCGAAAAGTAAAAGAGCGTTACGCCCAAATGTGCCAAAAAGCAGCCGAATTTTTAAATTGCAGCTGCATAATTAACGGAGCAGCCAATCAAGAGGAAGCCGATCACCTCTTTAGCGTTGGACTTAAACTGCAAGAAGGATACGCTTTGGGCCAGCCCCTTAATCTGAGCGGTTTAGAAATATTAGCTGAAAACGGCTATAAACTTAAGTAGACGGATGTAGCCATGACAGACAACACTAGAGAGCCTATTTTAGCCAACCGCCTGCGCAAAAGATTTAAGCACTTTGCTAAGTGGGCTAAACGTCAAAATATTGGTTGCTTTCGGATTTACGATCATGATATTCCAGAGTACCCTGTCATAGCGGATTACTACGAAGGCAGGGTGGTCCTCTGGATTTCTAGCCGTACCCGCGACGACTCAGCGGAAGCTCGTCAGTCTTTTTATCAGGACGTCGTTAATCAGACTTTGAACGGGCTAAATTTAGACTCAAGCAATCTTTTTGTAAAAGATCGGCGACCTGGCGGCCAATATAAACGGCAGAGAAACACTAAAGCTGAATTTGTTATTAAAGAAGGCGGTTGCCGCTTTTTAGTAAATTTAAGCGACTATCACGATACTGGTTTATTTTTAGATCATCGCCTTATGCGCTCTTGGGCTGCTTCTCAGAGCCAAGGGCGCAGATTTCTAAATTTATTCTGTTATACAGGAAGTTTTACAGTCTATGCTGGAGCGGCTGGAGCGGCCAGTACAGTGTCTGTCGATCTGTCCGGACGTTATTTAGATTGGCTTGAACGCAATCTCTGCCTTAATGGTTTACAAAACCTAGATAATACTCTTATTGAGGACGACGTTATCTGTTGGCTTGATGATGCCGTTAGGGACGGCGAGCAATTCGACGTTATCATCTGTGATCCGCCAACTTTCAGCAATTCGAAAATGACCGCCAATATCTTTGAAGTTGAACGCGATCATCGTAAACTTATTGAAAACTGCTTAAAGTTACTGTCCCCTGAAGGTCAACTTTATTTCAGCACCAATAAACGTAGCTTTAATATGAATGCTCCCAACTTGCCTAACATAACCTGGCAAGAAATTACCTCTAGAACTACTTCTCCTGATTTTGCCAATTCTAAATCTCATCGCTCTTGGCTTTTTCAAAAAATAGTGTAGCTAAATTTACGTAACAACTTAGTAATAAAAAAAGTCCTCTACCATTTTTACTTAAAACAGCCGGGGACTTTTTTATTTGCTTGAGGAGTTATCTTTAATTAAATAGGTTGCTGCCTTCAAAGTAATCGATCTTCATGGCCCGACGTACTGCCCTCAGAGTTTCAGCAGCCTTTAGTTGAGCTTTTTGGCAACCGACACGTAAAATCTCAGCAACTTCAGGCAAACGCTTCTCCCAAGCCTGACGGCGCTCGCGAATAGGTTTAAGCTCCGTTTGCATTACATTGTTAAGGAATTTTTTGACAACGACATCGCCCAAGCCGCCGCGCTCGTAGTGAGCTTTTAACTCACCCAAATTGGCATATTCGGGCAAGAACTCAGCAAAATGTTCATCACGGCAGAAAGCTTCTAAATAAATAAAAACTGGGTTTTCCTCAGTATGGCCGGGATCTTCGCGGCGCAGATGAGTAGGATCGGTAAACATAGACATTACTTTTTTCTTAATATCTTCCGGTTCTTCGGAAAGATATATACAGTTTCCTAACGATTTACTCATTTTAGCTTTGCCATCGATACCAGGCAAACGCAGACAGGCTTTATTAGAAGGCAGAATAATCTGCGGCTCCACTAAAGTCTCACCATAAACGGTATTGAACTTGTGAACAATTTCACGACACTGTTCCAGCATAGGCATCTGATCTTCACCTACTGGAACGGCCGTAGCCTGAAAAGCTGTAATATCAGAAGCTTGGCTGATCGGATAGCAGAAGAATCCTACAGGAATGCTGGCTTCAAAATTGCGCATTTGAATTTCAGCCTTTACGGTCGGATTGCGCTGAACTCGGGAGACTGTTACTAAGTTCATATAGTAAAAAGTAAGTTCAGTAAGTTCAGGAACCATAGACTGAATAAAGATAGTACTCTTATCGGGATCTATTCCGCAAGCTAAATAATCTAAAGCCACTTGCATAATATTTTGACGCACTCTTTCTGGATGCTCAGCATTATCAGTCAAAGCCTGGGCGTCAGCTAGCATAATATAAATTTCATCGTAGCGACCGGAATTTTGCAATAATACGCGCTCTTTCAAAGACCCTACATAGTGGCCAATATGAAGACGACCAGTCGGGCGATCACCTGTTAAAATAATTTGTTTCATAAAAAATACTCCTCATAATAAGGGACAACCGCAATAATAAGAGCTGTTCCTTCTGCCGGACATAAACTATTTCTCTAGCAAATAGACTTGCTTGTTTGGTTATCTAAAGCCTTTTTCCTTCGCTAAGGTAAAATAAAAGACCTGAGCCAATTAGGTTATGAAAGGTAGTATATAAAGAAGCTAGAAACTCAGGAACATGGATTCTTTTGAACTTTCTATATCTCCCGTTTTTAATGAAGTTATCAGAGCTGCTGAGTTTGTCTATGAAGCCCCTGATGACGTAACAGCTAAAGAAGATCTTCTGGAAGCTTTGCGCAATATGGCCGAGTTTACCCAGTACTTAGCCGCTTCTTTTCAAGAAGCTTTGAAAGTCCGTCCCAAAACGGAGTTATCACAGCGAATTCCTCAAGAATTTTCTCATGAACTCAAGTCTGTTACCGAAGTTTTAAGCGGTTTGAAGACATGTTTAAATGATAATAAAACAGACTCTTTTCCCTCTCTTATAGATCAAGGACGCCGAGCCTTGGCAAATATGTTTGAAATATTTGAACAGATGAAAAAAGAGGAAGAGTCCTTCCCGGTTTTCTCCAAATCGCCTTACATTCAAGAAATAGTTCGTATAGCCACAGGCGTAGCTAAAGGACAATACAAACCTGAAACTTTAAAAGATAAGGTAGATTGGCTGCGAGATCGTTTTCTAGAATTTAAAGACGACTTTGCTAGCATTAAAGAAATTCCCAAAGAAAACGATGACGTAGAAAAACTTCTGCCTATAGCAGAACAAGCTTTGCAGAAAATGGGGGCCGCTCTAGACAAAATGGCCCGTTTTCAGCGGGGATACGATAAAAAACTCTTAAAAGATGGCTGTTCTGAACTACTACAGAGTAGTGAAGTACTTGTTGCGGTCCAAGAAAGATTGATGAAAGCCTCTGTGGCCCAGCCGTCTGCCTGTCCCAACTGTTCAGCTCTCAACCCTGGAGGGGCTAAAAAATGCCGATCCTGTGGCGCCGCCCTACCAGCCATAATAGGCCTTTCCACTCAAACTATGGAAGTAAAAGAACGTACTCCTGTGGAATCTAAAGGGCCAGCTTACACCTACATTTCTCGTTTAGAAGGTTCTATCAACTCCTATAAACGCAAGCTCCTAGATGAAAAAGATTTAAAGCGCGAAATAGACTTCTTCTCTAAAAAAGTGAGCGACGGCCAAGTTCAATTTGCTGAAATGAAAAAGAAAACGGCTGCTCAGCCTCAGTCCTCAACGGAGTCAGCCCAAACTTTGGCTTCTCTTTACAACGATATGGAGACCGGTTTAAACACATTAGCTCGAGGCACTGCCAAGCTGAGAAGTTTCTTTGATAGTAAAGATGAACAAATTTTAGACGATGGCTTTGACATAATAGTTGCAGGAGCAACTTTAATGATTGAAACTCAAAATAAAATTTCTTAGCCACAAGAGGAGATATTTTTTAATGTCTGAGTGTCCCAAGTGTCACACCCAAGTGCTCCCTAATTCAAGATACTGCGATATGTGCGGATATGAACTAGCTAAAGACACTATATCCGATCCTCAAAGTTTTTCTCATATCGTTCAGAACGATACTGATGAAGCAAAAAGCGACCTTAAAGCAGACACTGCCGCTGTTGCCTGTAATGGAGCAGATGAGCAGTCCAGCCATTCGGAATCTGAAACACAGTTTAACTTGGCTGCGAACGGAAGCAAAGCGGCTCTCCCCTCTTCTCCTTCTAAAATTTTGCAAACAACTAAACTGCGCAGTCAGAATGTCCGTGCTAAATCTACCATCCCTGCTGAAGGCTTTTTAACAAGCTTAGCTGATAAAATACGCACGACTGCCGCTGAGGTTAACTTATCGGCAAAAACTTTTATAAGCAATATAAACAAAGCTTCCTCAACTAAGACGGGCGGTGAATTTACTTCTTCAGCTCCCGGCGAGGACAATCAGGCCAAAGTTATTGCAAATAAAATAATAGCAGCCCTGCTCGGCATAGGTATGCTCATTCTCTGCATATTTATAATTGCTAAGAAATTGACCTTAGCTACATTATCACCATTTATTCCAAATAATTATGCAGAAAAATAAAAAAATATTTTTATCTGCTTGAAGCTGTAAGAGGTTTATTCATTTAGTAATTCGAAGAGCCTGGCGTCCATTCTGGGCGGCTGAATAAGACGCTGCAGGAGAAGGGCTCCTGCTGAATTGTTTTGATTTCCGCCTGCATTGCAGACTAGCCTTTGCCGGTTGGAAGCCGATCTGCAGCTAAATTAGAAATTTTGTGTAAACTTAATAAAACAAATATTCGGAGGTTTTTACTGTGCATATTTTAGGCACCGTAGTAGTTCGTCCCGTACTGCCCGATCGCATTGCCGGTCTGCAGGAACTGTCCCACAATTTGTGGTGGTCTTGGAATCCAGAGGCATTAGCTCTTTTTGCAAACTTAGATCAAGAGTTGTGGAATCGTGTCGGCCATAATCCTGTATCAGTTTTAGCCAACGTCGATCAAAATAAACTCGAAGATGCTGCCAAAGACGACAGTTACTTAAAAGCTTACGATAAAGTAATCGCCGACTTTAAAGCTTACATGAATCCCAAAACTACACGCTACAGTGAAGCCTTCCCGGAAAACAAAGATAAAATCATAGCTTACTTCTCCGCCGAATTTGGCATGCATGAAAGTCTGCCTATTTATTCTGGTGGTTTAGGCATTTTATCTGGAGATCATCTTAAAACCGCTTCAGACATGGGAATTCCCATGATTGGCGTTGGTCTCTTATATAACCACGGTTACTTTATTCAGACTATAAACCAAGATGGCTGGCAGGAAGCCAGTTATAAGCCCCTCGATTTTTCCATGGTTCCAGCTGAAAAAGCTCTTGACGCCAATGGTAATGAAATCATTGTCCAAATTGAAATGCCCGATCGCATTGTAAGTGCTCGCGTCTGGATCCTTCATGTTGGCCGTATAAAACTCTACCTGCTCGATACTGACATCGAGCAGAACTCGATGGCTGATCGCGGTCTCTCTGCTCGGCTCTACGGCGGCGACAACCAAATGCGTATTGCCCAAGAAAAGATTTTGGGTATCGGCGGTGTCAAGGCTTTGCGTCGCTTAGGTTTAGATCCCTGGGTGTGGCATATGAATGAAGGCCACTCAGCTTTCTTAACTCTCGAACTTATGCGCGAATATGTCAGCGAAAAAGGACTGACTTGGCGTCAAGCTATTGAAGTAATTTCTCCCAAAGTTTGCTTCACTACTCACACTCCCGTTCCCGCTGGTCAAGACGCCTTCGGCAATGACCTTATGGAAATGCACTTCTGGAAAGTGCGCAATGAACTGGGTATGTCCCGTAACGAATTTATGCGCTTAGGACAGAATCCCGGCCATCCTGAAGCTCCTTTCAATTTAACCATCTTCTGTCTCAAGCTGGCCGGTTTCAGCAATGGTGTAAGTAAACTTCACGGCAAAGTTTCTCGCCATCTGTGGCGCGACGTATGGCCAGAAGTTCCTGCTGCCGAAATTCCTATTACTTCTGTAACTAACGGAATTCACATTGGCACCTGGGTAGCTCCCGAAATTTCCGATCTTTATAAAAAGTATGTATCTAAAGATTGGCAACTCACTCCCGACAATCACAAAATTTGGGACAAGGCCAAGATCCCTGCGGAAGAGATGTGGCATGTACACCAAATTTTAAAGCAGCGCATGATCGACGGCGTCCGCACCCGTCAAGAGCGCCGTCTCCGCCGCCTGAGTGCTCCTCTATTTGAAATAGAGAGTGCCAAGAAGTGCCTCTCTCCTAATGTGCTGACTATCGGTTTTGCCCGCCGCTTTGCTACTTATAAACGCGCTGTACTGCTCTTCTCAGATATTGAGCGACTCAAGAAAATTATGTTTGCTCCCGGACGCGAAATCAATTTCGTCTTCGCCGGCAAGGCCCATCCTGCTGATCGCCCTGGACAAGAGTTTATTAAGCGCATTCACGATTACAGCAAAATGCCTGAGTTCAAAGGCCATATCATACTGTTAGAAGACTATGATATAGATTTAGCTCGTCATTTAGTCCAAGGTGTCGACGTCTGGCTCAACAATCCCCGCCGTCCTTTAGAAGCTTCCGGAACTTCCGGCGAAAAAGCAGCTATGAACGGAGTGTTGAACTTCAGCGTGCTGGACGGCTGGTGGGCCGAGGGCTTCAACGGCAAAAACGGCTGGTCTATTGGTGAAAATCGCCCTTACAACAACAATGAAGAGCAAGATTTCATCGATATGAACTCTCTCTATTCTACTTTAGAAGAGCAGATTGTTCCGGCCTATTACGATAACCGCAATAAAGATGGTGTGCCTACGGTCTGGACTTCACTGATGCTTAACTCCGTAAGTTCTTTAGTACCAGAGTATTCCACTCACCGCATGCTTCACGATTATTGTCATGATATTTACGTACCTGCAGGTCTTAACGGCGAAATTGCTAGTGAGAACGATTATGCTAAAGCTAAAGATTTAGCAGAATGGAAGCAGTATTTAGAAGGTGTCTGGCATGAGGTCAATTTAGAAGCCGAGGCTCAGCAGCGCGGAGAAATGAAACGCAGTCAAGAGCTCTCAGTTAATGCCCGCGTCTTCTTAGGCAGACTCAATCCGCAGCAGGTCAAAGTTGAGCTCTATGCCGGCAAGCTGGAAAAAGAAGAAATAGTTAATCCGCAAGTGGTAGAACTCAACTACGGAGGCTACCGCGATGGTGCTCACTGCTACGAAGGCAAAATTACTCCCAATGCTACCGGTAATTTTGCCTACTCTGTAAGAGTTATTCCGGCTCATGCTAACGCTAAATTTACAGATATTGTCAACTTCATCCGTTGGTCGCGTTAGTTTAGCGTTATAAATAGAAACAAACGGCTCCTGCAGTTCCTGCTGCAGGAGCCGTTTTATTGTAACTTTAGACAACAGATTAACCGTCTTATAAATTCCTCTATTGTCTCAATAATCACTATAAAACTAACGCTAGCATTTGATAATATTCAACTACAAATCAACAAAATTAACCTTATCTGAATTGGCAAATACTTAAATGTAAAAAATAAATTAATTGTTTACAAGGCTTTTTGCCTAATAAAAAGAAATAGATGTGGTCATTGCAGACGAGTTCCTCTCGATATCTGCAGCTGTCCGGACTTTTCTAAGTTCAACAGATCACTATCCGGCAGAAATAAGGAAGGAAATTGCTTTGAAATTAATTACTAAAGCAGAAGCTGGTACTCTAGAATCAGGCGACATTCATATAGAAATTGAAGCCTCTGATCATCCGGGCGTAGAAGTCGATCTCAGCAGTACTGTTATGAAGCTTTACGGCCGCCAAATTACCAAAGTTATCAAAGAAACTGTTGCCGAACTCGGTGTTGACGGAGTTGTTATTACAGCTACAGACAAAGGGGCCCTAGATTGTACAGTCAAGGCCCGCGTAAAAACAGCTGTCTACAGAGCTTGTCAGAGTAACGAATATTCTTGGTAAAATAAGGAAGTTGCGATTAATTATGGCACAGAAGCAAAGACTCCGCAGAACAATGATGTTTATACCGGGCAATAATCCCGGAATGATGAGAGACGCTCACATATACGGCTCTGACTCTCTCATGTTCGATCTTGAAGATTCAGTGTCTATGGCTGAAAAAGACGCAGCCCGACAGCTCGTCTACCAAGCCATTAAGACTATCGACTACGGACAAACTGAAATAGTCGTGCGCATAAATCCTCTAGATACACCTTACGGAAGAGCCGACGTTGAAGCTATGGTAGCAGCTGGAGCTCACGTGCTGCGCATGCCTAAAACAGAAACGCCTAAAGATATTACAGACTGTGAAGCTGTAATTGAAGAAATGGAAAAGAAGCACGGTCGCCCCGTTGGCGATACTTTAATGATGGCAGCCATAGAAGGGGCTTTAGGCGTAGTAAACGCTTATCAAATTGCTACAGCTTCTAATAGATTGATCGGTATAGCTTTAGGAGCAGAAGATTTTTGCGCTAATATGAAATGTCAGCGCACCAAAACTGGTGCAGAGCTGCAGTTAGCCCGCCAAACCATCGTTTTGGCCGCCCGTGCCGCCGGTATCGACGCTTTAGATACAGTTTATTCCGATGTCAATAATGAAGAACAGCTGCTTTATGAAGCTAGACTCATTAAAGACCTTGGATTCGATGGCAAGAGCGTCATCAATCCCCGCCAGATTGCGCCAGTTCACTCCGTATTTAATCCTACAGCCAAAGATATTGAAAAAGCCAAAAGAGTTGTAGCAGCTATTAAAGAAGCTGAAGCTAAAGGTTCAGGCGTAATCAGCTTAAACGGTAAAATGGTAGACAAGCCGGTAGCCATTAGAGCCCAAAGAGTTATTGAACTGGCCATCATTTCAGGAATCATTTCTCCTGCGGAGGTATAACAAAAGATGAAAAACCTTATCGGACATGAAATCCCCGAACAGATGGCTGCTGAACTAGGTTTGGGAATTTACGGCGTCGATGTTGATCCTCGCGTAGCTGATAAAGACACTACTCCTCTTCCTGAACGCGAGAAAAAGAACAATAAGATAGTAGGTTCTATCGAAGAAGCTGTAAGACTCTGCGGCTTAAAAGACGGTATGACTATATCCTTTCACCATCACTTCCGCAACGGCGACCAGGTTTTAAACCAAGTGATGGATGTTTTAGCTAGCATGGGATTTAAAAATTTGCGTATCGCTTCTTCCTCACTGACTAGCGTACACGCACCTTTAGTAGAACATATAAAAAACGGAGTAGTCTCTCATATTGAAAGTTCCGGCTGCCGCGGTCGTTTGGCAGACGAAATTTCGCGCGGACTTATGGACGAGCCAGTTATCTTCCGTTCTCACGGAGGAAGAGCTGCAGCTATTGCCGACGGAAAACTGCATATCGATGTAGCTTTTTTAGGTGCTCCTGTTTGTGATGCTTACGGAAACGCCAGCGGAGTCTGCCTAGATAATGAAGTTACTGATGTAGCTGAGTGCGGTAGTCTCGGATATGCCAAAGTTGATGCTCAATATGCAGATAAAACAATAATTATCACCAATAAAATTATTAAATATCCTAATGCTTTTCAAAGCATTGAAGGCACGTTGGTGAACTATGTTGTTGAAGTAGATTCTATCGGCGATCCCTCCAAAATTTCTGCTGGAGCTGCCCGCTTTACAAGCAATCCGCGTGATCTGATGATCGCTGAAGCAGCTGCCAAGGTCATTATTAATTCTGGCTATTTCCGCAGTGGCATGTCTCTGCAAACAGGCACAGGCGGCGCTTCCCTGGCAGTAACTCGCTTCTTAGCTGATTCTATGATCGAAAAGGGTGTTAAGGCCCGCTTCGCTTTGGGAGGCATCACAGGGCAGATAGTTAAATTGCATGAGCAAGGTTTAATTGAAACTTTATGGGACGTTCAAGACTTTGACACTGAGGCGGCAGCTTCTCTGCGCCGAAATCCCAATCATCATGAAGTTGACGGCGTGCTTTACGCAACCCCCTTTAATCGCGGCTCTATTTTAAATCAGCTCGATATAGTAGTTTTGTCTGCTTTGGAAATAGATGTTAACTTCAATGTGAATGTACTTACTGGCTCAGACGGTATCATTCGCGGTGCTATAGGAGGCCATCCAGACACAGCTAAAGGAGCCGACTTAGCTATCATCGTTACACCTTTAATTCGCGGACGCATTCCCTGTGTACGTGATAAAGTCGGCACGATCTGCACCGACGGCAAGGATTGCGACGTCTTAGTAACCGACGTCGGTATTGCCGTTAATCCCAATCGTCCGGAAATAAAAGAGCGCTTAGAAGCCTGCGGCATGAAAGTTTATGACATTCATGAATTAAAAGAAATGGCCGAAAAAGTGGTCGGCAAACCGGATGATTTAGAATTTACGGATAAAATAGTAGCCGTAGTTACAGCTCCTGACGGTACCTTGTTAGATGTCGTACACGGTGTTGCCGATTAACGGCCCTGCTATAGAACTAGAAGAACTGCTGAAAAGTCGCGACAATCGCTGCGCTTTTCAGCAGTATCTGCTTAAACAACGTCCAGTGCCTCTTGTTAGCTTTATGGTCAATATGCCTGGACCAGTAAAAAGATCCTTTCTTGCCGAAAAGTTGCACGCCCTAGGATGCTCAGAACTAAAAAAGGCTCTTGGTTCCAAAATAATTTGGAGTGAAGTAAGGCGGCTAAATACGGGCTTCGAGGGGTACTTTGCTGTTAATATCTCTCCTTACGAGCTAAAAAGACAAACTTGCTCCCTAGAAGATAGTCATCCGCTGGGCCGTCTCTGGGATTTCGATGTTCACACCCTTGAAGGGCAAATTAGCCGCTCACAACTAAACCTGGCTCCGCGTCTTTGTCTTATCTGCTCAAAGCCAGCCCCTTTATGCGCCCGCAGCCGTGCTCATAGTCTGCCGGAGCTTTTAAATTGTATTGGCGCTATGGCCAATCAATATTTTGGAGAACAATAAAAAGTGGAAAGTGATATATTTTTTCCACAACAGGTTAATCTGTCGTCTCAAAAAGAAAGAGAACGACTGTCTTCTTTTCTGGCCCAGTCAGGCTTGCGTCTAGATGAACAATTAGAGTATTGTGCCGTACTCTATAACAGTCAAGATGAAATTCTCTGCTGCGGAGGTTTTGAGGACAATATAATTAAGTGTGTAGCTGTTTCCGAAGCATCCAGAGGCGAAGGTATGGTAAATACTTTAGTTTCTCACTTGCGCTCTGAAATAAAAAGCCGCGGAGCTGACAACATTTTTGTCTATACAAAACCTGAAAACCGGCAAATTTTTGAAAGTTTAGCCTTTTATATTGTAGGTGCAGCTCCTAAAGCGATTATGATGGAAAGTTCTAAGCACAATTTGCAGCGCTTTAAGAACAAGCTTTTAACTAAATATAAAAAACCCGGCTTGAATGGGGCTATCGTAATGAATGCCAATCCCTTTACCCTAGGCCATCAGTACCTAATCGAGGAAGCAGCCAAACGCTGTGAGCATTTGTATGTCTTTCCTGTACGGGCCGATCGCTCTGTTTTTCCGTTTCAAGATCGGTTGCGTCTAGTAAAAGAGGGCTGTGCTTCTATACAGAACGTCGAAATTTTAGATGGAGGCGATTATATAATATCGGGAGCTACTTTTCCAACCTACTTCTTGAAGCAGCTAAATGAAGCATCTGAAACTCAAGCTCGTTTGGTACTGAATATTTTTGTTGAGCACATTGCCCCAAGCTTAGGCATACAGACGCGTTTCGTCGGCAGTGAACCACTAGATCCTTTCACCAACAAATTCAATCAAATTATGCTCGAAGTACTACCCCAGAGCGGCTTGCAAGTACAAGTAATTGAGCGTTTAAGTTACCAAAAACAGCCCATTAGTGCCAGCTGTGTGCGTGCTCTGCTGCAACAAGGCCAACTGGCAAGTGTCAGAGAGCTAGTCCCCCCCTCTACCTTCGCCTATTTAACTGCGCCAGAGGGAGAGCGCATTATAAAACGACTCCGCAGTTTATCGTGACAATAAATATAGACAAACTCGGCAGTTATATTGCTGATCTAGCCCTTGAAGCTCTGCTACTAGAGGTATCGGCCACTCCTAAACCAGGTTTAGTTGACAGGCGAAACTGCGGAGCTCACAGCGATATGAACTTTTATACATTTATTGCCAGCGCCATAAGTTTGCGTCCCCACTTCACCCTTATGGCGCAAGCAGGAGCTAACTCCGTCTCCTCAACTCCGCAGCAGCTATTTAATATGATACGACTTTTAGGACAATCAGCAGAAAAAGATATGTTTACAGCTGCTCAAGGAGCTAACACACACAAAGGGGCTCTGTTTTTGCTGGGCATTTTGTGTGCCGCAGCCGGCCGCCTGCGCCTCTCTCCAGCATGGTCAAGCTGGACTCCCCAAAACTTGGGCAAAACGGCCGCTCAAATGACGGTCGGCTTATGCCGCCGCGAGTTGGAGAGCCTAAATAACTGCCCCCTCAATTGCTCTTATGAAAACTCTTTCGCTGCCACTGATAATGCAGAAAAGGCCGAAACTTTATCAGTCAATAATGCTCAAAATTCGATACTAAGCATCCATAAACAAAAAGAATTAGAACCATTGACCCATGGACAACGTATGTATCTAAAATACGGAACCCGCGGCGCCCGCGGACAAGCAGAGAGCGGATTTGCCCAAGTAATTAACTCATTTTTGCCTTATATGCACAGCTTGCAAAGTCAAAAACTTACCCCAGATGAAGTTTACGTAAGAACTCTACTATTTATTTGTGCCAATCTTGACGATACCAATATTCTCAAGCGAGTAGGCCTCGCTAAAGCTCGACAAGCCCAAGCCGCTTGTGGAGCTCTAAATCGCTGCTATTCTTATAAAGAGGCTTGCCGTCTAGATGATATTTTTATCAAAGACCATATTAGCCCAGGGGGATCAGCAGATCTTCTAAGTGTCACTATTTTTTTAGATAAGCTCTGCTTTTAAATTATTTTTTTAACATTTCAGGGATTTTATAGTAGGCTTTTTGTTTATATGACGAATTAAGCCAACTATTCGTGCAGAAAGTTGCTGCAGACGGATAGGAACCCAAGGAGGAGAAACCACATGGTGGAAGTTATCAAAAAGGGCGCTTACTTAGTAAACGGTGAAATCGTTTATGCAGATCAGGCCCAAGGAATGGCTGCCCCTGATGAAGCCAGAGAGAAAACGATCGCTTATTCTATTCTGAGGAGCCACAACGTAAGTTCAGATCCGAAACATCTGAGGATAAAATTTGATGCCCTTATCTCCCACGATATTACTTTTGTCGGCATCATTCAAACCGCCAAAGCTTCAGGACTGAAGGAATTTCCTATTCCCTACGCTATGACCAACTGCCATAATAGTCTCTGTGCTGTGGGCGGCACTATTAATGAAGACGACCACGCCTTCGGTCTTTCTGCAGCAAAAAAATACGGAGGGATCTACGTACCAGCTAACCAGGCGGTAATTCATCAATACGCCCGCGAGCGTTTGGCCGGCTGCGGCAAAATGATTTTAGGCTCAGACAGCCATACTCGTTACGGTTCTTACGGCACTATGGGCGTAGGTGAAGGCGGCGGAGAATTAGTTAAACAGCTGCTAAAAAATACTTACGATGTCGCCGCCCCGCAAGTAGTTTTAGTTTACCTTGACGGCAAACTTAAGAAGGGTGTAGGTCCTCAAGATGTCGCTATTGCTTTAGTTGGAGCCACCTTCCCTAACGGAGACGTCAAAAATAAAGTTTTAGAGTTCGTGGGCCCTGGCATCAAAACTCTCAGCAGCGACTTAAGAATTGGCATCGATGTCATGACTACAGAAACTTCTTGTCTCTCCTCCATTTGGGAAACTGACGAGACAACCAAAGAGTTCTACGAAGAGGTGGGACGCCCCAACGACTACAAAGAGCTCAAACCAGGCAACGGTGCTTACTATGATATGGTAGTCAAAATTGATCTCAGCCAAATTGAGTCCATGATCGCTCTGCCTTTCCATCCTTCCAAAGCTTACACTATTCATGAGCTCCAGGCTGATCCAGAGGGTATTTTTACTAAAATCGAAGCTGATTGCAATAAGCAACTTGGTGGTAAAGTAACTCTCGATCTGCATCACTGCATAAACGACAAAGGACAAGTCACTTGTGATCAGGGAGTTATTGTAGGCTGCTCCGGCGGCATGTACGAAAATATTGTAGAGGCGGCGGCCATACTTAAAGGACAAAGCATAGGTAACGGCTACTTCGATATGAGCGTCTATCCGTCTTCTATGCCTATCGGTTTAGATATTACTAAAGACGGCACAGCTGCTTCTTTAATGGAAGCCGGATGCGTAATTAAGCCAGCTTTCTGCGGCCCCTGCTTCGGAGCCGGAGATACTCCCGCTAACAACGCCCTTTCTATTCGCCACGCTACCCGCAACTTCGCCAATCGAGAAGGTTCTAAACCAGGTAACGGACAGATTTCGGCCGTAGCCCTTATGGACGCCCGCTCTATTGCAGCTACAGCTGCTAACGGAGGAGTGCTTACAGCGGCAACCGATTTTGAGTATACTGAACCGACTCCGGAGCAGCTTAAATATCATTTCGACGGCAGCATTTACGCCAAGAGATGCTATGAAGGTTTTAGCAAAGCTGATCCCAACGCCGAGCTTCGCTATGGTCCCAACATCAAAGACTGGCCCCACATGCCAGCTTTAGAAGACGACCTTCTAGTTAAACTTTGCGCCGTTATTCATGACGACGTAACTACCACCGATGAACTCATTCCTTCAGGAGAGACTTCCTCTTACCGTTCTAATCCGATTGGCCTTTCCGAATTTGCTCTTTCTCGCCGGGTGCCTGAATACGTTGAGCGTTCTAAGAAAGCCAGAGCCTTGGAAGAAGAAAAGTTGGCTGGAGGCAATCCGCAAGAGGCGCTTGAAGTGCTTGCTAAAGTAGGCGGCGATCTGGCGAAAACAACTATCGGTTCATGCATATTTGCCCACCGTCCTGGAGACGGTTCAGCCCGCGAACAGGCTGCTTCCTGCCAAAAAGTTTTAGGTGGCTTCGCCAATATATGCTACGAATACGCTACTAAGCGCTATCGCAGCAACTGTATAAACTGGGGCATTGTGCCTTTCACTATGAGTAGAGAAACGCCTTTTGCTTATGAAGACGGCGATTACATTTACATTCCGGGCATCAAAGAAGGCATTCTCCAGGGGCAAGAAGAGTTTGCAGCTAAAGTTATCCGCCAGGACGGAACTGTTCACGACTTAAAACTGGAGTGCAAAGGTCTGACCGACGATGAGAAGCTCATCCTCAAAGAAGGCTGCCTGATGAATTACTACGCTGCCGGTTATGGCAAAGCTTAAATCGCTTACTACACCATAAAAGGAGAAATAAACGTGACAAAGATTAAAATGACCACTCCTCTCGTAGAGATGGACGGCGATGAAATGACCCGCATTCTTTGGCAAATGATCAAAGATAAGCTCATTCTTCCTTACGTCGATCTTAAAACTGAGTACTACGATCTCAGCTTGCTTAACCGTAACGCCACCAAAGATCAGGTAACTATCGACTCAGCTCATGCTACCAAGAAATACGGCGTAGCAGTGAAATGTGCTACTATTACCCCCAATAAGCAGCGCATGGAAGAATATCCTCAGCTTACTGAAATGTGGAAGTCGCCCAATGGAACTATCCGTTCTATTTTAGACGGCACTGTTTTCCGTGTACCTATTGTCATTCCCGCCATTAAAGCCGTAGTAAAAAACTGGCAGAAACCCATTACTATTGCTCGTCATGCTTATGGTGACGTCTACAAATCTGTAGACATGTACACTCATGAGCCCGGTGAGTGCACCATGACTTTTAAAGGCGTCAGCGGTGAAGAAAAAACTTTATTAGTGCAAAAAGTAGACGGTCCGGCTATTTGGCAAGGGGCCCACAATAAGGAAAAATCGATACGCTCCTTCGCTAAGTCTTGCTTCCAGTACGCTATCGATACTAAACAAGATCTGTGGTTCTCAACTAAAGATACCATCGCTAAAGTTTATGACGGCGCTTTTAAAACTATCTTTGAAGAAGAATTTGAGAACTACAAAGATAAGTTCAATGAGTTAGGCATTACTTACTTCTACACTCTGATCGATGACGCTGTAGCGCGTGTAATTCGCTCTCATGGCGGCTTCATTTGGGCTTGCAAAAATTACGACGGCGATGTTATGTCTGATATGGTTTCCACCGCTTTCGGCTCTTTGGCGATGATGACTTCAGTCCTAATAGCTCCCGACGGGACTACCGAATACGAAGCGGCTCACGGTACAGTGACCAAACATTATTATCGTCATTTGAAAGGTGAGGCTACTTCTACCAATCCTATGGCTACTATTTTTGCTTGGTCCGGTGCCTTCAAGAAACGCGGTGAGCTTGACAAACTGCCTGAATTGGTGAAATTCGGTGAAAAGTTAGAAGAAGCTTGCTTCGATACTCTCAACGAGGGCATTATGACTAAAGATTTAATAAACTTAGTTGAACCCGGTTTCGAAGCGAGAGCTGTCAACTCTGAAGAATTCTTAAATGAAATTGCTAAGAGATTGGAAGCTAAGCTGGCCTAAAGCCGCAGCTTAAAAGCCTGAGCAAAATGGCCCATTTTTCTTAGAAAAATGGGCCATTTTGCTCAGTTGTTATAGAAAGATTATTGCTAAGATTTAGGCAGGAGTTTATAAAACTTATACCTAAGAAGGCGAGCCACTTGCTGTAAAAGCAGTAGGTATTGTCTTTTTTTTAGGACAATAACAGTATAAAGGCAAGGCCCCTCATGAGCTAAACTTACGTTCTTTCGTATCAGTGTGTAATTTTACCAAAGCTCATAGGGAGTTTTTTTGTTAGTATAGATGGATAACAGATTAGAAAAACCGATAATCATTCTTGATGCAGCTAAAGCTTTTCCTGTAGAGGATCTTCCCGGGGCAATTTTAACTAATGAAAAATTAAGCGAACTTATGCTGCAGGTCAAAAATAACTTGCTTCATTCAGCTTGCCCTCGCCATATAGAAATAAGCGATGTTGATTTTCCTTTCGATCGCATAGGTATACGTTCACGCCGCATTCTAGACTGTCTGTTTGGAGTTTATGATATCGCCGCCGCCGCTTCTCAAAAAATAACTCTAAAGCGCAGCGATCTCGATAATCTGCGTCTTATTATTACCTCCACCATTACTGCTGACAGGGTCGTGCCTTGCGTTTCAGCTTCTGTTCAAGATGCTCTAAAACTGCCCAACAGTGTCCAAGTTCTCGATATCCGCGTCGGCTGCAGCGGCTATGTTTCCGCTCTGGAAATGGCAGCTCGTCTTATGCAGAGTTATCCCCCTGGCTCTTTAGCCTTAGTTATAGGTGCAGATTGCATGAGCCGCGTTATAGACGCTTCAGATCGAGGTACTTGCGTAATATTTGGCGACGGCGGCGGAGCGGTTCTTTTAGCTACAGCCGATCCGACACAAAAAGAAGCCCATCCAGTTTCAACATATAAAAACCCTTGGCGTATAATCTCAGCGTCAACTTATACGGACGGTTCTAAAGGCGATTTAATTACTGTCAGTAACGAAAACAATACAGATCAAGCTGTTTACCGTTTTGTTGCTCATAACGGTCAAGTATGTGTCGAACCTGACGAAGTTAGCAAACTTACCGTTTTCATGGATGGCCGTTCCGTTTACAAAGATATGGTGCGGCTAGTACCGCGCAAACTGAGCGAACATCTGCAGCAACATAATCTGCGTGTAGATGATATCGATCGCTTTTTATTCCACCAAGCTAACGGCCGTATGATTGAGGCTATATGCAAGCGCCTAGATATTCCTGAGTATAAACTGCAAAGCAATATTGAATCTTGCGGCAATACCACTAATGGCTGCATTCCTAGTCTTCTAGCTAACGAGATTGAGCACGACAGTCCTAAGGCTCAGCGAGTTGTATTAGTCGCTTTCGGAACGGGCTATTCTCTAAGTATAATTTATATGGAGCGCCTGGCAAGTTGCAACAATTAAATATTGAGGCCGCGAGTAGACATATGAGCGAACTTTCTTTTCGAGATTTTCAAAAATTTATTCATCTTCATTATCAAAAATACGATTCAGAGCGCGGTGTAGGCAGAACTTTCATGTGGCTTATGGAAGAAATTGGTGAATTAGCTTCTGCTTTGCAAAATATTCATAATCATCCGGAAGATGAACAAGTACGCCGCAATGTAGAAGAAGAATTTGCAGACGTCTTGGGATGGCTCAGTACCTTAGCCAATATGCACCATATCGATCTGGAACAAGCTCTGAGGAGCAAATATCTAGATAAGAAATCACTGACTGGACATAAACCCTAAAATTAAAGTTTCACACCGAAAAAGAGCAAGAGAACTCTCTGTCGTTATCTTGCTCTTTTTTTTATTATCCTATCTTGCTAGTGAAAATCCATAAAATCTACTAAAAAATGCCCTACACCATCTTCATCGTTACTTGAGGTCTTAGCAGTTGCCGATTCTTTTACAGACTCGGCAGCATTGCCCATGGCCACTCCCAAGCCCACGTATTTAAGCATTTCAATATCGTTCGGGCTGTCTCCAAAAGCGATCGCCTCTTCTGAGCTTAGACCGAAATAAGCCAGCATAGCCTTTACGCCTACAGATTTGTTAATTCCGCTAGGCATAATATCTACACTCCAAATGCTGGAGCGACTGATATGTAAACCTTGAGAAGAACTAGAAAAAACTCTCTCTATTTTAAGGCTATTTTCCGGATCACTAGCAAATAAAAACTTATTAGGTACTATGCCTTCGTCTAAAACTTTCTCTAAATGGACAAACTCAGGGGCATGTCCGATATAATCGATTTCTCTTTGCAAGAAGGCATTGATTTTCCCCTCTTCTACCATCCAACGATCTTGAGCATACATCATCATAACGCCAGGAATACCGCTTTCTTCAGCTATTTGTAGCATACAGCGAGCTTCCTCTGTAGGAATAGTATAATTATGAATAGTATGGCCGAACTCATCAACCGCTAGAGCTCCGTTATATCCTACATAGGGTAAACGGCGTCCGAATTCTGCAAAAAATCCTTCTATACCGCGAGGGTGACGAGCAGAAACTAAGCAAACTTTCAGGCCTCTAGCTAAAGCTTTATTTAAAATTTGCACCCCAAATGCGGAGATTTTACCATCAGAATGGAGCAAAGTTAAATCCAAATCGGAAAAAATGACCTTATAAGGAAAAATTCTTCTGTTCATGTCGTATCCATACTACACATAAAAATAAAACCCCTCCGGTTAACTTAAAACCAGAGGGGCCCCACTCTACCTAGAGGGGAAAACGCCCGGATCTGTACGTGAATTATTTCTTAAAGAAAAATTCACATCTGACACAGAAACCGAAGAACTTAGATAATACTATTTATTGTCGGCACCCAGCTTGACAACACGACTATCAGGATCGTTCTTCCAAGGACCTTCGTGAGCAGAGAAGTAATTCATAAACATTTCCTGGCTGGATCCCATACTCTTCATGCCACCCAAACTCCTGAAGTTAGGCTTACGAGACATAGAAATAGTGGTAGCTAAGCTATATTCACGATCGGGATCGAACTTGCTGCCGTCATCCATTCTGACGTCGACAATACGCTGACCTTCAGGCCTGCTGACATCGTAAGTGTAGCTAAAACCGGAAGGAGTGCAAGGACCGCGTCCGTCATCTTTGACGCGTGCTTCCATTTCGTTGAGGATAGCTCGTCCGGGCACTTTTTCTATAAAGATAGTATCTTCCTCAGTGTGAGGACAAGCATTGAACAGATCTTCATAAGTAACTTCACCAGCACTTACGCCGCCGCGAGGACTGCGGGAACTAACAAAACCGATCTCAGCCCCGGTAGCTTCACGCAAAGAATCAACATAAATCTGGTTAATTTTAGCAGCTTCCCAGTAGGAGAATCCCAAATCTTCAGAAGCTTGGCCCATGACTCTAGAACCGATATGTTCGACACCCGCGGCTGCAGTTTCAATAATAGAAGAAACCTCAGGATCGGGAGTAACATTTTCATCGACAGGAATAAGGCGGGCTTCAGCACTGGAGATCTTCTTAGTAGCCAAATCGAGACTTAAGTCAACCTCTCCCACAAACTTTCCCTTAGTACCAGACTGAACGATCAGAGTGTTGCCTTCGTAATGGCCTTCGGTAAGCTCGGTGTGACTATGTCCACCTACAATAACATCGATTTCAGGGAACTGCTTGGCGATCTCTTTGTCTTCATCGAATCCGACGTGAGAAAGAACCATAATAATGTCGGCGCCGGCTTCCTTCATTTTAGGAATATACTCTTTGAGAGTATCGGCTGAAGAACGGAAACTTAATCCTTCCAGCTTCTCATCGCTTACATAACGCGACATATTCTCGACATCGAGACCAACCATACCGACTTTTACGCCGCCTACATCTTTAATAATGAAGGATTCACCGTAGGTGCTGCCGTCAGCGCTATTGACAATACTAGCATTAAGTACCGGAGCCTTAGTATCTGCCAACATATTCTGTAAATCTTGCTGTCCCCAAGCGAAGTCGTGATTACCAGGCTCAATGGCGTCGAAACCAATAGACGCCAAACTGTCGGCTACAACGCCCCCCTTAGTTAAATAAGAAAGCATGCTACCTTCAGCTATGTCGCCAGTATTTAAAGTGAGCACCTCACCGGGAGCAGAAGCTTTCTCTTGCCTGAACACAGTAGCCGCCTTAGCTAATCCACCCACTCCCTTTTCATCGGTGATGGCCCCATGCAGGTCATTAATGTGGAGAAGGCGCAAAGAGACGGTACCTTCCTGCTTATCTTGAGAATCGATAGAAACTTGATCAGCCACATTAGCCGATACAGCCTCGCTCTCTTGTTTCTGAGGAGCAGCCGCTGCACTCTTGGCGTACATATTGCTGATATTATTTATACTGCTGGATGAAAAGCCTTGAATTTCCACAGTTTTGACCCCTTTTACTAATTGTGCACTCAACAAAACTGAACAGCAGCCACAGCAAAAAAAACTGCGCCCACGCTGCTCTCACCTCAGAATGAGAAAGCACTAATTTTATCGGAAACTTACTTCCTTGTATTATACACTTAAAATTGTTAAAAATGGCCTAAAAAAGTAAACAAATAGACAATAAAAGCAAATTTTCTGCCCAAATAGATTATAATATTCCCTTAAATATGCTGATGATGGTTAGCTCTGCCGTGAGCCGCAATCACAGTTTCACCGTTGTCTACCGAGTGAGTTAGCCAAACGTTACCGCCTATAACACAATGATCGCCTATGTAAGTTTCTCCTCCTAAAATAGTAGCTCCGGCATAAATAACTACATAATTGCCTATATGAGGATGGCGATTTATCCCCTTGACCGGGTTGCCATCAGCCCCACATTCAAAGCTCTTAGCTCCTAAAGTTACCCCTTGGTACAACTTTACGTGATGGCCAATTACAGTAGTCTCTCCAATCACAACCCCTGTGCCATGATCGATAAAAAAATATTTATCTATTTTCGCTCCAGGATGAATATCTATACCTGTAGTTTGGTGAGCATATTCAGTCATAATTCTGGGCAAAATAGGAACATTAAGTTCATAAAGAGAGTGAGCTAGCCTGTAAATACTGATAGCCTCAAAACTAGGATAAGCTAACATAATTTCATGCAAGCTTCTAGCAGCAGGATCGCCGTCATAAGCAGCCTGAATATCAGTATCCAGCATATCTCTTATTTGGGGAAGAACTTTGATCATCTCTAAAGCTACAGACTCAGCCTTATTACTATCCATTATACGTCCTAAAGCTTGGTTGAGTTCATAAAAAGCTCGCTGTACACAGAATTCAGTATGGCTAATAGCTAAACCACCGCATTCTGAACACACTTCAAAAACTTCAGGGTACAGAGCAGCGCGCACATAACGTATAAATTCCAGCAACTGCTCTTTTATACCGGCGTAGCTGCTATTTTGAGCTTCACTACAGCTGCGCTTCATCAGTTTTCTAGCCGTTTTTTGCAAAGGTATAAGAATATCTTTTCTTGATAAAGTCATAACTGAAAACCCCAAAAAAAGGCCCGCACTTAGATAGCGCTATCTAAGACGAGCCTGTCCCCAAAGTAAATTAACACTTAATCTTCTTCAAAATAATGCATAGGGCCGGGAGAATCGCCATTAAAGGCGCTTTGAATTTTCTCCGGATCTTTTACCTCAGAGGCAATAAGCAGCTGAGTTAAAATGCGGGCCTTTTGCGGTGTTAAATCGTAAGCGGCATAAGTGCCGTAATCACTGTCTTTAAATTCGTGATCACGGTGTACATAATTTTCGGCCACCCTAGTAGAACGAACTACCACTATGCCCAACTTAGCAGCTTTTTTACAAGACAGCAAACAGTCGTCGGGCATATTTCCATTACCTACTCCAGCTATAATGATTCCCTTAGCTCCAGACTTTATACTGTAGTCTATGGCTTCAGCGGAGGCGCCAGCATACATAGCAATAATGTCCACTTTAGGCAATTCTTTAATCTTCTCTAAATTGACAGAAAATGTCTTCTTCTGGTTAGAGTCGCAACCTGTATAGTAATGAACTTTAAGGTCGTCAACAAACCCCAATGGCCCTCCCATTGAAGCTTTAAATGTATCTAAATTCCAAGTCGATCCCTTGACGGCGTAGCGGGCACTAAATATGCGATCGTTATAGCAAACTAAAACTCCTCGACCAAAAGAATCGATATCTACGGCAGTTTTAATAGCATTGAGTAAATTTTTAGGTCCATCGGCTGAGATACTGGTAGCTGGACGAGTTGCCCCAACCATAACTACCGGATTTTTTAAATTCAACACCTGATCTAGAAAAAAGGCCGTCTCTTCTAAAGTATCAGTGCCGTGAGTAATGACAAAAGCATCAGCTTCATTACTAGCGACAGCTTTGTTAATGCGCTCAGCCAAAGCCTTCCAAACTTGAAAATTCATGTTCTGACTAGCGATATTAGCCGTCTGCTCCATAGTAATATGGACTTTAAGCTGCTTAAGACCAGGTAAATTGGCGGTAACTTCTTGGATGCTGTACTTAGCGGCTGAATATCCAGTAGCAGAGTTGCCATTAGCAGCTCCGGCGATAGTACCTCCAGTACCTAAAATAAGTACTCTGGGCATAGCCGCAGCCTGAACATCGGCCAAGATTAAGAAAACAGCAGCTAAAATAAAAACAAAGATTCTGCTATAAAAAAAACGTTTAGAACTCATCTTGGCCTAAATTCTCCTCAAAAAGATTGGCAGCTAAAGCTACAGCCATAACTCCAGCTCGGAAAGCTTTGGGAGTAACCTCTTCTAACAGAGTTTCAAAAGAAGCGATAACCATAATATCTTCTTCATTTTCAATTAAAGCATAACTGGCGAAATTAATCTGTTCATTGGCCTGAAGCATTTTGTAAGCCAGATTAGGGAGCTTATCAGCAATTTCAGCCCTCTTAATGCGCATACAAGGAGAAAATATACCTAAAACTGGCATATTCCTGTTCACCGTTTTATCACGGATAATGACTCCCTGGGTACGCTCATTATCAAACTTAACATCGATAAAAAGGTGCATATACTCTATTTCTAACTGGCTCTGCAGACTAGCTTCAGCAGCTATAACGGCGGCTTTTTTGAGAACTTCCAGGCTAAACTGTTCCTGGGAGACCGACTCTTTATCAAGGCCATCATTATTTTCTTTAACTTCATGTTTAGCAACTTCTTTTACGGACATAAATACACTCTCCTGTACAAACAAACTAGCTGCAAGACCAAGAAACTCCCGAGCCTCCAATATTTTCGCCTCTGACAAAAAATATCTTGCTCTAACGCCCAAAAGCTCCATAAAACAAAAAAGCTCCCACTCACCGCTACTTTAGTGAGGGAAGCTTTCTCCAACTGAGTTATAAGTTATATTGTCAAGCTAACGTTATTGTGAAAAGAATAAAACTTGCCGCGTTATTTCTTGCCTTTCTTCTTTTTGCTCCCAGATTTGCCTTTACCCTTGACCTTGGCTTTAGCTTCTACTTTGGCCTTAGCTTCTTCCTCAGCTTTCAAGCGGGCTTCTTCCTCAGCTTTCAAGCGGGCTTCTTCCTCATCTTTCAGACGAGCTTCTTCCTCAGCTTTCAGGCGAGCTTCTTCCTCAGCTTTCAGGCGAGCTTCTTCCTCAGCTTTCAGGCGAGCTT
>JBJEGD010000016.1:0-33708 GCA_051874735.1 Candidatus Bruticola sp. | reverse complement strand
CTTCCTCAGCTTTCAAGCGAGCTTCTTCCTCAGCTTTCAAGCGGGCTTCTTCCTCAGCTTTCAGGCGAGCTTCTTCCTCATCTAAGCGCACAATTAAAGGATGATTGCGATCTGATTCCCTTAGAGCCATGACAAGTTGGGCAATACGTTCGGCGTAATCCTCAGCGTAATACTTCTGATAGAGCTCTATAAGACGAGCCATCAAATCGTTACTGAGCTTACTATCAGCTAAGACTTGCTCCAACAGCCTGATAGAAGCATCAGGCTTGCCTATAGCCACATAGTCTTCTGTTATCTGAGCGATAATCTGAAGATCAGCGCCCAAACGCAAAGCCTTGCGCAGGCAGAATATAGCTAATGAAACTTTACCGGCAGTAGTGTAAGCCTGAGCCAATAAAATCTGCACATCGGGATCTTCTGGTTTAGCAGCAACTAAACTGCGGTAGAAATCGACATAATTGAATATTTGGGCTCCAGTTTCACCAATCGCAAAAACGCGGCGCACAGAATTTTGAGCTCTGACATTGCTAGGTTCAACAAGCAGCTGAAGCTTATAAGACTCGAGAGCCTCCTCAATAGATCCTTCACGAATCTGCTTCTCTGCCAAATCGAGACGCAGCTCTTTAATCTTATCTGCAATATTTTTATCTTCAGGCTTGTACTTAAGAGCCTGCTCATAGCGCTCAATCGCCAAAGCGGGAGCGTCATCGAGACGGGCCATCTCAGCCATCAGCGAGTAGCAATTGTGCAAACCGGCCTGGGCCTTAGCGTCTTCATTAAGTTGGTAAGCTTCCAAGAAGGCCTTCAAGGCATCTTCCACAGAAGACGCTTCCTCAAACTGAGTACCTAAAATGACCAACTGAGAGGATAAGCGATCGGTGGCTCCCTCAAAATCGGGCTTGACCTCTAAAAGCTGGCGCAAAACCTGAATGGCTTGACGAGTCTCATACTGAGCTTCCAAAGCAGCGGCCCATTTATCGTAAGCTTTGATCTTGCACTCTTCTACGCTACCTTTGACCTGATAACGAGTCTCACATTCACCACAGACAGACACAGCCTCTTCGTAGCGGCAGTTATTAAGCAAAGACTCGCTCCATTCAGTATACAATTCGGTAATTCTGTCGATCGCCTGATCATAACCAGGAATATGACTAAGAATTCCCGCCATAGTATCGACAGCTTCGCTATAAGCGCCCTGTTTAACAAAAACATCTGACCAAGTCTTATAAACATTGAAGAAGCAATCTTCCAAGCCCTCTGTTTCCGGAGCGAAATCCTGCAATTTAACCAGCTGACTAACGGCCTCGGAGTAACGACCAGCCTTCTTATCGCTGGCGGACCACAGTTTATAAATACGGACTATCTCCTCTGTACCAGCTTCGAATTCAGGATCGATCTGGTTGAAGCGACGCATGACGGTGACTGCACCGAGGTAATCGCCATCCTTTTCAGAGGCTTTAGCCTTATTACAGAAGATAGAGAACTTGCGCTTGCGAATTTCTTGCAAGCCAGGCTCCCGCTTGGCCAAACTGTCCAGAACAGCCGCTGCCGCCTGAATATGATCTTCAGCCGCTAAGGCGTCAGCCCAACCGTAATGCAGTGAACGAATCTTGACCTGCAGATCATCACTAGTGCCGATATCACGAATAAGGTTGTCAATAACCTTAATGGCCTCTTCGTATTCACCATTCTCAGCCAAGTTTTGGGACCAGATAAGCGATATGCGCTGCTCATGCTCGTTAGTTTCAGCTAAATCGGGGAAACGATTTCTGAACTGCTTAACAATATCGATGGCTTCATCATAAGTGCCCAACGCCTCTTGGTAACGTATCCAGCATCCATAAAGGCGCTTAATATTATCCAAGCTAGACTTGTGGCTAGGATCGTGATTGTAATGGTGCTCACAAGCCACAATCGCTCCGGCAAAATCATCAGCATTTTCTTTGACGTCGGCCCAATAGCGGTACAAACGCTCAATCTCAGCTAGAATACTAACTTCATCGGGCTGCAGTTTAGCCAATTTGGACAGACAAGAAATGGCCTCAGAGTAGCTGCCGTTATTCTCATAATTTTCAGCCCACGATTTGTACAGACGGAATATCTGAGCTTTGACTTCTTTATCATCAGATACACTGGAAGCCCAATTATTAGCCACAGATATAGCCTGCTCATAACGGCCATTCTGCTCCAGAGAATCGATCCAAGCTCCGTACAACCGAGCTATATGTTCATTAGCCACATATTCAGCGCTGCTGCATTCACTCGCCAAAGCCCTGTAAGACTTAATAGCCTCTTCGTAGCGTCCTTCGTTGGCCAGTTCCTCAGTTTTAACGTTATAGAGCTTAACCAACTCGTTAACGCACTCCTGATCTTCAGGATACTCGCTCAAAGTCTGACGAATAACCTTCACAGCCTCAATGAACTTATTCTCGGCAGTAAGCTGTTGGCTCCAACGAATAGAGAGATTGACGATATGGGCAGCAACATCTTTACTGTCTGGTTGTTCTTTAGCGAGATGATGAAGCAGTCTGTAAGCATCACTGTACATGCCGTCTTCGACCATCTCCTCACTCCAGCGCGAGTAGACAGCCACAATAGCTTTGTCGATAGGCTCAGCGAAGCTGCG
The DNA here is from genome assembly GCA_051874735.1 of Candidatus Bruticola sp. GTDB lineage: Bacteria > Vulcanimicrobiota > Xenobia > Xenobiales > Xenobiaceae > Bruticola. The sequence continues at coordinate 31,082 of JBJEGD010000016.1, read as the reverse complement.
CTTAGCATAATTTTTGTAAATTTTGATAGCCTGCTCATAGCGTCCGCTGCTAAGCTGCTCCTGGGCCCAGTCTTGAACCAGACGACTAATTTCCGACTCAGCGATCTTGTTGCCAGGATAAGCAGATAATAATTTATCGAAGAGGGCAATAGCTTCACCATACTGCCCTTCAGCCTCATAAGAGGCAGCCCAATCAACATAAAGACGGGTAATTTCTTCAGCCACATTTTCAGAAGAGAACTGACTAGCAGCTAATTTGCTGAGTGAAGCCACAGCCAATTCATAGTTGCCTTCTTTTTCAGCCTTAGCAGAACGCAACCTGTAGAGACGCTGAATAGACTTCTTGGCGTCTTCACGATCAAGATCTTGCTCAAACTGCTCAACAAAGATAGAAATAGCCGCTTCAAACTTACCAACAGCTTCTTCTTTATCGGCCCTTTCGTGATAGAGACGCACCAACTCACGGCTAACCAACGAGTTATCAGGCTGCATAGAACGCAACTTGAAGAGTACATCTTGCGCAGCAGCCAAATCGCCGGTTTCCTCGGTAGAAGCCATATTCTTCATCAGCAGACTGCCAATTTCAGCAGCAATAGGCGCTTTGTCTTCGGCAATTTCTTGCAGTTTGAGTAACACGTCAACCGCCAAATTAGTTTGATCAGCCTGAATGTAGACGGAGATCAGCTTGCGGCTGGTAGGCTCTGTAAAGGATATTGAATTGGCCTTTTCCCAGCACTCGCGGGCCTTAGCCGGATTATTCTCAGCGAAATAGCAATCACCAAGCAGAGTGAGAGCTTTAAGGTTATTGGCGTCCAACTTCAAAGCTTGATTCAAGCGCTGGCGAGCTCTTTCATAATGGCCAAGTTCTAAGAAGTCAGAACCCATATCGATGAGGTCATTAACCTGAGCGGAGACATCCGCATGGACAACTTGAACAGGAGCCACAGATTCAGGAACACGCTCAGGAGTGGCAGAGACGGGAGCAGGAGCAGAAACAACCGCAGCTGGTTCGGCGGCAGCCTTAGCCTGAACGGCGTCACGAAGCTTGCCAAGTTCGATATCAAACATTTTGGTAAGACCTTCATCGCCAGCTTTAACAGCCAAGATACGCCCTTTTTCCAGCAGCTTGCCACCGTTTGAAGTGTCGTTAAAGTTGATTAAAGATACGCCAGCCTGCAGATAGGCGGGGTAATATTCCGGATCGCGAACCATGGCCTGCATAAAGAGGCTTCTAGCTTCGTCAAGCCGTCCGGTAGCTTGGGCGATAACACCTTGAGAGAAAATTTCTTGAGCAGAGAGAACCGTAGCCACGTTGGCAGCGCCCTTTTCTGCGTCTTTTTTAACGTACTCAGCAATTTCCTCAGGAATATTAGACTCATCTTCCTGTTCAACAGCCTTTTCTTCAGGACGAACGATTTCGGCTGCAGCCACACGCTCAGTACTCTTATCGACATCGGATACTGAGAAGAGATTCTCCAAATGTTCGGTAGCTTCAGGATGCTCGGGTATAAATTGCAGGACTTTGGAATAAGACTTCTTGGCGTCTTCGATGTAACCGAGTTTTTCTTGCAGGCGGGCTGCTTCCAGCCAAAAAGTAACGTTGTCGGGAGCGATGAGCACCAAACGCTGGTATTGGTCCAGAGCTTCTACAAAGTCGCTGGAATCGAGAGCAATTTGAGCTCTGGCCACACGAGGATTGACAGCTTCCGGATAAGCGGCCATAACCGCTTGAATAACCTTAAGAGCTTCGGCAGGTTTGCCCACTCGACTGAGTACAGAAGCGTAGCGGCATCGTATATCTATATTGTTGGGATTAAGTTTACAAGCTTTATCGTACTGTTCCAGAGCCATATCAGCTTGGTCGAGCTTAATATAAGCCTCGCCCAAATCGACTAAAGCTTCTTCATAATCGGGTTTGGCGTCGAGAGCGCGCTTCAAGAAATCTACGGCCACAACATAGTTGTCCAACTTTTCTAAATAAGTGCGTCCTACAGCTCTGAGACTACGGGCATCGTTGGGCTTAACCTTAAGTACTTTCTGGAAACCAAAGAGAGCGTATTTGGGCTCATTGAGCTCTAAATAGGCCATACCAATTTCGTAGTATACGTCGAGTTTATCAGGAGTAAGCTCCAAAATACGCTGATAAACTTGAATAGCCTTATCAGAATGGCCGAACTGACGATATACGGAAGCCAAGATATTGTAAGCTTCGGCGTCGTTAGGGTTAATCTCAACAGCCGTCTTCAGTTCTTCAATAGCCTTATCGCCGCTCTTGCGCTTAACATAGCACTTACCTAAACTTACGTGAAACTGGAAATTCTTAGGTTGTAAATCGACGGCCTGCTGGAAAGCTTTAATCGCGTCATCGATGTTTTCCATCTGCTCGGACACAAGTCCTAAATTATAATAGCTATAACTGTCGCGCGGGTTGAGCTGAACAGCCTGAGTTAAGGCTTTAGAAGCTCCTATAAAGTTACCCATTTTCTGATAGGCCTGCGACAAATTGAAATAGGACTCGTAGTCCCCGGGATCGAGCTCCAAAGCTTTACTTATAGCTTCCACAGCTTTAGGCCAATTGCCCAGTTGGAACGCGATCTGGCCATATTCGCTCCAAGCTTCCGTGTATTCAGGATTTAGGGAGACGGTCTTATCGTACATTTGCATGGCCAAATCGGGACGATAAACTTCTTTACAGCACCGAGCCAGAGATAAATATCCCTCAGCATTGTTAGGTTCAATATTTAAAGTTTTCTGGAATTGAACCATAGCCTGTTTATAGCGGCCGGCCTTCATATTAATGCGACCTAGAGCAAACAGGTAACGAGTGCACTTTTCATCGATGGCGTGCGCAGCTTCAAACTGCTTTATAGCAGGTACAGTCTGGTTTTCTTTTTCATAAATTAAACCGAGCTGATAATGTGATTCCGCAGAACGCGGATTATCTTCGGTAGCTTTGCGCAGGTTAATAATGGCCATCTTGTTCTGGCCTAATTGAGAATAGATCAGACCGGCTTGTTCTCTAGCTTCCCACAAACGCGGATTTACATCGACGGCTTTGTTAAGACTCTTTAATGCAATTTCTGGACGTCCTAATAAACGGTTAGCCCTTCCCAACTGATAATGGGCATAACCATCATTGGGATTGAGAGCTACTGGACGCTCAAAAGCAGCCAAGGCATCTTTTACTTCTTTTCTATAAAAAGCTAGATAGGCAGGATCAGTGAATATGTTAAGTACATGAGGGTCGCAACGCAGAGCCTTTTCTAAATCTTCTAAGGCACCTTTAAGTTCAGTTTGCTTAGCAAAGAGCAGCCCGCGATGAAGATAGGCCAGCGCGTGATTAGGCTGCAGATTGAGAACCTGTTGGAAAGCCTTGACAGCTTCGCCAAGATTCCCAGCGATTTGGTACTCCCTCCCTAGCTGAAAGAACGCCTCCGCATCGTGAGGATGCAGCTTTACCATAGTTTGATATTTCTGCAAATTAGAAGCTGACAACTCTGCCATCGTAGATATAAACCCTCATTATTGATCTCTGATCCGTACTCAGCCCGCCGAGTTGAAAGTACGACCAGAATGTAACCGTTTCTGCTTATGCAGCCAAGTGCGTCAAAATAAAAAAAGAGCGCACCTGTGCAAACGACAGCCTCCACTTCGTTATTTTCCGCATTTCTCCTACTTAAAACCTTGGCAAACAGTTCTACTAGTAGTATTTTACTATATGTCACTGCAAATAAAGGGCCCGAACCGAATAAGGGGGGAAGGCAGCCTTCGATTCCTCGAAGAATATAAGATCATTTTTTTATTTATATACCCTATAATACATTGGAGAAGCGAAACATGATCCAAGCCGAGCGCCTTCGCCTGTGGCCCTTAGAGCACTGCGATCTGGGAAAAAATTACCAGTGGGCCAACGACATGAATTTATGTCGCTATGCCGGAGCATTGCCTATGCCTAAGTCTCTCAACGACTTAGAAGGATGGTACAACAGTGCTAGCACTAATCCAGAAACCTCCATTTTTGCCATAAAGCTCAATAACGGCACTTACATAGGCAATATTGAAATACGCAATCTCGATCTGCGCTGCGCTAACTGCGAACTAGGTATTATCATAGGTGAAACTTCTATGCGCGGCCAAGGCTACGGACGCGAAGCAGTCACCGCTTTGTGTGATTTTGCTTTCAATCAGCTACGGCTGCATAGAATTACCGTCCATGTTTTGGAGTTTAACGAACACGCAGCCCGTCTCTTTACCAGTTGTGGTTTTATTTTAGAAGGTGTAGAACGCCAATCGTTCTGGTTAGACGGACGCTACTGGGATGTACGTATTTTCGGACTTCTTGACAGTGAATTTAAAAATGCAAGCAAAGTAAGCGAACTTAACAATAAAATATCAGAGCTGCCTTCCACTCAATCTCAGCCCTTATAAAATTTTTTCCCCACTCAGGGAAAAAAACTAACTGGCCTTCAAAAGTATGTATCTTCGATTAGGGCCAATTGCTTGTTGATACCAATCTGCAAATATACTGCGAGGACAAACAACTTTATGAAACCCATTATCTGGTGCGACGATCATGCTGAATTAATCGATCAAACCTTGCTTCCAACTGAAGAAGTTTGGATAAGCTGCTCTACTCCAGAAAAGATAGCCTGGGCTATCGAAACTATGAAAGTGCGCGGAGCTCCAGCCATTGGAGTAAGTGCGGCTTATGGCCTAGCTTTAGCGGCCCTTAACAATGATCAATTAAGCGAAGCAGAATTAAAAACTAAGTTAGCTGAAGCAGCTAAACTTATAGGGGCGACTCGTCCTACTGCCGTTAATTTATTCTGGGCCATTAAAGAGATGGAAAAGGTCTGGACAAATCTGAAAGAACCGGCAGAAATAGTTTTAGCCCTAGTTAAGCGCGCTAAGGAAATAGCCCAAGAAGATGAAGATATGTGCAGAACTATCGGCAAACATGGGGCTTCCTTAGTACCTCCCAATGCGCGCATATTAACTCATTGCAACGCCGGAGCTCTAGCCACCGCCGATTACGGTACAGCTCTAGGCGTTATTAGAGCTGCCTTTGAAGATGGTAAAGTTAATATGGTCTGGGCTGATGAAACACGTCCTTTTTTACAGGGAGCCCGACTCACCGCTTGGGAGTTGCATAAAGATAATATACCTGTGCGTTTAATCTGCGATAATATGGCCGGACACTTTATGCAGAGAGGGCAAATCGATATGGCTGTGGTCGGTGCAGATCGCATTACAGCTAACGGCGACGTCGCTAACAAAATAGGTACCTACAGTGTGGCCGTACTTTGCAAGGAACACAATATTCCTTTTTATGTGGCGGCCCCCTATTCAACTATAGATTTAAATCTGCACAATGGAAAAGATATTCCTATTGAAGAGCGCCGGGCTGAAGAATTGACCTTTATAGGCTCAAAACGTATAGCTCCAGAAGGAATAGAAGTATCTAATCCGGCCTTCGATGTAACTCCCGCCCAATTGATTACGGCTATCATTACTGAAAGAGGAGTCTTCCGCCCTCCCTTTGATTTTGCTGCAGTTATGGCCAAGTAAACTGTTTTCTTTAATCGTTGAAATCGCGGAGTGTGCTCAATTATGTCCCGCCTAGAGAAAGAAGAGGCTCTGCGCCTACTAGAAACGAGAAAAATACCTTCAGCGCCAACCTATATTTTGGAAGGTTCCGATGAGTATTTAACGTCTAAGGTGCTGCAGCTGTTGCGAGAGTCTATCATTGACAGCGATTTCAGCGATTTTAATCACACTTCGATAGACTGCACCAACTCAACTAAAGCTGCCGATCTCATCAAAGCTTTGAGAGAGCTACCCATGTTAGCCGACAAACGCCTTCTGGAGCTGCACCGCTATCAAAGTTTATCTTCGTCAACTGTAAATAAAATAGAAGATACCTTCAAAGAGACTATCAAAGAAGGCAGCTGCATAATATGTCTGATTAGTCATGACGACATAAGAAATTCTAAGAGTAAGTTAAAAACCTGGGCGCAAGATTGGGCCCAAGAAATTAGCTGCAGCATTTCCCTTTACGCTATTCCTCGCTGGATTAACCATTTTCTAAAAGAGCGCGGCTGCCGAGCCGAAAGCAGAGCTGTACAAGAATTACAAAATCGCAGCGGCTCCAATTTATTTGAACTCAGCGTCCAACTTGAGCAGCTTGTTATATATGTTGGCGATAAACAGCTTATCACCGTTGACGACGTATGCCGTACGGTTCACAAAAGTAACGAAGTAAAAGCTTGGGAGTATACTGAAGCTGTCACCAGCAAAAATACCCCCAGAGCCATGCAAGCCTGCGCTTCTCTTCTAGAAGATAATGCTCAGCGCGGCAGTCTTACTCTACTCTCTTACATCAATACTTATTTGCGTTCTTTAGCTCAAATTCAAGACTTAACCAAAAAATACGGCTATAACTTAAAAATTTTAGCCCAGCATCTTCAAGACAAAAAAGAGATTCAAATTAGACGTTCTTTAGAAGATCTTCGTTCTTGGAGAGAAGACCATTTGCGTTCAGCCTTTCAGAGTTTATGCCAAGCCGATTGGCGCCTCAAAACAGGAGCCTCTCCAATATTGACTATGCAACTTTTAACGCTTCGTCTGACTAACCGCCGCTGATTGCCGTTCCATAACTTTAAATGAATTTTTGACGATTCATTTACCGTGTCTTTCGCTATATTTTGTTGTATATATCGGGAAGCATTCTTAGGCTAAAAAGACCGATTTTTCGGTTTTTTTTCTATTTTTAATTTTAAAAATTTATTTTAAAGCAAATAGTTAAGCAAGAAGGGAGAAAAAGTTTTAGGCAAGAACTTGCCTAAAAGACGCTGGGATTGTTTATTTAACATCGGCACTTTATCAATGCGCTGAGAATTCTTTCGCTCCATAACGGCGCGGCAGATGAATCGGCGCAGTCTGTTTTTCTGCAATAGGCTTGTTAACGTCTAAATGCACAAAGACAGACAGTTGTACTAACTTTCTTGCTTATCATATGTAAAAGAGGTATTTGAGAAGCAAGAGGCTCAGGCAGGCTTGTCGCTGCAAAATGTTGGGCTGTCTGTTTAAGTTCGCCGAGGCTAAGTAAATGGACTAGTGTGCCTTTATTAGGTTCACTTAGACAATACTATCACGCGGAGGCAAAGTTATGGAGACCCCTCAGAGCAGTGCGCTCGTTATAGGAGCCGCCAACCTGGATATAAAAGGCCACACTTGTTCTTATCATGTGGCTAAGACTTCAAATCCAGGTATGGTTCGCACTACAGCAGGCGGTGTGGCTCGCAATATCGCAGAAAATTTAGCTCGAATGAATATCAAAGCTACATTGCTTAGCGCGATTGGTGATGATCTCTACGGAGGGCAGATACTAGATATAACAGGTTCCGCAGGCGTCGATCTTAGCAGGGTGTTAATATCCAAAGAGCAGCGCACCGGTATCTTTCTGGCTATATTAAACCATTATGGTGATTTAGAATCGGCCGTGTCAGATCTTGATATTATCAAGATGCTCACTCCGGATTATATCAATAAAAACCTGGAACTATTTGATACGGCTCAGTTCGTAGTAGTTGACGCCGATGTGCCTACTCCTACTTTAGTTTTCTGTCTGGAACAGTGCAGTAAACGTGGAATTCCTATTTGTGTAGAACCTATTTCAGTTTCTAAAGCTAAGCAGATAGTCCCCTTCCTAGACCAAATAACTATGGTAACCCCTAACCGTGAAGAGGCTGAAGTTTTAGTCGGTTTCCCTCTGCGCAGTGCTGCCGACGTCAAACAAGCCGGTTCAGAGCTGCTTAACCGCGGTGTAAAATGGGTCATTATAACTTTGGGACCGGAAGGAGTCTTAATTGCCAACCGTGATAACGGACAAGATGTAATAGAATTTATTCCCTCTATCTCGACAGTTGTAACTGATACGGTCGGCGCAGGCGACGCCCTGACTTCCGGAGCGGTGTGCGGTCTTTTAGAAGGTTTAAGCTTCCGTCAAGCTGTGGAGCGCGGTGTGTTGTGTGCCACTCTGACCTTACAGACCTCTATGGCTGTACACCCCGAATTAACGCTGGCCAAACTTGAACAATTCAAAAATTAATTTCTAATATTGGGCAGCGACGCGGCAAAGCGGCTGCTCAATACTAATTATGCAGAGATCTGTAGGCGCAGTGCTCTCAAGTCTAACGCCTAAGCAGATCTCACAAGCAACAGGAGTAATGAATAATGTTTAGTGTCGGAAGTAAAGTTATGCATCCACTTCACGGTCTTGGCACTGTAGAGAGCATCGAACACGAAGTGATTCTGGATCAAGACTGTGATTTTGCCTGCATATCGTTTCAAAATGATCGTCTTAAGATAAAAGTCAATCTAAGCAAAAAAAATGCTATGATCAGACCTTTAGTTGACAAAGACGAAATACTAAAAATTGTTTCCCATTTGAAGACTGCCGACAGCACCCTACCTACTCGTTCCTCAGATCGTTACAACTTTAATTTGCGCAAAGTTAAAAGCTGCGATATTTATCAACTAGCCGAAGTTATCCGCGATCTGACCGTTTTTTCTAAAGATCACAAACTACCCCCCAAAGAACAACAAATGCTAAAGCAAGCCCGTAAGACTTTAGCCATTGAATTCAGTTTTATAACTAACCGCGATGAAGAGGCCATTGAGTCAGAAATAGACGAAATATGCCGCAACGAAGACGGCAGTTGTGTTTTTTCCCTAAGCTAGTTTTCTGTCTTTAAGCCTTCAAAATACAATATATATAATTGACACATAATCATATCAGCATATATTAAGTACAAAAACTGCAGCTATTGAGGTCTGCAGTTTTTTTGTATTATAAATTTATATGATATATACTAACGCAGAGATGATAAATTCTAACTGTAACAATATATTGCCGGAGCCTCCCAAACGTCAGCCGCTCATCTGTGCGACCTTGTTAGTGGGCGCTCAGCCAGAGCCTCTTTTAAGCGCTTGTTTGGAATCAGCGGCTGACGCCGTCGATTACATAGTAGTCGATCTTAACGGACGCTATGAAGAGAATACAGCTGTTTTGGAAAGTTCCCGTTTTTTCAAGGAAAAACGCATGCGTATCTCCGAAAGTGTATTTACTGATTACGCTTCAGCTCGCAACCATACGTTTGAGCTGCTTCCTCCGGAGACATCGTGGGTGATGCGTCTAGATGCCGATGAGGTTCATTTTCCCAGCGATTTAGAAATTATCACTAAAGAAATTATTCCCCATCTCAGTCCCAATGTCGGCACTCTCGATGCTTATTGGCTCTGTTTTTTTCATTCTTTCAAATATGTCACTAAATTAGAACGGCGTCACGATCTTTTTGTACGCTACCATAAAAATATGAAATGGGAGCGTTCCATACATGAGCAACTTTCCGGACGTCAAGGTATACGCCTAGCTGCGCCATACGTTTTCCATCATTATGCCTCTATAAAAGATCCTGTTGATTTTTTCCGTAAAGCCGCTTTTTATACCGATCTGACTCAAAAAGAACAATCTTTAGGAAAACTTTTAGAGCGCGATGTTCTTAGCCACATTGCCAAACAAGATATTAACGATATAGACGAAAAAATGGCGGCGTACTTTAAAGCGGAAAAAAATAAAATTTTTGCCTATAAAGGGCAGTACCCAGAAGTCGATATAGCCATACGGCAGGAAGCAACAGCCCCACCTTATCTTAAACATATGGAAGATAGACTGAAGGAAATTCTAGGACTCAATTTGCAAGTGCAAAAAGGAGGCAAAAGGCGCATTCTCTTCCGACTTTTGCCTCTATTGATCCATCTGAACGAATTTAAAGCCCGCAAACAAGCTCTGCTCTTAGCTGATAGGTTGAAAAAGAGCTTACCTTAGTTAGTTTAACAGTTGCCTACACCCATCAACAACTTATCGTAGTTCTAATTGGCTGGTTAAATCTTGTTACTTATTTTTTACGTAAATAATCGACAGCATCTTTTAAGGCTGATTCAGACTTTATATCTGGGGTTAGGCCCGTTTTATTGATGGCTACTCCATTCCTGCTTAAGAATAAACCGGTGCTTACACGCAAGCCAAAGCCTCCGGGAAGAGGATACAGGGTCTGAATTAATCCCTTGCCAAATGTTTTTTGACCTATAACCACTACATTAGGACGCCCTTGCAGAGCGGCTGTGACGACTTCAGCAGAACTGGCAGTACCGCTATCTGTAAGCACGGCAATAGTTCCATTAAAAGTCGGCGGGTAAGAATTGTTCATACGCTTCAGACCGCTCCTCCTTTTAACTTTCAGCAACTCTCCTTGAGTAAAAATAGCTGCTGTGCGCAAGCCCTCTTTAAAATCGCCTCCAGGATTGGAACGCAAATCTAAAATTAATTTAACAGCAGATGAAGCGGTCAATTTTTTCACATTTTGACTAACTTCATTGGCTGTAGTGGGAGAGAAATAGCCAATCTGCAAGTATCCTATGCCTGATTCTATTATTTTTCCAGAAACGGGAGGCAAGCTTAAAGCAGCTCTAACTATATTTACTTCCAGAGTTCTGCCGCTGCGCACTATTTTTAGATTAACGGTCGATCCAGCTTCTCCAGCCAAAAGATCGCCAGCTCTGTAAAAAGTCAGTCCCTTAATAGGTTGTCCGTCTATAGCAGCAATAAAATCTCCAGAACGCAGAAAAGCGGCTGCCGGCGAATTGGGCAAAGTACCTACTACAACCAAGCCACCACGCCAAGCTAATTCTACTCCTATACCGGCGAAACGCCCACTTTGAGCCATCATTTTGTCTTTATCCATATCAGATTTAGTTAACAAAGCCGTGTAAGGATCGCCGATACTTTCTACCATGCGCTCTATAGCCTTTTCTCCCGCCGGACCTGCTAAACTAGGTTCTCTACTTTGAATAGAGGCAAAAGTGCGCTCCACATTCTGAGCACTAAATGAGTTGGGCGTTAAGGATGACTCTAGAGAAGGAATTATCTCTTGAACTCCCCGCTTAAGACCTTCATTCAATCGTTCTTCTTTAGGATAAAAAATAGACTGCTCCAATAAAATCGCTCTGACGCTTCCTATAATTTGTCCTATTTGACTGCTGGCTAAACACAAAGACGACAGTAATAGAAAGGAGGAAAAACAGAAAGTAAAGAAAAGCTCCCCCCTTCCGGCTTTCATATAATAGGAGAATCGCTTCAAGAGTTTCATAGTGAGCTTTCCGCCTTTCTTCAGCTTGTTTATAGTTAGTTGGTATTGCAATATTAAACACGGGTTGATAATTCAACGATTAAATAGCTCTGATGCTGCAGCTATTATATAAGAGAGCTACAGCTTTTTGCAGCCGTAACAGTGGAGTATGAGTATGACTGCTTCCTCAACAGCAAATATGGTCAAAAACAGCAGATCTGTTCTCAAAAAATTTTTTCATCCATTAAAAAACAGCTATTTCGTCAGCTTTATCGCCGCAGCTGTCTTGACGCTGTTTGTAACTTCGCTACCGGCGGCCACTAACATTCCTAGTCTGGAAGTAGATGATGTAGTCAAAGTTTTGGTTGATCGTGCTGATGCTGTCAAAAGTTACCGAGCTAAGCTCCATCTCGTAATTCAAGATCCTGATTTTCTCAAAGAATTTTTTTGGGACAAAGATGCGGCTGCTTACACTCCTCATCCTGCCTGTTTTGGTATGCTCTGCAGTAGTGAAGGAGAAGCTGGCGGCGGCGCAACTATTTATTTAAATTACGGTTCGCTAGAATATCAGTGTTTTTCCGTAAAAGGAGGTACAGTCTCCTACGCCGGCCTAAGACGAATCCGCAACATAGAAAAAAAGCCTAATTCCTATAAAGATCTTCCCTATCAAGAGCTTCTTCCTCTGCAAACGGAAGATAATGGGGTTATGCCCACTCCCGAACCGACTCCAGGTTTAAAACCTCTTCCCAGCAAATATACCGCCTTAGACCCCAGAGCTTACGGCTCTGTACCTAATCATCCTTTAAGTTTTGTAGTTCCCTATATTCTACAGAAAAAAGGCAATATTCAGTCTATAAAAGTTCTCTCTGATAAAGCTCCAGTGCTGGGCAAAAAATGTGCTCTTCTAGAAGTCAGAGAGTCGAATTCCCAATTTATTACTAAACTTTGGGTCGATGTAAAGCAAAAACAGATTTTACAAGTCGAAACCTACAATCCGGAAACTAACTGCACTATTTCAGCCCTCTATCTCGGCTTCTACCAAGAAGAAGGGCAAGAGCGTTTCGCTATTTACAACCGAGTTCAAATCAACTGCAACGGACTGCCTGTATTTATGGCCGAGTTGAGTGATCCAGATATCGATTACGAAGCTAAAGCGGCTAAAGCTAAGGAAAAAGAAGAACAAGCAAAGGCCTCACGCTACAGTAAATATTCTTTAGAAGGCTTCATCAGCAATGTTAAACCTGTACTGCTCAGCAAAGGGATGCGCAATATTGTATCTCTGCTGTGCTTATGTCTGGTGGTTTTGGGCTTCCGTTATATTCTTTACCGCGTAAGCCGCCAAGAATTTTCTGATGAACTTATAGTTGTCGATGAGGAAGATGGCCGCTTTGCAGAAATGCTCAGCAAAATGGGCTACCGCACTGTGGCTTTCAGTTCTGAGGTAGTCAGCGAAGAGCGCAATTTCTTAGGTAAAGGCGCAACTGAAGATACCAGCTACCGTCCTAGAGCGATAGTAGTAGCTCCAGATTCTTTCCAATTTATTCACAATTATCTCTTCTTGATCCGCGCCTATGTTGAAGAAGGCGGCAGAGTACTAGTTATGTACCATCCTCAGAAGTCTAATGGCGATCTGCCTTATCAACTGGAAGAAATGCCTATGACTCAAGATAACCAAGGATTCTTCTTCGACTTCAAAAAAGAGACGCTGACCAACGTAAAATCGGACAGCATTAAACATTTAGCCAAGCTCTACACCGGCAAAGAGGTTGTTCTTTCAGTCGATGGCAAGAAGTTTAATGAGCGCCTTATTTGGTGTACCAATATGCAGAGTAAACTAGAAGCAACCATCGTCGGTATGGTTAGACAAGGTAAAGGTGAATATATTATCTGCCAGATGCAGTTTACCCCAAGTATTACTGTCAAGAATGCCAATATGCAGTTCTTGCTTAATGATATTTTCCGTTATCTGCTTGGTTTAGAACCGATCCAAACGGATAATACAAAATAAATGTTATGCTTTTTCGGATCTGCTAAACAACTGGGATAACTTTCTTTAGTTCTTGTCAGCTGAAGGATAGGAAAAATTGCAAATAATATTTCACAAACAATCGTAAAATTCCCATTTTAGAAGGCTTTTTTTATGTTTATGCGAAGTGACAGCCCAAGTTCTTGCCGACGGTAAATCATCCGTTGCGGGATTAGACGGATAGCTTCCGAGGAGATTTTTAAAGTGCCAATCTATCAGTATCAGGCCCAAACCAGAGACGGCAAGATCATCAATAGTACTATTGAAGCTGTAAATCTAAATTTGGCCATTGATACTTTAACTTCCAGCAAACTAAAAATTATAGAAATTACTCCGCAGAAGTTTAATCCTCTCGGTTTTCTGGGCGATTTAAAGTCACTGAAGAGAGAGTCGGTTGTAATGATGACCAGACGAATGGTAGCTCTGGTCAAAGGCGGACTTTCTATGGACAGAGCGCTAACTGTGCTCCACGATCAAGAAGAAGATCCTAAGTTAAAGCCCATACTTGCACAAGTCCTGCACGATGTGCGCGTTGGTTCCACGGTTTCTTGGGCTATGTCTAAGCATCCGGATGCTTTTGACACTCTCTACGTATCTATGATTAAAGTGGGTGAAACTACTGGTGATATAGGTTCACTCCTAGATCGTTTAGCGGGTTTCTTGGAGCGCGATTTAAACATTAGGCAAAAAGCTAAGTCAGCTATGACTTATCCTACGTTAATCTTAGTGTTCAGTATCTTAGTTATTGCCGGCATCTTCTTCTATATCATGCCTCCTCTGCTCGACGTCTTTACTCAAATGTCGGTTGGCACGGATGCCTTACCTCTGCCCACCAAGATTATGTTCTTCTTAACTAATCTTACTAAGAACCCGCTAACTTATTTAACAATAGCTTTGCTGGCAATTTATTACATGGTTTTTGTTCGCTCTTACCTGGAATCGCCTACTGGTAAATTTAAGTTTGACAAGTTTAAACTGACGGTGCCAATTTTCGGTGAGCTTAACAAAAAACTCTTAGTCGCTCAGTTTTGCCGTATTCTATCTACACTCTTGGCCACCGGTGTTCCGGTCGTAAAAAGCTTAGAAATTATTCAAGACTTCTCCGGTAACGATTACTTTAAAGAGGTAATCATTATCCCCCTTATAGACGGTATAAAAGAAGGTCAGGCGATGTCTTCTATCCTTGAAGACAGCAAGTTCTTCCCCAGCATGGTACAAAGTATGATGGCCGTAGGTGAAACTACTGGTGAAATGCCGCGTATGCTCTCTCGAGTTTCCGACTTCTACGATAAAGAAGTAGTTTACGCTTTGGAAGGCATGCTGAGCTTGTTAGAACCAGTTATGATTGGCGGTATGGGTATGATGGTCTGCTTCATACTTCTTTCCGTGTTCTTGCCCCTCTATCAGTCAATTATGAATATGAACGCCTAAATATTTAAAACTGAACCGCCCCAAAAGACAGCCCTACTGGCTGTCTTTTTTTGTTAGCCCATATCGTCAGATAATACTTGTAAATTAGCTAATGTAGCACTTCAATATTTAACTATAAAAAAGCTAACAGGCTTAAACAAAAGCAGCCAATCTCATAATATGAGATTGGCTGCTTTTAAGTTAACCTAGCAGAATATAAATATAACATTACCTATATACTGCTTTAGTTCCCTATTTACTTACTTGATAACGCTAGCCATATCGACTTTGCGCATCTCACGGCAGTTAGGCCACCAATCAAAGCTCTTGAAGGTCTGACCATTGCGAACGAAGGTGCTAGCGAAGTTATTGTGATTTACTGCAATAGAAGTAATACCAAGTTCATCTAAGCTCTTAAGCTCATTGGCTTCAGCAATAGCGTTACCGTTAAGATCAGTCCAGACTTTCAGCCCCTGAAGTTCACTGCCCTCGAGAACACCGTCATTATTAGCATCCAAGGAAGCCATCTCTTCGTAACCATTGGCAAAACCGTTAGCGATACCAAAGAGGTTAGTTCCTTTGACACTTCCATCAGCGTTAGGACGGCAGAGCAAACCATCATTAGCGCCTACCCACTCAGTCAGCACAGGGAAACCATTACCAAAGAAATCAAAGGTAGCAACTTTACTGCTGAAGTCATTGTGAGCCAGATACTGACCATTAGAAGCTTCAATCTTGCCATCGCCATCTAAGTCGAGAACGATAGGACTATAACTGCGGTTAGCACTCATCTGGTAAACCATAGTGCGAGTACCGCTGGTCACCTTCTGTTTGGTGTTAGTGTAGCCAACAACATGATCTCTCTCGTAGTTGTGAGTACGAGTGTAGTAATCATCGCGAGTTTGGTTAATAGTAGCAGAACCAGAAGCGCTGTAAGCATTGAAAATGCTGTCAGGATCACCAACAAAGATAGAATTACTGGAGTAATTAATACCATTGTAAGTGAGAGTGCTGTTATCAAGCTTTACATCGGTTCTGTACTCTCTGTAAGCAGTGGTGTAGTCAGTAGTTTTCTTAGTACCAAGGTCTACAACTGTAGTAGTGATGTTACCTTCGGTACGAACATAGGAAGGACCACTTTCATTGTAGTAGTTACCGTAGCCGGTACGACCATTCTGCTTATTGTAGCTATAACTCTGCATGCTATTGGAGACGGATCTCTGAGCATCGGCCAAGTTGCTAGCAGTGCTGCTGTAGTACTGAGTGTTGTTCTCATCGGTATAGGTGTAGTGTCCCTTAGTACCATGCTGGTGAGCAGAAGTCTCGTGGTAGTTCAGAGTACCTTCAACGCGATACTGAACTTTACTAGTATCTTTGCTAGCAGCCCAAACTGTATTAGTACCTTGATTAATTTCGTTTGTTCTGTAAGTGTTTACATCGTTATAGTGATTTACTACTTTGGTGTTGATGTTAACACCGCTGCCTCCAGTTACATCAGTAACACCAAAGTAGCAGGAACAGCAAATAGACCAACAGCTAGAGCTGAAGCTAGAATTGCATAACGATAACTAGTCATAGCAATAATACCTCTCTTCAAAAACTGATATAAAAATTAAACGACCTGCCCGTTTTGATTGCCTAAAAACGCACCAAGCGCAAATTTTCTAAGTTGATTTTACTACTAATAACGGATACAATGCAAAAAATATAAATATATTTATTATGTCTATAAATTTGGTAACAAATTATATATAAGTACTATTTATGTACCTAGTGTGCATTCTTATTAACCAAAAAAAATAACATTGGCAAAAAATGCATTTTTAAATAGTTTTTTTAGAAAATATTTCCTATTTTATACTAAAAATATACTTGATAAAATCATACACTAATTTACTATAGTAATTAATATTTATATACAATTTTTTTAAATATTAAAAAATAATATATACCATATAAACAACTTAAATAAATTTAAAAGCCGCTGTTTTTTATCAGCGGCTTTTAAATTTATACCCTATAGAAGAACAGTCTGCTATAGCCCAAAGATAGACTCAAGATCTGACTGTCCACATTGTTATCTGTCAGATTACTTACATCTGCCTTTTAAACAGTAGCTAAGCATTATATATCTGCCAGAAAAAGTCTCACAAGGCTAACAGCTTACACGGCATCGATACCAAAATCAGCACAGAATCCGGCTAAGCCTCTGTTATATCCCTGACCTACAGCTTTAAACTTCCACTCGTTATTGTGACGGTAAAGCTCTCCAGCACAAACGGAAGTTTCCTGGCTGAAATCTTCTCCTAAGTCGAAATGCATAACTTCACTTTCGTTAGTGGCATCGACGATGCGGATATAAGAATTTGATACTTGACCAAAGTTCTGACGGCGAACCTCAGCTTCGTGAATAGTAACTGTAAAAACAATTCTCTGAATTTGTTGAGGAACTTTACTTAAATCGATGTTGATAACTTCGTCGTCACCATCGCCATCGCCAGTTCTATTGTCTCCTGAGTGCTCAATGCAACCTGAGGGATGAGTTTTCTGATTATAGAAGATAAAGTCTTGATCAGAGGTGACTTTACCATTAGCCCCCAACATGAATACAGAAGCATCTAAGTCGAAATCGAAACCGCCGTCGTATTTGTTAGTATCCCAACCGAGACAGGCTCGAATCTTCTCTAACCCCTTAGATAAGCTGACTCGATCCCCTTTGCGCAAACTAATCGCCATGGCAAATAAGCCTCCCACAATGAATTAAACTTAACTCACAGAAAAACTCCGCAAAAGCCTGGGAATACTGTGAACTAGTGGCACAAAAAAATACCATAAAATATACTCGGGGAGTCTTCGCCTCAAACAAATGCATACCTGCCAGCTATACAAAAGTTTTAGCTGACAAATGCGACTGCAGTAGTTATATGACTAACAGCCAAACGAAACAATAGAGTTTCAAAGCTACCGATAAGCATAACGGCTCTACAGCCGAGGTCGTATTAATGAACAGGCTTAACAAGAAATTAAAACAGAAAAGTGACGACAGTCTACTAAAAAGCAGCCTAATATCCTTGTTAAAACGGAAATAATAGCTATAAATTAGTTATCACAACATAACAGATCCGGCCGTTATACTATATTAAAAAATCGAAAAATTAGTAATTATACCGTTTGATTAGTACACCACTCATAACTATAAATAGTACAGATAGAATAATAGGATTTTAGAAAGTCCACAACAAATTAACTATAATGTTTCGTTCAGTGCAATAAATATGCGGAGGCTATAGTTTAGTATGATCAAAAAATTGTCGTTAGGCTTGATTGCTGGTGCCTGCATTCTTTCTTTAAGCGCTAGCCAGGCGTTAGCTGAAGATTACCTAAACAGAAGCGTGTTAAAAAAGCACGGCATAGGTGCTGAGTATGCTCACACTGCTCTAGCTAGTTTTAGCCATCGCGGTGATTTTATATATTTTGTACAAAATACTGATCCCGAATCAGTGCGCGACGGTATATTTAACGAAATAGTGGTGGTTCCCATACAAAACGGCAAATTTGTAGAGTCAGAAATAAAACATTTCCCGTTGGGACACCCAGTCACAACCGTAGACTATTGTATGCTAACTCCTGACCAGAAAGAAATGATAATAGTATCTCGCTCTGGAGCTACGTTTGCCAGATTAGATATGAAAACAGGGGAAACTAAAACTCTTCATGAACATGAAGCTGGTAAACCAGGTTTTAGAGCATGTCCGGAAATACTTTATTGCGTTAACGGCAAAATGTTCCTAAAAGGATATTTTTATGATGGTGAAGATTTTGCTGACGTTGACTGCACGGCGACCTTTGATCCTTCTCAAAACGGTGTATTAGCTTTCGATAGAGTTTATGATATAGAACTTCAAGAAGTTAAATTGAAACCTAGAAACGAAGTCTTTACCAATGTAGACTGTTCTTTCTACGCTGCTAAAGATCAAAAAACTGGCAATATGAAGGTCTATGTCTGGAATCCTCCTTCATTTAAAGAGCCGACTCAGATAGATGAATGCAAAGAATTCATTTCTTTCTGGGGTGCTTCCAACCGTATGGTTTACGCCATACAAAAGTCTAATAATCTTTACCAATTAGCTCTTTACGATGCCAATACTAAAACTAAAACTATAATTATTGACGACTCCCCGTTCCCATATAAAAACGTCTTCTTATCAAGTGATGGCAGCACTGTTTTATGCACGGATACACAGAACCGCGTAAACAGAGCGACTTACTTCTACGCAGATAAATCGACCGGTTGGAAATTGACCCCCACCGCCGATTTAGGCACCAAGACAGTCCGTTTTGGCCCCACTCGTTTCGCAGATGACGGAAGCTACTTTGTTGTTTACAGTGACAGAGGCCTCGATCTTTATAGAACTAAATAATTAAAATTCTCTTAAATTACTGTTACCTAAAATAGCCTTCACACTTTTTAAGCGTAGAGGCTATTTTTATTTCGATTATAAGAAATTAATACACAATAAACAAAAAGACAAGCTAAAATAAAATACTTTTTAGCCTGTCTCTTCGGGTGTAAAACAGCCTCTTCAACTATTATACTTCTTAATAAACATATAGTTTAAAGGCGGTTGATTGGTCTAATTTAATCTTACTTGATAACGCCAGCCATATCGACTTTGCGCATCTCACGGCAGTTAGGCCACCAGTCAAAGCTCTTGAAGGTCTGGCCGTTACGCACGAAGGTGCTGGAATAGTTATTGTGGCTGACCTTAATAGCAGTGATGCCGAGCTCGTCTAAGCTCTTCAGCTCACCAGCCTCAGCAATACCGTTTCCATTAAGATCGGTCCAAACTTTGAGACCCTTGAGTTCAGCACCCTCAAGCGCACCACTATTGTCTGTGTCTAAGGAAGCCATCTCTTCGTAACCATTGTTGCAACCATTAGCACTACCAAACAGGTTGGTACCCTTTACGCTACCATCAGCATTAGGACGGCAGAGCAGACCATCGTTGGGACCAACCCACTCCATAAGCATCGGGAAACCGTTGCCGAAGAAGTCGAAGGCCACAACTTTGTCGCTGAAGCCGTCATGTGCTAGGTACTGACCGTTAGAAGCCTCAATCTTGCCATCACCGTCTAAGTCGAGGATAATCGGGCTCCATACGCGAGTAGCATTCATTTGATAGACATAAGTCTTGGTGCCACTTATAGTAGTGGTGGTGGTAACTGTATTCTGAGTGATGTGATCTCTCTCGTATTTGTGAGTACGAGTGTAGTAATCATCGCGAGTTTGGTTAATGGTAGCGGAACCAGAAGCGCTGTAAGCATTGAAAATGCTGTCAGGATCGCCAACAAAAATAGAATTGCTGGAGTAATTAATACCATTGTAAGTTAGAGTGCTATTATCTAACTTAGTAGAGGTAGAAACCTCTTTATAGTCGGTATAGGTGTTAGTCGTCTGCTTTGTAGATGTACTAGTGGTAGTCTTAGTGTTATCTTTTACAGACTTAGTGTCCTTAACCGTACTTTTACCATCTTGGCTGTAATAGTTGCCCATGTACCAGCTGCCGTTTAAATTATAAGCAGTATTAAACTCAGACTGACTCATCTGCCAACTATATCTGGTTCCTACACGGCCCTGCTGATAAGCCTTATCATAACCACGCATACTGTTGGCTACATCATTGTAAGCATCAGTGAAGTTAGACGCCGTAGAACCAAAATTATAAGTACCGCCATGAGAGCCGCCGTGATCCTCATAGTTCAAAGTACCTTCCACTTTGTACTTAACACTACTATTATCAACAGTGTTGCTCTTATAAATGTTACTTAACTGCTTCTCATTGGTCTTATAAGTGTTGACATCGGTGTAGTGACTTTTCACAGTTGTGTTAACTTTAACACCACTACCACCGGTGACATCGGTAACACCAGCAGTGGCAGGAATCGCAAATAGCCCTACGGCTAGAGCTGTAGCTAGAATACCATAACGATAATTCATATTGTACTCCTCCATAACATACATAGCATATCCGCGCAAATTTCTTTGCAATTTCATTCCCAAAAACTTGGTCGAAGAATCATGAAAAAAACCGATTGCCTAAGCTCTTAACATCTTCCTCTACAAAAATAATTTTACCTTAAATAGCCCATATTTTCAATATAAGCTATTAGGTAAAGGTTTATTACTGTATATTCTCATGATAATTCAAGCAAATAGCGCTATAAACGGTATTTGCGCTCCCTATAAAAGACGCTAAAAACTATTTAAAATATTTTTTTATAACTATTTTGAAATTTTTATTAGTACCTAAAACATGCCATATGACAGCAGCTGATATTTATATAACTAACCACCAAGCTAAAGTTCGGCTTTTAATCACTAAAAACGCTCCCCCATGACAGAAAGCAAATTATGGCTGCATACTTGAGGGACATGGGAGGCTGTAGACTCTACACAAAGACTCATGAAAAAAAATGCTCGGCTAGCAAACTGTACACTTCCCTAAAAAAATACCGCAGCTTAAGAAAAAAAGCAGCGGTATTTTTTATCAGCTTGGGCGGGATCCCGCCTTAACTGAAGCTATCTCAAAATTATTTCGCGTGATGCATAATAACTTTGCGAACAGTATCAATAGGAATTACTAAGAAAGCTAAAAGGATACAAACTCCCCAAGTCTGAGCGGTCAGAGGCTCTACACTGAGGACTCTACCTCCGAAGGTAACAAACAGGAACTGAATTGCCAGGATAGCGGCCATAACTAACATGAAATTAATATTTAAGCCTAATCCTTTAAATACGTTAATATGCTCCGTTCTAGCGTTAAAACCGTTAAAGGTAATAGCCATCATGAAGGTAGCAAAGAGAGCTGACTTCAGATAAGTAGTATCTGGATTAGCCAAGTTTATGCAACCGAACCATTCCCAAACGTTGGGGCAGAAACGAATAGCCAAACACAGGGCGGTGATATAAATAGAACTGACTATAAACTCAACGGCCATATCGCGGCTGACAATGCTTTCAGAGCGAGGAATCGGCTTATCTTTCATATACTCTTTTAAGGCGGGTTCACTGCCGAAAGCGATAGCGGCCAAAGTGTCCATAGCTAAGTTGACCAAAAGCAGCTGAATAACCGTCATCATTACATTTTCACCCAGCATAGGGCCTATGAAGCAGGTAAGTACAGCTGCAACATTTACCGTAAGTTGGAAGATGAGGAACTTGCGAATACTCTTAAACATGGTACGGCCGTAAAGAATAGCCTTTTCAATAGAGAGGAAGTTGTCATCTAAAATAGTGATATCTCCAGCTTCCTTGGCCACCTCAGTACCGCTGCCCATGGCAAAACCGACATCAGCTTTCTTCAAAGCCGGAGAGTCGTTAACGCCATCACCAGTCATACCCACAACTAAATTTAGCTCTTGAGCTACTCTGACCAGACGACTCTTGTCGGTAGGCAAAGCACGAGCAATAACACGCAAGTTGGGCAATATTTTTTTGAGCTCTTCATCGCTCTTTTCGCCCATCTCTGCAGAGGTCAGAGCCACATGTTCAGGGGCAGACAGCAGACCAGCTTCCTTAGAAATAGCTACGGCAGTTTCCTTGCGGTCGCCAGTAACCATAACTACCTGGATGCCAGCATTTTGTACTTCTTTAATAGCAGCTACGGCTTCAGGACGTACATTATCTCTAATACTAATTACGCAAAGCAAAGTGAGATTTTCGTCATCTTTTTCACCTTCAGCTTTGGCAACTGCCAGCAGTCTCATAGAACGTCCGGCTTGGGTATCGATGTACGAAGTGAGAGGAGCTTTATCAACAAAATCTTGAACAGCTCCGTTTTCGTCGGTGTACTTAGTGCAAATAGCCAAGATTTTCTCCGGCGCACCTTTTACATAAGTAACACTTTGACCATCTTGAACGACAATAACACTGGAGCTTTTCTTATTAGAGTCGAAAGAATTAAATCTTTTGACATTATCTTTGCTGAAAGAATTAGCCGCCTTAGACTCAATCAGATAGGACATGAGAGCGCGATCGGTGCTGTTACCGCCGATTACATTGTCACCGCTGGCGGAAGCGCTGTTATTGACGCCGATGCCAGTAATAATATCTGATTTAAGTGAAGCATTTATATCAGACAGTTTAGAAAAAGTTTTCACATTTCCAGTAGTCATTTCGACAACGGAAAGGCGCCCCTGAGTAATAGTTCCGGTTTTGTCACTGAAAAGAATACTTAAACTTCCAGCTGTTTCCAAACCGTTAATTTTTCGCACTAAAACATTATCTTTGGCCATTTTTAAGCTCTGGAACGAGAGCAAAATAGAGGTCAGCATCGGCAGACCTTCGGGAACGGCACAAACAATAATAGTTACAGCTACGGTAATTGCACTAATGAGCAGGCTGATCCATCCATATATATCGGCAGGAGCAGAACCAGACAAGAAAGTTTTGGCGAGAATGCCCAATACAATGGCACCAGCGCCAATATATCCGAAAGTAGAAATTTGCTGAGCTAACTTGCCAAGTTTAACTTGCAAGGGCGTTTCGCGAGTGTTTTCTTGAACTTCTAACGCCAATTCTCCAAACAAAGTACTGTCGCCGACAACCTTAATTTCCATGTAGGCTTCGCCACCACATACAACAGTACCGCGATACGCATAGTGAGTGTTAAGTAAATCTTTTATGTTGTATTTGGCCTCATCGGGACTAGCTACCGGTTTCTTGGTAGCTTCTTCTGTTTCTCCGTTGAGAGCGGCCTGATCGACTTTAACTTCACCCTCTATAATTTCGCCATCAGCGGGAAGTTTATCACCAGCC
Organism: Candidatus Bruticola sp.; assembly: GCA_051874735.1. Lineage (GTDB taxonomy): Bacteria > Vulcanimicrobiota > Xenobia > Xenobiales > Xenobiaceae > Bruticola. Next base: position 7,639 of record JBJEGD010000016.1, on the reverse strand, counting down.
TGCAGAAAAACGACGTCTCCGACAACGACTTCACTGACGTGTATTTCACTAAGTTTTCCATCGCGGACAACTTTAGCCATCTCTTTGGCTTCTTCTTCAGCCTTAAGAGCAGAAGCTTTACCTTCCTGCTTGCTCTCGCTTATTGAAGACACACCATTGGCAATAATAATAGCAACTAATATGCCTACCGGTTCAAACCATTCAGCTTTATGTGTCAACCAAAGCAACACTTGAATAGCTAGAGCCACGCATAAAATAATGATCATGGGATCTTTAAATCCCTCTAGGATTTTCTTCCACAACGGATCGGGTGGAATCTGAGTTAAAACGTTAGAGCCATGCTTATCACGGCTGGCCTTAACCTCAGCGGATGTTAAACCTTTTTTTATGGCCATAAAAGATTATATCCCCTTCTGTTTTCTTACACGACAATATACTAACGATACTAAATGTAGTACATATATAGCAAAATAATTAAACTGCCTTCCTATATGAACACAAAAGCATCCGTCTTCGCATTCTACGCGCAGTTCTAAACTACTTGCGCAAAATAAAAAAAAACGCGTAAATTGTGCCAAAGCCATTATAATCAAGCTAGCAGTTTTCAACTGTCTAATAGCATTATAGGGAATTCAACTTTCTTGATCGAATGAACAAGATGGTAGGGAATTTGCCAATTTTAAATACAACAATTAAGGGCGCCTGGAAACTTTATAAAACGGAGCAGCAACATGGAAATAAAGCGCGGTTTTAGAGATAAGCTGAGCAAACACATTGATATAAACAGCACTTTTTATTTAACCATGACTATTGTCGGCCAAGATGTTTACGATTACAGCTGTTTCGGTGTGGATAGTCAAGATAAATTGTCTGATGATCGCTATATGATCTTTTACAATCAGCTTACTTCCCCTAAAGGTGAAATTAGTTACCAAGGAGACGAACGCAGCGCTAAATTTGCCGTAAATTTAAGCAAGCTTCCTCCATCTATAAATAAACTAGCCTTCACCGTCAGCATAGACGGCCAAGGTAATATGGGACAGGTTCGCTCTTTTCAGCTGACTGTAGTTCAAAATAGGAATGTGCTGCTCACTCTTAACATGAGCGGTTCCGATTTTGCCCAAGAAGCGTCCTTAGTAGCAGCAGAAATTTACAAAAAAGGCGAATGGCGTTTAGCGGCAGTGGCCAGCGGTTTTAACGGCGGATTAGGCGACTTGCTGCGCAATTACGGCGGAGAAGAAGAGGAAGAAGACGACCCCTCTCCAGCTTTAACTCAGGCGCAGCCCTACAGCCAAGCTAGTCGGACGACGGCCCAGGCGCAGCCCTACAGCCAAGCTAGTCGGACGACGGCCCAGGCGCAGCCTTACAGCCAAGCTAATCGACCGACGTCCCAGGCGCAGCCTTACAGTCAAGCTAATCGACCGACGGCCCAGGCGCAGCCTTACAGTCAAGCTAATCGACCGACGGCCCAGGCGCAGCCTTACAGTCAAGCTAGTCGGACGACGGCCCAGGCGCAGCCCTACAGCCAAGCTAATCGACCGACGGCCCAGGCGCAGCCTTACAGCCAAGCTAATCGACCGACGGCCCAGGCGCAGCCTTACAGTCAAGCTAGTCGACCGACGGCTCAGGCGCAGCCTTACCAACGTATATTAAGCGAAGCTACTCAGAATTTAAAACAAGTAATTCCCCATTTAGGCTTATCTCAAAGCAGGGCTAAAGTTATTTTAGCTTTAGAGGCTTCATTAAACACAGCCAACTTTTTTGCCAATGGCTCTATGCAAACCTTAGTTTCTAAAATTTTTCCTATAGCGGAGTTGCTTAATCCTGCTAAAGAGCTAGAGTATTGGCTCTTTGGAGGGCGCTCCAAAAAGATGTTTACCATCAAGCGAGATAATTTAGCTGCAGCCATTCCTAACGATTGGGGCAGTTTAATGTGGTCTCTGGGAGAGCATAAAAACGAAATTACGGCTATGGCAGACATCATAACTAGCCATCAGCCTGTAGCTATGCCCGTTTTAGTTATGTTTGTCACCAGCGGCAATCCTGCAATAGACAACCATCTTGAACAAATGTTAGTTAATGCTTCGCAGCTGCCCCTTTTCTGGCAGTTTTTAGGAATAGGCGGTACTAATTACGGCATTTTGAACCGATTGGAAAATATAGGCAACCTAGCTTATAATAACGCTAAGTTTGCAACTATAAGCGGTTTTTCTCAGCAATCGTCACCTGAGCTTTACAAGTTCCTTTTAAGCGGCTTTTCTAAATGGATTCGAGATATACGAGCTTAAGTTTTTATCTGACAATCAATACATATTCACGTTACAGATCTGACAGTGATTAATTAATAGATTTTACGGGGTATAAAAAGAGAATGGAGATACAGCGAGGGTTCAGAGGTAAACTTAAAAATTATCTCGATTTAACTCAAGAATTTACTATCGATGTAGCCATATCTGGACCGATACAGTACAGCAGTTGCTGCATGGCTTTTACTTCCCAAGGTGAGCTTTACTGCAGCGATTATATAATTTGGAGCGGTCATACCAGATCGGCCAATAAAGATATATGTTATCAAGACTTAGGAAATGGAGCAGCCGCTTTCACTCTCAATCTGGGAGCTATACCTAAAGCTGTACAAAAGCTGCTGATATTAGTAAATGTAGAAGACGATCACGTCATGAAAGATATCGAGCTGCATATGGCTGAAGTAAAACAAGGCGGAAAAAATATTTTCACTTTTCCCCTGCACAGCTCAGATTTTAAAAATGAGAAGCTGATCGTCTGCTTTGAAATATACAAAAAAAATTCAGAATGGCGTTTAGCGGCTCTTAGTTGCGGCTACAATAAAACGATTGGAGAAATAGTTAAAGACAGGGCCCAAGATTCATCAGTTATTATCGAAGAGCAGCCCAAATACACTTGCAGTTTAAATAATTGTCAAGCTTGGCAGGATTCTCCCCCAACTGACGCTTTAAAATCGACAGATCCTCTTACTGCTAGCAACAGCTCTGCAGCGTTATCGCTTAAACGTGATAGTCGCCCAGTTTTATCTATTAACGGACACACTCTGTCAGAACCTTTCCAGAGAGCAGAAACAGAGCAAAGAAAAGTAGTTCCCAAAATCTTACCCACTAAAGTTATACCCATACCAATTCACCGAAGAAAAAAATAGCTGATTTTATAAAAATAATCTACCGAAACTTTATTTACATAAAATTGCGGAAAGGAAAGACATATTCTATATGGATATGCAGCGAGGATTTAGAGGCAAGTTAGATCAATATTTGGATCTCAATGATGATATCCAAATCACTATGGATATAACAGGAAACGCAGTCTACGATTTTTGCTGTTTCGGTTTAGATGCTCAAGGTAAGCTTTCCGACGATCGCTACATGATTTTCTATAATCAGCTTACTTCCCCCAATAAGGAAATACGCCTTAAGCTGAATCCTAATCAAGCTTCTTTCCAAGTGAATTTACCACAGCTGCCCGCTTCTATCCATAAAATAATGTTTGCGGTCAGTATCGACCAAGACGGAAATATGGGAGAAATAAGCTCCCATAAGGTCGAGATAGGGCAAAGGGGAAGCTCTGTTTTGACCATGAATTTGACCGGTCAAAACTTCACCAAAGAAAAGGCCATCATATCTATTGAAATTTATAAAAAAGAAGTTTGGAGAATTGCCGCAGTAGCTAGTGGCTTTTTTGGAGGTTTAGGCGATCTACTGCGCGCTTGCGGTGGAGAAGAAATTGAAGAACCTGCCGCTGCCTCCTCCAACTCAACTACAGTCAACAGCACCCCTACTGAATCGATACCGATAGCGACAGAAGAACCTCCAAGAAAGAAAATTTCTTTAGAAAAAAAGATCGCCCAACGTGCCCCTCAGCTGATATCACTAGCCAAAACTTTGACAGTATCGTTAAAAAAGAGCAAGCTAGAAGATTGCCAAGCTAAAGTAGCTCTGGTACTCGATATGTCTGGTTCTATGCAATATCGCTACAAGAGCGGCACCGTTCAGGAAGTGGTTAACCGCGTTGTCCCGATAGCTGTACAATTTGACGATGACGAGCAGTTTGACTGTTGGTTTTTTGGTGATTTATATCAAAAAGTTCCTGCAGTTACTTTACAAAATTACAAGCAAACTGTACCTGAAGACTGGCCGTCTTTGATGAAAAAACTTTGTTATATGAATAACGAGCCGCGCATTATGACTGAAATAGTCAAAACTTTCCAGAATTCGCGCCAGCCTGTTTACGTTATATTTGTCAGCGACGGATGTATAAATTATACTCAGGAGATACAATCTATTCTTATTAAAGCTTCAAAATTGCCAATTTTTTGGCAGTTTGTAGGTATAGGTGGCTCTAAATACGGAGTTTTAGAGCACTTAGATACTATGCCTAACAGGTTTGTCGATAACGCTAATTTCTTCGCTCTAGATGATCTGAATCAAATAAGTGATGCCGAATTGTACGATCGTTTACTTAAGGAATTTCCCTTATGGCTTAAAGAAATAAAAAGGTTGAACATGATAAAAGGTTAATTTTATAATTAATTATACTAATTTATGCATGAAGGTGGAAATTTCACATGGATATGCAGCGGGGCTTTAGGGATAAGTTAGAAAAGTACTTAAATATTCAACAGATATTTAACGTAGAAATGGAAGTAGAAGGCGAGGCCGTCTACGATTACTGTTGTTTTGGCGTCGATAAGAACAGCAAATTGTCTGACGATCGCTATATGATCTTTTATAATCAGACCGCCTCGCCTAAACATGAAATACAGTATACGCGCCTGAATAATTTGGCTACGTTCAGCGTCAATTTAAATCTTCTACCCCTCTCAATCGACAGAATTATTTTTACAGTTAGCATAGACGGCCCAGGCAACATGCAGGAAATCAAAAAACACCGAACCTGCCTGAAACAAAACGGAACAGAAAAGCTCTCTTTATTATTGGATGGAAAAAGTTTCAAGCTGGAAAAGGCCATTATTTCTATAGAATTGTACCGCAGAGGAACCTGGCGCATAGGCGTAATTGCCCAAGGATTTAACGGCGGTCTGGGAGCTCTGCTGCGCAATTACGGAGGAGAAGAGCTTGAAGAGGAAGAGGAACTGAGAAACGCCCCTCCCGCTTTACCTTCAAATAATAACTATACTAATGGAGCCCGTACTGCGCCGTTCCTAAGAACTTCCCATACTACCCAAGCGGCTCCAGAACCTCGTTCCTTCGCCGCTGCTGCCACAGCCCAGGCTTTTACACCTAACCGAGCTTTTACGCCTAACCAGGCTTTTACGCCTAACCAAGCTTTTACGCCTAACCAGGCTTTTACGCCTAACCAGACTTCAGCTGCACAACTGCCCTCTCAAGGGGCCCCTACCAACCAACCCAATCGTCATGAATCGACACGCTTATCGGCAACAGATCAACATTCAACCAAGCCGCGCCGCTCTATAAGTTTAAAGAAAGGCCAAAAGATAAGCTTAGAAAAAACTAACGGCAGCTTTTTAAAGAGAGCGATGATCGGCTTAGGGTGGGATCAGGCGGATAAGACTTCACTCATAAGTAGTAGCTTCGATTTTGACTGCGACTCTTCAATTATAGTCTGTCAAGACGGCCATATGAAGCGTCCGGAAGATTTAGTGTACTACGGAAATTTAGTTCACGATAGCAACTGTATAATTCATAAAGGAGACGACTTAACTGGAGCTTCTGAAGGCGACTGCGAACAGATTTATATAGATCTCGTTAACTTGCCTAAAAAATTTACAAGTTTAGTTATAGTTGCCAATATTTACATGGCTGAAAAACGCAGGCAGCATTTTGGTATGATCAAAAATTCTTTCATCAGAATTTGTGATGCAGATACTCAAAGAGAGTTGTGCCGCTACGATCTGAATAAATCGTGCGCCAATATGACAGCCATGATTTTTGGCGAACTGATTAGAACTGGCAACGACTGGGAATTTAAAGCTATAGGTGAGGCGACTGCAGATAAATCACTGCGCACTTTAGCTAGTAAATATGTGGAAAAAAGAAGATAAAAATGACGGTTTTATCTTTCCTCAACTTTTCCATTTTCCAAGAAGAGCAGACTAAACTCAACTGTAACACATATTATTAGAGGTACTAAAATGGATAATCAACCTACAGAGACAGCTAAAAGCACAGCTAGCCATATAAATTTGGAGATCCCGTGTTCCCAAATGTGTGATGGCAGCGTTTCTACTGTAAAAAATGATTACCAGAAAGTTTCCGAATTATCCGACAATCGTTGTGCACCATTAGCGTGCCCTAACGAATGTTCTTCTACATTATGCGAGAAGATCCGCAAACAGGTTAAGCAATGGCCTCTGCAGCTCAAAATGGTACCAGTTCAAGCAGACTTTTTTGAAGACGCTAAACTTCTTTTAGCCGCCGACTGCACCGCCTATTCCTGCGCTTATTTTCATCAAAAATTTGTGCACGGACGCACGGTACTTATAGGATGTCCCGAGCTCGACGGAACGGATTACAGCCAAAAAATTACGGAGATACTGCAGAAAAACAACATAAGAAGCTTAATGATTGTGCGTATGGACGTCCCCTGCTGTGCTGTTTTAGAACAGTCAGCTATAAATGCTCTTAATAGTAGTGGCAAGTTTATACCTTGGCAGATAATTAAACTTCCTACTGACAGTTAATCTGTGGGTTGAATAGACAATTAGTAATCAGAATGAGCCTTATTTTTTAATATTTTCAGTAATTTTTGGTTAAATCAATGGGAAAATTATCGCGTTGTGCAGATATAAAATTAGATGATGAACCGCCTAAACTGCGGAGAAGAGATAAAAAAGCAACTCAAAAGGCAGATCTGAAAGAAGATAGTCAAGACAAACTGACTCGCTCACAGTTAGCTTCTGTTCGTAAAGAACAAATACTGCAGTCGGCTTTGCGAGTGTTTGCGCGTTTGGGTCCCAATAGAGCCACTAATCAAGATATAGCTGAAGAAGCTGGTTTTTCCTCACCAGCTCTTATTTACCATTATTTTACCAACAGAAAGGATCTGCTCACACAAGTCATAAGAAGATTTCATCCAGTAATACGCTCTTTATCCGAAGCCGATACGCAAAAATTGCGTAGCCATTTCGATTTAGTCGATAGAATAAAAAAACTTTACTTCAATATAATAAACTTAAACAGTAATAAAGAGTGGTGCGCCTTCTTCAAAGTTATTTTTCGCGAGTCGTTAGCTGACGATAAGCTGACTCTAATTAGAATAGATGAAGCTGATTATGTTTACAGCAAAATTAATGGCTATTTGACCGATCTTTTTGCTGAAGGACAAAGACTAGGATTTATTCGTTGTGATTTTCCTCCGGAGCAGATAGCTCACAACTTTGGTACTTTTCTCATTGCGAAATTTATTAATAATCTGTTAAGTCTGCCACCTTCAATTTTAGATATCAACGTATATTTAGAATGCTTCCTGCATGGAGTTTTAACTAATGTAAGCGAAGACAAATAATTAGTGCCGAATTTAAATACCGAGTTATATTATTAACGGTGCTTAGCAGCAACTAGTTTAAACGCTAGTTCTAAAGCGTCCACTGGCCAGAAACACTCTGGACGCGGGCGTTTAACGTCGGGGT
>JBJEGD010000015.1:0-12029 GCA_051874735.1 Candidatus Bruticola sp. | reverse complement strand
GCTCTTTGTCAACCAACTGGAGGCAGAGCGACGCTGCCAGTTCAGCCAGTTTGAGCTCCTCAGCAGCGTAAGGTCGACCATAAAATACAGCCAAATAGGGGGCCAGATCTAGACTAGAAAGGGAATATTCCATTAAACACCAGGTTCAATGATGGCAAAAACTTTTTCCTCAGCTGAGAGAGTGCCTAACTCACTTAAAGCCAACTCAATCATCTGTTCAGCCTTTATTAAAGTACTTAAATTGCACAATTTGTGACCTGCAACTAAATGAACTGCCGGCAACAGCGCGCCAGCATCGCCATAGGAAGTATATTCTTTTATTATGCTATCAATAAAAGAGCGCAGCTGACCTACTTGTCCTTCTTTAACTACAGCACCAGGACGCTGCAGACGAGCACTGCCGAAAGCATCAGTAACCCAAATAATGCTTTCTTTTTTCTTAAATAAACCGAAAAAGACCCGCCGTTCCCGCTCGCTGCGGTAAACGTAACTGAAACCCGTGCTGCCTAATAATTTATAAATACTGTCTGGCACTCCCGAAGTTTTCAGTACAGCTAACCGCTCCTCTTCACTGATCTGTTCCGCCCGCAGGGAACTCTTATTAGAGAAAGCTATAGCTCCCTGAGCCACAGCCCGCACCAAATTTTTCTGAGCGTCTATTTCAACGGTAACCTCTACGCTGTCAGCTTCAGCTCCCATTTTAATAACCGCCTGTTCAGCTTGGCGGCGCAATTTTTGCAAGTCGTCTGGCGTAGGATCTACAATGGTGCGCTCTATACACTCGCGAACCATAGCTAAAGCGGCTCCTATAGCCGAAATCACCTCAGCCTGCTTAGCCAATTCAAAAGGTAAACCTAAACGCTTAGCTGTAAAAGGCACTATCGCCGCGCATCCACCCCCACCGCCGATCAGTTTTAAACGTCGATTTTCCATTTTGTAATCGCTGATGAGCTTTTTAAGGGTGGGAATAATAATATCAGCAGCTTTATTGAGAGCAGATTCAGCCCACGCTCTGGCCTTATTAGATGCTTCCGACGACGGGCGCTCTCCTTTTAATTCGAGATAAGCAGCTAAAGCCTCAAAAGCTGCCGTAACAAATTGTACATTACCAAAAGAATAACTCCCCTCGGGGATGAAGCCGAGCATATTAGCCGCGCAGGTAGAAGTAAGCGCGTACTCTCGACCCGTCGGCGTCTGCACTATGAAGTAGACTTGATCACCGGCTAACGGAGTAACTTCCTTTATTTTTAGATCGCTAGCTTGCAGACTTGCTGTTTCCCCGACAGGAGCAAAAGAGCAGTAAGTGTAGCCAGCTAAATGGGCGCTGCGCGGTCCAATCTGCAGTCCGTTGCGCCAACCGATCATGGAGCCTCCAGCTACACCTAAAGTGCGACTGTCTAAAGTGCGCAAATACGTATCGCGCCCGCCTATTGAAGCGGACTTAAGCGCCGCCCGACCGTCTTTAATCATGCAAATATCAGTACTGGTGCCGCCTACCTCTAAAAATAGAGCATCGGAAGCTTTCAGAAACATCAGGCAGGCGGCAATACCGGCTGCTGGACCAGATAAAAGCGTCAAAACAGGGCGGCGCTGCACTTCATCGATGTCCATAACTCCGCCGTCTGACCGCATTACCATCAAGGGAGCTTTGACCTGCTGACTTTCCAAAGCCCCCTTAGTCATGAGAGCGGTTGAGATCATTTTAGGCAGTATACTGGCGTTGAAAACAGCCGTCTGAGTGCGGGCACTCAAACCGTACAGTCCCGACATTTGGTGGGTAGCGCAAGCCGGTATTTCAATTTCAGCACAAGCTGACAGCACTTTTAATTCGCCCTGCGGATCATCGACAGAAAAACCTTCAGCTGCTACCAGAGCTCCCACTCCGTCGCTCTTAAATGAGCGCAGCTGCTCAGCCAAGCGCTGCTCGAAGTCCGTTTCCTTAGGATTGAGCACCGCCGTTCCAGTATGCAGAAACTTTCCGGGAGCTAACTCTATGCTGCCAATGTTAGTATCACTTTTAACTTTTACCCCTTCTAAGCCGCCACCCAAAGCGATTATACCTACTTTGGAGACGTCGCCTTCCAATAAGGCATTAGTGGCCTGGGTAGTGCTGTGGGCTAAAAAAACTATTTCTGCATTTTGAGGCAACTGATCACACAAGCCTCGGAAGGAATCAATAATTCCAGCAGCAACCCCCTGCTCATGCTGGTGAGTAGTGGGAGCGACACAGTGAGCTGTCACTTGCAGCGTATCATTATCTACCGCCACTGCATGAGTAAAAGTACCGCCGACATCGATACCAACACGAAATTTGCTCAATTTGCTTACCTCTTAAAATTGAATCAAAAAAATATAAACTAACTGCCATCGCAGCCCCTCAATAGAGGCGCATCTTTTTTATACTGACGGCCCCCACCCAAAAAACTAAGGAGTCCCATTAAGAGCCCCAGCTCCGAAAGCGGCCCAGCTCAAAGCTAAGCCAACAAATACCCAAACATAAGGCAACGTATTTTTCAATAACTTTTCCGCACCTGTTTTAGTAAATTGGGCCAACCATACGTTATGAGTATTAGTAGGATCGCAAACACCCTGAATTTGACCGACACTGAAAAACGCCGCTAAAACAGCTGTTGGAGCCATCAACTTACTGCCGAGCAGCACACTGGCAATACCCGCCCCCAAACCGTACATATTTAAAGGGCCACGGTAAAGAGCTAAAGGAGCCAAAATAAAGAAAGTAAGCACAAAAGAGACGGGCTGGCGCGGAATGACGGCCTCTAAAATGGGAGCCATAACTAATTTAGCTGGCTCAGACATCATAGCGTTCAGACACATGCCTAAGCCGATAAAAAGACCTAAAACTGGAGCTATATCTTTTAAACCTTCCAGGACGGCGGCACTTAAATTGTTGATACATCGGCGCGGTTCTACGGTTACCACTCCCCAAAGTATACCGACAATAAAAGCTGGAATAATGGGCACATGCAAACAGAAGATCAGCACAATAGGCAACACAGGAGTAAGCAGAGCGATAGCTGGAACCTTATTTTTCGGTAGCTCTACTTCTTCGGCCCAGTTAAAGCTGCCCCGTTCCCGGTGCAGTCCCACTGCCAAAAATACGGCAGTAGTCAAAGCGAAGAGTCCTCCGTAAACTAGAGCATACCGCTGCACTACTTCTTGGGAAAGCTGCAACACATCGAGATAAAAACCCAAATTGGCCGGATTAAAAATGCCGCCCAAGGCCACGGAAAAGAGCATGAGACCGGCAGCCAGCTCAGCAGATAGGCCAACGCCTATTAAAATCGGCAACACTAGCGACCCGATCATAATCACCGCCCCCAGGCCAGTTACGGAAGTAAAACAAACGGCGGTGGCCAAAGTTAAAGCAGCGGCTAACCAACTTTTATGCTTGCCGGCATATTCGGCGGCCAAGCTAATTAAATGGGCGGCGATACCACTGCGCATAACTACTTGCGAAAGAATAGAACCAAAAGCGGTAAACATAATAGCCTGAGCTAATTTCACCGCTCCCTGGGTAATAATAGTATCGCCAATAAAATTAATTAAACCGATCTTGCCCTCGGGCCAGTGATAAACTGAACCGGAAATTAGGCCGACTATTACAGCCATAGCGGGAAGAGCCAACAAAGCGGGAACTTTGCGGCTCATCATTAAAGCGGCGAATATAAAAAAGACTAAAATTATTAAGATGCCAACAAACATATAAATATAACTTTCCACAAATCGGCTGCTGATTCTATAATGAACCGCTTATCCCTATATTGTTGCTGTCCGCTCTCCTTCCCAAGACAACTGCGGCAAAAAAAGGGAGCTCGAAAGGTCTTATTCCCTTCCGCGCTCCTATTTTATGCTCTCTAATTGCCTAGCGACTGAGACAGAAACAACCCATTCAACTTGAACCTAAATAAAACAGGGCCCTACGTACCGTAACGGCGGCCGCGCCGCTGATATTCAATAATAGCTCTATACAAAAAGGCTTCGCTGACATCGGGCCAATATATATCGCTGAAATAAAACTCAGTATAAGCTGACTGCCACAGCAAGAAGTTACTCAAACGCAACTCGCCACTAGTGCGGATAAGCAGATCAGGATCACCACAGTCGGCAGTATAAAGCTGCGCAGCAAAATGGTCTCGATCTATGTCCTCAGGCTGCAAACTGCCGCTCTTGACCTGTTCAGCTAAACGGCGTGCGGCCTGGACAATTTCCTCCCGGCCTCCGTAATTGACAGCCAAATTTAAAGTTAAATCGGTATTGTGCGCCGTAACTTGCTCAGATATTTCTAGTTCGCGGCACACTGAAGGGTGAAGAGCACTTTTATCGCCTATAACCCGCAAACGCACTCCAGTATCGAGCATTTTTTGACGCTCCGCCTTGGCATAATATTCAAAAAGCTGCATCAGTACAGCCACTTCCGCCGGAGAGCGCTGCCAATTTTCAGCAGAAAAGGCGTAAGCACTCAATACTTTTACCCCTAAATTGCGGCAGGTTTCCATAACGGTCCTAAAAGCTTCCACCCCGGCTTTATGGCCGACCGCAGCCGGCATAAAACGCTTTTTAGCCCAGCGTCTGTTACCGTCCATAATAACAGCTATGTGGTTGGGTAAACGATTCAAATCGATGAGGCAGTACAATTCAGCGGCAGTCTTTCCCGCTAAATCGGCCTGATTATCTGATTTACTAGTGCTCAATTTTTCTTACGTTGCTCCCTGGGCGCTCTTTCGAAGACAGGATAAGCTAAAATCCATTCCCAATCTCCGCTCCAACTTTCAGAATAAGCAGGATTGGCCTCGCTATTTAAGTTTTGCCAAAAGCTTTCATCGGAGAAAGAATCGGCAGCCAACGACGGATAAGGACGCACGGCTAACAGGCGCAAACGCCCCTGAGCCAGCCCCTTAAAGGGCGGACGAGTGACAACAACATGGCGGGGAGCTAGCCCCAACTTTACAGCTTGAGCTAACGCCTCGCCATAATCCTGTCCCAGCCAGCAGCCGGGACAATCAGGATTAACAGACCCCATTTGGCCTAAACTTCCATAATTTCTTTTTCTTTACCCGAGAATACTTTACCGAGCTCTTCAATATACTTGTCGAGCATCTTCTGAATTTCGTCTTGAGCCTTTTTGACTTCGTCTTCGGGGGCTCCGTCAAGCTTTTTCAAGCCTTCCATAGCTTCACGGCGTATGTTGCGCATAGAAACCTTAGCTTCTTCAGTCATTTTTTTAGCTTGCTTAACTAGCTCTTTGCGGCGATCTTCGGTTAAAGGAGGGAACACCAAGCGAATCATGACGCCATCATTAGACGGATTGATGCCCAAATCAGATTTTTGAATAGCCTTCTCGATAGCGGTAATATTCTTTTTATCGAAAGGAGTAATAGTGAGCATGCGAGCTTCAGGCATACCGACAGTAGCTAACTGATTGATAGGCATTTCTGAACCGTAAGCTTCAACCAAAATTCGATCTAAAAGAACGGGAGTAGCCCTACCGGTTCTGATAGTAGAGAAACTGCGCACTAAACTCTCACGAGTCTTTTTCATTTTCTCTTCAGCGTTTTTGCGTATACTAGGATCTATCACTGGAGTTCCTCCTTAACTAAAGTGCCTAACTGGGCACCGTCAACAACAACTTTGTACAAATTGCCAGGTACGGTAATATTAAACACGTACACGGGTAAATCATTGTCACGGCACAGAGAAAAAGCTGTACTATCCATAACTTTTAAACCGCGTTCGAGAGCCTCTGTAAAAGTCAGAGAGTCAAAACGCTTAGCCTCAGGATTCTTGTGGGGATCGCTGTCATAAACTCCATCAGTCAGAGTACCTTTAATAACGATATCGGCCTCAATTTGCAAACCGCGCAACGCGGCTCCAGAGTCAGTAGTAAAATAAGGGTTACCTGTACCGCCGGCGAAAATAACGATCCGCTTGGCTGCCAAATGTTTGCGGGCAGCTTCGGCATCGAAAAGCTGGGCGAACTGAGGAGCATGCACAGCCGACATAACAACAGCTTCGCATCCTTTAGCTCTAAGCGCATCGGCAAAAGCTAAACCGTTCATTATAGTGGCCAACATGCCCATAGAATCGGCACGACAGCGATCCATATAGGGAGCCATTCGCGCCCGCCAAAAGTTACCTCCACCTAAAACTATGCCTATTTCTACTCCGCTAGCAGCTACTTCAGCTACCTGCTCAGCATAGCTGAAAACAGCTTCTTGCTCAATACCAAAACCGCGCTGACCAGCCAGCACTTCGCCGGACAATTTCAATAAAATACGCTTAAACCGCAATTTAGCCAGTACCTCTCTATCTAAGTGCGCCAGACCGGCTCAGCTCGCCCAGCGACGCTAATCTCGGTCAAATCGGTGCAGATGCGAAAAAAAAGGCCCCGCCTTTTCAAACTCGAGGTTTAAAAAAACGAGGCTCTCATAATCAAACCGACTTAAAACGAAAACTATTATTAGTCTTCACCAACAGCCATGCGGCAGAAGCGCTTGACAACGATGTTCTCACCGAGCTTGCCAATGACTTGCTTAATTTTGTCGCCAATGGTAACGCTATTATCTTTTACGAAAGGCTGCTCGAGGAGCACTCTCTCTTTAAGGAAGCTGTCCACCTGACCCTGGGCAATCTTTTCAGCGATCTGCTCAGGCTTGCCGTTTTCAATGGCGTTCTTCTTGTAGCCTTCGATCTCTTTCTGAATGAAATCGGCGGGAACTTGCTCGCGAGATACGTAGCTGGGATTCATGGAAGCGATCTGCAAGCAGATGTCTTTGAGCAGCTCTTGGAAATCTTCGGTTTTAGCTACGAAGTCAGTTTCGCAGTAGAGCTCTACCAACACACCAACTTTACCAGTGTGGTGCATGTAGCAACCTACGCGTCCTTCGGAAGCGTTGCGGGAAGACTTGCTCTCGGCCTTGGACATGCCCTTGCGGCGCAGCCACTCTTGAGCTTTTTTAATATCGCCGTCGCACTCTTTGAGAGCGTTGCGGCAGTCCATCATACCAGCGCTGGTAAGATCGCGGAGTTCTTTTACTTGAGCAGCAGTAACTGTAGCCATTAAAATGTATACCTCTTGAAAATATTCGCACAGAAAAAGCAGAAGAGACTAAAACTAAGCTTATCTTGTTAAGGCCTCCTCCGCCTGGTAAAAATTACTGATTAGTCTTCAGCGCGCCATACGCCGCCGGGGATGTCGTTGTCGTTCTTCTCTTCAGTGAAGCTCTTAGCTACTTCCTTAGTAATAGCTTCGGCATTTTCGACGGTCTCTTCGGCAGCTTCATCGCTGATTTCGGCAGACTCAACAGAGGCTTCCTCGATAACTACTTCCATCTCAGACTTGCCTTCGATAACGGCGTCAGCGATCTTGCCGGTAAGCAGACGGACAGCGCGGATAGCGTCATCGTTGCCGGGAATAGGATAGTCGATTACATCGGGATCGCAGTTAGTATCGACAATAGCTACAACAGGGATACCCAACTTGCGGGCTTCGTTGACGGCGATATACTCTTTGCGAGGATCGACTACAAACAGAGCACCGGGCAGGCTCTTCATGTTCTTGATGCCGCCCAAGAACTTCTCGAGCTTTTTGCGCTCATCTTCTAAGCGAAGAACTTCTTTTTTGGTGAGGCTGTCGTAGGTGCCATCTTCACGCATATTTTCCAATTCGCGCAGACGAGCAATACGGGTCTGGATGGTCTTCCAGTTAGTGAGCATGCCGCCCAGCCAACGCTGAGTTACGAAGAACTCGTTGCAGCGCACGGCGTCTTCAGCGATAGTATCCTGAGCCTGTTTTTTGGTTCCTACAAACAGAACAGGGCGGGGGTCAAACATAGGAACTTCGGTGATACGGCGGTTCTCGTAATCGTACTGCCCCTTGACAACGGCTTTCAAGAAAGCATAAGCCTCTTTAAGTTTAGCTACGGTCTTCTGCAAGTCGATAATATAGATACCGTTGCGCTGGGTGAAGATGAATTTCGCCATCTTGGGGTTCCAGCGGCGGGTCTGGTGACCGAAGTGAACACCGGCTTCTAAGAGCTGCTTCATGCTGATTAATGCCATTTTATCCTCCTGGGTTTTACCGACGCGGCTTTATTATGTAGTTTATTTAAGTTAAAAAGCAGCCGCGCCACCTCGCAGTTTCCAAAAAGCGCTCTCACCCTCGTTCGCCTACGCTCAAAATAGCAAAGGATATATTTCTGAACGGGGGCACCCAGAGCACTAAAGAACAAACTGCTGCGACTTATAAGTTCAGCTCTGCCTCAGCTTAGGCAAAAAACGGCAGGCTGAAAATTGCAAGGGTATTCTATCATTTGCGACTGTATGCAGTCAATAAACAAAAAGACCTTTGCTAAAGAAAAGAACTTATAAAATAAAGCGCGACAGATCGCGGCTCTGGCAGATGTCATTCAACTCGGCCAGCACATAATCACGGTCGATAACGAACTGACCTTTTTCCATTTCCGGAGCTTCAAAAGAAATTTTTTCTAAAACTCTCTCTAAAAGTGTGTGCAGACGGCGAGCGCCAATATTTTCGTTTTGCTCGTTTACTTGACAAGCCATAGAAGCTAATTCATCGATGGCCTCATCGGTGAATTCGACGTCTACTCCTTCGGTGCTCAGCAGCTCCTTATATTGACGAGTCAGAGAATTTTTAGGTTCAGTGAGTATCCGCTTGAAATCTTCTTTTTTTAAACTGTCTAAAGTCACACGAATAGGAAAGCGCCCCTGCAACTCGGGTATTAAATCGGAGGGCTTAGTTTCATGGAAAGCACCGGCGGCAATAAAAAGTATATGATCGGTGCGGATCGGTCCGATTTTCGTATTTACGGAACAACCTTCTACTATGGGCAAAATATCACGCTGCACACCTTCTCGGGAGACGTCAGGACCGCTTTTACTTCCTTCGCGATCGGCAATCTTGTCAAGTTCATCTAGGAATATAATTGCCTGATTTTCAATGAGTTCTACTGCAGCCTGTTTAATGTCGTCGCCATCGACCAGCTTTTTAGCTTCTTCAGCTTCCAGCATTTGGAAAGCTCTCTGCACGGGCAACTTATGGTGCGAGTATTTCTTAGGTAACATTGGACCTAATATATCTTGGAAATTGACGCCTAATTCTTCGCTATCTCCAGTTATAACCTGAACTTCCGGAGAAGATTCCCCTTCCAGTTCAATTTCCACTAAGCGATCGTCTAATTGACCTTTGTAAAGACGTTCGTAAAGTTCAGCTCGGCTCAAAGAAGCTAAATCGGGATTGAGATTGACACTTTGTTTGTTATCTCCTTTGCGGCCGAAGACTTCTTCAAATATAGAGCGATTGCCGGTATTCTTAATATTAGGTTTTCGTCCTTGCAGGCTATCTAAAAGACGCGCCAAAGCGGCCTCTCTAGCTTCATGTTTGACTTTGCTGAGACGCTCGCGCTCTACCATGCGCATCCCTACTAAGGCCAAATCTCGAATCATCGATTCGACATCGCGGCCTACATAGCCAACTTCAGTATATTTAGTAGCTTCTACTTTAAGGAAAGGAGCGCCCATCAATTTAGCCAAACGGCGGGCTATTTCCGTTTTACCAACTCCGGTAGGACCGACCATTAAAATGTTTTTGGGAATAATTTCTTCCCGCAGCTCGCTCTGCAGTTTTTCCCGGCGATAGCGGTTGCGCAGCGATATAGCTACCGCTTTTTTAGCTTGTTCTTGGCCCACGATGTAGCGATCGAGAGCTTCAACCACCTGACGAGGCGTAAGCTGATCGTCGAGATTGATTTTGTCAGCGCGGTCATGATCTTCTCCTTGACAACCGCTGAATAAATTTTCCAGAGGATAAGCAGTGAAATCGGGCTTGCTTTCGTCTGTTTCTGTCGCTTTAGGTTCGTTTTTCTCTTTTTCAGTTAAACCTATGCTACCATCGGCTTTAGATTCAGCTTTTGTAGAGCTGTGGTCGTCCTCTTCCCTTTCTTTTTTAGGCTCCGCTGACTTGGACAAACCGATTTTGTCTAAATGGTCTGCTGTCTCCGTCTGCTCGCCGACTTTAGTAACTTCTTTCTGTTTCTTTTCCATTTCTTGACGGAATTTCTCTAAATCAGCCCCGAACAGAAATTGAGGAGCAGAACTACTGCTCGTATTACCTTCAGCCTCTAAGTGGGGAGAAATTGAGGAAATAGCCTCCTGGCAGGCTTTTATATTTTCTTGGAATTTTTGACTCTGATCAGCGGACTGTTTAAGCATGTCCTGCACAGCCTCAACCATGAGCTGCTGTACCTGGGCTGGATTTTCTCCCATATCATATAAACCGTGCAATTCTTGCTTTATACGTTGAAACAACTCATCAAAATTTTGCGGATCATCTGAACTCATAATTGGCACTCCTAAAAAAATAACGCATCTGCAGTTATAGACTAACTGCTGAAACGCTACAAAATGAGTAAACAAAACTAGTGTTTAATCTGCTCGGCAGGAACTCGGAAACGGATATTCTTAATCGCTTCTTTTTTGAAAGTACGATCGCCAACTTCATTAGAGAAATAGAACTCGTTAGTAAGCATATAGCCAGATAAATGGCGGCCATCTTCCATTTCACATTTATCGAGACTCCAGCTGTCAGTACTGAAAAGAATGCTCTTGAAATCGGCAGGCGCAGCTTTCACACTTTCAGAGGTAGTTTCCAACATAATTTCGCGGTTATGGCAGCGTCCGATAAAGGTATCGCCACCGCGCAAAACTACGATATCGAAATTGCTCCCTTCCGCCATTTCAAGATTGGGAGTATCTACTGAGGGCACAGGCTCAGCTTGAGCTGATTCGGTGAGAATTTTAGATTCTAATTTAGTATCAGCCTCATCATTTAAGCGGCTTCCTTCTGAGAATTTATCGGACCAACGCCCCTCACTGGAAGTATTATGCCTATCTGTAGCACCTGACTTATTTTTTTCAACCTGAGACGCAGCTACAGCCTCAGCCGAAACCTGATTATCTTTGACGGACTTAGCGTATACGTACCCTCCGCCCGCTTCAGTGATATTCTCTTGAGGGGCTTTAATCATGGCTTCTGCTTTAAAATTAGTCTGAATATAATCGGCTTCAGGACCGATAAACTCGCCGATACGTCCTTCGCCACCTATGCCGGGCACACCAAAGCCGGCTGAGTACTCCAATAAATTATACTGGAAACGTTTACCAGACAGAGATTCGGGCCACAACAGCGGCTTAAAGACCACTAATCCTTTTCCATCACGGCGCATAGCAGCCAAAGCTGGAGAATCGGAAGCGAACTGGAGTAAAGGCAGAGTATCACCTCCCAAAGCTACGGCACTGTAATTATCTTGACCGACTAAAGGAAGGAAGACAGTGCATTGACCAACGCCAGACATTACATTTTGCTTGCTCAAGCAAAGCACGCCGGCAGCTCGTCCGCTGTATTTATGCTCACCCAACTCTCCAGATTCATCGCGCCCTTTAAACTGCTGGCCGGAAAGAGCGTAAGCCTTCATACCGAAATAGGGCGCATAGCGCGAATCGTAAAACCATAAAGAATGGCCCTGACGCACCCAATTGATAATATCAGGACAACAAGAGAGATCGAACTGTTCAAAAGGTACCTGAAGTATAAAGATACGGACTGAAGGATCGGCCAGCAGCTCAGCTACGTTGAAAGCATTGCCGCGAGTCATAACTTTTATTCCTAACTCGTTGTAAGGATGATAATTTAAAGACGCTGCCGACTCCGTATTGGCACGCGAAGCCAGAGGTGCAGCCGAACAGATGAAAAGCAACATTAAAATTAAGAATGTTAGTCTGCGCATGATCGTTAGTTTGTATTACTCCACAAATTTTTTTTCGTTTTCCAGCAGATTATTTTCTCTCCTCCAAATAAACGGATACAATCATATAAGAGGCAGAAAGTGAGTGACCCGATCTCTTTTCGTTTCATTGGCGTTAGCTTACCAGAAAAAAACAAAAAAAAACGCCCTGTTTTTCTAACAGAACGTTCTTTTTTTATTGAAAAACTT
>JBJEGD010000014.1:0-50259 GCA_051874735.1 Candidatus Bruticola sp. | reverse complement strand
AAGATGTTCCCGAAAGATGGTGCAAATGTACCGGAAGTGCGCTTTAAAGGATTTAATAGCGCATGGAAAGAGTACTGTTTTAAAAATATCACATACCCAGCAGGAACAAAAAATAGAGACAACATTCAATACGAAAGCTACTCAGTAACAAACGAATCTGGCTTTGTTCCACAAAATGAGCAGTTTGAAAATGGTGGCACAATGAAGGATGCAGATAAGCGCATGTACATCATCGTTGAGCCAAATTCGTTTGCATATAATCCTGCACGAATTAACGTTGGTTCAATCGGATATCAGTATTTGAATCACAATGTTATTGTCAGTTCGTTATATGAAGTATTCAAGACAACAGACGAGTGTAATGATGAATTCTTATGGTATTGGTTTAAAACAAAAGCTTTTAGTAAAATGATTGCGCAACTTCAAGAGGGCGGCGTTCGATTGTACTTTTACTACGATAAGCTTTGTATGTGCTCTTTGCGAATGCCTGATGTTACAGAACAAGCAAGAATCGCTGAATATTTTAAAAACATGGATAAGCTTATTTATGAGTGTAACAGAGAAATCGAGAAACTGCAAAGCCTCAAAAAAGCTCTGCTGGAAAAAATGTTTGTTTAATAGTTCCCATAAGGCCCTTTTATTTACATAATAAAAAGGCCTTATTTGATTAAAATTAGCGATCCCTAACTATTTTTACATGTTTATTGTAGTACTGGCCGTGTTTTTTCGTAGAATTTCCGTACTGAATGGCAAATTTAGGGCAGCGGTGTAAACAACCTAAACACATAACGCACTCTTTTTTGACCCAGACAGGCTTTTTATTCTGCAGCTCTATAGCTTGAATGGGACATTTTTTTACACAGAATCCGCAGCCGATACAATTTTTTTCTACATGGAAATTTTTAGTTTGGCGAATATAAGAGTAGAAAATTTTGTATACTAATTTAGCCAAGAAGGCAGGGATTTTTCTTTTCATAAAATCGCCACTTATTTTGTGGGCAATTTTATCTACTATAAAGTCGATCTGAGGTTCAGCTTGATCGCTTACTTCCTGGACATATTGGGGATCGCTTAAATTAAAGTAGGGGGTCCAAGTATCGGGCATGGAAGTGCCAAAGTAAGCATCTATAGCCAGCCCTTTAGCTGATAAAATTTCGTTAGCAAATTCACCTATTCCGCCTGGAGTCATACCGTAAGTGGCAATAAGGTAAACGTAAGGTTTAGAAGGAGCTTTTATTTCAACTTTTTTTAGAAACTCTGCAACAATGGTAGGTAAACCCCAGCAGTAAGTTGGACAGACAATACCTAAAGGTTCTCCTTCTGCCAATTCATAGTGCATAGCGTCGAGTTTTAAACAATCTGTGATAGAAATAACTTTATCGGCATGGGCTTTAGCTGCACGCTCGGCCGTATATTGGCTGTTACCAGTGGCTGAAAAGTAAAAAATCATCTTACCAATCCCCTTTATATTATATTTTCTCGCAACTTTTAATTAATCATAACTGTAACTTTTATTATATTGCATACAATTACCTTTGTATGTTTCTATATAGGCTCCCAAAGAATAGGAGATATAATTTCCGCTAAAGCAGGGAATAAAATTTTTAAACTAAAAAAGGCATGCTGTGCTGATAGAGCCTAAAGTTTTACATTTTAATATATTTTTTATGGAGAGAAAATTATATGGCAGAACTTGTTCAAGTTGCAGATAATACTTATTATATAGATTTAATGTCTAAAGTAGGGCTTTACATACCAGAGCCGGGGCAGGCCATTCTTATTGATACCAGTAATGCCGAATCGGCAAAAGATATTATAGCTATACTTAAAGAGCGCAATTTGAAATTGCGCTGTATATTGAATACTCATTCTCATTCCGATCATATCGGCAGTAACCGAGCCTTACAAGATGAGTATCAATGTCCCATATATGCTAATGGTCTAGAGACCGCTTTTATAAACGAGCCTCTGTTAGCTGCCTGTTACTTATACGGAGGTTACCCGTATAAAATTCTGCGTCACCAATTTTTTATGGCTAAACCGAGCCGCTGCAGCGATTTTAAAGAGGCAGATCTTCCCGCCAGATTTGAGCTATCGATGCTCGAAGGTCATGCTATGCATATGACAGCTATTCGAACTCCAGATAATGTTTGGTTCACTGGTGATATAGCTTGCGCCCCTGAAGTGCTAAACAGATATCCTATAGCTTTTACTTACAATACTGGCCAATATTTAGAATCACTTAACGAGGCTAGAAAGCTTCGTGGTGAACTTTTTATTTGCGCTCACGCTAAACCGACGACAGATTTAAATTATTTGCTTGACTATAACCGTCAAGTTATGGAAAACATTTTTGAGGCAATTAAAGCCAGTTGTGCCAATGGGGAGAAAAATTTTGAACTAATCGCTAAAGATGTATTCGATCATTTCCAAATGCACGCCAGCCAGATGATCTACGGCAATGCTGCACCTACGTTGCGCTCCCATATCAGTTATTTAGTTGACGCTCATCAGCTTAAAGTTATTGCCAAAGATAATATGATTAAATTTGCGCTTCAAAGTTAATTTTGTAATCTTAAGGAGAAATTATGCCTCTATTTTTCGACGGTATAGAAACTGAACGACTCAAGCTGGTACCTCACAGTTTGGATTACTGCGACGATATTTTCCGTGAATTTACTGCTGAAGTAGCCCGCTATATGATCCCACAACCGAGCGGTAAGAAAGATGATACTGTAAAGTTTATACAAGATTGTCTTAAAGCCCATGAGCTGGCTTCCGATTTAGAAGTTGTTATTTTAGATAAAGCTAGCGGTCGCTTTTTAGGTTGTTTAGGCGTGCTTGGTTTAAACAAAAAGACTCCTAGCTTAGGTATCTGGTTAAAAAAGAGCGCTTGGCGACAAGGTTACGCTTATGAAAGTATTAAAGCAGTTTTAGCTTGGCTTAAAAATTACCGAGATTATCATTATATACTATATCCAGTTGATAGAGATAATACACCAAGTCGGCGCTTGGTAGAAAAGTGCGGAGGCATTCTTGATAATGTTTACGCCGAAAAGAATACGGCAGGCCAAATTTTAAATGTATGTGAGTACCACATAGAGATTTAAAATGTAAAGACGTCTAGTATTCTAAAAGCTTAAAGTAAAAGGAGCATATTCAAACATGAAAGTTTTGTTAGTAAACGGAAGCCCTCGTCCGAAAGGCTGCACTTATACCGCCCTTTCAGAAATGGCTGAGCAATTTAAAAAATTGGGTATAGAAACGGAAATTTTCCAAATAGGATCTAAACCTATACGCGGCTGTATCGGTTGTCGTCAGTGTCGCAAGTTAGGAAAATGTGTCTTCAACGATGATGTGGCTAACGAACTTTTAGAAAAAATGCTCGAAGCTGATGGCATAGTGTTAGGCAGTCCCGTCTATTTTGCCGGCCCTAACGGAGCTTTCTGCGCCGCTCTGGATAGAGTTATTTTTGCGGCTCCTAACTTTAGCGACAAAGTATGTGCAGCCATAGTAAGTACTCGGCGTGGTGGCGCCAGCGCCGCTTACGATCGACTGAATAAGTACTTCACCGCCAGAAACTGCCAAGTAGCTTCAGCTAATTTCTGGAACTCAGTGCACGGTAATACTCCCGAAGAAGTTTTACAAGATTTAGAAGGTCTACACACTCTGCGCAACTTGGCCATAAATATGGCTGCTATGTTAGAAAATCAGCATCGCGAGGGAGCCATCCAGCCGCAGCGCGATACTACTAAAGTACACACTAATTTCATTCGCTAAATTAAACTGCTGCTAATATAAACTCAACGCCGTCTCTTTAAATACCATTACTTAAAATGGGCGGCGTTTTTTATTTTTAAATAAGTGTAGGACAATTATATAACTATTAAGAATTTTAAATTATCAAGATTTATAGGGCATTTTTTGTCTTATTTAGT
The DNA here is from genome assembly GCA_051874735.1 of Candidatus Bruticola sp. Classification (GTDB taxonomy): domain Bacteria; phylum Vulcanimicrobiota; class Xenobia; order Xenobiales; family Xenobiaceae; genus Bruticola. The sequence goes on along the minus strand of JBJEGD010000014.1, from coordinate 46,321 downwards.
GTGTTTTTAGTACAATTAAATTATATCTTCATAGGGAGTAAAGAGTAATAATGAAAAAATTATGCTGTGAAATGTGCGGTAGTTCTAGTTTAATTAAACAGGACAGTTTTTTAGTATGTGAACACTGCGGTATGAAGTATTCTTTGGAAGAGGAACAAGATCCGATATTTTCAGAAGCTGATACAACCGATCCATTTGTGTCTGATAATTCAGCTTTAGTGCAAAAAGACCTGGCTAATGCCAGACTGGCTTATAACCAAGAAGATTGGGAAGAGACAGAGAAGTATTACAATTTAGTTAAGCGAAACGCTCCTAACAATATAGAAGCCATCTTTTTTAGTTCGTTCGGCAAAGCTATGCTTTCTTTAAGTAGCTCTGATTACACCAGAAGAGACCAAATATTTAATACACTGAAAAATTCAATACCGATCGTTATTGAGGGTTACAACAACTGTCATAAAAATAAAGGTAATGTACCTGAAACCGAAATGGCTTCGTTACGTAAAATTACTAACGCTCTCGTTAAAATGAATACGGTAAAATATGTTTATTCTGAAACGGCTAATGTAGGGGAGCTGGGCAGCAGAGCTTGGCAGGAACAACTTTTTTTTGAGGTCCAGCAAACTTTTATAACTAGAATAGAAAAAATAGAGCCATACGATGCTTTTGAAAAACTTGCCAGGCGAATACGGATGAGCGTCCTGTACTTTTTAGGATCTTATCTGCAGAAAGGACGGGAAGCATGTAAACAAAACGATTGGCCGACAGCTAGAACTTACTATTCTATAGTATCAGTTTACGATCGTTACAATATAGAGTCTCTATTTTTTGTACCTTTTAGCGAGTTGATGATAGTAGCTGTTAAAGATCCTGATTACCGCAATATAGAAAAAACTTTAAATGTATTAAAAGAAAAGATAACTTTAGTTCACCGTTATTATGATGAGCTCTCAGAAGAAAGAGAAAACGCTTTAAAATTCATAGTCGATACTATTGCCCAAATGAACAAGTATCTAAATTCAAATAGCAGTGATACTAAATTGAATGGCGGTTACAGCGGCTGGAAAATTATAGTTTTCGGTGAGGTTAAAAAGGCTTTTTTAGCTGAAATTAAGGAAATATTAAAAACTGACCATGAAGATTACATTAAAGACTTAAAAAATACAATGAGCAAATTTACCTACGGTCATTGTTATATTGCTACTGCAGTTTATGGTTCATACGATTGCCCTCAGGTTTGGACTTTACGCCGTTTCCGCGATCAGACTTTGGCATCAGTTTGGTACGGACGTATTTTTATTAAAGTTTATTATGCGTTGAGTCCTATTTTAGTAAAATATTGCGGTCATACCAGTTCGTTTAGACATATTTGTAAAGGAGCTCTCGATCGCATGGTAAAGGAGCTTAACTCCAGAGGTTTTCACAATACCCCATATAACGATATTTTTTGGGGATAATTTAGAAAATTTTGCTCTCATTTTTTAATGTTTAATTTTTATTTATCTAGACCGTTAATAAAAAAATGGGCTGTTGGGGCTGCCCTTTGGGCAGTCTCGTGTACTGCTGTGGCTTGTAGCAGCTACTTTTCTGATGGCGAATCAGAAAGTTTAAATAAAGTGGTAGTGCTGACGCCTTTTCCTAATGCAACCGCTGACGAGTTGGCAGAAGCTTTTACCGCTGAAACTGGCATACAAGTAGAGCAAATTTTAGACAGCACTACTAAAATTTTGGCTCGTTTGCGAATAGAAAAACGGCGTCCGCGCGGTGATGTATGGTACAGCGGCGGCGGTTGCATACCTTTCATGACGGCGGTTAAAGAAGATCTATTAGAGGCTTACATTCCTCCTAAGCATAACGATATTCCTTACAAGCGCGGTCGTTTAGTTATGCGCGATAAGCTTTGGCGTTGGCTGCCTTTAGCTATAGTTTCTCAAGGATATTGCTACAATCCGCAAGTTACTCCTTATAAAGATATTCCTAAAACTTGGGATGATTTAGCTCTACCTAATTGGAAAGGGCAGATAGAGATGTGGGATCCAGCTGACAGTGGCACCTCGATGCTTTTTCTAGCTGCTGCTATTCAGCGTTACAAAAAGCCTGACGGTGATGAAAGCGTCGGCTGGGAGTATCTGTCTAAGGTCTTTCGCAACTTGAAGCGTTATACCCGTGAAGGCAAGCCGGCTTTCTCTGTAGCTAGAGGCGATACGCGCATTGGCCTTCACTTTGCCAGTCAGTATCTAGAATTTTTAGATCAGCAGAAAAGTGATGATCAATTATCTCATGTACATGATAACATAGCTTGGTACTTACCTCCGGAGAGTCCTGTTATAGCCGATGCCATTGCCCTTATAAAGGGTTGTCCTCATCCAGAAAATGGACGTCGTTTTATTGACTTTTGTCTTTCTTCACAAGGGCAGAAGATAATTAATCGTTATTTCTTTTCTATCGATCCGACTCAGCCTCCGCCTAAAGGATTAGATAAGAATATAAACCTAGATTATCTTTTAAGTAGAGCTGAAGATCTCGACTTAGAATGGACAGCCGAAAATTATGACCGTTTGCGTAAACACTGGCAAAATAAAATAGAAGCTGCTGCTGAACGATGAGTACTGTACAAATTAAAAATCTTATTAAAAATTACGGACACCGCCGGGTGGTTGATGATCTTTCTTTAGAATTGCATGATGGCGAATTGTTCGCTCTGTTAGGATCTTCAGGATGCGGAAAAACGACAACTTTGCGCTGTATAGCTGGCTTGGAAGAGTTTGAGTCGGGAACTATTGACGTCGATGGTCAAGATATTTCCAAAGTAGCTGCTTGTGATCGCGGCTTTGGCATGGTTTTTCAAAATTACGCTCTCTTTCCTCATTTAAATGTTAGAGAAAATACCGCTTACGGATTGCTAGCGAAGCGTTACCGCCAGTCCAGTTGGCTAGGTAAAGCTGCTGTATTGTGGCGCTCTTTATCAGGCAGTTTAACTAGTCAAGATAAAAAAGTAGTAGAAGAAACTTTAAAAATGGTAGAATTGTCTGATTGCGCTGATCGTTTGCCGTCGCAACTTTCTGGCGGTCAGCAGCAGCGCGCAGCCTTAGCCAGAGCCTTAGTTACACGTCCTAGAGTTCTACTTTTTGATGAACCTTTGGGAGCCCTCGATGTCAAACTTCGCCTCAAAATGAGAGAAGAAATCCGCAACCTTCAGCGCTTAGCCGGTATTACCGCTCTTTATGTGACTCACGATCAGGAAGAGGCTTTTGCTGTTTCCGATCGGTTAGCTTTGATGGATCAAGGCCGGATAATTCAAGTAGGTTCTCCTGAGGAACTTTACGATTCGCCTATAAATAAATTTGCTGCTGAATTTTTTGGCTTTGTTAATATTTTTCCCGTTTCAATTATTAAGACGGAAACAGCAGGGAAGTCTAACCAGATTAATATAGGCGATGGTTGGCAACTTTACGTTGAAAGATTGCCTGTAAATTTAGCTAAAAAACAAATTTACGCAGCTTTGCGCCCTGATAATATAACTCTGGTTCCCGCTGACAGTAACGGTAATATTGCTTTACAGGACCCAAATAGCGAAGCTGCAAAAATAAACCGCTGGCCAGTTACTGTAAAGGCGCGCATGTTCATGGGAAGTTTTATAAAGTATACGGTTAGCTATAATAAACATACTTTTACGATTCATACTCCTATAAGTCAATTAAAAAATCGACAGCTTTGGGAGGTTAATTCTGAAATTATGGCAGAAATCAAGGCTTCCGATATAATACTAGTTGATTAGTTAAAAATTTATGGAGATATTTTATGTTTGAAACGGTGAAGCCGTTTGTAAAATGGGCGGGTGGAAAGAGTCAATTACTTAATATTATTCGTAAAAAATACCCTAAAGACATAAAAAAGTATTGTGAACCGTTTGTAGGCGGCGGTGCAGTTTTATTAGATATATTACAAAATTATCAACCTGAAAAGGTAATGATTAATGATATCAATCCGGAGCTTATAAATACTTATGTGCAAATAAAGGATAAAGTTTCCGATATTATCAGCCTTCTTGAAGAAATGCAGGCAAAATTTTGGGATATGGATGGCGAGCAACGTAAAGAATATTATTTAAACTCGCGTTCAAGGTTCAATGAATGTATACAAGACAAGTCGCAGACAGCAGAGAAAGCTGCGCTGTTTATTTTTATTAATAAAACCTGTTTTAACGGCTTATATCGTGTAAACAGTAAAGGTTTTTACAATGTGCCTATGGGTGCATATAAAAAGCCGCTTATATGTGATAAGCAAAATCTGCGTTTAGTCAGTAAACTGCTGAAAAATGTTGAAATTAGATGCGGTAGTTACAGCCAGTGTACAGATTTTATTGACGGAAATACTTTTGTCTACCTTGACCCGCCTTATCGACCTTTAAATGAAACATCATCATTTAATTCTTATGTCAAGTATGAATTTGGAGATAAGCAGCAGATAGAACTTAGTGAATTTGCACAAGCTATATCCGCCCAAGGTGCTTATGTAGTTGCCAGTAATTCTGATCCCAAGAATACCAATGAAGATGATAATTTCTTTGACGATCTTTATCACAACTTCACTATCAGCAGGGTTAAAGCGACACGAATGATAAATAGCAAAAGCTCAGGTCGGGGAAATATCAGTGAGTTGTTGATTTTTAATTTTTAATTTAAATACAATGATCAAAAGCCGCCTCAGCTATTTCCGTTGGCAAGTGTTTAATAAAAATTGCTGTAGTTGTTCTTTGCTTATGAGGCGCTGGTTTGCTGAGCCTCGGAATTTCAAGCGCAAGTCTTTCTTAGCTTCAATAAAAGGACCATCAACCAACATATCGATTATTCCTAAAATGGTGAGACTGTTTTTTGTATAAGCAGAACCATTTGGTAAAAAATCTTCTAAAAGATAGCCTGTATAAATCCATATATCTTTTTTAGGAAGTTCCCTTTTGACTCTTTGCAGTAGTGGCAATAAATCAGACTGGTGTTGCGGAGTTAGAGGTTCACCTCCTAGAACAGTTAGGCCTCGAACATGAGGATGGCAGAGCATTGTCATAATCTTATCTTCAGTTTTGCTAGTGTAAGAATAACCATAATGTTCTGACCAAGTTTCCTTATTAAAGCAATTAGGGCAGTGATGAGGACAGCCGGATACGAACAAAGAGACGCGTATTCCAGTACCGTTTGCGACATCTAGTGGATGGATTGCAGCATAATTCACAATTTTACTTATACTCCTAAATTCTTATAGATGCATAACTCTATCATGAATTTCTTGAGTTCGTCCTTGATTCCAATATTGTGAACCGATATAACCACAAGTGCGCCTAGCTACATTCATAGTATTTTGATCTAAATTTCCGCAATTAGGACAATGCCATATATATTTATGATCTTGATTTTCTATAACTTCAATTTCACCATCGAAGCCGCATTTCTGACAATAGTCACTTTTAGTATTTAATTCCGCATACATGATATTATTGTATATAAATCGTATAATTTCTAAAACGGCTTCAATATTATTCTGTAAATTGGGCACCTCGATATAGCTAATAGCACCTCCAGCTGATAAATTTTGAAACTGAGCTTCTATAGCTAATTTTGTAAAAGCATCAATTTGTTCTGTGACATGAACGTGATAGCTATTAGTAATGTAATTCTTATCTGTAACACCTTCTATAATACCAAAACGCTGCTGCAAACAGTGGGCAAATTTATAGGTAGTTGATTCCAAAGGCGTACCATAAAGACTGAAGGTTATATTAGTTTGTTCACTCCATTTCTGGCAGGCGTTGTTCATATAATTCATAATATCTAACGCTAAAGGCATAGCTTCCGCTGAAGTATGGCTGATTCCGGTCATATAGCGCACACATTCATATAAACCAGCATAACCTAAAGAAATAGTAGAGTAGCCGCCATAAAGCAAACTATCGATCACTTCTCCTTTTTTTAAACGAGCTAAAGCACCGTCTTGCCAAAGAATAGGAGCTGCATCTGAAAGGGTTCCTTTTAAACGATTATGGCGACACATTAGAGCTTGATAACAAAGTTTTAACCTATTATCGAAAATATCCCAAAATAGACGAAAGTCTTTTCGACTAGATAAAGCTATATCGACGAGATTTAAAGTTACTACACCTTGATTAAATCGACCGTAATATTGGTATTTACCATCTATATTGCGCCACGGAGATAGAGCGGAGCGGCAGCCCATGACAGGAAAACAGCAACCTTCTTTGAGTTCTTTCATTTTCTTTTCGCTAATATAATCAGGGACTAAACGACGTGCGGTGCATTGTGCCGCTAGTTTAGTTAAGTACCAGTAAGGTGAATCTTCAGTAATGTTATCATCTTCTAGAACATAAATGAGTTTAGGAAAAGCTGGAGTTACACATATTCCTTTGCAGTTTTTTACACCTATGCAGCGCTGTTTAAGCACTTCTTCAATAATAATAGATAAATCATGCTTTTCCGCTTCGTTGGATGCTTCATTTAAGTACATAAATATGGTTACGAATGGAGCCTGCCCGTTAGTAGTTAATAGAGTAACAATTTGATATTGTATAGTTTGAACGCCGCGAGAAATCTCTCGGCGAAGTCTATTTTCAGTGAGCTTAGTTAAATCACTGCTGCTTATAGTCAAGTTTAAAGAATTGAACTCTTCCTGCAATTCACGATATAAACGTTGACGAGAAACTTCTACAAAAGGAGCTAAATGAGTAAGAGAAATGCTCTGACCGCCGTACTGATTGCTGGCTACTTGAGCAATAATTTGGGTAGCAATATTACAGGCAGTAGAGAAACTGTGCGGCTTTTCAATCATAGTGCCTGAAATAACAGTACCATTTTGCAACATGTCTTCTAAATTAATCAAACAGCAGTTATGCATATGCTGAGCATAATAATCTAAATCGTGAAAATGAATTAACCCTTTATTGTGGGCTTCTACTATATTTTTAGGTAGAAGCAAACGGCAGGATATGTCTTTAGACACTTCACCAGCTATATAATCACGCTGTACACTGTTTATAGTGGGGTTTTTATTAGAATTCTCCTCTTTAGCTTCTTCGCTGCAGCATTCTATAAGGCTAATAATACGGCTGTCAGTAGTATTGTCTTTACTTAATAAAAGGTGCTTATAACGATAAGAAATGTAACTCTGAGCAACTTTAAAGGCGCCAGCTTTCATAAGCTGTATTTCTACTAAATTCTGAACTTCTTCAGCAGTAAGAGGGCGAGAGTGTTGTTGACAAATAAACAGTACTTCCTCAGCTACATTTTTAATTTGCTCTTCGCTTAAAGCATCTTCTTTTTCAAAGGTTGAACAGGCTCTAGTAATAGAGCTTATAATTTTAGATATACTGAAAGACCGTTCTTCACCATTTCTCTTTATAATATTCATTTGCTCGTTCTCTCCAATTTTTATTTACTCCAATGGCATAAAAATTTAAGAGAGCCGAGAGACTAAGAAATGAATTATTGTTACCTAATAAACAGAGAACAAAACTCAAAATGGGGTGGACGTACAACCTTCAGCTACTCTTCGTTTTCCGGCCAAAAAGAGCAAAAACTTTCTGCGCCGTCTTCTGGCTCCCAAACTTAACTCTGCCCGCAGCCTTCCCACTAACAGCAGTGACTGGGGAAATAATCATTATTTGGTTACAGCAGCCGGTCTGCGTCGGATTTTCACCGATCTTCCGCTGCGCAGAAAATTTGATATAAATTTTTAACTGACTTACTGCTTGCTAAAAGTGCGTAACACTGTGAAGCGGCACATGGAGAATACCATAGTTCTTCTGAGCATGCAATACGGATGATTTAGATAAAGGTTGGGCAATGTACACTCTGCACTTGTTCTTAATTAAGCTGTCTAACTCGACTGTCTGGATCATTTCTCCAAGGTGAACCAGCTTTAAAGTAGTCCATAAAGATTTTCTGAGCCGATCCCATATCTTGTTTTTCGCAGTTGTCGAACATCTTTTTATCAGAGAACGAAACAGAAGTTGCTAAGTTATAAATTTTATCAGGATCAAATTCAGATCCATCATCCATAGTGATAGAAACGATGCGCTCACCGATAGGTTTGGATAAATCGTAGACATAAGAAAATCCGGAAGGTGAAGCGGGAACGATGCGTCCGGCAACGCGATGTTCTAAAGCTTCCTTAAGCAGAGATCCGGGGATTTGCATAAGAATGGCGTTATCTTCAGTGTGTGGCAAAGCGTTAAACAAGTCTTCGTAAGTGACTTCGCCGGTTTCTATGTTAGCGCGCAAATTGCGCCCGTTAACTAGCCCAATTTCAGTGCCCATAGCTTGGCGCAAAGAATCAGCGTGAATTTGATCGAGTTTAGCGCATTCGCTGTGGGAATAGGTGAGCCGCTCTTCAGCTTGTCCCATAGGACGCTGGGCCGCTTCATTAGTAAGTTGAGTAAACTTCTTGACAATTTTATCTACTTCAGGATCTGGTTCGACACTCTCGTCTACGCTTAACAGTTCAGCTTCCGCAGCAGTAATACGCCGAGTAGTCATATCAAATTCAAGATCGATTTCTCCTACAAATTGGCCTTTATAACCGCTTTGGACTATCAAAGTATCATTTACATATTCACCTTCAGGCAGTTCTGTGTGAGAATGGCCGCCAACAATAATATCAAGGTTAGGGCAGTTGGCGGCCAGTAAGCGATCTTGTTCTATGCCTAGATGGGACAGGGCTACTATTAAATCAGCTCCATCCTGCTGCATTTGGGGTACATACCGTTTAGCCGTCTCAATAGGATCTTTGTAATGCAATCCCTCAATTTTACTGTCCGTAGTAAAATTGGAGACATTTGTACTTAAGCCCAATATGCCCACTTTTACACCGTTGATTTCGCGTATAATATAGGGCTGGGCGAATTCGTGCCCTTCATTGGCCTCTAAATTGGCGCATACTACGGGAGCATTAGTTTGCATTAGCATAGAACGCATAGTAGCTTGCCCCCAGGCAAAATCATGATTTCCTGGTTCGATGGCGTCGCAGCCCATTTGAGCTAAACTTTCACTAACTACGCTTCCTTCGCTGAGATAAGAAATCATCGTGCCCTCAGCTATGTCGCCGGCATTAAGTACGAGCGAACTCTCAGGCCTTTCAGCTTTTTCATGTTTCACTACAGCAGCTACTTGAGCTAAACCACCTCGGCCATCTTCAGGTAAAGCTGCTCCGTGCAAATCGTTTAAATGAAGAATACGCAGGCGTCTTATATCTTGAGTTGCTGACTCGCCAGAAGTGCTAATTTCGCTGCCTTTAGAATACAGATCCGTTTTATTAGCCTGGTCAGTACTGTTATCAAGGGCTGCAGAGACATTAGTAAGTGAATTTTTCCTGTCGATAGAACTACATTCAGACCATACAGTTAAAGGTAGGTAAGAAAAGCTGTCGATTTGCATTATAGTATAGTTACTCTCAGCGTATTATTAATCTCCGGTGTATTATATTATATATATCGAGAAAAATAATAATCTGTTTATAATAATTTTGTAAAAATGTATTATTAATCTGGTTTTTTATGTTTTTTTTGTTGTATATACATGTTTTTATATGGTTAAATTCGATGGCCCTGAGACAATTTTTCGTCTCCATTTAGTTCATCGCCAGTTCTATTGGCAGAGGAGATATGCACTGTAATTTAGTTAAGTTTTTGAGGGGAGTGCATAAGCTTTCTATTCAACTGAGGACTGTTGACAGCTAGCTTCTAAATTCAATTTATTTATAAGGTAAACTCAAATTTATAATTATCACAATCATAATTAAAGATTTTTATATATTGGTATTTTTCTTATTTTTTCGTAATTATATCCAAGTTTTATTAAGATAAAATCATCATTACTATGATAATACTTTTTAATATAAATATAAAAATAATCAAATCAGTTTATATCAGTTGTATATCTTAATTATTATCATAATAGAGAATTTATAAAGAGAACATTTTATTATAATTTATAATATAAAACATCTTAAAATATGGGATTTTTAATATTATAAATACTAGAAGATAATATCTTAACTTTTGATTATTTTTATGACTATATTACGATTATATAGATTATATATTATGTAATTTAACTAGTTTTTTACTCCTATATTATTAGTCCGTTATTTTATATCTATGATCGCCAAACATTTCTTTGGCGATCATAGATATAGTTTTTTTGTGTGCTATAGTTGTACATTGGCAATTCGTATTTGTGTATAATTTATGATGATTATTAATTTAATGATCTTATTTTATTAGGACAAAAACAGCTGGTTATTATTTTTAGGTTTAGGAGGTCGATAAAATTTATGAGCATTTTGGAATCTTTAGCTAAACGGCGCAGTTATTATAAGCTCAGCAAAGATTTACCAGTCTCAAAAGAATTGATTATAAAAACTGTGGAACAGACTGTAGAACTTGTACCTGACGCCTTCAATATGAAAAGTGCTCGAGCGGTTGTAATCTTTGACTTAAAGCACGATCTCCTTTGGGATACTGTTTATGAGGCTTTTAACGGTAAAGTTTCTGCGGAGCGGATTGCTGGATTTAAAGCTGCCGCTGGGACCATACTCTATTTTTACGATCTTAACGTTGTAACCACTCTGCAAGAAAAGTTCCCACTTTATGCCGATAACTTCCCTATTTGGGCCAACCAAGCTAATGGCATGCTGCAGTTAGCCGTTTGGAGTGCTTTGCGTGATCTCCAGATAGGAGCTTCACTGCAACACTACAACCCTATTATTGATCATTCCGTCAAATTTAAGTTTAATTTGCCAGAATCATATATTTTGTTAGCTCAAATGCCCTTTGGAGGTATTGTTGCTGAACCGGAAGTCAAACCAACTGAAGATATAAAAAAGAGAGTTACAGTTATTGATTAAATAATTATAGTATATACAACTTTTCTTATTAAACTATATCAATTAAGGATTTCCATAATTGATATATATAAATAACAAAAGGCGTAATACCGCACCTATCTATGGTAGATATTATGCCTTTTGTTGATTGCAGAAATAATTTTTATGTACAAAATAATTTAGAAAGATAAAGAATTAAAGAAAGCTTTACTGTAGCCGTCATCAGCTTCGTATGGCATGGAACATACCGATAAAGTGTATACAGTATCCCCATCGAGGCGAATCATATATTCCCATTCTGCGTCGTTAGTTTTAATTTGAAAAAAGCATCCTGGGTAGCGCTCATTTTGGATGCGTCTTTTTTGGGTAACTTGCCCGTTTATTTCTTTGCATTTGCTTTGAATGGCTCCAAAAAGAAATTCGTCAGGATCGTTTCCACTGATAACGCCATTGGAAAATTGAGCCTGATCGAGCTTAAACATATGCAGAGGTTCATCAGTTTCTGCTTCCCAAGTTTGCACCCAAACGCCTCCGTAATTATTTCTTTTATATTGAGTATCGTTGGGAAATTTTACTTTGAATCCGCTGCCACTAATCGTGTTCCAAGTTGAAGTATCTATATTTGTTTCTTCTGAACTGTTCTGAGCTAAAAGTTGGGCTGTTGGTTCATCAAGCGGCTGCATTGTCAGTGTAGTCGAATACCTAGAAAATACTTCTGCAGAAGATAAACAAGGCTTGCTTACGGCTGTGCCTGAACAGTACAAACAAAGAGCTCCTGCTGCCAAAGCAGCCTTACATATGATCGATTTCACAGAGATTCGTACTCCAAATTTCCTAAAATAGCTGTAACATCGCGCGCCATAACTGAGCCGCCAAATGCCGCCTATCTCTTCTAGAAAAACTAGGTCAAAGCCTAGCAATATAGAAAAAACGACGCCATAAACATAGTTTTACTATAGCGATGAGAAATTTATACTTATGAATAGCAACTTTTTTATTAAAGAAAATAAAAAGCTTATTATATGCTGGTTGATTCTTTTAGCTCTCAGTATAATTGGGTGGCTAACTCATCCTAATTTAATAGTTTTTTTGTACCATCCAGTTGAAAATGGCGGAGGTTATGACTTCTTCCACTATTACGCTTCTGTACAAGCTTTAAAGAATAACTTAGCTAACATTTACGATCCTGAGGCTATGAAGCTATTCTCTATTTCTTTATCTAACGGTAAATGGGCCGTTTTTGATAATCATCCCCTGCCTTTTTATTTACTTTATTTGCCATTTTGTCAAGGCAGCTTTGCTCAAGGTTATATTCAGCACGCTCTTTGGCAATATTTTCTTTATGCAGTCGGCTTGCTGCTTCTTTGCAAAAATTTAATGGAAAATTCGTTAAAATCATGGATCACTTGGGCATTAATGGCAGTTGGAAGTTTCAGCTGGGGACTGTGGATAGATAATTTGCTTTTAGGTCAGGTAGGAGGACTTTTTTTCTTCTGTTTGGCTGCTACTGTTATATGCGCTTGGAAAAAACAAGATTTTGGGTGCGGACTGGCCTTAGCTATCTCTATTTTGTTAAAACTTTACCCCGCTTTACTGTTATTTTGGCTTATAAGTAAAAAAAAGTACAAGGCAGCCGCCTACGCTATATTATCTTTAGCTCTCTTATCCCTTTCTGCCGGTTTACAGTGGGGCTTTTTTCGCTTCAGTCAATATTGCAGTTTTGTGTTTACTCAACAAAGTTACCAAGAAGTTGTGTCTAATCAGTCAATTATGAGCATTATAAGCAGCAGTTTATATGATATGCCTTCAACGGTTATTAAATTTTTAAACCTTTTAATAATTGCATCTACATTATATGGATTATGGCAAATCGGTTCAAGTTCCACAATAAATTTTAATAGCCCCTCAAATGACGTTAGCTCTAATACTGAAACTGAGCAAAATTTATCAGCAGCGCATATATCTTCCTTAGATACAGAAAATAACAACAACAGCGAAACAATAAGTTACATCCGCCGATTTGCTCTTTTCACTGCTGAATATGGGGCTTGGATTTTAGCTATGTTGATAATCAGTCCTCTTTCTTGGAGTCATCATCATATAGTCGCTATAATTCCAATGCTTTCTCTTATAAGTTTAATCAGTTCATCATATCAAAAAGAATATCAAATTAAACTTCTTTGGAGCTGTATAGTGACTTCCAGTTTACTAATATTGGCGGATAGTGAAACTTTGCACGGTGCTGCCCTACCTATATTCTATACAATTTTTCAATACAAGCTTATTCTAATTTTAATTATTATTTGGGAAACAATGCTAATTATGTTAATAAAGAATTTTCGCTCTTTGTCTCTATCCTCTTCGAAATCGGAAATATAAGATATTTTGTAGCTGCCTATATGGCCTATTTGTCCTGATTTATCTATCTTCAGATCAAATGTAGTATCTTAACCTTAATGCTTAATATTTAATATTAAATGAGCAGGCTAAACAGAAGCATTGCTAAAAATAGAAAAACATGCTCCAGCGTATCCTTCATAATAAGTTTATCAACAACGTATTGATAACTTATATAACTAGATTTTCAGGTGTATTGCTCGGTTCTCTGACTATTGTTTTATCTTCTCGAGCTTTGGGACCGGAAGGACGCGGTTTAATGGCCTATGCTTTTAATATTGCCAATTTGGGATGCGCCTTTGGCTGTTTCGGTTTAAATATCTCCAATTTAGTTTTAGGAGCCAAATGGATTGAATATAGATCACAGCTTATAGGTAATTCTTTCAGTATATCTTTTTTTTCTGCAGTATTATTGGCTATTGCGCTCTTTACCGCCAAAGCCATTAATCCTGATTTAGTGCCGTTAAATAATATTTTTCTTATTTCCGCAGTAATTTACACTTTTTTTCTGCTAGTCTATACGTCAATTCAGTCTCTGCTTTACTCTTTCGATATGGTAAAAGAATGCAATTGGCAAGAATTTTCTTCTAAACTGATTATTTTTATTCTGACGCTGGGGCTTTTTGGAATTGGTATAAATTCTTCTTACGTTTTTTTTGCTGTCTTTATAATCGGCATAGGAGCTTCGGCTACTTGGCGTTTATATAGCGCTTTTAAGTTTACTGGCAGTTTATCTCTATTTTCTTGGCCAGTTTTCTGCTTATCGGCTAGCTATAATTTTAAAGCTTTCCTTTTTTCAGCTTTGTATAGTGCTATTCAGATGGCAGATTTGCTTATTATACAGTACTACGCTGGCTCAGAGCAGTCTGGATATTACAATATTGTGTGTTCTATACGCAGCTTAACTTTAGTTTTTACGCTTATTGTTAATCAAATGCTGCTACCCAGACTCTCTGCCAACTGCCGAACGATAAGAGACTGCTTACCTATGGTTTGGAAAATTAATGTAATATTTCTAGCTTTCAATTTAGTGCTGGCAATTTTGACAGCCGCTTTGGCTCCTCAATGTATAAATCTACTTTTAGGTTCTAATTTTGCTCCTTGCACCGTTATGCTGATGTGGATGCTGCCAGGTATAATATTTTTCAATAGCTACAATGTTATGATGGCTATCTTCAATGTAGCCGGTCAGCCTCTGAATGCTACTATATGGCTGGCCGGCTGTACTATGTTAGATTTAGCTCTTTGTTTCTACTGGCGCGAAACTGGAGGTTTGGGAGCTGCTCAAGCTTTCTCCTGTGCTTCTTTTATGTTAGCCGTTGGTTCTTGGCTCCACAGTCTTATTTATAAATACACCAACTCCGGAAATATAAATTTAGATTCAGACAACCGTAAAGCACCTTAAAAAAGAACAGCTCTGCTAAACTAATTTTTATTATAAGTCAAGATACGACTCAAACTTAGAATAATTGGAGTCACCTACTCCTATTACGTCTTTCAACTGAGCTTTATTAGTAAATTTTCCTTCAGGCATACTATTGCGCTTATCTATAATAGACTTAGATATAGAAGGACCGATGCCGGGAATTTTCTGCAGTTCTTCCTCTGTAGCGCTATTCAAATTGATCTTAAACTCTGCGCTTTTTTCCTTCTTATTCTCATTAGCTTTATTATTTTTCTCAGAGTTCTCAGCCTCCGGAGCTGAAGTTCTAGAAGTATCATTTTTAGTTTTTTCAGCTACAATACCGGAAGTATCAGACTTTTGCTCTACAACCCCAGTACCACTCAAAGTATTGTTTTCACCTTTAACCGCTACATAAATTTTATCTTCATCTTTTATGCGCTTAGCTAGATTTACACTTAAAGGCTCGGCGTCATTAGTCATGCCTCCAGCAGCTTTAATTGCATCATCAACTCTTGAATCGAATGGAAGAGTAACTATACCTGGCCGCTTTACTGCTCCTACAACGTAAACCTTAATACCGTCCAGCTTAATTTTACCAACTACCGGCAAAGTTTTTTTATCAGTTTGTAATCCGCCTTCGCTTAAAACTTTACTATCTACCTCCATAATAATAGAGGCGTCGTTATTGTTGCCATTATCTAAATTAGTTTCCGCTCCCTTTTCAGTAATATTAGGATCTTCTGCGCTTGACGCTTCTGTATTTGGGGACTGACCTATGGCAGTACCATCCAGTACACGACTGGCTCCTCGTTCATTCAAGGGAGAATAGAGGAAAGTAATTAGAAGCGCTCCAATAATGAAGCAAAGCAGCCCTAAGCCTATTACAAAACGTTTAGTCTCTTTGGTAAGTGTCGAATTATCTGAATCGGGATAATATTTTTTAGTTTGTTCAGACGATGAAGAAGAAGAGTTCCTTGATGATCGGCTGTCTGAAAATGAAGAACTTGAAGATCTCTTTGAATGTGAAGAACTAATCGACTTAATAAGATCTTGCTGACTAGGAATAAAACGATCTTTGCCTGACAAACTTGCCAAAGTATCTGCGGCGGCCTTATTCGAAGAACTGTTTTTTCTAGAAGAAGAAGCTAAGCTATTTTCACTCCAAGAATGCGTGTGAATTTCCCGATCAGAATCTAGCTGCTGCAGCAGCTTCTGCACATTGGGATTACCAAACCTAGCATTGGCTCCGCTGTTTTGGCCAAAATTATCCTCTAAAGCTTGTTTATATCTGTCATTTTCACTCATATAGTACTTTTAGCCCTCCCCATTTACTTTTAAAGTAAAACAAAAAGCTGAAAATTCCAACAAAAAGATGTTTTCTATTTTCAGCCTCCGTTTATACCCTAAGATCAATATAATTGACGTGTTACTTATTGTTTTCTAAAACTCTTAAGCCTTCTGTATCGATAGAAACCGCTAAAATTTCGGCTCCTTTCGATTGTAAAGCTTCAATAACGCGGTTGCGGTTTTCCGGTTTGCACAAGGTAATCATGCAGCCCCCTCCGCCGGCACCGCAGATTTTTGAAGCTAGGGCTCCAGCATTTTTAGCCGCCAGAACCATGGAATCTATGCGATCATTAGTGACGCCTTCTGCTAATCCGCGCCTGTTTTGCCACTCTCTATCTAGTGCCAAAGCAACTTTATCTAAGTCTTCACAAATTAGAGCGTCCCACATTTGATGGGCAGTATCTTCAATGGCCTCCATGCGCTTAACTGTATCTCCTTCGTTATCGATATAACGCTTGAGCATATTCCAGTTACTGGTACCGGAAAAATGGCTTATACCAGTAAAAGAAACAACCATCGATTCGTTAAGCTTATTGAAAAAAGCGTCTGAAGAATAGAGAGAGCGGATATTATGTCCCTCTACTTTAAATTCTAACCCGTTTATACCGCCTAAGCAGGCTCCGTAATAATCTTGATATCCAGTGGGAATACGTAAATTTTGAGCTTCTAAACTGGCTCCATACATAATTAGATCATGCATAGAGTCGTTGCGGTTAGAAAAAAGGCTCAAAGCCTTAGACATAGACATTAGCAAACTAGAAGAAGCGCCCAATCCTGAACCTTTAGGAGCTGCGCTTTTAGTACGTAATTCCAGTCCTCCTTGTGGAGCATAGAACTTAACCGCTCTCGCTAAAAGATCGAGTTTGCCTCCTAAAGGAAGCTCCGCCGTATTTTCCATTTCCACTGATTGATCTAAATCTTCAGAAATAAGGCGTATTCTGTTTCCTTCAATGGGAGTTACTACAGCCATTGAATAAAGATTAATAGAAGCAGTCACAGTTAACGGATTAGCTAAAAAAAGATAAAGAGGGTGCAGATCGAGAGTTCCGCCGGCTAAGTCTATGCGCATAGGCGCAGTTACAGTAATACCCATTCAATTATTTCCTTTATAAAAAATCTATACAGATAAATACCGTATGTTGAAACATAAATTGGCCTTTTAAAAGTTCAAACGGTCAAGGCCATAAAGATAATAGTTAATTAATTACGAAGCAAGGCAAAGAACCGCCTCCGGAAGTGACATTGCATAAGGAAGAAAGCGAAAGACGGGCGGTTGCTCCCGACATACGGTAATTAAAGGCATAAGGATCTAGGTCTACAATATATTCTCCCCACTCTAAGCCTTTATCTTGGCTCCAAGACGGGAAAAGTTCTCTAGATACGGGGATGCGGGTCTGCACCAAGTAATCATGTTCTAAAGCTGAATTGATGGAATTGCGCCACTCGCTTTCGTTTTGTTCCCAACCGAAATAAATACCATGACCGCCGTAAGAATCGTTGGGTTTTAAAACTAAATTTTGCCGATAACGGAGCACATAATCGAGCAGTTCTATGTCTTTGTTATCTGGATCAGTAGTTCGACAGTCTGCTAAGCGGCGAGTCCACGAAATAGTCTCTTTAATAGCGCTAATCTGCTCGGAAGTAAGTAAATTGTGATACTGGCTATCGGTAAGGATGGCAAAAATAGCTTTCTTATGTAAAATTTTAGAGCGGAAAGAGTTGACCATACATACTTTGCCGTCTTTTACAGCCTTGTACATGGCTTGCGCTTCATCTAGCTTTTCGACAAACTCACTCACCAAAACTCGCCGATAGAGTACGTCGATCTTTTGTCCTTCGAAGCTTAAATATTCTCCATTGTATTCCAAATTGCGATGATCGGTGACAATAGTGCGACATCCTTGAGCTTCGAAGTAATTTTTCAGGATATAAAATTCGTGGCGTGTAGGCACACCAGCAAAATCTACAATAGCAATTACAGGATTAGTCTTGCTGCCGCTCCATTCTTCCCAGCAGCGCATAATAACGGTAAACAGTTCTTTAGAGATATCAAAAGCTTCTATATTATTCTCTTCTATAAACTTGCGAAACTCCGGACGGCGCAAGAAAAGTTGGCTCATAGTGTCAGAATAGCCTATACCTGCAGGACTTTCGGCGTTATATTCTACGAAATGACAAGATCCGCCATTAATAAACGAATCAAACCGAGCGGTTGTTGATATGCCGCTGTAACCTGGAGCGAAAGATATAAGTTCCTTTTCTATATCAGTTAAACCCAGAAAATTTTGAAGTTTTTCATCGTGCAGAACATATTCAACAATGATCTGCATAGCTGTAGCCACTTTATTAACTCTCAACTTGAGAAGCTCAAGCTGATTTTTCGTCACCAGACTCGGACGCAGAAATGGACAAACGGGACGGGTTCCATATTTAATGTTGTGTTCGTCCATATCACTTTGTAAACTACCGGCGAACTCACTTAAATTTATGTGTTCAAGCATAGCGTGGTAGTCGGCTATGCATTGACGTCTTTTAGCTTCGCTAGCCATAGCGGCAGCAACTAGTGAAGATGGATTATCTCCAAACATATTCATACTCCTAAATTAACTGCAAAAGTATCTTTAACTCGATTGGCTTATTTTTAATCTTGGCCTACAGTCGGTTCGTTAATCTGGCCGGTTAAAACATCTTTAAGAGGATAGCCGATTTTAGTTAGAGACTCTGTAATGGCCTTACGATCGTTAGACAAACTGACCCATTTAGCTATAAGTACATCGGCGCATTTTTCGTCTTCAGCTGCCATAATAGTAAGCTCAGCTAAAGTATCTAAAGCTGCAGTCCGCTTGCCAGCCAACTTATCGCTCATTAACTCGTCGGCGCACTTTTTCACCCCGCTCATGCGCAAGGAGAAAATAGGCACACCGGCCAGAAGCTGCAGCGCCATATTGGGATTATTTTTAATTATGGATACAGCTAAGCTTATTTTGGCTTCTGACTTTATTTTGACATCTGAAATTTCTAAATACTCAGCTACAGCATCGTGATATTCCCCTAAAGCTAACAGACAGCGCACAATCAGCAACTGAGTCTGCTGCTTATCTTCGCTATTCATCCCCTTTAAGCTGCGGCGAATCTTTTTGAGTAGCTTTAATAGCGTCTCTTTAGAACGCGGTTCTTTAATTAACTTAGCCAAAATACAAAGATCGGAAGCCTTCCGCAGATTTTGGATATCTAGTTTCTCCAATTCGCTTATAACTTCCAAAATTAACATTCTGGCCCCGGCCTCATCACCGCCGCTGCGCTTGGAGGAAGCTACTGTAAGAAGAGCTTCGCGTCTTTTTTCAGGAACAGATTCCGACCGAGCAGATTCTTCCGCGTCTATTAAAATTTGGTCGGAAGAAGACACATTGCCACAAAGCGATTCTTGCATTGCTAGTTGGGCCAAAGTTATAGATTGAGAAGCGTTTGCTTCCATAGATTTGGCTACTTCCAAAGCCTTATCTTGAGTGCGTCGTGCCCAATCGTCTTCTCCCATTTTGTACAAGTTACTGGCCAAAGCTGCCAAAAGGTTAGCTCTGACTCTCATATCAGGAATTTCTAGAGCAGCTTTAATGGAAGAATCGTAATATTCCAAAGAGCGCTCTTCATTGATATTAGCAGAAATACCTACGACCATAGCCGCTCTAGTTTCTGTATCTACTCTAACGGCTGAAGGCGCTTCCCAAGCTTGTAAGGAATGAAAAGCCAAATTTCTAGCTCGAGCCGGACAACCTATAGCGGCGGCACAGCTCGATAAGAGCGAAAGAGCCTTAGCTTGCTCTTCAAGGTTAGCAATATGAAAAGCCAGAGAGGCACTCAAATTGAGCGTATCTTGGGCCCCTTTATAATCGCGGGCTTCATAACGAGCCAAAGACAGCCACACCCAAGCTCCCACGCGCAAAGCTGGATCTTCAATTGTTTCAATAACAGCATCGAGGCGCACGAACACATCGCGCCAGCCTTTGGTACGCGGTACTCCAGTAATCAATCTAGAAGCGTCAATAATTGCTTTCTGCCTGTAAACGGGAGAATGAAGAGCAACTATAGTAGTAATTAAATCTTCAAATGAGGCAATTATCCAATTTTCATTGCTGTATTTTACCAGTTCTACTACTAGATGGGAGATAGCTTCGACGCGCTTAGCTTCATCTTTGTAAGATCCGATAAACTCTAAGGCTGTGCGGAAAGTTTGGGACCGTTCGTTTTCCGTAGTCTTATCAATGTCGGCTATTCGTTTTAGTAACTCTTCATTAGTATCAAGCTTAAACTCAACGGCATTAACCTCGCTTACGAGAGCTTTGCTCAGATCATATTCACAAACTTTTGAGCGTTTTACAGCGGCAATATCCTCAGTAAGTCGCTTAATGTGACGCT
This sequence comes from Candidatus Bruticola sp., assembly GCA_051874735.1. Lineage (GTDB taxonomy): Bacteria > Vulcanimicrobiota > Xenobia > Xenobiales > Xenobiaceae > Bruticola. Next base: position 25,869 of record JBJEGD010000014.1, on the reverse strand, counting down.
CTCTTTCCTGCTTATTACCAATACGTTGGGCACAGCTCAAAGCCAACTTAAGAATTTCTAATCTTTTAGCTTTAGTAAGTCCGGCCATTATACTAAGTCGCCAAGCAACAGAAGAGCTGTGGCTCATATCGCGGCAAGCTAAGAATATAGGTTCAAGCTTAGAGAGAGGCATAATTTTAAGAAGATCAACCATAATAAAGGCAAAGAGCAGACGATCTTCCTGGTCCATATCAGCATAAACTACCGTGCCAGCTTTAGCTGTAAGAGCCTTAGCTACTTCAATTTGTCCTTCTTCCATAGCTTGCCAGGCCAAAAGAAGGAGCGCCTTCAGTTTAGAGGATTCACGATGTAACAACATTGCTCTGTCAGCTGCCAAATCAAATTGGCCGGCATCGGCTAAATCGTGAAGTCCATTCATAACTTCTTTAGCCCGCAAACGGGGAATACGCAATCCGTAACTGACAATACGCGGCAGTTCTCTTTCCTGCAGAGCCGCTCGCAAACAGCGAGAAAGATCGTCTAGGACAGCACCTAAAGAGTGAGTTTTCAGAAGTTTAGTTCTAATATAGGGACCTTCTCCCAGCCAATGGAGCGTAGAGAAATCGCAGCGTCTGGCTGTACGAGCGAAGCGATCGCAATGGTAGCCCAAATAAAACCAACCGTAGCGATCATCCATCTCATCCCAAGAAGGATAAGAATCACGGAAGAAAGATATGACCTGCTCGTGTACCTGCACTAAATCGCGGCGGTACCGGCAGGATATAAGACGTCCTAAACGCTTGCTGAAGAAAGAAAGTCCCTCATCGACTCTATTGTGACGCAGTAGAGGTCGCAAATACGTGAGAACTCGTCCGACCCGGCTAGCTGAGAAACCGAGAAAATCGGCAATACTAACAGCGGGAAGAGGCTCCCCAGCTTCAGCAATCAAGCAGGCTACAAATACTAAGTCGTCGTGTATGTCAAAAGGAGCCTGTTCATACTGCTCTTCCCACAGCACGGAAAGGGCCGCTTCTAGAGACTTAGGGGTTGCCTCTAACTCGTGAGGTTCAATATCTTTATTGCGTATAGCTTGGAGCAGATGACGGGCAATTAGGAAGTTGCCTTCAGAGCCTTTTACAAAATTATCAATATATTCTTCTGGAGCCTCAGTAAATTGATTGCGGGTCCAGGTTCTTAATTCCGTTAAGTTCTCAGCGCAGTTGCTATCAATCCATTCTACTTGGGCTCCTGCTGCCTCCAAAATATCGAGATGGCGTCCCGGACGAGTCCCAATAACAACTACTACTCCCTCAGGTAAAGAGTCTAACCCAGCTAAGCCCTCATTGTCTACTAAATCGGGGGCTCGACCCAAAGCGTCAATAATTACCAAACGCAGTTTGCCTTCTTCAGTAAAGGGCAGATGTTGCTTAGCTAAAACTGCAGCTTCATACGGTGTATCGGGAATCTGTATTCCATCTAGATCGAGTTGAGATAAGAGTGCTCTCCAAAAACCAATAGCAGTATCGGTGGATAGAGGACGGCGAATCTCTACATAAACTGAATCGGTATATTCTTCAGCTAATTTCTTGAGAAACGAGCTTTTACCCATTCCCGGTTCAGCGGCAAAAACAACCACGCGAACATGGTTTTGGCAGGCTTCCTGAAAACGTTTCTGGAGCCAGTTGCGCTCTAAAAGACGGCCAGCCTTGGCACTGCTTACAGAAGCACCAATAACACTGCTTACGCTCAATGCAATTCCCTCACAAAGCACAAAAGTTAACAATCCCCCCTTTTTTTTTCGCGGATCGTTCAGTTTTTTCCTTGCCTAACCTATATTTACCAATGTGCTTTACTAATAGTTCATATGATTATATGCAAAAAAAAATGAGCTTTCTCATATCTAATTTGTCTAATGAGAACGCTCACTTTATAATTGTAATTAGAGAATTTATTTAACTGTCAAACAGTTAACATTAAACGGTTATCCTGTAAACCTTGATTTGCTACTACTCAAACATTTTTACACAATCTCTGAAAGCTAAATTATAGTACTTTTTAGATCTTTTCAGATCTTCATTAGCCTCTTTCAGCATTATCTTCTTTTTAGCTAAATCACTTTCTTTCAGAGCTTTTTTACAAGTTTCTGAACCTTTCCAGGCATATCCTATAGACTTAGCTACGTTCTTATGCATTTCGACATATTTGGCCGGGCACGACTGTCCGTTTACTTCACCGATGTACTCACGATGTCTGTCGATAACTTTGTTAATTTCACTCAGAGCTTCTTCTTGATCGGACACCTTATTCCTCAAAACAGGGTTACAAGCTTTGCGAGTGTCGCCTATTATTATGCCTACAGTAGGAATTATTTTATCCCTCATACGCAGCCTATAACTATTGAAGGAGGACGTATCCTGTTTCTTAACTGAAATTACATCTTGGGCAGTTATTGCTCTTTCTAAAGCTCTGTTGTGCCAAAACATGTAATAGCCGGCAATACCAGCAATTAAAATACCGGCAATAATAAGCATGCAGGTAACAGGTGCATCGCCATGTATATTCCTGCGTTTCAATTTATGCACTATAGAGAATGACATAATGTCCCCAACCTCCAAAGTAAATGTAATTATATAAACAGTCCATAATCCGGTATTATAGTATATAATGCATCGGCCGATCAAATTTAAGATACTCTATGTTAAAATATAGAACCGAATAAAAAAATAAAAGCGTAAGGACTTGCCGTAATTTAATATAAAAGTTTTAATGCATAAGTATTATTTTTATTTATATACAAGAAAGGAATAAACATCGTTTTGAATTCTACGGTAAATGTACTGGAGACTACCGAGATAGTTCGCCGTGAGTCTAAATTAGTCTACATAAATCACGAGGTTATTAAGAAATACTGTTGTCAATGGGCTCTGCATCCTTTTATAACTCCTCCTTGGGATACCTCAGTCCATTACGACGGCCAAGGCGGCAGATTAGCCAATTATATTTTGCTTTTAGACAGCCTAAACTTCTGTTTCTGGCCAGATAAAGGTTTCCCTAAGTGGGAAATAAAGTACAAAGGACAGATATTGGGCGGTTATCAAGCTTTAGCCGCTTCCCTTAAAAGGGCTATCGAAGAAGATATCAACGTAGATGACGCTCACTGGATGGCTCAAGCTGATCTTAAGCAAGTGCGCCACATTTTCAGAGGAATTCAGAACGGAGTAGAAATTCCTCTTTTAGATAAACGTTTAGAGCATATCAATCAGAGCGGCAAAGTTCTTTTAGAAAATTTCGGCGGACAGTATTCTCAGGCTATAGAATCGTGCGGCGGCAGTGCTGTCCAGCTAGTTAATTTAATGGTCGAATATTTCCCTTCTTTTAGAGATATTCATACCTGGAATGGACATGAAGTTCGTATTCTAAAACGCGCCCAAATTACTCCAGTAGACATTTACGGCAGCTTTGGCGGCCAAGGTTTGGGTTATTTCCATGATTTGCATCTTTTGACTGTATTTGCAGATTATAAAATTCCTCAAGTTTTAAGAGCTCTGGGAATTTTGGAATACGCTCCCGATTTAGCCCAAAAAGTCGACAATCAAGAGTTGCTTCCCTCTGGCTCTAGGGAAGAGATGGAAATACGCGTCGGTATGATCTGGTCTATAGAAGAAATACGTCGCGAGCTAGAGAGTATGGGAGTTTCTAAAATGGCTTTAGAGCTAGATTGGTTCTTATGGAACTTAGGTCAGGAGCCTTTACCTCAGGAAAAACCTTATCATAGAACGCGTACTGTTTTCTATTAAAATTAAGATCGACTATTGGAAAGAGGTCTAGTTCCCAAGAGGTACTCTGAATTCTAGGCCTCCTTAATAAAAGCCAGTAGGCATATTAAACAGGTTTTTTACACTTTGGTCTGTAAGTATCGCCGTTGCCGAAGGTTTTGAGACTTAAATTTATTTTTTATAGGTTCTTGTATAATGGCTGATTACTTTTCTTTTACTGAAAAAATGCGTTATGAATTAGGCACTGAAGCCCGTTTGGGACGCATTGATACTCCACATGGCAGCATAGAAACCCCTGAGTTTTTACCTGTAGGAACTTTGGCTACGGTTAAAGGACTTATGCCTTGTCAACTAGAGGAACTTGGCGTGCAGGGCATGCTCAGCAATACTTATCATCTTTTTCTGCGTCCAGGTTCCGATATTGTCGAAGAAATGGGCGGATTGCACAAATTTATGAACTGGAAGCGTCCAGTTATGACAGACTCCGGAGGTTTTCAAGCTTTCTCTTTAGGAGCAGCTCGCCAGCTAGGTATAGGAAAAATTGGAGTTTTCCCCGGCAATAATGCAGATATAAACGTCCGCAAAGGTGACGCCTACAAGCCATTGGCCCATATCGACGAGGATGGCGTAGTTTTCCGTTCCTTCCTCGATGGCTCAAAGCACCGCCTTAATCCTGAGATCTCTATTCGCATTCAGGAACAACTAGGAGCCGATATTATTTTAGCCTTTGACGAATGTACTTCTCCAGCTGCTTCGTATGATTACACAGCAACATCTTTGGAGAGAACCCATCGCTGGGCAGTGCGCAGTTTAGAAGCTAGAAAAGATACACCTCAAGCGTTGTACGGTATAGTGCAAGGCGGAGAGTGGCAAGATCTTCGTGAAAAGTCTGTCCAGTTCATTTCTTCTCTACCTTTCCAAGGTTTCGCTATCGGTGGTTCGTTGGGCAAGAGCAAACACGATATGCATAAAGTGCTCGATTGGACTATTCCTGGCCTGCCTCACAACAAACCTCGCCACCTTTTGGGCATAGGTGAGGTTGACGACTTATTTGAAGGCGTACAGCGCGGTATCGATACTTTTGATTGTGTAATTCCCACCCGCTTTGCCAGAACTTCTAATCTTTTGGTTCCCTACGACGTCCCCGGAGCCAATAAGCGCGGCACGCTCGTACTGCGCAATGCTGAATTTACTCACGATGAGCGGCCTGTCGATCCTAACTGTAATTGTTATTGCTGCCGTAATTTCTCCCGTGCCTATCTACGCCATCTTTACAAATCGGAAGAAATTTTGGGAAGCGTTTTAGGAACCTTGCACAATATTCACTTTATGCTTGATCTCATGCGAAATATCCGCGCTTCTTTGGCTAACGGAACTTTCTTCGATCTAAAGGCCAAGTGGCTGGAGCGCAAGTGCGAAGCAGAAAACGAAAAGTAGTTTGTTTTATAAAAGCAGCTGTTTAGTTGGAAATGCAGACTGACAGCTGCTGTGTAAACTGCGGACCAATAAGGGAGGAACTAGCAGGCTATGGCCATAGAATTCAGCCTCATTATCCCAACATATAATAGGATTGGCGCTTTGCGCCACTGTCTTAAGCATATGGAAAGACTGAATTTTCCTAGAAATCAGTTTGAAGTCGTATTGATTGACGACGGTTCTCAAGATGAGACTAGTGAGCTAAAAGCAGAAAACTATCCTTTTAATATGAAAGTTCTGCATCAGGCTAACAGCGGCACTGCTGCTGCCCGCAACCGGGGTATAAAAGAAGCTGAAGGTTTGTTCTGCATGTTTGTGGACGATGACGTCATGCTTCATCCTGATCTCCTTTTGGAACATCAGCGTCTGCATCGAGCTGAGCCAAATTTAGTAGTGCGCGGTCCGGTCATTAATTTCTCAGCTCTTCCCTGTCCTTTAGATAACGATGAAGAGTTGCTGCAGTCGGCCCAAAACGCTTCACAAGAACTTCACGCTTCAGCTTGTCGCCAACTTACTTCAGCAGTCGGCTCAGTTGATAGCGCCGACTCTTTTTTAAGTACCAGCGCTCCTCGCTCAGCTACCGCTAAACGTAAATGCCCATTATGCAACGGCATTTCTAGTCTTTGGAAATCGTGGAGCGGTCAAGATTTGGCCATGCTAAAACATTTTTCTATGAACTATCTTTGTACTAGTAACGCTTCTTTGTATAAGCATCATCTGCTAGCTGCTGGTCTTTTTGATACCACATTTCCGCGTTGGGAAGATGCCGAATTGGCGGTACGCTTAAAGCGCCTCGGGTTGAAACGCCGTTTCAGTCTTAACGCTATAGTTTATCATTTGAAACCACCGGAAACTTGGGAAGCCAGAATAAGAACCGCTCAGAAAGATGGCTCTTCGGCGGCAGAGCTTTATCTGCGCTATCCTAGTTTCCTTATGCGCCTGCGCAGCGGACTCCATTTTGCCAACAGTCTGCGCAACAATTTCTTTACAGAAGGTCCTTGGAAAAATATGCTCATAGATTCTGCTCGCGGCCGTAGCATGATTTTTCCTCAGAAATTTGCCCAGGAAACACTAATAGAAAAAGCTTACCTAGAGGCCGGCTTTGCCCGGCTGAAAAGGACTCAGCATTCTTAACCGTAATAGTAAAGCCGCAAGAAAGCCAGCGGCTTTGCTAATCGTTTACAGCTAAATGAAAACGATCGACAAGTGAGGACAAAAGAAATGGAAAGAAAAGAAGAATTTGCCGAGCTGATGAAAGCTGAAGATAAGTATGAAGTGTCTGTGCAAATTTGTTCACACAACCGCAAAAATGTTTTGCAGGTTGTTTTAGAATCTCTTAAAGATCAAACCCTTCCTGCTGACCGTTTTGAAGTTGTGCTGGTAGACGACGGTTCTACAGACGGAACTAAAGAGATGGCTGAAAGTCTCGAACTTCCTTATAAGCTGACCGTATTGCGCCACGAAAAAAATGCCGGTTTGTCTACCGCCAGAAATACAGGATTGAGAGCCTGCCGCGGTCGGGTTATTCTTATTATAGACGACGACGTCATCGCCGATCCCGATCTGCTGCGCCAGCATGTACTGACTCACGCTTCCTTTGATAAAATTGTCTGCAATGGCTGGGTTAACCACGTTAGTGAAGCTAAACGTCCAGAAACGCCCAAATTCACTATGGCCGATTTTTCTATGTCTTTCTTCTGGACTTCCAACGTTTCAGTCAAACGCCGATTTTTATTAGCTATTGGAGGCTTCGACGAAGATTTCAAAGAGTACGGGTGGGAAGATCAAGAAGTCGGACTTAGGCTAATGGGTTTGGGATTAAAAGCCCACAACAACTACAAAGCTATAGGTTTTCATGTAAAGCGCACTCCTACTCGCGGAGATATTCCCCGCATGCTCAAACAATCTGAAGCTAAAGGACGTACCGCTGCGATTTATGTCAGCAAGCATAATATTCCCCGTTCTCGTCTCTCCACCGGTATACACTGCGCCCGCTTAGCTGTTTACAAATTTACTCGTTTGGGCGATTGGTTGCAGAAATTATGTTTAGAACGTTTAAATCGTCCAGGTATGACTGATGATGCACCTCTAGTAGGGTTTGATGGATGGTGCGCTCGGCAGCTTTCTACAATACATTATTTCGATGCTATAGAAGATGCTATAAACAATGAGCAAGAATAATAAAGAACTTTCCAGCGCCGCCAAAGAAGAGTGGAGCTGGAATTTCCGTTTTCTCAATTTACTGATAATCACAACTTTAGTTCGTATAATTTTCGGAGCTTTAGCTGAACTAAAGTATGAAGAGGCTTATTATTGGCTGTATAGCCAAAATTTGGATTGGTCCTACTTCGATCATCCTCCTCTTATAGGTTGGCTGATTTTCCTGTCTTGTAAAATTGGCGGCAATGCAGAAATTTGGGTAAGAATGCCCGCAATATTATGTTTTGCTGGAACCTTATTCTTCATTCACAGATTAGCCTGCGATCTATTCGGGGCTAGAATAGGCTTCATAACAGCTGTTTTAGCTTCGCTGCTGCCAGCTTTTGAATGGTATTCAATCTTCACTTTACCTGACGCGCCATTACTGCTGTTTTGGAGTTTGGCTATGTGCGTCGGCTATCGTCTTTATGAAGATGAAAAACCACATTGGTGGTTAGTTATAGGAGCTGCCACCGGTTTTGCTATGCTTTCAAAATATCCAGGCATTATAGCTCCTTTAGCTCCGGTGCTTATAATAATAGCCAAGAAAAAATACCATCTATTTAAGTGTTGGCAGTTTTATGCAGGTGTTGCGCTCTGTTGGCTTATTTTCACTCCAGTAATTTACTGGAATTCACAGCATGAATGGGCTTCTTTCCTTTTCCAGGGAGTTTCACGCTTCTTTGAAGCTAATAGTTGGCTGGATATTGTGGGAGGCTCTTTGCTCAATATCACAGCTCTGCCTACTCCTTTCGGTTTTATTCTGCTTCTTTGGGTAGCCTGGCAGAGTATCAAGCGCGCAAAAACTGATGAACGTTGGCTTTATCTAGTCTGTTCATTTCTACCTTTTGCTATCATTATAGCCGCCGTAGCGGTATGCCGTCTCGTACAGCTTAACTGGCCGTTGCCTGTATACCCAGCCTTAATTATTGCAGTTGCCTCTGTACTAGATGAAGTTCGAGCTTGGTACAGTCGCAAATGGCAGTTTATTTTAGGTGCAGTATTCGTTCCAGCTTTGATTTTTGTCTTATTACCCTTTATAGCTGTAGTGTGGTCTATTGCTCCTATCAATCGTTTTAATGAAATTTATGGTTGGAAGCATATGGGACAGATAGTTTTAGAAATGTTAAGTGCCAATCCTGATCCTAAAAAGTGCTTCATAGCCGGCCATGATTACAGAACAGCTAGCGAAGTAGCTTATTATACTAAGCTACCTAATTTAACTGTAGCTGATAATTTATATGGCAAAAGGGCTAAAGCTTTCGACTATTGGGTCAAAAATAACGATTATAAGGGTTGGAACTGTGTATACGTTATTACCGAAGATCTGCATAGTAATGGTCAGTTTAAATCGAGAAGCGAGTTTAATTTAGACGAATTGAAAAAATACTTCGATAGTATCGATCCCAGCGGCAATCGTCTGACTATCTATCGTGGTGGCAGTCCCGTTCGTCGTTACCGTTTCTACTACGGTATCAACTACAAAGGCATCCCTTCTATGAAGGGTAATCTAGCTGGAGAAGATATTTTAGAGCAAATTAGCTCTGATATTAAAGAAACAACCGCAGATAATGTTGAAATTTTTAAGCATAAATTACCAGGCAATGAGGTTAAATAACATATAGTCATGAAAGCTTCCAGAGTTGCTTTATTAGTTGTAGGACAAGAAATATTAAACGGCAGTGTGACTGATGCAAATATTAGCTATACTTCCAAGAAATTTTCTGAAAAAGGAGTAATTTTAGCTAAAGTAGAGATTGTTCCTGACGATATCGATGCTATAGCCGAATCAGTTAAACGTCTCAGCACGAATTACGACTTTGTCATCACCTCCGGAGGTATAGGACCAACTCACGACGACGTAACTGTAGAAGGGGTAGCCAAAGCTTTAGATCAACAGGTTATAAAACACAGTTATTTGGAAACAGTCATATCACGCCACTACAAAGGGGCCGTTCTAACAGCTGCCCAAAGCCGTATGGCCATGGTTCCCGCTGAAGCAGAATTGCTAGTTTCCACTTCCCCCAGCGAAGACTATTTTTTACCTCAAGTGTACGTTAAAAATATTTATCTGCTGCCGGGAATGCCCAAACTATTCAGTCACTATCTAGATTACATTATGTCAGCTTTCACCGGAGTACCTTTACTACATGACGAAGTTTCAATTAAAGGAATTGAAACTAAGCTTACAGCTGCTCTTAACAGATCCGTTCATAAGTTCCCGCAAGTGCGCTTCGGCTCCTATCCTTCTTTTGAACCAGGTAAGCCAGATTCGTTTATTGTTAAAATAACTTTTGAAGCTCCGGATGAAACTTCTCTGGTTGAATCAAAAGAGTTTTTCTTAAAACAACTGCCCCAAGATCTGGCTGTTATGTCCAACTAGGCGGCAGACTTTTCCGTTTGTTTTAATTTTCGGAGGAAAATATGCGCAAATTTAATATGTTTTTGGGAATTATATTGTCAGCAGCCCTGATTTTAGGGCTTTTGTCCCCAACTGTTTATGCTGCTAAAAAACAGAAAAAAAGCGATCAGCATCCAGTAGCCGTTATTAAAGCTACTGTTGATAGAGACGCCTTTGATAATGATACTGTTTGCGTTAAACGCACCTGCACTTTGTGGGTTAAAAATTTGAGCCGCGATATTCAGAAAAATATCAAAGTCAATATAAAGGTTTATGACAATAAACGCGAGCTAGAAAATTTAGACAAAACTATTGAAGAGCTGGAGCCTGGTTCCAGAGAGTTTTTGCACTTTAAATGGGATGACTACAGCCGCAGCCGTAAGCAACAAATAAAAATTTGGCTGACCTACACTAACGATGAAGGCAAAGAAGTTACTTTTCAAGCTCCCAGTCCTGTTTGGTAATTATCAGCGCAATTTTTTAATCCATCCACTTTAAATACCTATAAGAGCGGAGAACGGCGTCTTTACCTTCTCCGCTTTTTTATTGGGTTATCCAGAATAATAGAATTTAATCTTTGCAGTATCGGCAAATACGGCGATCGCGCTTTTGTTTATTTTGGTAAAGGCACATTATTTCAGAGTCGCGGTTTGTCCATTGGGCAATTTTTTTATATCCTTGAAAATAGCGATTATTAACTATATCTTCTTCTTGACCACTTATTTGCAAAAGCAAAGATGATTGGGGAATGAACTCACAGTTAACAGGTACATAAATATCTATATCTATAAGCTTATTGTACTTTTCTAGAGCTCTTAAGAGGAAAATATCTACATCTAACCCGCGCCCTTGTTTAAAAGCCACCGCAGTGAAGCGAGTTTCCCCACTCTTATCCAATTCAGGCAAAACCACGCTTAGAACTTTGTCGGCAAAGTCTATCTCTTCAGCACGTCGTACTTTATCCGCAGAACTATCCGATTGGGATAAAGTAGGTATTCGCCAGCTTACGCGCGTGGGAGCTTCATCGGTAAAATTTTTTGGAATAGAAATTAGACCTAGCTGAACATCAGAAATAAATAACGTCAATATTAGAGCCCCCACACGCAGAAATCGGTAATTGCCCATCCAGGAGAAAACTAAACACAACCCCATTACGGAAGCCGGCAGTATATATCTTGCCACTCCTGGAACCCCTAAAACCGTATAAATGCTTACCGCTGATAAGCTCATAACTGTTATCAGAAAAGCAGCTTCATTTTCTGCCTTATCTTGACGTTTGATAATAAAAAATAAACTTATAAAGAACCAGTTGAAATAAAGCCAATATGAATTGTTCAAAGAACTTAACAATTGACCAAAACATATTAAACCTGAATAATTTTGGGCTAAATCTTGACTGCTCTTCCGCAGTAGTTCCTGCCAAGCGGCCCAATACCACCACCCACTTAATGATATTGCAGCTAGAAAAGCTACTAATATACCTAACCAAGTAGAAACCAAACTATCTTGATTATTTTCTTCTTCGCCAGTCTGATCAGCAATATTTTCAATTTTTGGTAGATTTGTTACAATTGGCTCAAAAGATAAAGTCTCTTGGCCTATGCGGACGTTTATAGGTTCATTGTCTTCATTTGGGTTACTTGTATCCGCCGCTTTAGAAGATCCGGGAGCAGAAACCGCCATAAAAAGTGCATAGGCCAGGAGCGGCAACAAGTAGAACATTAGAGCCCACTTAGTGAGCATACCTAAACCGACAAAAATACCAAAAACTAAAGATGGAACTAAACGACGGAAATTATTTGAAGCTAAATAGGCAACCAAAGAAGCACATACGAATAAAGTTTCACCTATCTCTAAAAAAAGGCCGCGACTGCATAAATTAAGTTGAAAATTTCCTAAATTAGCAATTAAAGCTAATACGCCTCCCCATACTCCTCCGATACGGCGTCCTAAAAAATAAATAGCCACATTTAAAGGGATAAGTAGCAAGGCTTGAGCTGAGACGGCAGCTTGAGAAGAAAAATGTTTATCGTTTAGTAAACCACCGAAACAATAAAGCCAACCGCATAGAGGCGGATAACCGGTGATAGGAAATTCTTTGCCTTTAAGAAAAAATATCCAATAGTGATAAGCTTCAATTAAAGTTCGGCCAGAGTGTTCACCAAAAAGTGAATCACAGCTTTTTACGTAACTCTGTACAAACCAGTAAGCTAAAAAACCAAAAACTAATGGAATAATTAGTTCGCATACCTTGAAATTTCCGTGTTTTTTATTGTCCATACAGACTGTTTCTTACCTAACTTCCTTTAACCTTTGAAAATTAATTGAGCAACTGTAATTCGCAAGCGTAAAATTGTGTATAATCAGCCTGCATACAAATTATATTAAATAAGGTGATTTCTATTTTGGAAGAAGATATAAAACCATTAGTTACTGTCTCTTCAAACAGTCTCCCTCAAGCCAACTGCCCAGCTCAAGAAGCAGTATCACCTGAACCGACAAGGGAGCCGACAGCTTCAGCTATACCTAACAAACCTACTCCCAAAAATTCTGGAACTAAAGGTAAAGGATGCTATATAGCAGTTATTGTTTTCCTGGTGCTGATTATATTATTCTTAATAGGATCAGCTGTAGTACTAACCGTTTTAGCTGTATCTTTGTGTGGAGATGATCCTATTCCAGAAGATAAGTCTGAAGCTTCCAAGTATAAGTTATACATGATCGACAAAAAAATGTCGGATGTTAATGATAATCTTAAAGAAAATACCAATAAAAAATTTGCCGAAGCTTCTTCCTTAAGCAGTTTATCTCAAAAAGATGGTACTATTTTTATGCTTCCCATTTACGGCACCATAGTATCGGGAAATTGGACTGGCAGCAGCCAAGATGGGTTTGTAACTGCAGAAGAGATAACTTACGCTCTTAAGTACATAGCTAAACAGAAAAATGTTAAAGCTATCATTTTAGACATAAATTCTCCTGGAGGTAGCGTCACTGCTTCCGACAATATTTATCACGAAGTTAAGCAGTTTAAAAAAGATAACCATATTCCCGTTGTAACTATGTTCGAAGGTATAGCTTGTTCCGGAGGTTATTATTCCGCTATGGCTTCCGATTACATTATCGCTTTGCCTACTACTTGGACCGGCTCTATAGGGGTAATTATGGAAGTTCCAGAAATAAGTAGTCTTATGGGAAAAGTAGGCGTCAATGTCAATACCATTACTTCCTTAAACGCCAATGGAGGAGCTTCATTCAAAGATATCGGCTCCTCTTATAGAAAAATGCGTCCAGAAGAACGTCAGCTGCTGCAAACTTTAGTTACACAGAGCTGGAACAGATTTGTCGATGTTGTAGCCGATGGACGAAAAGGCAAATTAAATAAAGATCAGATTAAAAAATTAGCTGACGGACGTATTTACAGCAGCGAACAAGCTCTTAAGCATAAACTTATCGATCAAATAGGTTATCGCCAAGATCTGTATAAGAAAACCCGCGAGCTAGCTAAAGCTCCTAATGCTCCTATCGTCTGTTTAGCTTTTAAGGGCTCTTTATGGGATAGTTTAGGTAGCGCGGCTTCTCAGTTAAGAAACTTAGCAGAGTTCAAAGCCGCTCCTTGGCAGCTTATGAAAAATACTAGTATGTCGGCATATACTTATAATTTTACCAACTCGGCAAGTCCAGCTCCTATGTATAAGCTTCCTTCCGACGCTGTCCAACAGTACTAAATAATGGATGTCATTGCTAAAAATACCAGTTTAGCTAAGGCTGCAGCTGCAGAATGTTTGGGAGTAGATTTTTCCTACTCTTCTTCCTTCTCAGCTGCACCTTTACAAAATTCCTCAAAACCTCATTTTAGTCTGAATAATCTCCATTTTCAGATACAAGAGGGCGAATTTGTTTTATTGCAGGGCGGATCGGGTTCTGGTAAAACTACCCTACTAAAGTTACTGGGCGGTTTAGTTGTACCTCGACGCGGTTTTGTAAAAATTAAAGGCTGGGAAATAAGTTCTATGAATGAAACTTCCCGAGCTCGTTTCCGTCAGCAGCACATAGGTTTTATTTTTCAAGAGGCCAACTTAGATGGACGCCGTACTGTATGGCAAAATATTCTGCTACCTCTTTATTTCGGACGCCAGTCTCTGACTGAAGGAAAAAAAAGAGCTCTAGAACTCCTCAAAGTTCTCAATATGAGTGAATACAAAGATGTAAAAGCTTCTCAGCTTTCAGGAGGACAGAAACAGCGTATTGCAGCTATTCGAGCTTTGATTAACCGGCCGAGTCTGCTACTAGCTGATGAACCTATGGCTCACCTAGATCTTGCTAACAGTATCGCTTTATTAGAAGCTATAGCTAAGCTGCGGCAAGTTAAGCCGTTTTCAATACTAATGACTGCTCATTATCTACCTGAAGCGAATTTTATACCCAACCGCATTTTAACTATGGAAAACTTGCTTTAGCTAAAAAAACGAAAGAACAAAAATATGCTCTTTTCACGTTTACTTCGCTTAGCTTGGGGAGAACTAGGTGATTCCCCTTTTACTAAATTTAGTTCTATTTTCAGCCTAGCTTTTGTAGCAGCATCCGCTTTTATACTATTTGGTGTTTCTACAGGTCTAGAAGATATCGCCAGACAACGTCTTTTGGGAGATTTACCCAACTATATTCGTGTTGAAGCTAAAACATTTAGTTTAGGTCCTATAAGTACGGAAAATTGGTTAAGTGAAGATACGTTACTGCAGTTAGAATCGATAAAAGGAGTAAACAATGTCTTTAGAATCGCTCGTTTAAAACGGCCGGCTTCTCTCACAGCTAATTACGCCGGGCAACATTTCGTCAGCGATATCTTTATAGATGCTATTGATAAAGAGTTTATTGAAAGCTTTACCCAAAGTTCTTCGTCTGAAAATTTAAGCAGCTATTCTAAACTTTCACAAGCTCCAAATGAATTACCTTACTATGAAACTGACTGTCTCCTATCTTCTTCTGTAGTCGATGCTTTACTTTCTGGAGTGAGTATACATACGGATCTACCTAATCTCACTCCCCAGGCGCTCATTGGCCGACACTTTAATTTAAATATAGGAAGCAGTACTTTCTCTTCCGACTCCCAAAAAAAAGTACGCTTACGCTGTCGCATCGTCGGTATTTCTCCCTTAGTGGGCGTAAGCGGACCCAATATTCCCTACGATTTAGCTCAGAAACTCAGCTCAGAACCTTTAAAATGTTATGCCGCTTTGCTGTATATAAAAAATAATGAAGATATTTCGTATATTCTGCAAAATTTAGAAAGCATGCACCTCAAAGCTCCAGGAATCGATCTAGCTAAACAAGTTTCTCAAGCTTTTGTTTGGATACATTTGGGTATAACTATATTCTGCCTATTACTAAGCTGCTGCGCTGGTTTTACAATCCTCTCTAATTTAAACCTGGAAATTAAGATTCACAGCCGCAAATTAGCTCTTTACCGCGCTTTAGGAGCAGCTCCAGTTGATATATTCAGCCTTTATATAATACGTATTCTAACTTCAAGTCTGATAGGAGCCGGTCTAGGAATAAGTTTAGGATGCATCGGCGGTAATATTATCAACAAATTGACAGCTTCTTACAGTATTTTCAGCAGTGCAGAAATATTTAAGTTCTATAGCCTCAACTGTTATTTGGTATTACTCGCTACAGTAGGATGTACCCTGCTTTTCTGCCTATTTCCTCTTTATAGAGGCTGCAGATTGAGCTTTTCTGAGGCAGATGAGAATTAAAAAGCCTAAATATTATATATATGCAGGATTAGCTTGGGCAGGGCATGCCTAAAAATGAGCGAAGTTGGCAGAATTGTACGAGCAAGCCTGCAGTAATTGTAGGTATAGTGCAGAAATGTATAGAGACATATTGAGTTCAGTTGTTCAAAAACTTTATGCAAGCAAAGAACAATGTTCTTGAAGTCTAGAAGAAGTTACAGCTTATTGCAGCTGCAATTCATAATAAACTCATTACGCAAGAGGTACCCCAAAAAAATGAGCAAAAATAACGATGGAATAGGCTTTTTTGTAGGTTTGCTGGCTGGTACAGCTTTAGGCATATCTGTCGGCATGATTTTAGCTCCCCGTTCTGGTAAAGAGAGTCGCCGCCTGCTCAATGATAAATTAGAAGTTTACCGCCGCCGCGCTGCTGAAGCTGCCAGCGAGATTCAGGCTAACACTTCCGAAGTATTAGCTCAAGGCAAGCGATATTATGATAATATGCGTGAGCATTACAACAAAGCTAAGACTAATAATGGCCAGGGTCAAGATATAGACAATCTTAAACAGTCTGCAGAAGATTCTGCTTTTGAAGAAGATTGCGAACTTCACGATTTAGATTAAGCCTTCAAAACAATTAATAGCGTTTGAGCTTGTTATCGTTTTTGAAGCGTACGCTTCGCAAGTGAATATTACTTTCCAACTTTTTCTATACAGTTTAAGCAAGATTTAAAGTTATTACATTATGGAGGACCTAATTTTGGATATTAAGGTCAGCACTAAGACTATTGAAAATATAGCCGAACAAATTGACGTCAGTGGAGAAATCGACGTCTACACTTCCCCCAAAGTTAAAGATACTATCAATGCTTTAATTGAAAAAGGGGCTTATAATCTAATTGTCAACCTCGAACGGGTACGCTATATCGACAGTACCGGCTTAGGTGTACTTATAGGCGCTTTGAAAAAGGTTCGCGATCACAGCGGCCATATTTTCTTAGTATGTGTAGACCAGCAAATTAAGAAAGTTTTCACTATTACCGGTTTAGTAAAGATCTTCCGCATTTTTAATACTAACGAAGAGGCTGCCGCTGCTTTTGAAAAAGCTGAATAACACCGATAGTACATTATTGTACCTTATTTCGTGTGTGTTCATTCATTCACGCTTAAAAAGCGCGCTGTAAATAGAATCTTGTGCATACTAATACACAAGATTCTATTTTTTTTAAATAAAAAATGAGGTAGTTTACATGAAATCAATATTTTTAGCTAAAGAATTACAGATAAAAGAATTTGTGCGCCCTCAGATTCCATATGGCGAAGCTTTAATAAGAGTAAACTTAGCCGGCATATGTAATACCGATTTAGAGCTCAGTCGAGGCTATATGAACTTTGAAGGAGTGTTAGGTCACGAATTTGTAGGTGTTGTGGAAGAATTGAGCTCCGAAAGTTCCGCATCAGAGCAACAAAAATGGCTAAACAAACGCGTAGTTGGAGAGATAAACTGCGGATGCGGCAGCTGCTCCTGGTGTCTGTCCCACTATGACGCCCGACACTGCCCCAAGCGAACTACCTTAGGCATTGATCGGCGCAATGGAGTTTTTGCTCCTTATACAGTTCTTCCAGTAAAAAATTTATTAGAAGTTCCCTACTCCGTAAGCGATCGTCAGGCCGTTTTTACTGAACCTTTAGCTGCCGCTTGGGAAATAGTTGAACAACTTCACATAAAACCTAATTCGAAAATTGTTATCTTAGGCGACGGCAAATTGGGACTGATGGCTGCCTTAGTCCTTCGTTTGAGCTGCTCAGAAGTTATATTAGTAGGTAAACACGTTCATAAACTGCAAATAGCTGCTAAACTCGGCATAGCTGCTAAGCTTTTACAAAATTTCCGCCCTGACGGCCAAGCTGATATTGTTGTTGAAGCTACCGGCAGTGCCAATAGTCTACAACTGGCTATAGATTGCGTTAGGCCGAGAGGTACCATAGTTTTAAAAACTACGGCCGCTGCAGGAGCTTCTCTTAATTTAGCTCCGATAGTCGTTAAAGAAATAACTGTATTAGGCTCACGTTGCGGCCCCTTCGCCCCAGCTTTAAAAACCATGGCTGCCGGCTTAATAGATCCTGAACCTTTAATAAGTGCAGTCTATCCTTTGAGCGAAGGCTTGGCTGCTTTTATTAAAGCTCAAGATCACAATAGCTTAAAAGTACTTATCGACACTAAATCTTAAGATAAAAAAATAGACCTAATCTAGAGAATGGAAATAGTCTTGTAAAATCCATGCCAAGGACCAAGGGGGGAAATTTGTTACATTGGCAGAACTAGGGCCTTCCCTATTAACTTTTTTTATTACGGAGGATTTGGGGAAAGCAATGCAGCCAACTTATCTTTCTGCAGAAAATAAACTATCAAGTTTAGGAGAAAAGATCTTTTTGGACCGCTATTCACTGAAAGATGGTTCCAAAGATACTTTGAAAGAGGGCGATACCGTTGTAGTGCTTTTGGATCCCAAGAGCAGCCAACGAGAAATTGGCGAGATCGTCGCAATTGACGGCGTCAATTTAAGTCTGGTTCTGCGCGACGGCACTCCTTTTGAAACCGTAAAAGAGCGCGTCGACAAACCTCTTGAACTTCATGTAGAAGATATGATGGATCGTGTTGCCGCCGGAACCTCCCAGGTAGAGAAAGATCAAGATCGCCAAACATGGGAGAAAAATTTTCGCTGGCTCTTAGAAGGTTGGAAGTTTGTACCAGGAGGGCGTATTCTCTCCTCTTGCGGTAGTAGTCAGCAACTCACCTTTTATAACTGCTTCGTAGTACCCAGCCCCCACGATTCTCGAGACGGCATTATTAACACGCTTTCCCATATGGCTGAAATTATGAGCCGCGGTGGCGGTGTGGGTATTAATCTTTCCACTTTGCGCCCTCGCCACTCTTATGTCAAAGGTGTTAACGGACGCTCTTCCGGTTCTGTTTCTTGGGGCGGACTTTACAGTTTTGTGACTGGCTTAATTGAACAGGGAGGTTCAAGGCGTGGAGCTCTTATGCTGATTCTTAACGTCTGGCATCCCGATATTTTGGAATTTATTAATTCCAAAAGGGAAGAAGGAAAAATAACTAATGCTAACATTTCGGTAGGCATTACTGACGATTTCATGCAGGCTGTTCACAATGATAGCGAGTGGAGTTTTATCTTCCCTGACACTAACGATCCACTTTATGCTTCTGAATGGAAGGGCGACATTAAAGATTGGCAGCAAAAAGGCGGAACTGTTATCGTTCATAAAACTGTCAAAGCTCGGGATATTTGGAATAACATTATTGAAAGCGCTTGGGCCTCGGCTGAGCCTGGCATTTGGTTTGTAGATCGCAGCAACGAACTTTCTAATTCTTGGTATTATCCGGAAGGTCTGATCGTCTGTACTAACCCTTGCGGAGAGCAGCCCCTTCCCGCTTGGTCAGTATGCAATTTAGGACATATTAACCTTTCTAAAATGAGCCATAACGGACAAGTTGATTGGGATAAGTTGAGGAAAACGGTTCAATATGCTGTGCGCTTCTTGGATAATATTATTGACACTACGCCCTATTTCTTTAATCAGAACAAAGAGCAGCAGTTAAAGGAACGGCGCATCGGTTTAGGTACGGTCGGTTTAGCCGAATTGTTAATTAGACAGAAGGTTCGCTACGGTTCTCCAGAATCAGAGCAATTTATAAGTCAACTTTATCAATTTATTGCTGAAACTGCTTACCAAGCTTCAGCCGATTTAGCTTCTGAAAAAGGTAGTTTTGCTCATTTTGAGTCAGACAAGTATCTACAAGGCAAGTTTGTAGAGCGTCTTTCCGAGACAACCAAAACCAAAATCGCCTCTCAAGGTATTCGCAACGTCACACTGCTTACTCAGGCTCCTACAGGCACCGTAGGCACAATGGTCGGTACCTCTACCGGCATAGAGCCTTTTTATTTTTGGTCTTACACCCGCAAAAGTCGTTTAGGCATTCACATTGAAAAAGTGGCTGTTCTAGATGAATGGCAACAGCAACACCCAGATGAGCCTACTCCTGATTATTTTGTCAGCGCCTTAGATCTTACTCCTCAAGAACATGTTAAAGTGCAGGCAGCTATTCAGTATTGGGTTGATTCTGCTATCTCTAAAACCTGTAATGTACCGTCTA
Organism: Candidatus Bruticola sp.; assembly: GCA_051874735.1. GTDB lineage: Bacteria > Vulcanimicrobiota > Xenobia > Xenobiales > Xenobiaceae > Bruticola. Next base: position 6,123 of record JBJEGD010000014.1, on the reverse strand, counting down.
ATTATACTGTAGACCAAGTACGCGAGTTGTATGAACTTATGTATAAACTCGGCTGCAAAGGTGGAACCATCTATAGAGATAAATCTAGAGATGAACAAGTTTTAAATGCTGATAAAACTGAGAAATCAGTTAAATCTGCCCAAAAGGCTTCTGAAAATAAAAATGCAACTAAACAGCCTAAGGTCAGACCGCGTCCCACTATGCGCCGCGGAGTAACTGTTACAAAGTCGACTCCTACGGGTACAGCCCATATCATTATGAATGATGATGAAGACAATCAACCTTTTGAAGTGTTTATCGAAATCGGTAAAGGCGGTTCTGATATTAAGGCTATGGCTGAGGCTTTGGGTAGAATTGCTTCCATTTTGCTGCGCGTCAATTCACCTTTAAGTCCTAAAGAACGCGTCAAAGAGATCGTTAAACAACTGGGAGGTATCGGCGGTCAAAGTTCAGTCGGTTTTGGAAAAAACAGAGTTCGTTCTCTGCCTGACGCCATTTCTCAGGCTCTTTCTGAAAATTATTTGGCTTCTGATGATAATCCAGAGCTTGAAAAAATCAGACAAAAAGCTGAGGCTATTGGAAAAATTACAGCCGATCTCTGTCCTGAATGTGGCAACAGCAGCTTTATAAATATTGAAGGCTGCACCAAGTGTTACCTTTGCGGTCATTCCGAATGCTAGAATCCTCGATGCTAGTTTTATAACCGTTTAACAAACTGATAAAGAAAAAATCCCTCAGTATTCATTCAATACTGAGGGATTTTTCCTTTATGTTTTACTCAAAATTAGCAAAGGCGCTCTGATCTATAGTATATACTTTTTGCGATTTTACCCCTATTTCATATTTTAAAAGTAGCTCAACCAATTTTTCACCATTCATTAAAGCGATATTAGTTTTACCATCTTCCTCGGCCTCTTTATAAGCTTCTTTAGTAAAATCGCTCGTTGTTATAATCAAACCTCTTTCCAGCTCAACTGTTTTTACGCTGCCGCGCAGTTGCTGGACAGTGGGAGCTGAAACGTTGACCCCTATTTTATACCTCTTAGCTTGAACGCTCATTTTAACTTTAATTACATCATCAATAACTAATTCACCACGGACGTCTATGCCATTATCGCGAACATATTTAGTTACTTCCGCTTGAAATCCCATAGCCCTTAAAAGTTGACCTATCAGACGTTCGAAAGCTGCCGGATTCATGTTAATAAGCTTATCGCGGAGTATCTTTTTTACTTTATCATTACTGTGATAAATTTTTTCTTCAATAATTAGTGGTTCTTTTTCTGTGAGCACTTTCTCCGATATTTTTTCTTCTACTGGTATAATTGTTTCGTTAAACTTATCTGTCGAAAATTCTGATTCAGGATCTGTAACTATATTACTGTCAGTTACTGTACTTAAATTATCGTTAGTATTCGGGTGGCGCCACGCAAATATTCCTCGATCAACTTTATAAATTTCGGAGTCACTGCCGGCTTTTTTCATATAGCCATAAATCATGGCAGCAATTATGTCGTCAGGACTGCTTGTAAAATTAGGGTTAGGCGTCCATAATTTCTCCGCTATTAGCTGCTGCGTAATTTCTTGTTTAGATAAAGGCTTTGAACTGCGCTTTAAGATTTTTATGACTAATTCCGCTATATTGCAATGTATCTGCAGAGATAGATTCCACTCCTTGAGAGCGAAGATTCCCCGATCTGTCATAGTGAATAGAGATGTTTCCGGATTATTCTTTATATCTACGTACATTCTGGCAGCTATAGTAGCATCTGGAGTTTGTCCGGAAGTTTCCCATAATTTATGCTGCAGAATATAATCAGTTAATTCTTTGGAGCTAACAGGCTGGCCAATCTCTTTTAAAGCTATTAGGGCAGCTTCAATCGCAGTATACGACATTATTACCTCAATTATAAATTATAAATAAACGTTCTATATAAAAACGTTGCCAGCCTTTTCCTTTTATTAGTTATATTTGCTGTCAATTAAGTATAAAAAAGCGCCTCAAAATTCTTTTGACGGCACTTTTTTAATTATAAATTAAGTTTTTTAATTTGTTAAGATAATTTACGCCACTTGCGGCCTATTTTTATAGTTAAGCCGGGGATTATATCTATTGAGGCTGTAGGATCATTAACAACATTACCATCTACCACAAAAGCATTTTGGGTAACAAAGCGCCTCGCTTCGCGTTTGGAAGGAGCTAAGCCGACCTTCATAATTAGATCTAATACTCCAATAGAACCTGTGCCGACATTGATTTCTGGAATGTCTGCAGGTTGGGATCCTTGAGAAACCACTCTGAGCCACTCAGCATCAGCAGCTTCAGCTTCTTGAACCGTATGATAGATAGAAATAATCTCTCTAGCTAGCCAACGTTTAGTGTCGCGGGGGTTGTCTTTAGCAATAGCCTTATCTACAGCTTCTAAGTCGACGTCAGTGCAAAGTTCAAAGTAACGGCGTATTTTATCGTCGGGAAGAGACATAAGCTTATTAAACATCTCTTGAGCTGTTTCAGTGATACCGACGTAGTTGCCCAAACTCTTGGACATTTTCTGTACGCCGTCTAATCCTTCCAGAATAGGCATAAGCATAACGCACTGCGGTTCCTGCCCTACTTGAGTTTGTAGCTCGCGTCCTACTAAATTATTAAATTTTTGATCAGTACCACCCATCTCTAAATCAGACTCTAAATTGACAGAATCCCATCCTTGCATTAAGGGATACAGAAACTCGTGTACACCGATAGAGATTCCGGAATTAAACCGTTTAGTAAAGTCGTCACGCTCCATAATTCTGGCTACTGTGTAGCGAGAACAGAGAGCGATAACGTCGTTGAAGTTCATTTTCTCTAACCATTCAGAATTGAAACGTACTTCAGTTTGTTCAGGATTGAGAATGGCTGAAAGCTGATTCCTGTAAGTGGCGGCATTTGCTTGAATTTGTTCAATACTAAGAACTTTGCGAGTTTGACTGCGTCCAGTTGGATCGCCGACTCTAGCTGTAAAATCTCCGATAACGATAATTACTTTATGGCCAAAATCTTGGAACTGACGTAGCTTGCGCAAAACAACGGCAAATCCTAAGTGAATATGAGGAGCTGTCGGATCTAATCCTAACTTGATACGCAGAGGTTTATGATCACGCAAACTGCGCATAATTTTGTACTTTAATTCTTTTTCGCTGATGATTTCAGCTGTACCGCGGCGCAGTTTAGTCATTTGCGCCTCTGCCTGTTCAATTATTTCCGGTGAAAAGCCTTGTTCTTTTACTTCAGAGTTAATTTCACTCACAGTCCTTCTCCTTGTTAAATGGATAACGATTTAAAAGCAGATATTTTTGCCGAAGCTAATATTCATAGACGGCGGATTTTATGTATCACTAATGTTTTGCCGGCCATTAAATAACTGAAAATAGCTTGTTCCTCGCCTTCAATTTCTACTTTAAGTCCTTCCAACTGGAATTCATTAGGAAGCCCTTGTAGAGGATAGCGATGTTCGGGAGTTTCAAGCATCCAAGATGCGCCTTCCAACTTAACTAAACGCATTGTACCGCGATAAGTTCTCATTGTGTGGTTCCGTCTTTATTTTTTCTTCAGCAATACGACTAAAAAACCAATCTGCCTGCTTAAAAAAGCTGTTTTTATCCTTAAACTTTTTATATAAATAGTGAGATAAAAGGGGATAAAAACAACAGGAAACGAACAGTAGGCCGAGTTTTTTTATGAGTGGAGCTTAGAGAAAACCTTTTCTCTTCGAAGCAAAAATGAGCGAAAACGTAATTAGCTGTTTGCCCAAATTAGCTGCTGTGATTATGGCTGGAGGTGCTGGTACCCGTTTTTGGCCTGTAAGTACTTCTGCACGTCCCAAACAGTTTCTCAATCTGTTCGGCGGACGCACATTGCTGCAGCAAAGCTTTGATCGTCTGAAAGGGATCGTACCTTTAGAGCGCATTCTGGTATTAACTAGTAAAAAATTTGTCAATTTAGTAAAAAAACAACTGCCCGAGTTATCTAAAGAACAAATTATCGGTGAACCCTGTCGCCGAGATACGGCTGCAGCTGTAGCTTTGGCTTCTTTGTTAGTACAAAAACTTTTTGGTGACTGCACTATGCTGGTTTTGACTTCCGATCATTATATTGAACCTACTGATAAATTTCAGAGAGTAATTTTAAGTGCTGCGGCCGGCTCTAAACATTCAAAAGCTATTTATACTCTAGGAATTAAACCTACATATGCTGCTACAGCTTACGGATATTTAGAATGCGGTTTACAGATTGACGATCCAGCTGATAGTCCAGCTTTTGATGAACTTTTAACTCCGAGTGCTCCTAAGCATTTTCAGCTTTTGCGTTTTAAAGAAAAGCCTCAGGAACCTCAAGCTCAAGCTTTTTTTGAAAGCGGCCATTTTTTTTGGAATAGTGGCATGTTTGTTTGGGAAACTGAAACTATTTTAAGTGAGTTTTCTCGCCAGCTTCCGAAACATTTAGAAAATTTGAAGCCGGCTATTAAGGTTTACGGTACTCCTTACTGGGAACAAGCTTTAGCGTCAGCTTTTGAAAAATTGCGTAAAATTTCTGTAGATTACGCTATTATGGAGCGTGCCCGTGAAATACGTATTGTTGAAGCCGATTTTAATTGGCTAGATTTAGGCGATTGGATGGCAGTAGCTCCTTTCTTTGAACACGATGAGGATTTAAATAGATATCAAGGTAATATCAGCGTTTATCGCTCACATAACAATATTATCTTTACAGATAATCCCAAAAGTCATATCGCTTTAGTAGGCGTAGATAATATGGCTGTAATTCAGTCTGCTAACAATCTTTTAGTTGTTCCCTTAGATCAATTGGGTAATGTAAAAAAATTAGTGGAGACTTTACCTGAAAGTCTAGCTTAATTTTGCAGTTATAATAAAGTCTGTTTTGATAAAAGAACGGGGTTTATTGTTTTATTTTCAAGAAAAGGATATATAAAAAAACTATGGGCAATGGGTTGGCTTATGCTCTATCGGCTTTTAAAGCTTACGATATTCGTGGTAGAGTTCCTCAAGAGTTAGATGAACTAGTTGCCGAGCGTTTAGGTATGGCTTTTGCTAAAGTTACTAGGGCTCATAAAGTAGTTGTCGGTTATGATATTCGTTTAACTAGTCCATCTTTGGCCGATGCAGTTTGTTCTGGTTTAAATAAATTTGGAGCAGATGTTGTTAATATAGGTTTAAGTGGTACAGAAGAAGTTTATTATGCTTGTGGCGCTTTAGGTTTTGAAGGCGGCATTATGGTTACCGCCAGCCATAATCCTAAAGAATACAACGGTTTTAAAATGGTCTTAGGCGGAGCCCGCCCCATTTGCCAAGACAACGGATTAAGCGAAATTAGACGTTTAGTAACTGAAGATTGGGATTTTAATTCAGAAATTATTTCTCTTTTACCATCTGGTTCAGGTCGTACTGTAAAAAGAGATATACACGATCAGTTTATTGATTTTATTTTAGGTTTAGTTAATCTAGAGACTTTTTATAAAAATAAATTGACCGTAGCAGTTAATTGTGGTAACGGAGGTGCGGGCATAATAGTTAATCGGCTGGCTGAAAAGTTGCCTATTGAACTCCATATATTTCAGGATCAGCCTGATGGCAACTTCCCTAACGGTATTCCTAATCCCCTGCTTCCTGAAAATAGACAAAGTACTTCGAAAGCAGTTTTGTGTTGTCATGCTGATTTAGGAGCAGCTTGGGATGGTGATTTTGATCGCTGTTTCTTTTTTGATGAATGCGGTCAATTTATAGAAGGGTATTATCTGGTTGGTTTGTTCGCCAAATATTTTTTAGATAAGTATCCTGGAGCTTCCATTATTTACGATCCACGTTTATATTGGAATACCAAAGAGATAGTTTTGCAAGCTAATGGCTTACCAGTTATGTCTAAAACTGGACATGCTTTTATTAAACAGGCGATGAGATGTCATAACTCTGTCTACGGAGGTGAAATGTCAGCTCATCAATATTTTAAAGAGTTTTTTTATTGTGGATGAATGAGGTATCGCCACAATAATTAACATTTTATTTACATGTTTGGCGATCTTTTAAAGAACTGCCCAACCCCAACAAGCCCAAAAGGGATTAAAA
>JBJEGD010000013.1:0-142706 GCA_051874735.1 Candidatus Bruticola sp. | reverse complement strand
TAGACTTAAACCAACTTTAGACAGCAAGGGAGAAACTAAAGCTAAGTTTCGTCTAGTAAAATCGGGAACGCTAACTTTAGCCATGCCTAAGCCTTTGTTAACAGTGATATTAACCTTAGAGCCCTTCAAAGCTAAAGTGCCGGCAGCGGGCTTTTGCTCCAAGACTTCATCAGGGCGATTAGTATGTTTAGGTACGTAGGTTACCTTACCCAAATTAAGTTTGTTATTATTGAGTGATTTTTTTACTTCACGCAAACTCAAGCCTTTTAAATCGGGCACTCTAAACTGCTCCGGACCTAAACTAACAACGGCCAATATTTCTCTATTTTTGCGCACTATTCTCCCTTTAGGGGGATCTTGAGAAATGATAATGCGATCGGGGAACTTGGCAGTGTGACGTCCCTCTTCTATGCGCAGCCGCAAGCCCATATTCTTGAGTATTTCGTTGGCGGTAGCAAAATCTTTGCCTTGAATAGCCGGAACTTCTATTTCATCGGGAACAGCAAAATAGGTGCGGTACACAGTTACCCCTACAACAGTTCCGAATACTGCCGCTGAGAATATCACGAATACTATAACAGCTGTCTTAAAAGCTGCCCACAATAGCCTTTGCCAAGAGCACCACGAAACCCAAGGATTACAGGTGACCGCTGGCTGAGGAGAAACTGAGGGGGGCTCTGCCGCTACTTGCACAGCGGTAGCTTCTGTTGAATTAAGCTTATCGTCAGCTGGAAGAGGTGGAGCCATATGTCGGCCCGGAGCGCCAGCGGCAGACGTCGCGCTTGTTGTAGATCCTTCAGATGCATTCTGAGTATCAGGCGCACTATTTCTAGAATCAGATAAGACCTGAGCAGAAGCTTGTTTAGCTCCCTCGACTTGCCGATCAGACGAACCTTCTTTATGGTTTAACCTCCGGCCGTCAACAGCGACGTCAGGTTTCAACTCCAGCTTTTTCTTGCTCAGCTTAACAGCCTCACCAGATTTTGTCTTCACCTTGTCGCCCATGGTCAAAATTCTACTCCTCTCGTATACACCATTTTACAGCCTCACTTAATGTTTCTGTTTCTAGGGCAGATCCCCAGGAAGTTCAATGTCTAAATTGCCGCTATCTCCGCTACCATGCTCTCCATCAGTAGGCGACTGCGATGATTCTACAGGAGGAGCAGAATGTTCTGGAGCCACTGGACTAGGATCGGGAGCCTTAAGCGGTACAGAATTAATATTAATCGTTGTACTTCCGTTACTGGGGGCAGAAGCTTCTGACTCATTTTCAACAGCCTTGGTAATCGTCAAATCGATGCTACTGCCTAAGGGGGCCATCTGTCCTCCTCCAGGATATTGTTCAATTACGACATCGTTAGCCGTACCGGCCGATACAGATATACGCCCGACTTTGAAACCAGCGTTTTTTAAGTTATTCAGAGCCTGCTCATAACTCTGAGTACAGACATCGGGGATTACTGCTTGAGTAGAAGCAGAAACAGTTAAACGGCCTCCTTCAATCATCGTTCCCGGTGCAGTGCTCTGAGTATTTATGCGGGCAGCTTCAGAACTATCTCCCTCAATATTGAGTTCTATACCCAAGGCGGTCGCTTCAGCCTTAGCTTCTGCTACGCTCTTGCCTATTAACGAAGGAGCCGGTTTGTTCTCAGCCATCTTTTTGCTACAAATTACTACATAAACAACAGTACCACGGCGGAAAACTTGACCTGAAGCCGGCTCCTGAGCAAGGATAGTTCCCTCAGCAGCTTTGGGATCGTCTTTTTGAGCACGTACTTTTACACTACCGCCCAAACCAACAACCAAATCGGCCGCACTCTTCAAACTTAAACCGCTTAAGTCGGGTACTTTAACTTCACCGTGACCTAAACTAATAAAAACGGTCACTTCAGAACCGGCAGCTAACTCCTGCCCGGCCGAAGGATCTTGAGCAAAAACCGTACCAGCAGGGGCACTGTTCTCTTTGGGCACTATAGTGTAACCTAAACCGCTGTTATTAAGTTCATCGCAAGCCCTGTCTTCGGTCAAACCGCTTAGATCGGGCACGGCGATTAGCTCTCTGCCTAAACTTATATCCACCCAAATGACCCCATCTTTAACTAGCTGCACACCGCTAACCGGATCTTGGCTCAACACAATACCAGGATGAACGCCCTGTTCATATTTTTGTGACCGTACTTCTAAACGCAGACCAGCTTCTTTAACCGTTTCTCTAGCTTGAGCTAGTTTTTGTCCAACTACTGAGGGCACATTGACCCCTGGAGCAGAATTGAGGTTAACCCAGGTAATTCCCGCTACAAAAGCAATCAAAATAGTTAGAGTTACAGCTATAATGGCTCCCAAACTGTGATTTACGGCTCCCATACTTTCAGACTCTGCGTCTTCAGTCTGGTTTTCTTCCCCCTCCTCGTACACTTCGCCGTTCTCACCATCGTAATCTTCATAGCCCTCAGGACCAAATTCCTGATACTCTTCTTCTTCGGGATTGCAACTGAGATCGACCGTATCCACCGGCAGAGAATTGTCTAACGGGCGCACAGAAGCCCCTAACGAGTCTTCCTGCATTTTCATTAAATTTTGCGGCAAACGAGTCTTGAGCATAGTGCGCTCTGTCGCGCCATCGAATTTAGCAAGTCCCAGCGCTCCCCCTGCAGCTCCCTCTCCAACTGTCCCTCCATAAAAAGAACCAGATAGAGCAGAATCTGTATTGGCTGTAGAGGCCTGTTCGGGCAATGGATGCGCCGAAGCCTGCACTAAAGGATGTCCTGCCGACGAAGGTGCACTAGAAGAGCGTAGCATCTGCAGAGCATCAATCATTTCTCCGGCACTGCGGTAACGGTTTACCGGATTTTTAGACATAGCCTTAAGGACTATATTATCCAAAGCTTCTGAAATCTGCGGCCGTAAAGCGGAAGGTTTGGGAACAGCACACTGCACGTGCATTAAAGCTAGTTTAACTACATTGTCGGAATTAAAGGGCAGCTCGCCAGTCAGCATTTCGTAAAGCAGCACACCGGTAGAGTATATATCCGCGGCTGGAGTAGCATGGCCGCCGCTGGCTTGTTCCGGAGAGATATACTGTACAGAGCCTATCAGTTCTCCACTTTGAGTGAGCGTGCGCTCTCCAACTATGCGAGCGATACCGAAATCGGCTACTTTAACGGAGCCGTCCCTATTAATCATCACGTTGCGTGCTGAGATATCGCGGTGTACCACCCCTCGAGAATGGGCGAACTCCAAAGCGGAAAGAACTTCAATGATTATGCGAACCGCTTCATCTATATTGAGATGCCCCTGTTCCTGCATCAGATCGCGCAGATCGCGTCCATCAATCAGTTCCATAACTAAAAAAATATCTTTGCCGGCTTCAAAAAAATCGTAAACTTGAACGATATTGGGATGAGAAAGAGCAGCACTGGCCCTAGCTTCACGACGGAATCGTTCTCTGAATTCTGGATCGTTGGAGACAGATTCGAGCAGCACTTTAAGAGCTACATCACGTCCCAAATTCAAATCTTTGGCCTTATAAACCTTGGCCATTCCCCCCACGCCCAACTGGGAAATTATTTTATAACGGTCTGCAACTATAGTACCAATCATAAATAGGGAGCTTTCTAATTTTACCTTTTTTGTCCTCTAGTCCAGCAACAAGCCGTCTATTTTTCAAATACTTATAAGTTGATTAAACTGTGACTGCCAACCTTTACTAACATTGTAAATTAAGCCCGATATCTAATAGCTTAAGTTTTTCTACACTTATATTAGAACGGTCAAATCAGCCTTACATTTTCATGCGAAGATTTATGCTAAAATTCGCTCTTGCGGTTCATTCAGCAGGATATTAATTCTTTTTGAAAAAAGTACAAATAGGTATGCCTAGTGCTTGTTAAAATGCAAGTATTTGAGCTACTAAGGGCGCTATCCCTCTCAGCGCAAGCCTAGAACGGGCGTAGATCCGCCCGAAGGCGAGGGAGCATAAAAAAATACCGTGGGGCACACGGAAGTCTACGCCTGACAGGAACGTGAAACTAAGCTTTTTTACAGCTTAGTCGCAAGTTTCTAAGTTGGGAATCCTCTCCGCCTAAAGCTGTGAGGAATGTCAAACACCCCAGGCGACTAAGTTCCCGTCTGTGAGGAGAGTGTGATGACTCCAAAGTTTGGTTCCAGCAAACAATTTAAACCGGCTATGCCGGGCAAAGATCAGTCAGCGACTGATCAAGGCAAAGGCCTAGTACGCAAACAAAGTTCCAATGAAGGCCAGGCCAAGGCAGGCCGTCTCGGCAAGCCTGTTTTTGGTGATATTAATGAGCCTCTCGATGAAGCTCTCGAAGAAGTCAATCAAGAATTGCTGCAGAATCCGGAAGATCCGGAACTGCATAAGCGCAAGATCAGCATATTGCGCAAACAGAACGACAACAATGCTATGCAGCAAGCCCTGGAAGACGCCATGGAGAATTGCCCCGACGTCTTCTTTGCCGTCAAACTGGCAGACGTTTTAGAAGGAAAAGGCGCTTATGCTAAAGCTCAGGAACTGCGTCAGTGGGTGCTCGACAGACAGCCCGACGACCCCGATTCCGTCAGACGTTTAGCGGCCACAGCTGCTCGCGCTTACGATCTGCCGACTGCTGAAAAGAGTTATCTCCGTTTGATCGAATTGCGCGACGAAGAGGATTGCCCTCTGGGCGCCACTTTCTTTGAAGAAATGCTTGGCAAAGGTCTCAAGCCCGATCAGCGTTCTAAGTTGCAGCAAATGGGTCTGCACCTGGTGGCCAGAGCTCTCATGCACCATGACAGCAATGCCAGCCTGCTTGAAGCAGCAGCCCGCTTAGCTTACCGAACCAAGAACTACACTGAATCACGCGGCGCCTATGAACAGGCTATAAGAACTAATCCGACTCACCGCAACATTTTGATGTGGAAGGTTGAGCTTCTGCGCGTTTATGCTCAGTTAGGCCTGCAGCAGCATTGGTCACGTCTCAGTTCAGAGTTTATCGCCGAACTTCAAAGTCAAGTAGCCAAAGATCGCACTAATCAACGTATCTGGAACTTATTGGCTACTCAGCAGATCCAGGCAGGTCTCTTCGATGATGCTATCGTCACCTTAAAAGACGCCCTCTCCGCTGATTCAAAAAATGCCCAGGCCCTTTGGGAGCTCGGACGTCTTTATGTCCGCCGCGGCGAGGCCCAAAATGCCATCGACTACTACCGGGACATTGTTGAAGATCCCAACGAGCGCAAGTCGATTCGGCGCGTCATCGAAAAAGCTTTGGCAGAGCTGTACTTCAAACTTGGCATGTATGATGAGGCGTTGGCCATTTACATGACCGATGAGGAAAACAACGCCTCTGTAATAGCTCCTATTATGGAAGCGACCGGCCAAATTCCTGAAGCTCAAATGCTTTATATTAAGTCGGTAACCCAGTCCCCCCGCGATGCGAAATGCCATTTGGGCTTGGCTGAATATTGGGTTCGTCAAGGTAACTGGACTCAGGCTATTCAAGCTGCTCGCGACGGGTTGAATTGCAACTACGCTACCGAAGAAGTACACACCAATCTCGCCGTTGCTTTAGCTACAGCCTACATGAAGCAGAGCAATTTCGAAGCTGCTTTGCAGGCTATGGACGAGATCTGCGAGTTTTATCCCGACTCCATTCATTGCGTTTTCCGTAAAGTTAAGCTCCTTCTGTTGCTCAAACGAGTCAAAGAAGCGGCCGCTTTAGCTGAAGAAGTGCGCCAATCAGCTGAGCATCAAACTGGATGTGCTCCCGCTTCTTCCGTGCTCTGGGCTCTGCTGGGCGATACTTGTTCCCTGGCTCACCGCGATTCAGAAGCAGAACACGCTTACGCTCAGGCCGTCAAATACGACGCCATGAACGCCACTGCTGTTCGTGGCTTAGCCATTCTAGCCGAGCACAAGGGCGATATGATCAGAGCCTACTCCGGTTACAAGAAGTTTGTTACTCTTGAGCCACTCAACTTAGCGACTCCAGTTGTAAAACGTTTCTTAGAGCGCATTGCTTCTAAGCTCAGTGCTGAGGAGCTTCAGTTGGCAGAGAGCGGTACCGGTCTTCCCGACATTGCCGCTATAGAAGCAGCACAGGCGGCTGAGCAAGAGGGCTATTTAGGGAGCCCCTCCTCTCGTTCAATTAAGGTTCATCCCTTCCCCGGCTTGCCTTCTATCTCTCCGGTTAAACGTCAAGATGATTCCAACCAGGACAAAACTGGCTGGTTGGGCGATGGGCGTAATTACGGCTACGAAGAATAATCTTTTTTCGGCAGGCAAGTTCTGAAATTGCCCTTTCAGTTTCCTTGTTAAAGCTTCCCAGCAGGCTTATAGCTGCCTGCAGGAAGCTTTTCTACTTGTTGTTTTTTTAAAGAACGGCCGATTATTACTTCGCTAAAATATAAATTACAAAAAAAATGGGCCTTTCTTTTACAATAAGAAAGGCCCATTTTTTGCTTAACAGATTATTAATTATTAAAAAATAATCGTCTCAAAGCAGCAGTTTAAGCTCTTTCAGCTTTGCGGCGCTCGCAGTCGATAGACTGCAAAGCTGTTATAACCACTGTATCCACAATATCCTCAGCTTTGCAACCGCGAGAGAGATCGTTAGAAGCATAATCGAAGCCCTGCAGAATCGGACCTATAGCCACACCGCCGGACATACGCTCAGCTAACTTATAGCCGATGTTGCCAGACTGGATGTCGGGGAAAATCAGCACGTTAGCTCGACCGGCGACGGGAGAGCCGGGAGCTTTAGACTGGCCAATTCTGGGGATCAGAGCGGCATCGACTTGCATTTCACCGTCGACATTCAAATCGGGACGACGAGCTTTGACAATGCTCAAAGCCTCAGTTACTTTATCAATCTTTTCATGTTTAGCGCTGCCTTTAGTACTGAAGCTCAACATGGCCATGCGGGGCTCAGCTTCCAAGAACAGGCGGCAAGAATCGGCAGTGGTCAAAGCAATTTCAGCCAACTGCAGAGGATCAGGGTCGATCACCACACCGCAGTCAGCAAAAATCATGGCTCCATTTTCACCGAAAGCTTTGTTAGGCACAACCATCAAGAAGAAACTAGAAACGGTCTTAAGGCCAGGCTGCACACCCAAGCACTTCAAAGCTGCACGCACAGTATGAGCAGTAGTGTTGGTAGCTCCAGCCACAGTGCCGTCAGCTTTACCGGAACGCACCATCATATTGGCATAGTAGAGGGGGTCAGCCATAGCTTCACGAGCTTCTTCAGGAGTCATACCTTTAGCTTTGCGCAGCTCGTAATAGGCATTGGCGTATTCTTCGAAATCGTCAGCAGCTTTATGATCTAAAACTTCTACATCTTCAAGAGAGAACCCAAGTTCTGCAGCGCGGGCGCGTACTTCTTCAGGCTGGCCGATAACCGTAACTTTAGCGTAACCGCGATCGGTAACCATACGGGCCGCCTGCAAAGTTCTGTCATCTTTTCCCTCAGGCAGCACAATATGACGTCGATTAGCTGAAGCCTTACTGCGCAGAACATCGAGAATTTCCATAACACACCTCTTTTTTAATCTTCTTTAACCTCTTTTGTGCCTAAATTAAGCCGCCAAGCGGTGAATTAACTTCAATTCGAACCAAACACAAAAAAGCAAACATACTCCCGTTAGGAACACTGCCGCTGCTAGCGGAGATCCTGTCGGAAAATGGCCTTGCTTTCTTCTCTATATAGCTGAACCCTGCCCATTTTTAGGCAGGTAGATTTTTTATTTTTATATTTATTGCCCTATTTTTGATTATTTTTAGGCATATGCACACACAAACTATTTATAATATCAATGATTATTATTGTCACTTATAAGAAGGTAAAGCCTTATTTTTTAGTAAATTCCTGAGTTCGCTGCAGATTAAAGTCTGCGCTAAATTTTTAATATAGGTAGCCCTTTATTTTATCTAATAAGCCCAACTCAGGTGGAGGATAAACTTTCTTGCAAACTAACTACAAAACGACAATAATACATGCTTTTACCAAAGCAGCGCTGTGTTGTGCGATTTTCGGACTTTCAGCCTGGCCCGTTCAGGCTCAGCAGCCATCTGAAGTAACAGTTTCGGTTCCTCCAGCAGAAAGTACATCAGCAGCAGAGGCAGATACAGCCACTGAAGCAGCTTCACCAGAGCAAACCAATAGTGAAACGACAGAAGAGTCCCCTGCTGCGCCAGCTGCCAGTACAGACACAAAAACGGCAACAGATAATGAAAGCGTTAAAAGTCTGCAAGACCTCAACGCAGAATTGCAAAAAGGCAAAGTTAAAACTATCGATCTAGAAATGAAAAAAAAGCCGCGCTTTACTATGCTGCAATCTTCTAATCCTGAAGATTACAAGCGGTTAAGTGGTATCTGGATCTCAGATACTGGCAACGGACGCATAGTATACATGAAGAACATTCAGGGCGAAGATTTTTATCCTTTAGGACTTAGCGGCAGTGGCTTAGGGCGTTTTCTCAATCCAGAGCAAATTTGGGTCGATGTCACTGGTAAAGTTTACATCGCCGATCGAGGCAATAACCGCATTATCCGCATAGATGATATTCGCGGTTTGGGCTGGACAGAAATGGACAATGGCTTCAAAGGCCCCAAAGGCGTAGCTTTTCACGGTAAGCGTCTGTATATTTCCGATACTGAAAACAACCGCATTTTAGTATACGAAAAATTCGGCGATACAGAACCTATGGCTGAGCTTAAAGACAGCAAAATAAACAAACCAGGTTATTTATGGCTCGATATGGATGGCAACCTCTATGTTTGCTGCGGAGAAGGCACTATGAAGGGGCAGATTGTGCGTATTCCCTTCGATCTTACCGCTTTGCCCAGCACTTGGCAAGTTTACCGTGGCCAAAATCTCAGCGGAGCAGCCTTCACTCCAACCCAATTTGTAAAAACTGACGACGGTGTTTTCTTCGTAGATATAGCCAACCAACGTTTAGTGAAAGCCGATAACTTTAGAGGCAAAAATCATGTGGAAATAGGCTCCTATGGGCGAGGTGCTTTTCAATTTTTAGAGCCCAAGGGACTAAGTTCTAGTGAGGATGGTAGCAAAATTTATATTGCCGATACGGGCAATGACCGTATAGTATGCCTCGATCCTAAACAGGCCAATTCTTGGGAAACTTACGATAGCCAAGAACCTACTTTTGGTTTGCGTTCTCCTAAATGCGTCTACGTTTGGTCCCCGCGTCCTCTGCCTAATGATGACGACAGTCAAGATAAAGAAGACGAAAAAAAGGCAACTTCCAGCGGCAGCTGACGTCCATAAGTACTTTTATATACAATTAAATTATTTTCCTGATTATCGTGTCTATTATGGCAAAGGTTCAAGCGATCGGATATAGAAACTTAGCCCTGTGAGTAGTAAAAAGTTAACTTCCCGTCAGTACGCAGAACAGCTTTTGGAGCGCTCCCATCGCGAGCCTAACAATGTTGATCTTCATATCAGCATAGGTGAAGCCTGTCTGCGTAATGGCGACACTGACGGGGCTTTCAAAGCATTCAATAGAGCCGCCGAGTTAGATCCTAATTCCTACTTTCGCTCTTTAGTATACGAATGGTCCGGTTATATAAATAAAAAAGGGAATCAAATAAGTGAAGCGATTACCGCGTACACTCAATGGGCTCAAACAGATAGAGTAACCAGCTATCCCCTGGACCGTTGGGGGGCTATCTTAGCCCAAGAGAATATGGCGGTAGACTTGTTTTTGTTGCGCTCAATGTACAAAAAGCGCCTAGAACAAAATCCTGATGATCCTGAATTGCTCGCCTCTTTGGCTCTGCTATCATTTGTTTTAGGTGACAACGCTATCGACGAAGAGACATCTTTACTACAATTAGCCAGCAATGCTTTAGAAGCAGAGTACGATAGTCTACCTATGCGCTATCTAATGGGATTGCTGTACATGCGCATAGCCCACTTTGATAGTGCTGATTCAGAATTTGAAAAAGTTTTAGAACTAGATTCCGAAGGAACGTGGCGAGAATACCGCTTCGCCTTAGATTGGTCAAGCGAGAGTGCCATGCTAATGAGAGCCCGTATAGCTCATATTCAAAAGAACTACGACAAAGCTCTAAGTCTATGTTTTCTGTGCATTCTGCAGTTACACAAACTTAATCCTTTCCTAATTTTTGAAGAGATGATCTCTATCAAAATGGAACAAGAAGACTACGCAGGCGCCGTCGAAATCTTTACGAACATGGTGCCTGATAGTATTGCCAAAGACACTCCTCCCTCTCTGCTCCGCATGTTAGCCCGCTGTCTGCTGGGAATTGGTCAAATTGACGCAGCAGTAAGATTTTACGAGTTTGAAAAGAGAGCAGAACTAGGCAGTACTGCCCAAAGTGAATCTGAAGAAGATGATAATGAAGAAGATGACAGTCTAAAAAATGACAGTGAAGAAGATGACAATCTAAAGACGCCGAGCCAAGATGAAATAACAGCAGCTGTAGCCCGCACTTCTTTAGAAGCAGATTTGCTCTGTGACAGCGGTGAATACGATAAAGCCCTAGAATCTTGGCAAAAACTAGATGCAGCTTACCCTGATATAGATATTCCGGAAGTTTACCTAGGCAAGTCTAAGATAATGTCGCAGCAAAAAAAGCACGAAGACGCCATCAAAATTTTAGAATATGCTGTGGGGTTATTAGGCAAACAGACCAAAAATATTGATATATGGAATCAGTTGGCCATCCTGTACAAAAAGAGCGACCAAACTCTTAAATATCGTTTAGCCCGTATTCAAATTCAGTCTTTGACCCCCCAGGAAGAGGAGCCTTTTAGCAGCGAGATTATTGCGGTTCCCCCTTCATCATTTCCTATAATAGCCCTGGGCATAAGTGCCAGATCAATGGAAGGCAGCGGCAACATCAAGATTACCGGTACTGAAAGTGTAGCCTCAGCTATGGAGATTGCCTGGACCTATTTGCGCTCTGAGGCCAGATCTTTAGGATTGCCCGATCCTAATAGCTATGATATTCACATTCATATCCGAGATATTAGTTTTGATATCAACAAAAAACTTAACACACTCTCCGAGTATTTAGGTACATACAAATTAGATGAAAACAGTTTTAGCAGTAGTGAGGAACTTGGCTTAGCTTTCCTTCTGGCTATGGTTAGCGCTCTTACCGGTTCTTCCGGAGGTAATCTCTGTGTAGTAGGAGGACGGATCGACTTGCAGGGACGAATTTACAGTTCTACTCAACTGGCCTCAGGACTACAGCGCATGTATGAATCCGGAGTACGATGGAAACGCCTTATTTTACCCCGTTCCATAAATGCTGAGATGGAGCATATACCTCAGTCAGTTTGGTCTACTCCAAACCTGTCCCTTTGTTCTAACGCCCGTCAAGCTATAAAGGCTTGGTTGCTCGACTCTTAAGTCTGTCTATAGGAAAAGGGAAACTTATGAAACTTTATACAAGCAATTTAGAAAAAGTAAAAGTTGCATCAAAACAAGAGGCTATGAAACTCAGACATATGTTCGTAACTGCCGAACATTTGCTGCTAGCCATCTTGTCTACTAGAGATAGTCAGGCGGCCAACTTTCTGCGCAAAAAAGGAATCAGCTATTCTAAAGTATACAAACAAATAGCCGAACTACTGGGCAAAGGCTCTAAAAAACAGGAAGATCCTCCTAGGAGTCTGCGCAACATAATGTTATTTCATAACGCCGAAGATTTAGCCCAAACTTACAATAAACCAGTAGGAACTCTTCATCTGCTTTGGGCTATTTTGGATGAATTTAGCTGTGAAGCAGCTCAAGTTCTAGTCAAAGATGAAGATGAAGCGAAGAGCTGGTGCTCTGATATAGAAGACCTTTTAGCTGAACCGACAACCAGACGTCCTGAAGTTTTATCCTTCCGCAGCAAAGGCAGTAGTGGCAGCAAGAATAACAAGTGGCGCCGCCGTCTGTCTGAATGCGGAGAAGAGCTAAAGAAAAATGTAGTTGTTACAGAGTCTACCATTACCCGAATTGTCGATACTTTAACTCGCTCTTGGGCCGGCTTCTTAGGTAGTAGCCGTCCTATTGCCAGTTTCCTATTTATTGGACCGCGCGGTTCTGGGCGCATGACTTTAGCTCGCAATTTAGCCAAATTTCTTTTCAATGATTTAGATCGAGTCTACCGCCTCGACCTAGCCGACTTCAGTGAAGAAGGAAGAGCAGCTCAATTTATAGGTAGCAGCGGGCAAGAATCGTTGCTGGGAATACTAAATCGCGAATTTCCCTTCGGAGTTATTTATATAGAGGGCGTGGAGCAAGCTCATCCTAAAGTTATGGAGTGTATCCACCAAATTTTGGAGAAAGGTCATTTCATGACCAGCAGCGGCAGACGTCTGGACTTCCGCGATCACATTATTATCCTCTCCATATCTATGGACGCCGAGTTTTTCAAAAACGCCAATATGGGGTTCCGCCGAAACAAAGATAAAGAAGAAGACTCCCAAGATCAGTACGATCGCCTGCTTATGCCAGATATAGAGACAGTTTTGCGTCCTGATACCATCAGTTTGGCCGACGAAACTGTGTTCTTCCCGCCTATCAGCGATAAAGGCCTACTTAAACTTCTGGATACCTGGATAGAAGAGCTGTCTAAAGAGCTGAAACGTGAGCATAATCTCAATATCAATATAAACGAAGCGGTTAAGTTCTATCTTATTAAGAAGAGCGAAGAAGTAGGCCATGGAGCGACTTCGCTGCGCCGCCTCTTCTCTAGAGAGATTGGCAGCTTCGTGGCTAAAGCTATCCTGGAGCATACCGCCAACCGAGGAGACAGTATAGTCTTATCTGAGGAAGATAAGCAGATTTCTATATCTATACTGCCTAAAAACAACAAAAATAGTTAATTTTTAGCTGCAAGAGATGCTGAAGGGCAGCTCTGCAGCAGTTGCAGACAATACTTAAAATTTATATGTCTAGGAGAGCTGTTCCGAAATTATGAAATTTACCGCCCATCTTTTAGCTCTAGCTTGTTTGCTCAGTTGGCCTATCTCCGTATTAGCTAGTCCAGTTGATTCTGCTTCTGCAGATACAACTCAGACGGCTTCACCAGTCTTCTCTACCCTGCCTGGCCAACGCGCCAATTATTCTTCAGCGGAAATTAGCCAATTTGTTGATGAAAGCATCAGCAAGCTGGAAAAAATGCATAAAGAAGGCAAAAATTTTCAAGTTACTGACGCCGCCTGGATAGACAAGTTAAATTGCATGCTTGGCACTGACAGTATAGAAGTTCCCGATCTAGACAACCTCCCTAATAGCCGCAAAGTAGACTGCCGTCTGAGTTGGGACAGATTAGCCAAAATTGAGGGCAGTGTTTCCAGTTTGCTAAATACTTTAAAAACTATGCGGGCTGCTACCAATATCAAGTACCAAACTTTTCAAGGTCCCGATTACAGTGTGCCAGTCTACAATTCCGCGATATTTAAACAACTGCGTTCTGAGTATACCAGCACTACTTTAGGCCAACTGCGTGATTTAGCCCTCCGTAATTATGTCTTCCGTATTAATCTTAACGAAAAGAACGGCTTAATTGCTACTAGTGATATACCTGAAGGTGAAAATCCGGAAATGTCTGAACGTGCCTGGATCACAGACACTATTTATGCCGGATTTTTAGAGACTAATGTCAATCCCAAGGCTTGGACCACAGCCTTAAATACATTAGCTAAGTTCTATACCAGCAAAGCGGAGCAGCGCGCTTTCGATAAGGCGATAGCCGATCCGGCCTCTTACCGTGAAGGAGGACCAGTTGAAGGTGTGGCCCATATTTTTTATCCAGCCACTTTAGAACGCGACAGTCAATGGTTTAACAACAAGCGTCTAGAATCGCACGGTTTAGCCTTGAGAGCTTTTATGGCTGCTCTGCGCGACGGCTGCATAAAGCACTGGGATCGTGGTATCAAAGATCCTTCTCCTCTTTTCTTACAGGCGGTAACGAATTTGACGGCCTATCTTGTTAGCATAGACTATTCCACCGCTCCTTCAGCCGGCAACTGGGAAGAGATACCTTTTCCCGGTGGCTTAACCTGGGACACTCAAACTATTAACGACGCTCTAGGCGAAGTACTCGACATTATGTACAACCCCGCCTACAATTCGAATAAAGACATAATGAAACTGCGCAAAGCTCTGCGCTGCCAAAAACACGGCGACATTTTCAGCCGCCGAAGCGATATTGAAGCAGCTTATCAGCGCGGCTTAACCAGAGTCCAAAAAACTTACTATGCAGAAAGTCCGGGTCAGCGTGAAAAAGATATATCCTTAGCTTTGCTTTCCTCCACTCAGGTTATGCTCGATGCAGACGTCTTAAAGAGCGTCCGCAAGCATCTCAAAAACTTAAAAATGCTGGAAGACGCTTTAGTAAGAGATAATGGTTCACTGCGCTATGCTCCTTTTAATATGACTTTAAAAGATGGTTCTAAAGCCGTATCTCCTGACAGCTACTTGAACTTGAACTACAATATTGCCTGCGATCCTGAAGGTCATATAAATTTTGAATGGCTTAACATTCTTAAAGAGTTCGGCTCTAAAGACGCCAGCGCAGCCGACGTCTTTATGGCCCGCTCTAAGTTAACTGCTCCTAATTGCGAAGCCCAATGGTTCTTAGTCTCCGATCTGGCCCGCGGTTATGCAGAACAGGCTAGAGCGATCTGTAATCAAGCTTCATCTAGAACTAAACCTAACGGACGTCCTACCCTTACGGCTGAAGAAGAAGCTCTTATAAAAGAATGCTTGGCCGGAGCCAACCGCAATATAAACAGAGCTTACGCCAGAATTACTCCCGAAACCGACATTGTTAAGGCTAACGGAGCTGTAGCTCCCGCTTGGTCTGTTCCCGAAGCCTGGCAGTGCGTCAGTACTCTGCCTCCCAATTCCGGCAAAGCTTATCTGCCCGGCATTAATACACCCTTAACCTGGGCAGAATCCTCACTCTGGATGGCAACTAACCACTACATATCAGTGTTAACTTGCTTAGAAGTTATGAAGGGAGGCAAAATTCATCATGGCCCAGCGGCCAATACTCCCCAAACTAAACAGAATGAGTATATACTTATTAAGAAGAAATAACTCAACTCAATAAAATACGGCATAAAATCTGAAGCGATCCCGTTTGCTTACTAAAAGCGGACGGGATTTTTTTATTTATATAATCAGCGGCAAAATAAAAAAAGGCTCCCGCCTTGACTTTGCCCGCGGGAGCCTCCAGCTATTATCAAAACAGCCGATTATTTTTTGTCGATACTAATTAATAATAGTATTTCTCTCAATGGTCATATTACCATCGATCCAGCGAACTACACCAGCGTAAGGAACTCCATCCTTATCGAAAAGATCTTTAGTCTGGATATTCTGATTGGGCTCAGTATACAGAATACGACCAGCGTCGATTAAACGCTTCATATCATGCTTGAGATTAGTAGCTTCCGGACGGGAAGAGTCACTAGCATACATTTTGTCTGCGTCTACTAAAGTATCGACCTTAGCACCAGAGAACATACCGAAATCGCCGTCTAAAGATACGGTCATAGTACGAGTATTTCTCATACCGTAGTCGGGAGTTTCGTTAATGCTCATGTTATCATCTAAAATATTGCGGCCAATAAAAGCGTTGCGGAGAGCTTCCTGGTTCTTGCCGCCCAATTCGCGATCGGCTTTCAACATGCAATTAGCCATCTGCTTGTAAGTGAAATCGCCCTTAGGAGCGTCTTTCAAAGTGGCTGCATACAGTTCGATGAGCTGCTTACCGCTGTCTTTAATAGATTGAGCTGCAGTCAGGCCCTCTTCCTCCATGCCGCGCTTCACCATTGTAGTAAAGGCATCGTACATGGCTCCAGTATAAACCTGGGACCAACTATGCATTTCAGTGCCCAGACCGCCTTTGGGAGGATTTTCGGGCAGAGTTTTAGGATCGACCCACTTAAATTTGTTGTTAGCGTTGCGGATGTTATTACGGCTGCTGTCACCACTGGCGTGACCGATAGTGGTACCGAGCTCTTCACCGGTCAAAGACAGACTGTTGTCTTTGGTGAGGTCGCCGCCGGTCTGCTGAGCTACTAACTCGCAAGTGGCGTCATCTTGAGTAGCCATCATAAAACCGGTCATATCGGCAAAAGACTCGTGGAACCCGCCGGGATCAGGACTCCAAGCCTGCAGATACTCGGGATGGAGACCATCAAGCATGGCGTGACCGACTTCGTGGGAAACGACCTCACCGGACTGGCCAGAATAGACCATTTCGTTAGTTGTAGGATCGACAGCGTGGAAGAAGTTTACAGAGACGTCGCGACGAGAGTAATAAGCGTTGAGCATTTCACCGCCATCGGGGACGATCTTCATTTGGCTAACAGGACGAGCCCACGGAATCTTCTCGCCATAGGCATCTTGGAACATTTGCAAAGTGTTGTTAACAGTAGCAAATACATGGGCAGAAGTAAACTCTTTGGGTTTAGCTTTCTGATCGTAAACGTAGGTGCCTTCGTCATTAGCTTTCAGAGCGGTGCTGAGCTTAGTGCGCTCGGTGGAAATATTAGACTCGCCCTTTACATTTTTACGAATAGTGACGCCGTCTACTTCGGTAGTGCCGGCAGACTTAACCAACTGATCCTGAGAGTTGTATGAGAATTCAATTGTTTCGGCCTGCTTAGCTCTGGGGGCGCTAACTCCCTGGATGTTATAATTACTATAATTGGGGGTACTGATTGAACCTATCATTTTTTATAGTTGGAACCTCCACGTCTAGATGGCGAGGATCTGATGAATCAAAAACCTTCGTAGATATTTTACCTTAAAACATAGGTAAAGTCTGTTGCCTTATTTTGAACAAAAAATAAAAAATAATCACAAAAGGTCAGAAATCTGAGACCAGCCCGCCTTTGAAGAACTAGTCTCAGACTTTCCTACTCTCATTACCACCGGCACGCCGAAAAACGAACAAGCGGCACAGAGCGATTGTGATCCTAATTCTCAATTAGGCGATAGTAATATCCTTGTTGAGATACACATCCTGGATAGCGTGAATGAGACGAGCTCCCTCTTCCATAGGACGCTGGAAAGCTTTACGTCCGCAGATCAAACCGATACCACCGGCGCGTTTGTTGATAACAGCGGTTCTAACAGCTTCGGCCAAGTCATTGGAGCCGGAAGGCCCACCAGAGTTAATCAAGCCCATGCGGCCCATATAGCAATTAGCTACCTGGTAGCGGCACAAATCAATAGGATGATCGCTGGACAACTCAGTGTACATACGCTCATCGCGCTTGCAGAAGCCGATCTTCTTGAAGGCGCCGTTAAGAGTGGGCAGTTTCTGCTTGATGATATCGGCTTCCAAGGTTACACCGATGTGGTTAGCCTGACTGGTAACGTCGGCGGCGGTGTGATAGTCAACTCCGTCAACCTTAAAAGCATCGTTACGAGTGTAGCACCAAAGGATAGTAGCCATACCGAGCTCATGAGCTTCATGGAAAGCCTGGGCAATTTCCACAATCTGGCGACGGGAATCTTCACTGCCGAAATAAATGGTAGCGCCTACAGCGACAGCACCCATATCCCAAGCTTCACGCACGGTTCCAAAAAGAATCTGTTTGAAAGAGTTAGGATAGGTAAGCAATTCGTTGTGGTTCAGCTTTACAACGAAAGGAATTTTATGAGCATACTTGCGGGCCACAGCACCGAGTACACCAAAAGTTGAAGCAACCGCGTTGCATCCGCCTTCGATAGCCAATTTAACAATATTTTCTGGATCGAAGTAAGCAGGGTTAGCAGCGAAAGAAGCGCCAGCACTGTGCTCGAGTCCCTGATCGATAGGCAGAATTGACAAATAGCCAGTATTGGCCAAACGACCAGTGCCGAAGAGCTGCTGCAAACTGCGCAGCACCTGGTAATTACGGTCAGAATCGCTGTAAATGCGATTTACGACGTCTCCTCCAGGAAGATGGAGCATCTTCTTATCGATAGTCTTACACTCATGCTTAAGCAAAGACTCAGCTTCGCTACCTAAAAGTTCTTCGATTACAGAAGTCTTTGTAGTATCGACGTTCAACAACATGAAACGAAACATCCCTTTCTAAAAATCGGCTTTTCACTTCGCTTAAAATGATTATTACCTGCTGATTTTTTAATTCAGCACCAAATTTTTCATTTCTCACAGTAATAAGAAATTCCCTATATGCCCATATAACTGCAGGCGCTGAAGAATAAATATTTTCTGTTTTACTTTGTTCTCAATCACTAGAAAGACTACAAAAAAATATTCAATTTACCATTTATATTTTTCTATTCCGCAACGGAGCAGAAGCAAAAAAATATAATCATCTTCTCCTAGCCAACAACTTCCTCAACGCCAGAATGTAGATGGGAAGATGTAGTTACCGAAGAATAAAAAGGACAAAAAGGTTATATTCAGAGATACATACCTCACAAAGATGCAAAAAAAGAGTTGAAAAGAGTATCTAAACTTATTGAAGAAGTTATTCTCAAAAAATACTAATTAAAGCTACTTTTACTTACTTAAGGCGGACAGCTCTCAAATAATTATAAAAAAAGTCGTTATACAATTACCAAAATTAAACCGTTCATCTAGCTGTCCGCCTGTATTTTTCGTTCAGCCTGTGGTTCTAAGTAATACAGCAAAGCTCCCAACACACACATAAATAGCTTAATAGCATGCACTAAAAAAGAAGAAAGCAGCACGGGTTCTAAATCCATGCCCACGCTGCCCCAATAAACAGCAAAAGCCGCTTCCTGCGTGCCTATGCCGTTTACCGATATAGGCAGATGAAGCATAAGGCGAAAAATTGGTATAAATATCAAGAAATAAATTATAGGCAAATTGTGCGGGCAAATTTTATAAAATACAATATATACGGCGATGGCTTCCAATAACGGAGCTAGCAAATTTATTGCCGAAGCGGCTAGAAAACCCAGCCAATGGAATTTTATGAGAGCACAAGTTTTGGTAAATTCTTCTAAAGATGCCCCTAAACTGAAGCGGCTTAACAGACGATAACGCAACCCCTGCCACAAATGTTCAGAAAAAATGACTGCACTTCCCAAGACAAAAACTACAGCCATAACAATAATAACAGATAACATGCTCCACTTAACACTAAATCCGTTTAAGCTGGATAAAATAGGCAAAGTATGCGTTTTTTCTTCAAAAGAATCAAAAATAGGGGCTGCCATAAACCAGGCGGCCAGCGAAATAACTATAAGGGCGGCTAATGCGCTCCATCGTTCAATAAAAACTGAAGCCGCTCCCTGCGCATAAGAAAGATGACGCTTGTGCACTTCCCAAACGCGTACTCCATCTCCAGCGACCCCGCCCGGAATTAAATTATTCCAAAAAAAACCTATCAAAGAAAGGCGCCACGATTGCATAAAGCTCATTGAAGAACCCAAATGGCGGGCCGCAGCATACCAAACTAAGCTAGCCGGAGCCGAAGCTAATATAAAAAAAACTAGAGAAAGAAAAAAACACTCCCAGCTCAGTCTGCTGAAGCTACTGAGCAGTTGATCAGTTTTAACTAAAGGTACAAGGCAGAGACATATTCCTAAGCCGGTCAATATCTTCCCCCAGCTTAATTTATACCTTGCAAAATGAGGTTCTCTGCACGGCAGCGGAGCGGTTTCCGGCTCAACAGCCCAACCGTTTTTATTAGAATCCAAAATTAATTTTCTCCCCTATCGAAATTGAACTCATGATTAGGAGCTACTGGCACTTCTGCATTATTATCTATAAATTCGTTGTCTTCAAAAACAGAAACATCAGATTTTACTACAGGCTTTTTTACATATCTCACGTTAGCAGACATAGCGAAAAACAGTTGCAGCGCAACCATGAAAGCTAATACAATCCAAACTATTTGCCAATTTTGGCTGCGAATCAGCTTCTTTATAATGGCCCAGTAGTTCCGCCGACGGTTCACTTATTATCCTCCTTAATGTTTTACTGATCTGCCCAATTCTGCAGGTCTAGGGATGGTGTAAACATAAACCCCTTTGGGGTAGTGCTTAGGTTCGCCACAGTAAAAGTGCAGCATATTATGCAGTTTTTCTTTAGAGCGGCGACGCAAGTAATTATTGTGCACAACTATATAGCGAAAACGAAAACGCATTAGGTCAGCGAAACCGACGTCCAGTTCTTCACGGCTGCGCTCCGGGATATCACCTTGAGAATGTTCCAAAATAAAGAGGTAGCTAGTAAAAGCATTCTGATAAACAAATAAGGGAATTGTTCCTTCCACACGGTTAGGAATAGCCTGGTGATGGCCAATTTGATAGAAAAAGTATTCTCCAGGCAGCAGCTCCCCTCTAGTGCGCTGAATAGGGAAATCTATTAAGCCATAGTCCCCTCCGGCAGCTGCAATATCTGCGCAGTATTGAGGCATTTTAGCTTCTGAAAGAGGTAAAGGAAAAGGCGATGGCGATACAACAGCTACTTCAAAGATAACTGCTGCGCATACTGCTGATGTCAGCATCAAGCTCTCTAGTCTAGAAAGTTGTCTTTCTAGGTCAGCCAAAGCATAAGCGCTCAGTACAGAGACGCTCAACATAACCAAAATACTGAAGCGAAATGGTATAGATACAGCGGAAAATGTAGGGAAATAACGGAAAAACAGCATGTAAAGCGGCGACTTAACTGTAGAATAAATTTCATCGCTAATATACATGAAGGGACCGGAAGCAAATACCATAAAGATTAAGGTGCAAAACAGCCAATATCCTCTATCGCGGCGCCGCCTTCCCCAAAGCAAGCCACCTGCAGCAAGTGCTAAAGCACACCAGCCAATATAACAAGCGCGAATTAACCGGTCTACCGTATAGCTCTCTACCGCTCTCTCTTTGCCACCGACTACAAAATCTTTTAAAGTCATTACATTATAAAATTGGCGGGACAAATGGAGATCGACATTCATCTCGCTGCGCCCTCTGAAGACTATAGAATCGCTAGCATTTATAGTGCTTTGAAAAGCTATAGTCGGACCAACAATGATGGCGGCGCAGATTAATACCATTAAACAAGGTACTTTAAAATATTCATGCCAGTAAATGCGTCCCAAATCGTCTATGGAAATGGACCATCTTGCATTTAAATAGCGCTCAAAATTAAGGCGCCATCGTCGGGAGATAAAAGGAAGCAATTCCACTATTTGAGCGCAGACTAGCCAAACAAAGAAAAGACCTAAAGGAGAGTAATCGTCAGCTAAAAGATACTGCACTGCCAGCAAAGCTAATACTGATCCCAAATTTATAAAATTAAAATTGTCTAGGTAATAATGGGCTAGACGCACCGGCAAAGGAGCTAACAGTGCTCTCCTTTTACCGTCGGCATCGGAAACTTCTTTTATAAAGTTAGTTAAGAATATGTGTTGCCAGATTATAGCTGACAATACCAAAAAAGCGGTCAATATTAGACTGCGCTCTACTTCTAGCCCGTGCAAAGTTTCAGAGCTGAGCTTCACTCCAGCAGTGCCGAAAATCAACAGCTGGAAGACCTTTATCAACCAGAACTTTAAAAAAGGCGGACGAATAGCCCTAAAAGCGGCACTTATACGCTGTGCAATAGAACTGCCCCCCTCCCAAGTAGCAGACTTTTTATCTAAGAAGATAAAACATAATAGAGCCACAGCCGAGGCAACTACCCACCCCAAACAAACTGTCAATCCGAACGAAAGAGGCTGCCAATCCCAGTTCAGCTTGGCTTTATCCCATAAGTAAGAACCAGGCCAATAGCTCAAAGCCATTTCGCCAGTTAAAACTAGCAAAGACCTATAACGCAGAGAAAACGATGTTTGAGGAGTGCCCCAAACATACCAAGCGACGGCAATCAAAAGCGGCACAAAAATACATATGTAAATGTCAGAAAAAAGAATGAAACCAAATGATAAATGAACTAGCAGGCTGGGCAACTTCTGCATCAGATACCACCAGCTGCTTAATATAACTAAACCGAGCGTAAACTCATAATTCCAGGGAGGCAGCACCAGTTTGAGTAGTTCCTTACCTGCTCCCTGACAAGATCGACCGATACGCTCAAATAACAACCACACATAGTAAAAAACAGCAAAAAGAACAGCAAAAGTGCCGAAATACCAACAGCCTAAAGTGTTAAGTGAAAAGAATACAGCTGCCCAAAAAGCGTCTTTCCAGCTGCGCGTTTTAAATAAACGCATAAAATAATGGCAGAAAAAGGGCATCCAGCCTATATTTATCGATTCTGTTATACCTGAGGCGATACTGGATCCCATATAAGCTGAAAAAGCGTAAACCGTACCGGCGCAAAAGGAGGCCATAGGTCGTCCAGTCAAGCCCTTAACTAATAAGTAAGTTCCGGAAGCCGCTAGAACTAAATTAAAGATAACCATAGTGTTAAAAGTCTGCACTATAGTTAAGAAGCTTTGTAAAGGTACAGAAAGCAGGCCGTTTAAGGAATCTATAAAGTACAGGGCGCCGCCGTATGGATAATTAAGCAAAAACGTATGCAGCGGCAGCACACCGTCTTCTATCAAGCGGACGCGCATCCACCACATTCCCCAAAGATGCTTCCAAACATCGCTTTCCATACATCCGACTACGTACCCGGAATAGTTCAGCACCAAAGGATAAGTAAAAAGTAGTGCTAAAAAAGTATAGAGGCTGACAACTATCCCCCACTCACCCGCGGTGGCCGCAATTTTTTTTAATTTTGCCAAGCAGCTGCACATTTTTTTACCCTGCAGTGTTAAAAAAAACGGATGATAATCGCTGAGTTCATATCAGCGTGTATTACTAGTTAGGTCAGTTATCATTGACTAATGAGGGAATTAAAATTGAGCCAGCGCCTAATTAAAGTCCAGTTCATTTCTCCTCGACATGCCATATCAAATACTACGCCGACCATTTTGATAATGTTGCACAACTGGGCAAACAAGGCCAAAATTTTAGGGTTACGGCGTAAAAATTTATTGTCGGCCAAAAAGTACAAAAAATTGTCACTGAGAAAATTCTTACTGACTAAGACAAACATAGCGGCCCAAAACATGTCCTCAGGAGGACGAGGATAATTTAAGCTAACCCTTATTTGCTGAAATGTTTTATTGCGTTCACCCTCTAAATCATTTTCTGTAATTTTGCCTTCAGCCAGAAGTTTGCGGGCTAACATAGTATTGGGAAAAATTACGACGCTAAACAGATAAAGTTGATAGCTGCCCCGGGGAAAACTCATGAGCAAATCGAACAGATGGCGCTTATCTTCCCAAGTAGACTCTTTGTCGTCCATCATAACGTGATAGCGCGCATCAAGTCCCAGTTCAGCAAAAATAGCAGCACAGCGGCGCAGCTGCTCATCACTGCCACTGCGATCATAGAGTTCGCTATTAACACGACAACTGCTTTGGATCCCCATGTAAACAGCGTCAAGACCGGCCCGGCGCAGCAATTCAAAAAGCGATTTTTTAACTAACTTAGGCTCAGTAAAAACCTCAAAAGGCAGCCCAACCTCGATAGGATAGCGCCGGGCGAACTCTTCATACCAATCATCAGAGAATAAAAAAACTTCGTCATCGAAGCGAATCCGCTTCATGTTAGTAAAAATGGTGCGAGCCTGCTTTATTTCAGCCAAAACTGAATCGACACTGCGAGTGCGGAAGTAGCGTCCTTGCTCTTTATACAGTTCAGAAAGTTCTGAATTATAGCAGTAGGCGCAATGGAATACGCAACCGCGCGAATTCATCATTTGGAAGCAAGAATCGCCGATCATCGGATCGCCCTGATGTAGGCGGCGTCCCAAAATAAAGTATTTATCATCGGAGTAAAAATCGCGGAAGGGCAGCAAATTTAAGTTCTGTACATTAGGACCAACCGGATTCTTAAAGACCTGAGTTGGGGCGCCGCTGCTAGGGTTGTGTCCCTGCATTTGTTTGTAATCGGAACGCCAGCGAACCCAAATGTTAGGTAGCTCAGTAATATCTAAACCGTTAGACAGACGATCGAGCAGCTCAATTAGAGTTATTTCCGCTTCCCCTCGACAGACAATATCAGCTTCTTTAATACACTTTTCTGGATCTAGTACCGTATGAGTTCCGCCCCAAAGGATAACTATACTGGGAAAATGCTGCCTAATTACCTTGGTGAGCTGAGCCGCTACTTTATGATAAGCTGAAGCGCGAACTGAAAAGCCAATAATATTTAAATTGTGTAGGCCGATAAGCTCAATCAGATGTTTAATTTCAATATCTTTGGGCGGATCGAATTTGTTATTAATCCAATCTTTAAAATAAATCTCGGTAAACTTATAGCCAGCTCGGCGGGCACAAGCTCCTAAAAGGCGGGCTGCATTATTTTCTACATCGTAAAGAGAAATAAAACCCATTTTCCAGCGTTTTTCTGGTGCGCTGATTATCCTTTGACCTTCTTTCAGCCACGGGCATACGCCTTCAGTATTATCCACCTTGTCTACCTCCGAGAGCCCCCTTGTTTATTGCACAGCCTTTTTTTCCCTCTTTTAAGCTTTTCTTCACCGTTCAGGTAGCCCGCCTCCCAACGAGAAATAAGCTTTGCGAGCCAAATCGTAGAGTTTTATTTTATGCAAAATATTAACAGCACAGTCTTCCAATTTGCCTCGACTCAATCGACAGTGAGCCCTATCTAAAGACGATATTACATTTAAGTGAAAAGGACAAACTAATTCGCATTGTCCACATTTTATACAGTTAGGTACATGTCTGGACAAAGAGCGGTATTCGTTACGGGCATAAGTAGCGTTTAAAATAAGGTAATCTTCACAGCGGAAAATATCGGCTATAGGAATTTTCATAGGACAAAGTCCTTCACATATGCGGCAGCGGCGACAGAATCCGTCTTTAAGATCGGCGCTGCCGCTCAGCAGAGCCTGACGCTGTTCACCGCTCATCTGGTGCAATGCCTCAGCTGCACGAACGTCGCGCTCTACATGTTCCTTAGTAGTGCAGCCCAATACACACATGGAAATATCATGAGCTAAAACAAACTGAATGGCCTCTTCTACTGAAGTCAATCTACCTGACGAAAGCACCTTCATGGCAATAATACCCACATCGAAACGCTTGGCAGCTTCAAAAACTTCCGCCAAACCGTCGCGCTCGATAGGAGAAAAAGGCAGCATCACGGCGTCGAAGCGTCCCGTTTCTAACGCCTGAGACAGTACTCTGGTATGATGCGAGGTTATGCCTATATGATCAATAAGACCTTCTTTTTTGGCGCTCTCTAAGGCCTCTAAAGCGCCTTTAGGAGCCATTACCTGCTCAAGTTCACTTTTGTACTGCACATGGTGGACTTGATACATATCTATATGATTGACTTTCAAAGTTGCTAAACTAGTTTCTAAATCTTTGTAAGCCAAAAAACCAGAACGCAGATACGTTTTTGAGGCTAAAATTACTTGATTGCGCCGATTGGCAATAGCCTGGCCAATCGTCTCTTCGGCATCAAAATAGCCTCGCGCGGTATCGATATAATTGACTCCCAAATCGAGAGCATGGCGCACCGTTTCGATGCCGGCTTCCCGGTTAGGGAGCAGCTTGGATATAATGCCCAAGCCGCCGATACCGACTTCAGATACCATCAATTCTGTGCGTCCTAAACGGCGTTTGTGCATATTAAACCTTTCCTTAAAAAATAGGAGGCAGATTTTCTATCTGCGCTGGGACAGACCGCCACTTCAAGAAGCGGTACCTAAGTTCTGGAAACTCTAACTACCATACAACCATAAAACCTAGCCCCAAGCTCAGCCCCTCCCATCTTTAAGAAGTTTTTTCTCCGCCATTACTGCTATATATTTGATGTTTCTAAGCTATACCGGCGTTTTACCTGCCAAATTAGGCTGTTAAAGCGAACTAAGATACGGTTAATTCGGCCATATTGCCGCTTTGCTTGATCATATATTAGCTGTACAATAAGGACCAGTCGCTGTTTTAGACTCTCAGACCTTTACGATATTTATATGGAAATAAAACTCTCAGATCATTTCACCTATTCAAAACTTATGCGCTTTGCGCTGCCGTCTATGGCGATGATGCTTTTCATTTCCACGTACAATGTAATTGACGGACTTTTTGTTTCTAATTATGTCGGTAAATCAGCCTTTGCAGCCACAAACTTTATATTCCCCCTGATGATGATTATTGGCTCTATAGGTTTTATGCTGGGAACTGGCGGCACAGCCATCACAGCTAAAACTTTAGGCGAAGGCCAACCTCAGCTAGCTAACCGCTACTTTTCTATGATAGTTGCGGCTACAGCCATTTTAGGCGTCATACTAGGAGCAGCTGGATACTGGGCCGTTCCCTCTGTAGCTAAAGCTTTGGGAGCTGAAGGCGAACTGCTCAACTGCAGTATTCTTTATGGACATATTAATATGATATCTATGCCCTTTTTTATGCTGCAGCACGTTTTTCAAAGTTTCTTTATTGCGGCGGAACGTCCGAACTTAGGATTTGCGGTTACTTTGCTGTCTGGCTTGGCTAACATGTTACTCGACGCTATTTTCATTATTTATTTTGGCTGGGGACTAACGGGAGCGGCAGTGGCAACCTCTCTCAGTCAAGTTATAGGCAGTTTAACCGCCTTAATTTACTTTATTCGCCCAAACGGCAGTTTGCTGCAGTTGAAGTCCACTAAATTTTATGGGCGCGCTCTATTTCAGTCCTGCCTTAATGGCTCCTCTGAACTTATGAGCGGCATATCATCATCAGTTTTAGTTATTCTATATAACTTTCAACTTCTGCGCTTTATCGGAGAAAACGGCGTAGCTGCCTACGGAGTAATAGGCTACCTATGCTTTATCTTTTCTTCAATTTTTATCGGCTATTCCATAGGTGCTGCCCCCATTGTCAGCTACCATTATGGCGCTAAAAATACGTCAGAAATAAAAAATATACTGCACAAAAGCATATTTTTTGCAGTTTCTGTCGGCATCGGCCTATCTTTACTAAGTATAATCTTAGCGGATCCTATAGTTCGACTTTTTGTTGGTTACGATCAGGAACTTACGGCTATCACTAAACATGGATTAAGTATTTACTCGATAGGTTTCGCCTTTTTTGGCTTAGGAATTTACGGTTCTTCCTTTTTTACGGCCTTAAATAACGGCATTATTTCGGCAACCATCGCCTTTACACGCACCCTGATCTTCCAATCAGCCAGCGTAATGTTCTTGCCTTATTTATTCGGCGTTGAATGGATTTGGGCTTCTGTAATTGTAGCTGAATTAGCTTCCTTAATTATGCTTATTATTTTCTTGTACGCAAATAAAAAGAGATACGGATACTAGAAAATAGCTAATTTAAAAATAACGATCCCCCGACGATCGCCATATCGGAGGGGGATAGATTTTTTTCTAAAACTCAAATATTTTGTAGGTTATTGTCCCAACAAACAACAATCCCCAAGCACATCCCACAACTAAGAAATAATCGGTAAGAGCAGTGCTATGCAGATTTTTCATGTCGCCATTAATAAATAGATCAGGATGCTCAGGTTCAAAAAAAGCAAAAGCATAACTGCTTTTTACATAAACGACATCAACTTTTCCATCACCTACAACAGCTGTAAAAGTAACTGGAGCATTCTGTCTCATTAACTTAACAACATAGCGCCTGTTGCCAACAAAGTCTCCCACACATTGAGGATAATACAAACCGGAAAGAAGAGGCAGAACATTTTTCCTAGCTGAAACTATAGAGGGCAGGAAATCTTTTTGATCTTTAACTTTTTCCCAGCCGTTGATTTCACAATCAGCCAAATTCAAGGGTACATTTTTGTAAATAAAAGCTCTTTCCGATTTTGTTATTTTATCTTGTTGGCCAACTCTCTCCCACCTGTATTCATATTCAACGTTGCCGTCATCATCTTCCGATTCTTCTTGAACGTACTCCTCACATTGAAAGTATATGGCCACCTGTCCTTCATTTAGAATATGAAAAGGATCTTCCGCAGGCTGACCGCTAATAGGTGCGTTATAAACGACATAGTAGCGCGCCAACCCTAATAGGGCTTCATCCAATTCTTCGCGGCTGGTTATTCGGGGTAGCTTATTTAAATAATCTGTGTAACTATAATAGCTACCGCAGCTGTAAAAACTTAAACATATAACTAAAAAAAAGCAGACGTAACCAAAAACGGCTGCCATTTTTTTGAACTGAGACTTAGGCTCTCGTTTAATATTTATCAGCTTGCTCAATTTAGCACCTAAACAGAATTGTTAATTCTGCCCGTTTCCTTCAATATAAAATTACGTTCTACCAATATTGAACTTATATAAGTTTACAAGTATTAGCTGCAGCCAACCTCCACCTTTCCTTAAAAATAGCAAAAAAAAACCGCCCCAGCAACCGCTGAGACGGAATTTCTCCTCTTTATGGTGGGCACGAAAGGATTCGAACCTCTGTAGCGCGTCGCGCGTCAGATTTACAGTCTGATGCAATTGTCCACTCTGCCACGTACCCGTAACGTGCAGTATATTACACAAAACGAGTCTATCTGTCAAGAGATCAAAAAAAATAGCGCCTGTAACCCCAAAGGGATCAAGTTTTCCCCCCTGACCGCCGCCCACCTTTTTGTCAATAATTTTCAGCAGACTTTCCTTTTAGCCATATCGGGATAAAGGCGCAAATACTCGCGGAAAAGGCTGCTAAGCAGGTCGGGGACCTTGGCCAAATTTTCTGGCGTTTCGACAAAAGCGATGCGCAGTTGGGTGCGTCCCAAATTTTCCTGTCCTTCAACAACATTATAGAATTCAGGCATAGGAGCCGTCAGCAGCGTTACCTTATGACCATCGCGCATAACATAACCCTCTGAGGCGCACCACACCACAAAATTATCTGCATTAAATTTATGGCTGACAATCTCTCTAAAATCGACCACTTCATAAAGAGAAGCATCTGCTCGGCTGACAATTACTCCAGGCAGAGCCTGACGCATATCGCGATTAAAATTCTGCATCAAAGGCTTATAATACAGACGTTGCTTAGCAAACCAAGCACAAACCTCTTCTCTATTTAAATGAGCAACCGCACCAAAAATCCATTGTCCGATGGTATTCGTGCACAGGTTGACCGTATTTTCAGCTACTAAACGTCTGTGCAACTCCTCATTATCCGTAACCAAGGCGCCGACCCGTAAACCGCAACCATTCCAAGCTTTAGAGGTCGTTTCAATGCTGATGCGCACTCCAGTAATACCTGGAGCCTCTTCTTCAGTTATCCCCCAAATACTAACTGGCCCCTTTAAGCCCTCTACATAGTGGAGCTCACGATAAGCTTCATCAGAAATGAACCACAGATTATACCTTATACACAACTTAGCAAAGTCGACCATCATTTGGTGAGTATAAAGTTGACCAGTTGGATTATCGTAAGGAATAACTACTAACGCACCAGGATGCTCCTTAACGATTAACTTCTCTATGTCGTGCAAAGAAGGCAAATTGAAACGGCCGCTGCTATCTAAACGGCGAGAAAAAGAAACGGTGCGTCTCCCTAAACGATGAGCGAAGGAACAGTAGTTAGTATAAGCGGCGTCTACTAACAATAGAGGCCGATCTTCTTCTCCATCGAAACCACAGCAGGCTGCTGTCAATAATTCCATGGCCTGGCTTCCGCCATCTGTTACTTGTACATGCAATCCTTCAACATTAAATCCGGTACACTGAAGTACATTCATGAAAGCTTGACGAGTCTCTTCTAGTCCAGCAGTCGAACTGTAACAAACTACGCCGTCTTTAAATGGACTGTCAGGACGATCTAAATTTTTGAGACGATCAATCATCGCCGGATGCATAGGCAGTTTAACATTACCTATGGCTACATTCACAGCTTCACATCCGTCTTTTCTCTCAGCAAATCTTATACTGGCATTGCGTATAGCTGTGGGCTTGCGCTGAGCAATGCGAGCAGAAAGTTTGGGCATAAAAGCCCCCTCCTCTATCTGGATCGATTCCAGAAGCAAAATCTGAATAATATTGCGAACTTATAACTAAGGATTTTAGCTTAACCTAAAGACATTCCCCCCAGACGTTTTTCTGTAGTCATAAAAAAGCTGTCTGTTTATCCATATACAGAAAACGACAATGTGCAGTTAATTACTAATTAATTTTTTTATGCCTAAATAAGCAACAAAAAAAGGCCGCTACCCTAACTTTCCCGCAGGAACAACAGTAAGCGAACCTATCAAAAAAACTCGGCTGCCAATCCTTACATTTATATAAGAAACAG
Source organism: Candidatus Bruticola sp. (assembly GCA_051874735.1). GTDB lineage: Bacteria > Vulcanimicrobiota > Xenobia > Xenobiales > Xenobiaceae > Bruticola. The sequence continues at coordinate 112,457 of JBJEGD010000013.1, read as the reverse complement.
CAGCCGTACTATATAGTTAATTAGTGGCAGTGGCAACCGCAGCCGCAACCATCTTTACCGCACTTGTCCTCTTTGCCCTCTGGTAAATCGGTTACTAAAGTTTCAGTAGTCAAAACCATAGCAGCTATAGAGGCAGCATTCTGCAAAGCGGAACGGGTCACCTTAGCGGGGTCGACAATACCAGCAGCCATCATATCGACATACTCGCACTTAGCAGCATCAAACCCTTGACCCATAGGCAGTTCCTTGACCTTCTCAGCCACAACCGAACCTTCATGACCGGCATTCTCCGCAATCACTTTAACGGGGACGTCTAAAGCGCGGCGCACGATATCAACACCTACAGCTTCGTCGCCTTCGAGCTTGAGACCATCCAACACATAAGCCACATGAGCTAAAGTAGAACCGCCGCCGGGGACAATACCCTCTTCAACAGCCGCACGGGTAGCGGACAGAGCGTCTTCAATACGATGCTTCTTCTCTTTGAGCTCAGTTTCAGTAGCGGCACCCACACGAATTACAGCCACACCACCGAGCAGTTTAGCCAAACGCTCCTGCAGTTTCTCGCGATCGAAGGAAGAATCGGTAGCTTCAATTTGGTGACGAATCTGCTCAATACGAGCGCTGAGCTGCTCTTTGGCGCCGCGACCATCGACGATAGTCGTATCTTCTTTGCTAATGCGGACGCTGTTAGCCTGACCGAGCATTTCTAAAGTAACTTTGTCGAGTTTAATACCTAAGTCGTCGCTGACAACCTGACCACCAGTCAGAACGGCGATATCTTTAAGCATTTCTTTGCGTCTGTCGCCAAAACCGGGAGCTTTTACCGCCGCAACTTGCAACACGCCGCGCAGTTTGTTGAGTACTAAAGCAGCCAAACCTTCACCATCGACGTCTTCAGCGATAATGACGATAGGACGTCCGGCGCGAGCGACCTTCTCCAAGATGGGAGCTATATCAGCGATAGAGCTGATCTTCTTTTCGCAAATGAGAATGTAAGGCTCTTTGAAAGAAGCTTCCATTTTATCAGTGTCAGTTACGAAGTAAGGAGAGATGTAACCTTTATCAAACTGCATGCCTTCGACGTACTCGAGGAAGGTATGCATAGTCTTGGACTCTTCTACTGTAACTACGCCGTCTTTGCCGACCTTATCCATGGCTTCGGCAATAATGTCACCGATAGCTTTATCGTTGTTAGCAGAAATCATGGCAACCTGAGCGGTAGCTTCACGATTTTCTACAGGCTTGGCAATTTTATGGATTTCGCTGACGATAGCTTCGACAGCTTCTTCGATACCGCGCTTAATGAAAAGAGGATTGGCACCAGCGGTAACATTCTTCATACCTTCGCGAATAATAGCCTGAGCCAGCACGGTAGCGGTAGTAGTTCCGTCGCCGGAAACATCGTTGGTCTTGGAAGCGACTTCGCGAACCAGCTGAGCACCCATATTCTGGAAGGGATCCTCTACCTCAACCTCTTTGGCAATGGTGACGCCGTCGTTAGTGATAGTGGGAGAGCCGAACTTGCGATCTAACACCACATTGCGTCCACGCGGACCGAGGGTAATTTTTACAGCGTCAGCTACGGCATTGGCACCGAGCTCTAAAGCTTTGCGGGCTTCCTGAGAATAAAGAATCTGCTTTGCAGCCATGATAACTGGTCTCCTGATTTATATGAAATTATAAATAATTGCAAGTAATAGAATTAACTGATGGGAAATCTTCCCCCAACTAAAAGACGTTCCTACAGAACGGCTAAAATATCACTCTCTTTTATAATGAGGTATATCTCTCCATCTAACTTAAGCTCTGTACCGGAATATTTTCCGTATAAAACTTTATCTCCGACCTTAACTTCCATAGGAAGATACTCGCCGTCTTCAGATCTGCGGCCTGGGCCAACAGCAATAACTTCGCCCTTTTGGGGCTTTTCTTTGGCAGTCTCAGGAATAAACAAACCGCCGGCAGTCTTTTCCTCGGAAGGTGCAGGCTTTACGATAATACGCTCGCCTAAAGGACGAATACTAGACATTTTTTTACCTCCAGTTTTTGGGATGTCCGCGCTCAGCTCCAGCAGTCCTCCCCCGACTTAGAGGAGGAAACGAACAACGAACCGTTCCAAACTGCAATATAATAAAAAAGACCTATGTCTTGTTTTTTTCTTAGCAATTTTTACAGGCACAGCTTGCGCTGCTTCTCACCTATAATTTATAGCTGTTGACTGAAAACAAAACAAGTAGGCAAACGTTAGAAGAATGATAGATTTTTTCCGAGCTTAGATATTAGCAACATCTTCTACAGATCAAAAAATGCATAAAATAGGCTTATAATCAGGCAGTTTCTTCCTGCAGGAACGTATTTAGAAATGCTTGCACACAGTTACTTTATATGATATAGTTCGCATGTATCTTTTTGCCTTCTGTGTTAAGAGTGGTTCTGCCGCTCTTTTTTTCTGTGAGCAAATGCTTCCTCAAAGCAGAGGGCCATTTAAGAATTGTTTGCATTTCTGAAGGAAGTTCCACTTGGCGAAAATAAGCGAAAAAGCTCTAGATTTAATCCGCAGAGAAGCCGCCCTCATAGCTCAACCCTTAGGTTTAATAATTAAGAAAGTTGAGTTCATACGAGAGGACGGCCTTTGGTATTTGAGAGTGACGGTAGATCACGAGGCAGGAGAGCCCGAGGGTAAGTCGATTCCAGTTACACTCGAAGATTGCACTCAGGTGCACCGTCCTTTATCTAAGCGTCTAGACGAGTTAGATCCTATTAAGGGAACTTACTATTTAGAGGTTTCTTCACCCGGCTCAGATGTTTCGCCTGACCCTTGCAATGAAAACGTCGGAACAGAACTGAATTAAGGAGCAGCGCAGCAAAAATGTCAGAGATGATGAGTAAAGATCAGAGGGAACAACTTTTAGCAGCGCTCGATGCTCTTGAGCGCGAGCGCAAACTGCCTAAAGACAAAATCATAGAGGCCATTGAAGATGCCCTTCAGAAAGCCTATGAACGCAACTACGGCAATAATCAGCAGGTTATCGTCGAGTTAGATCACAACACTGCTGAGTTGCACATTTGGGTACGCAAAACTGTTGTTCCTGAAGTTATCGACAGCAACAAAGAAATAAAGCTGGAAGAGGCTGAACAATTAGCGCCTAATGTCGAAGTGGGTATGGAAATCGACATTGAAACTAGCAACGATAGTTTCGGTCGCATAGCTGCTCAAAGTGCCAAGCAGGTTATTCTCCAGCGCATGCGTGAATTTGAGCGCGATATAATCCGCGATGAATTCAGCGACAGACGCGGGAAACTTATGAGCGGCACCGTCACCCGCCACGAGCGTAGGGAAATTACGGTCAATTTAGGCCGAGCTGAGGGTGTAATTCCCCCTTCTGAGCAAGCTCACAACGAATTTTTCCACATTGGCGACCACATAAAAGCTTTGGTAATAGATGTAAAAGAGGGGCAACACGGTCCGCAGATTATTCTGTCCCGTTCCTCTCCAGGATTGCTCAAGTGCTTATTCGAAAGCCAGGTTCCTGAAATTGAGAAGGGCATTGTGCAAGTTAAAGCGGTAGTCCGCGAGGCTGGTCTGCGCTCTAAAATAGCTGTCAGATCGACTGATCCTAACGTAGATCCAGTAGGAGCTTGCGTAGGTCCTAAGGGTAGTCGCGTTCAAGGTATCGTCGAAGAACTGCGCAACGAAAAGATCGATGTTATTCCTTGGTCGGAAAACATTGAAGAGTTCATTGCTAATGCTCTGCAGCCCAGCCGAGTCACTAAGGTCATCCCCAATAAAGAGCAAAACAATGCTGTGGTTATCGTCCCTGATCAGCAGCTGCCTTTAGCTATAGGGCGTGAAGGTCAGAATGCTCGCCTGGCCGCTAAGCTTACCGGGTGGCATATCGATATCAAGAGTGAATCAAGCGCTGCTGCTGAGGCTGCCAAGAAACAGACTTCTGGGACAGATGTCAGCGAAGGAGAGTAAGGCGTGTCAACCGGCTCGTCTAAAATTCCTGAGCGCATGTGCGTGGCGTGTCGTCGAGTAAAATCCAGAGACGAGCTGTTTCGCCTAGTCAGACCTACGGGCGGCGGTGAAATTGTCGTTAATCAAGACGGCAGAATATGCGGCAAGGGTTTTTACATATGTCGCTCTGCCGAATGTCTACAAAAACTAGAGAAAGACAAGCGGCTGCGTAAGAATTTCAGCGCAAAGTTATCCGGGGAAGCTCTCCTGTGGCTCAGCTTGCAGTTAGAGCAGCAAAAATCGAACCAGACCGAACCTGCGGCAGCATCTTGTAGTTAGGAAGTGAAAGATTTATGAGCAGCAATACCAATGCCGGAGGCAAAATTCGTGTATATGAATTAGCCAGAGAACTAGGCATCGAAGACAGCAAATCTCTGATCAATATCCTCAGAGGCATGGGCTATCCCGTTAAGACTGCGGCTAACAGCATTCCTAATGAGGCTGTCCAGAAAGTTCGCGAGACGGTTACTCCTCACCTTGAGCAGCTGCGCCGCGAAGCTCAAGCCAAAAATAGAGCTATGGAAGAAGAAGCTCAAGCTAAAGCAGCAGCCAGCAAGCCGGCAGTTCGTATTGCCAAGCGCGCAACTCAGGAAGAGAAACAGGCTCTTATTGAGCGCAAGGTGAACCGCCATGAAGATAATATAGCGGCACGCCCCATTCGCACCAGCAATGTCAAAGTTAGACAGACAGCCGGTGCCTTTAGGCGAGCTACTTTAAATGGCGGGCTTCGCCCTATTCCCCGCAGCATCAGCCCAGCCTTGCGTGCTCAAGAGACGGCTAATAAATTAGCTGCCGAGGAAGAGAGAGCTCAGCAAGCGGCCCGCGAAGCCGCTGAAAAAGCCGCCAGGGAAGCAGCTGAGAGAGAGGCCGCAGCTCAAGAAGCAGCTCGACAGGCTGCTGAAAAAGAAGCGAAAGAAGCAGCTGAAAGAGAAGCCGCCGCCAGAGAAGCGGCCGAGAAAGAAGCAGCAGAAAGAGAAGCTGCTGAAAAAGAGGCGGCTCAGCGTGCGATTTTAGCCAAAGAACAAAACCGCAAGCGTTCCTCTAATAAACGCCTTATCGATGATGTTTACGACGAAGAAAACGAAAAAGAGTTAGTTGATCTGCCCATCATTTCTCCTGAAGAAATGGGCATTCAGCAAGACGAAAGCATTTCTCTTTCCACTCCCATGACGGGCATTTCTATAGAAGACGCCTTTTCATCTTCCGATTTTACCGCTCCCAGGGCGGTTTTTGAAGGTGGTCGAGGTGGACGCAATTCCGGCGAGGGACGTCTTCCTCGCAACAAAGGCGGACACAACAGCGCCCAGCAGAGCCGCAATAGCATGAACGGACGCGGAGGTTCTCAATCTCACACCTCTCAAGGCCGCGGCCAGGTGCGCAGCAATGCCCAAGGACGCGGAGCTAATAATAATCAGCGCGGTGGTGCGGCTAACCGAGGCGGAGCCAATCAGCGAGGACAGCGCGGCAATACCCCCAACCGAAACGGGCAGCGCAATCAGCACAATCAGACTCAGCCGTCAACTGTGCAGCCTCAAGAGAAAACTATCGTAATTCCGGAAGTTATTTCCCTGGCAGATTTAGCCACCCGTATGGGGCGTCCGGCTAACAATTTAATCAGTACCTTCGTCCGTCAGGGCAAGATGGTTTCTATTAACCAGGCTCTTTCCTACGAAGAAGCCCGCGATCTGGCTATTTCTTACGGTTATAAAGTCGGTGAAATGTCTACCGAAGACGTCCCCTTAGAGCTGATTGACGGAGATGAAGGCAATGTTACCCCCCGTCCACCAGTTATTTCCGTTTTGGGCCATGTAGACCACGGTAAAACTTCCCTTTTAGACGCCATCCGCCGTACTTCTGTTGTTTCAGGAGAAGCTGGAGGTATTACTCAAACTATAGGTGCTTATACTGTCATCCACGACGGTCGCAAAGTTACCTTTATCGATACTCCCGGACACGAGGCTTTCACTCAGATGAGAGCTAGAGGAGCTGCGATTACTGATATAGCTATTTTGGTAGTAGCGGCTAATGATGGCGTTATGCCTCAAACGGTCGAAGCTATTAACCATGCTAGAGCGGCTAATTTACCTATTATCGTAGCTATTAATAAAATAGACCTCCCCGAGTCTAATCCCGACAGAGTGATGACTCAACTTACTGAGTACGGACTGTTAGCTGAAGAGTGGGGCGGCGACACGATAATGTGCAAAATTTCCGCCAAGCGCAATATCGGCTTAAACGATCTTTTAGATCTGGTCATTCTTCAAGCGGACACTATGAATTTAATGGCTAATCCACACGCTAAGGCCCAAGGTACGATTATCGAAGGATCTATAGATAAAGGACGCGGGCCGGTTGCCACTGTGCTGGTGCAGAATGGCACTTTAAAGGTTGGTGACACAGTTGTTGTGGGTAAAACTTGGGGTAGACTGCGCGCTATGCTCAACGAGAAAGGCAAGGGCATTAGAAGTGCCGGCCCTTCTGTGCCTGTCGAAATTGTGGGTTTGGAAGCTGTGCCTGATGCCGGCGATCATCTGCAAGTAGTTGAAGATGAAAAAATGGCCCGTCAGGTATCAGAAGCCCGCACAACCAAAGCCAGACATACGCGCATAAACTCTAATAGCCGACAAACTCTGGAAGGCCTCTTTGCCGATCTTAAAAACGGCGTAGCTAAAGACCTCAAGTTACTGGTCAAAGCTGAAAGCCATGGTAGTTTACAAGCCCTTATTCAGTCCCTGAATAAGTTAAGCACCGATGAAGTGGCTGTAAAAATTATTCACTCCGGCGTAGGTGCTATTTCTGAAACCGACGTCATGCTAGCTTCCGCTTCCAAAGCCATTATTATTGGTTTCAATGTGCGGCCAGGCGCCTTGGTCAAGCGCTCTGCTGATATGGAAGAAGTCGAGATACGCACTTATAGGATCATCTATGAAGTCATAGAGCATATAAAGAAGGCCATGTCTGGCTTACTAACTCCCGATATTGAGGAAGTTGTTCTGGGCAAAGCCGAAGTGCGCCAAGTTTTCAAGATTAGCAAGATCGGTAAAGTAGCTGGCTGTTACGTTACTGAAGGTAAGGTCGTCAGAGGGGCTCTCTGCCGCCTGCTCCGCGATAATGTAGTTATTTACGACAGTACGGTAGAAACACTGCGCCGCTTCAAAGACGATGCCAGAGAAGTGGTCGAAGGCTTCGAGTGCGGTTTAACCGTGGCTAACTACGCAGATTTACAGGAAGGCGATATCGTCGAGTGCTACCAGAAAGTGGAGCATCAGCGCGAACTTTAGTCTCAGTTTGATTTCCGCCGCTGTCCATTTAGCTAAACGGAATGCGGCTGTCCCCTCACTCTGAAGTGGCGGCCGTTTCTCTATTCTAAAGGCTGCGGCGGTTTTTAGTTTTAAATTTTTACTGAATAGAAAGATTGTGGAAAAAGTTATGAATCACCATTTAGTACGTCTGCGTGGCTTAATGTTAGAAGTGGGCAACGAAATTATTCACCGTGTCAAAGATCCCTCAGTTTTTCCCCCCGAAAAAGAAGGTCAGGAAATTATTACTTTAACTGACGTCGATCTCAGTGCCGATACCTCTTTAGCGAAATTTTATATCAGTATTATGGCCCCAGAAGACAGGCAGATCGCCATCGTAGAAGGCTTAAATAAAGCCAAAGGCTTTTTGCGACACGAACTGGCTAAAGAACTGTGCATAAAGAATATACCTTCTTTAGCTTTCTTCCGCGATACAACCCAGGAAAAAGCTGAACACATTTTCAGTTTGCTGGAGAGCCTCAACATAGACCAAGACAACCAAAATCAACAGCCCGAGGAGGATTAACTACAAGTCTATGAATTTAACTTATCAGCCTCCGCAAGCATGTTTTGAGATTGCTCAAGTTTTGCTGCAGCACGATAATTTTTTAATTGTACCCCATGTTAATATCGACGGCGACGACCTGGGCAGCATGGTAGCCTGTGCTCAGATACTGAAGAGCCTGCACAAAAACTACTATCTGTATAGTCCTGACGGTACGCCGGAAATTTTTAAGTTTATTAAGGGTACAGCCGAGATTCATACCGAGTTGCCCGTAGGTGCTTCCTTCGACGTCGCTCTAGTTTTAGAATGTCCTCAACCTAGCCGTCTTCCTAAAGACCTGAATTTATCGCAAAGGTGTTCTAAAGTTATTAATTTAGATCATCATCCTATGAACAATCTTTCAGCTGATTTCAACTGGATAGATCCTAGTTTTGCGGCCTTGGGAGAAATGCTATATTTTGTTTTCCAAGCCATGAACGTCGAAATAAACCGCGAATGCGCTGAAGCTTTGTACACTTCTATTGTTTCCGATTCGGGCAGCTTCCGCTTTTCTGCTACTTCCCCTCGCACCCATCAAGCGGCCGCTCATCTGCTCAGCATCCTAGGGGATATAAGTTACATACACAACCAACTTTTCAGCAGCTTTACTTTAAATGATCTTAAGCTGCAGTCTATGTGCTTGCAAACTCTGAAAGTTTATGCTGACGGAAAATTAGTTACAGCCTGTCTGACAGAAAAAATGTTAAAGGCCTGTAATTTAGAAGAGAAGGATACGCAAATGCTTTTAGGCCGTCTGAACGTTATGAAGGGCTGTGAAGTTTTTGCTTTATTTAAAGCGGTTGTGCCTAACGAAGTTCGAGTTTCACTTCGCTCTAAAAAAATTGTCATCAATGATATTGCCGCTCGCCACTCAGGAGGAGGACACGCTCTGGCAGCGGCCTGCCGTTTCGCATCAGCCAATTTAGAAGAGGTATATAGCCAACTTATACCTGAATTGCTTGATAAATTTATTTAATCTATTTCTTGCTTTAGTAATTTCGTATAAAAAAATACCCTCAGTCTATTTACATAGTCATGAGGGCATTTTTTTTATTGTTAAAATTGATCGTCTAAGTCATCATAGTCGCTGCTGTAGTACACATATTTTGAAAACTCAGATCTTGGGTTATTTCTAGCCGCAAAATTTTCCGAGCTCCTTTGTTCGTTTATAAAACTGCCAGTACGATCGCTATTATAGGAATAATGTCTGTTTACTGGCATCTCATCTGAATTGTACAAATAAACTTCCTCTTCTTTTTTCTTATCAGCATCTATTCGAGCGTCTCTCCTTTTCTGAATAAAATGAATAATAATTGTAACAATCAGTGTAAAAAACAGACTAAATAAATCGCCAGTATCAACATATGTACGCATGTGAAACATAAGAAACTACTCTATACCCCGAATACCACCAGTCATTAAACTAATTTATTATGATGAGCGCTTAGTCTGTGGAAAGTCTCTCTAGGTTTTATGCTTTCTATTGCAACCGTAATTATATAATTATTAGAACTGATCGTCTAAGTCGCTGTAGTTATTATCGCAACCTACAGATTCCGACCGCTCGGCTCTTCGGCTATTTCTGGCTGCAAAATTTTCCGAGTTTCTGCGTTTCCTTCCCAACCGTTCGGGCTGTTCGTACTGAGAGGAGGTTGAGGCAGAAGTCTGCTCTACCTGTCTAGCTGCTTTCATACGCTCAACTTTCCTTCTACCGCTCATACCATACAGCCACATTCCAACTCCAGTAATTAATAGAATTGAACTGGTACCTAAATCGCCAGTTTCGGAAGCAAGATAAATACCTGACATAAAAAATATAACGCCGAATACAATACTAGCTGTTGAATTAGTTTTTAGATTATCTTCCTTGTGACTGCTAGTAGGTGTCGTCGGCGTAGGTAACTCTATATCAGCCAGCCTATTATCTTGCTGGGACTCGATCTCTGGAAGGCTAATTCCTAAAGCTAAGGCTAGTTGTTCATCTGAATCTAAATTATTTGCCTTGCTTCTTGTACTTTCAAGCGAAAGAGCTGCTAAGTAATAGGCTATCAATAAGGGCACAAAAGCTATTCCTGAATATAACAAAGCCCTACCGCAATAGATAATTTCTACATGTGATAAATGAACTTTATCAGCTAGACTAAGTACCATGAGCACAACAGCAACAATGCCTGCCAATATATCTACAAGAAAAGCTAATCTGACAATGAAATTTATTATGTATACTATAATCAGATTTTTATTAGTATGTACCGAAAGTGAACCGCCAGCCCCATTACTGTTATCATGCATAACTTAGTTCCTTCTGACTACTACAACGCTGCTACCGCTACTAGCAGTAGCAGTCTCTTAGGAAATTATCTTACTATCTTCTTATACCGAAAAAGCTAGAAATTAGTCCGTTTCTTCCAGCTGAACGCTCATCTTCCTCAATTAAGCGCTCTAATTCTTCCAATTCTTGATCGGAACAACCACCGTCATCAGAAATATCACCAAACATACACTGATATTTCAAATGATCGTACACTTGCTTACTACTTTCATTACTAAGATATAAATACATAACTAGTGCCAGCACAATACACATAAGGAACAGCACTATTCCGTATATATTAATTATTAAATTGGAAGATTTATAATGACTATAAGACACGTAATATGCAATAGTAAGTACAACTTCTAAAGCAATTACCCCCCACAACCATCTTTGCAGCAATCGGCCCTTAGCTTCATATTCGCGAATTTTACATGAAAGTTCTGAAGGAATCTCCACATTTTTATTATTACGGTGTCTCATGCTCTGCCCTCCGTAAGCGTTCCATAGCTTTTAACCGCCCTGACTCTATATTTTAAAAGCAAATTAGTAATCAATTAACTCAGTATAAGCGCTAAACCTGCCGACGCTTTATATCAAGATATTTTATGAGGAGCTCTGTTTCCTTGCGGTCTGTCATACTGCTCATCATAAATATAATCAACCGCATCATCAATTCCGCTGCCTAGTGGTGTGGGAGTTTCTTTATCATTCTCTTTCATTATGTTGTCATATAAGGAATTCTTATAGCCATAAGTCATTAAAAGTATACCTGAAACTCCTAAGGAGCAGGAACTAAGACAAATAATGCTGATAACTTCATAACTTGCCGTGCTGGGAAGAAACAGCCGAAAAAAATTACCTATGCTAAAAAGAAAAGTTGCGATGCCATAAATTGAAAAATTCATCATAGCTTTATTACAGCTGTAACTTTTGATTTCATCTAGCATGTCCAATTTATAAGCTATTTCGCCCACGCTGATTCTATGACAGCGATCTATCTTTTTGAACCAGCTGCCTATACAAAAAATAAACAGAAACAGAGTGATATAGATCACAACATCTAGCATATCCATAAATTTGCGACCGTCTATCACCCATTTTAGCAAAACATAGGCGATTCCTATAAAAGCAGTACAGATTGAGGCCTTCCCTATTTTGTATAAAAGCTTATTTATAGACATATTATTGCATCCTTTTACTTTTTTTGCAGTCAGTATGATCGGTTCATGGGGAAAACAACCTTTACTAAATAAGTAACAGAGGTGTCTATATTAGGGATAGAGAAATTTTATGAAGCTCATAAAACTGCCCATATAGTTTAACATTTGTATCTGCAAGCCTTGAGCTATACTAAAAAAATATTTTAGGTTGTCACTCTTTACAAATGGCTAATTTTTGTATAGAGGTCTCCACTTCAAACAGCGGACTTTTGCCTGCATTCCTCTGTATAGCGATGCAGACGGACATAGAATAAACAGCAAATAATAATTGAAACAACTGAGCCAGCCGCTGTGGCCAATCCCATAGGGTAAAGAGTTTGAGGAAACAAAAACGAGGCCAGATAAACTCCCGGAATTCTGGCAAAAAACAGAGTTATTATATTATGCATAAACGAGAGCTCTGAATGGCCGTAAGCGCAGAAATAACCGCTAAAACAAAAATGGATGCCAGCGAATAGACAATCCCAAATATACCCGCGCAGATAAGCTCCACCCATTAAAATAACGGTAGAATCAGAAGTAAAGCAACCTACCACCGGTTCCGCAGAGAACTGCATAATTACAGAAATAAGAAAACCAAATCCTCCAGCTATACCTATGGCCCAACGCAAAGTCGCTGAAGCGCGCTCCGGTTTGGCAGCCCCAATATTTTGAGCGCACAAAGCCGAAACTGAGGAAAGCATAGATGATGGCACTAAAAATAAAAAGCCGATAATTTTTTCTACAATACCTACTGCTGCAGCATCATTCAAACCGCGGCGGTTAGCAATAATCGTAATGGTAATAAAAGCAATCTGTACGAAACCGTCCTGTAAAGAAACGGGTAAGCCTATTTTTAACAGTTTGCCCATAACTCCGCGCTGAGGTATAAAATCAGCTTTAACTGGCAATTCTTTTTGACCGCATCTAAACATAATTAGGGCTAAGCATACGCTAGCAGCTTGTGAAAGAGACGTCCCCAAGGCTGCACCTGAAGCTCCCATATGCATGTATCCTATGAAAATATAATCGAGAATTATATTAAAGGCGCAAGCTGCAGCCACAAAGTACATAGGACTTTTAGAATCTCCTAAACCACGGTAAACAGCTCCTATAACATTATAAGCCGTGATAAAAGGTATCCCCAAAAAGCATATAAAAAGGTAATCGGCAGTAGCCTTAACCGACTCAGAGGGCGTATAAATTAGAGCTGTTATAGACTCAGCGCTACAAGATAGGGCCAAAGTTATGACCATCGATAGGCCTATAAACAAAGTAGCGGTATTACCTATAGCCTGATTGATTCTGCCTTTATCTCCAGCCCCAACAGCCTGGGCAATGGTTACAGTGGCTCCCATAGTTAGGCCAACAATCATCACTGTCACCATATGCATGACCTGACTGCCAATAGAAACAGCGGTTATACTAGACACCTGTTCAAATTAACCAACAATAAATAAATCTGCTAATCCATAAAATGTCTGCAGAAAATAAGCTAAAAGAAAAGGCAGCGAAAAATATACGATATTCTTCAGCACGCTACCTGAAGTTAAGTTTTTTTCCATATAGTTGTTAATTTAGCGGACTCAAGCCGACGCATTGGAGACACAAAATATCGGTTTTAGCAAACAGCTATTGTTAAACGCCCCATATTTTCCTTTATAAAAACTGCTAGATTAATACTACAGTTTATACTACTCGCTCCCTCTTCTAAGTAGTGAGCTGAAAAATTTAAACAGCCAACTTACAGCAGCTACCTTAAGCATCCGACAGCTAAAGCTTCCTATATTTCTTATAAATCTGTATATTAAACGGAGCAACAGGGCTGACAGAGCCAACACAATTAAGAGAGCGAAACCTGCTGCCGGTCCCACCACAAAGCCCACCGCAATACAAATAATCATTATTAAAGTAAATAAAATATTCCGCACACTTCACCTCAGCTCAACAACCCTGGCTCTTTTATTTTAAAGAAACTAAATTGCCCTCTATATTTAATTTATTACCTAAAGAACTAAGCACTTCCTCAAAATATTCACTAGCACTTTTATTTACTCTAGCAAAGCCACATTTAGAAGCTAAGAACTTATATAAGCTGTTTTTTTCAATAGTTACATTTTGCTTAACTATTTCTACCATAGCCACTGCCAATTCTTCCGGAGCGATATATTTTATCTCACGAGTCAGATCACCGGGGACACGAAATTCTATTTTGTTAGCTCCCTGCAAATAAAGGAAACCACCGCGACGCACAATACCTATCCGTTCACAACCGGCCATTTTTTCTTCATAAAGACGCTGAACAACATTAGTTACCTTTTCTCGATCAAAAAAGTGAACGGTACGTTTTAGCAGCCACTCTTCAGATAAAGGGGCTTCAACTTGCAAAATAGCTTTAACTAAACCTTTGAAGTTATCGAACGCCATGTATCGATAACTTAATGACTCAATATCGGCCGCCTTGTAAAGTTTAAATTGAGTTCGTTCTTCTGGAGCAGATTCTTCGAAATTTGTTGTAGGCTGGTTTGCTTCGGAAGCGACAGAAACGGCAGATTGGCAACTTGCTGATTCCCGTATAGCCCTAGAGGCGGCTTCTAAAAGACGCTCCTGTTCCACCGACTTATTTTTAAACCAATCAGTAGACCAAATTCTGTAGAACTTCCACCCCATACGTTCTAAAATTTCCTGCCTCAGCCTATCTCTATCTCTCGCATTTTTGGAAGAATGGTAAGAAGCTCCGTCACATTCTATGGCCAAAACATAATCGGAACTATCCGGTTTCTTTAAACCAAGATCAATTCTAAAACCGGAACAGCCGACCTGAGTATCGACAGAAAATCCTTTAGAGCGCAAATATTCACAAACTTCCAGCTCAAAATCAGAATCGAATTGTTCAAACTGATTAACACTGATCGATCGTTCTAAAGCGATATTGCCGTTTTCTGCTAAATCGAGATATTCCCGCAAAAGCCTAGCTCCCTCAGCACTAGTACGCTTCAAATCTATATCAGTATAATGCATAGAAGAGACTAACTGAATATTATATTTGGCACGCGTCACCGCCACATTAAGGCGTCTCTCTCCTCCTACCCTATTTAACGGGCCAAAGTTATAAAGCAAACGCCCCTGGGCATCTCGGCCGTAAGCTACACTGAAAATAATAGTATCGCGCTCATCTCCCTGAACCGTCTCTAAATTTTTAATAAAGAACGGTTCCTGAGCATCGTTGCGGAAGAAATACTCCTGCTCCGGCTTCTGCTGCCTCCGGCGAGATAAAAGTTTGTCGATCAGCTCTTGCTGAGATACACTGAAGGCTACAACGCCCAAGCTGCGTTCCGGATGAACGGCAATATTCTGGTAAATTAAATCGACTACAAACTCTGCTTCTTTAAGATTATTGTGGCTTCTACGATCGAACACTCCTCCAGAATAGTAATAATCGATACCATACCACTGGCCATCAGCTTTAGCTGAAGGGAAAGTAGTTAAACTATTGTCATAAAAATTTTTATTAGAAAAAGCAATTAACTGCTCACAACGGCTGCGGTAGTGCCAGCTCAGACGCAGTTGAGGCATAGAAGCGGAACACAAATCTAAAACAGACTCAAAATCGTTAATATCTCCGCTTTCATCATCATTGGGGTCTTCTGAAGAAGTATTGAAGAAATTACTGGGCGGCATCTGCTTGGAGTCTCCCACTACAATCAGCTGCTTGCCTCTGTAAATCGCTCCAATGGCATCTTGGGGAAAAATTTGGGAAGCTTCATCGAAAACAACGGTATCAAAAGAGACAGCTCCTGGAGCTAAAAAGGTACTGACGCTCAAAGGCGACATCAAAAAGCACGGCTTAATGCGCTGTACTAATTCCCCTACTTCAGACAGCAGCGTTCTTATGCCCTTTTGTCTGCGCTTTTTCTCACCTTCTCGCAACAAAACGGCCGAAGCACTGCCCGAAGCCATTAAATCTAGGGAGGGCCTCTGAGCGGAAAGCATCGCCCGAATAGAAGCTTTGTTTATTTCGAACTGTTCGGGGTCTTTCTCTTTGAACATCTCGATAGCTCTATCCTGAGAAGCGCGATTGAAAGAAGATAATATGGGACTTAAGGATAAAATGTAATAAATCCATTGAGTATAAAATTGGCGTCCAAAGGCTGGAGCTAATGAATCAGCTGGAATGCCAGCTTGAAGAGCAACTTTGAGGAAAGGAAGCAGACCTTTACTCTGCAGTTCCAAGAGCAACCGACGCAAACTGCACCAATTTTCCAATTTATCAAACTCACTTAAACAGCAGTTACACTTGCGCCGCGCTTCGTCTATATCTAAAGTCAGCAAATTTACTATTTCTGGTGAGAACCAACTGCCGAGATCTTGCATTGCAGTCTGAACTGAGTCCACGTGAAGAGCCAAAGCTTCGGCTGAATTTTTGAACTCTTCTCTTGCAGCCTCGAAAACTGAGTCGTCCATTTCCGCTAACTTGCCGAAACTGCCTCCGGCTTCTGCTAGGCTGCCAAGTTGCTTCAACTGAGGACCTACAACCTTCCAGTCAGTCTGCAAACCTTGATAAGCTGTACCCAACCAGTCTTTTATCACTGAAGCAGTTTGGTTAAAACCAACCTCCTGCTTCTGCTTATCAGCCAATTTCCGTATGCATTCAACCAGCTTAGAGTAAGAAAAACGCTGTCCCCCCTTGCTACACCGCCGCACATCTTGAGCAATTTTCCAATATTCAAAACTAAATAGGCGGGCCCAAAAGCTACGGAACCTCCCATTGAGCTTAGCCTGTAGCACCTGCCCATTAAGATCGTATATAGTTTCGGAAAAAGTTTGATCTAACTCAGCTTTTATCGCTGCTACAGCCTCACTGCGCTGCTGCAGCTCGGCGATACGCTCATTAACTTGATCAATTCTAGATTTTTGCAGTAATTGAGGCGCAACGATATTCGATTCAGCTAAAAGGGACAATAATTTTCGCCAAGCACATATCCCTTGAATGCTGTGACAAGCAATTTCGTATTTATGGGAAATTTCTTCAGCGGAATCGGCAATATTGTCTAAAAATTTAACAGTAGACTCTAAATACTGCTTCAGCTGAAGTTTATGCTGATAAGAATTATCCTGATTATTGTATCCATACCACGAATTATTTTGATAATCGTAACCGATTGAGGGCACAAAACAGGCGTACTGAGATAACAATGAATCAATTTCATGCAAAAAATTTTCATTTTTTTCACTGATTTGAGGTATAGCCCACTCAATTTCCGGAGCTTTACGCAACGCTGATAAAGATTCGTAAAGCTGATACACGCTCTTGTTTATATTAGCTCTCTGCTTATGCAATTCAGTAGCATAAGAATCAAGCTGCTGCATAAATTTTCTCTTCAAAGCAATTTCTGAGTCAGCTTTAGCCGAGACAGTGCTTTTACTCATTTTGAGCGTGCTGCATAAATCTTCGATAATGCTCTTTTTATTGGCTTTATGACTGTGCAACTCTAAACAAAATTCAGCTAAGTTAGCCTTCTTTAGTTTGTCATAAACAACTTTTAAAGCAGCCAGCTTTTCAGAAACGAACAGTACTTTCTTACCATCTCCCAAACATTCGGCAATAATATTAGTAATTGTTTGACTCTTACCAGTTCCCGGAGGTCCTTGAAGTACAAAACTTTTACCGCTCTTGGCCATTTCAATCGCTTCAATTTGGCTGGAGTCGGCGTCGACCACATTGTGCAACTCTATGAGCGGGTTATCAACACCTCTGCTACTAACAGCCAGGCTAGCGCCTCGCTCAGCCCCTCCCTCTTCACCTAAAAGGGAGCGCACATTCGCGTTAGCTAAAATAGCGGCGCTGTTATCTTTCAGATCTTGATACATATTTATTTTTAAAAAGGAGAAAATGCCTATTTTGCACTCAGCAGAAACTTGCCACTTTAATCCTTTTATCAATAGCTCAATCTGCGCCAAATAATCACTTAAATTTTCGTCATTATATTCAGGAATTTTTATACCATACTCAGCTTCCAATTTATAAGAAAAAGTGGGATTGACAATAATATCATCGCCGGAGGAACGTATATAAAAAGGAGCGGTAACGGACTCCTGCTCCAAAAGAATCGGAATCAGCAGCACAGGTGCAGAATACACGTATTGTGAAGATTCGCTCTCCTTCCAATGTATGAAGCCGAAAGCCATATGGGCCACATTGACGCCCGTTTCTTCAATAAATTCTTTTGATTTTTTACTAATATTCTTGAGAGCGGTAATCGGACTGCTGCCGCTATTGTACAAAAGCAGCTGTTTTGACGTTTTAAGACGCGGACTATATTTGGCTATATAAGCAGCTCGAGCATCGTTATTAGCTTCATCTTGCTCTGATAAAGTAGCAGCTGTGCCTTCTTCTACGCTATCATCATCTTCGTTAATTTTAGGATCGAAAACAGAAAACTGCGCATTGCTATCTATTTTCTCAAAAAGAACACTAACTCCCGGCAGTAAAACTTCTACAGAAGCGAACTTCGAATCTTTAAAATTAATTAGATTATTTCTTTTTCCAGTATCAAGAAGCAGATTGGCCCATTTTTCCAATTTTTTATTGTTCACTTTAAGACTCTCAGCCTCCGCAAATAAATAACCAGCGCGTAATTTTTCAGACATACACAATTAATGACAATATTGGAACATTACATAGCCCATATTTAGTACATATAAAGATTAACCTAGCTGATAACTCCAACAAAAATTTCCGTTATTGAAACACAGCCCCAATCAACTGTCAAATAGCTATACCCTCCTACCAGCTGATTTACTAGTGCCCCGCTACAATCTCCATAATCGATCTAACCGTACTCAATTATTTTGCCTAACAAAAAAAAAGAGCCCGAAACTCACAAGCTTCAAGCTCTTAACTACCATATACAGTGGAGAAGATGGGATTCGAACCCACGACCTCCGCATTGCGAACGCGGCGCTCTCCCAACTAAGCCACTTCCCCACGCTACAAGGCGTTATCAATTATAACGCCGAGTTGCGTTGCCTGTCAAGGTCAATATCCTTGAACAGTCTATACCTCTAACGTTTTCTTACCTTAAGCCTCTTGAACTAATCTTCAGATAACTTGAAAACAAAGCGGAAAGTTTCCTCCTCGCCGTTATCAGAGGTCTTGCCCGTCGTAGAAATCATCCCCTCGGCCTCGCGAGTAGTCAACTCAATGCGCGCCTCTTCGCTCAAATCGATCAGCATACAGCTACCTTCAGGGAACTCACCTTCAATAACTTTATCAGCCAGAGGATCTTCAAGCATCTGCTGAATAGCTCGACGCAAAGGACGGGCCCCATATTGAGGCTCGCGGCACGAAGCCACTAAAGCCCTTTTAACATCTTGGGTAACTTCAAAACTGCGATGGTTGGCCGATAATTCTTTGCGAACTTTGTCCAGCATAATATCGACAATTTTAAGCAGATCTTCACTTTCTAAACTATGGAAGACCACAGAAGCATCGAGGCGGTTCAAAAATTCAGGCTTAAATATCTGCTTAGTTTCGTCTAAAACGCGCTTTCTCATGCGCTCAAAACGAACTTGAGGAGAACCATCATCGCGGTTGCCACGCAGTCCCATATTAGCACTAGGATCGGGATTGGCAAATCCGATATTGGAAGTGAGAATAACGACTACATTCTTGAAGTCTACCACATGACGCTTAGAGTCAGTTAGACGTCCTTCATCCATAATCTGTAAAAGCACATTAAATATATCAGGGTGAGCTTTTTCTATTTCATCAAAAAGCACTACCGAATAAGGCTTGCGACGTACGGCATCAGTCAATTCCCCACCTTCGTCGTAGCCTACATAACCAGGAGCGGCTCCGTAGAGACGAGAAACTGTGAATTTTTCAGAATACTCCGACATGTCCAAACGGATCAGCGCATTTTCATCATCGAAGAGGAATTGAGCCAACGTGCGGGCCAACTCCGTTTTACCTACACCAGTGGGGCCTAAGAAAAGAAAAGATCCGATAGGCTTATTAGGATCTTTTAATCCGGCCCTGGCCCTCTTAATAGCCCGACTCACTACTTTAATCGGCTCATCCTGCCCTACCACGCGCTCATGTAATATCTGCTCAATGTTGCTCAAACGAGCAGCTTCATTTTGAGTGACATTATTTAAAGGAACTCCGGACATCAAGGAAACAACGTAAGCCACATTGTCAGCTTTAACCACAGGCCGTTTGCCCTTTATATAGTCTGAGCAATCCAAACGCTCCTGCCAATCGTTTTCTAATCTGTTTAAAACCGTACGGGCGCTTTCTTCCTTTAAGCGAAGATCGTCGGCTAATTCATAATCCTGTTCAACCAAAGCCTCATCACGACGACGCACCAAATCGCGCACCTCTTCAGACTTACTAATAAGCTCCTTCGGTTTGTTAGCCCGGGCTAAACTAACGCGACTGCAAGCCTCGTCGATAACATCGATAGCCTTATCGGGCAGAAGGCGATCGGGAAGATAACGATTCGACAAACGCACCGCCTCACGCACAGCTTCTTCTGAAATATCGACATTGTGGAAGCTTTCGTAGCGATCGCGCAGACCGAAAATTATATTGCAAGTTTCCTGCTCACTCGGCTCTTTGACATCAACAGTCTGAAACCGTCTCTCTAAAGCAGGATCTTTTTCAATATATTTAGTGTACTCGCCTACAGTTGTAGCTCCAATACACTGGAATTCACCGCGAGCCAAAGCCGGCTTGAGAATGCTAGAGGCGTCGATACCGCCCTCACTGTCACCAGCCCCAACTAATGCATGAATTTCATCGATAAAGAGAATAACTTTAGATTTAGTATCGGTGAGCTCTTTGAGAATTTTGTTCAGACGATCTTCAAAATCTCCGCGGTAACGCGTACCGGCTACTACACTGGAAAGGGAGAGAGAACAGACCCGCATACCTCTGAGCTTATCCGGAACTTCACCGCTGACAATCCGCTGCGCTAAACCTTCTACGATAGCCGTTTTTCCCACTCCAGGATCACCTATCAGCACCGGATTACACTTGTTGCGGCGCGATAAAACCATAATAACGCGTTCCAGCTCGTTGTGACGCCCTACTAAAGGATCGAGTTTGCCTTCTTGCGCCAACTTGGTAAGATCGCGGCAGTAACTGTCTAAAACAGGAGTTCTAGCCGCAGCTCTCTTTCCTGATGCAGACGTACTAGAAGAACGCTTGTCTTTCCCATTTTCGTCACTGTCAGCTATAATAGACTTGACGTCTTCTTTTAAGTTCTCTAAATTCTCCTTATCAAAATTGCCTAAAATTCGACAAATAACTTCTGATTTCGAGGAGCTGTCGCCATTTTCAGCAACTTCCAAAATAGCCCACAGGAGCGCTTCACATCCTACGGAACTTCTTTCATAACGACGAGAGCACTTAAAAGCTTCTTGAATGACTTCTTTGGCAGACTGAGTAAACATCATGCTCTGATAAGCCGAAGCCTCACCCAAATCTTTGGATACTTCATTATATAGAAGCTCTGAAGTTATGCCGTACTTCTGCAGAAGACCGCTTACCTCGGAACTGACATTGGCTGCTAATCCCATTAAAAGATGTTCTGGGCCGATATAACTGCTTCCAAAAGATTTAGCTGCTTCACGGGCATAAACTATAGACACCCTAGCTTCATGCGAAAACGGCTCCATCCCCATATACTTCTCCTTAATTCCGAACTTGCTGCCCCCCAACTAAAACTGCACCAACATTCCAAAATTGGGGACAGACTTCTCACTGTACAGCTGGCTTCCTTTTTTTGAAAGCGTAGCCTACCCGGTCGGTTCAGTTCAACATATTTTTTCCGGCTAACACTTCAACCTCTTTTTATATGCCAGCTTTATAAAATGCTGAAGCAAAAATTAAATTTTATCCTAAAGAGGATAGACCTTAACCTGGAATCTGCCCGCCGCTACTCCACAAAAACAAGCTCTTTCATAAAGGAAAAAGTCTTTAGCTGCTCCTTGAAATTGCCGAAAACGCCAACAGAAACGGTGCCATACTTCCAGTAAATCTTCATTATCCGTTTCTAAATCGCTCAATATAACTACATTCTGATGAGGCACCGCCACTTTGAAAAAATCGTCTAAGTTAATATTGCCAGCTTGAGCTACTCCTACTGCCAACCTCGGATCGAGTGCTACAAATGAAGCATTGGGGCCATAAACAACCCACAAACGCCTAAATTTATATACTGAAAAGATACCGCTCAGTCTATCTAAACTGAAAAGACGCCGGGAAGATAGACTGGGGATCGATCCAGAAGACGGATTCATATACACAACATGGTAAGGACAGCGCATAGCCCAAACCGGCTGCAAATAAGAAGTTTTAACTTTTTGTTTATTAATGAGGCGCACCTCATCCATTCTAGGGAACCATTTTTTAAACGCTTCTAAAAATAATGCTTCATTTTCTGAAGGCATCATCTGACCGGTACGCTGGAAAGTGCCCGGCACTTTTTTAGACCTTCTAGACAGAGACTCGATTTCTACTAAAGCTACAGCCAATTTTCCTCCGGAAGCTTTGAGAGCCTTTTCCCTGTTCTTATCAAGCTCTTCATAGCGGCTGAACATCTCGGTGTTTAACTTATGGTTAGGATCTTTAACAATATAGTCTAACTTTTTTTCATATTTTATGTACTTCAAATGACTAAACAGAGAAGAGTCGACGAATTCTATACTTGGTACTGCCTCCAGGCCACAACGGCAGCGATGCAAATTTATGGGCGCTTTAGAAAAAGTAAACTTAGCTAAACGCATCGGTTTTTCCAAAGCTTCATGCAATTCCTCAGCGCTGACCTTTCGAACCTCCTCACCAGTAGACAAAGCATAGGCGCGTCCCTCGGCTTCACAGCGCACAGGCTCCCCTCCAGCTTGAAGATGCTCGGCCCAATCGAAAACATCTTCTTGCTCCTGGAAAATTTTGTAGTCTTCAGCACAGCCTCTAACCAACATTTCCTCCGGATAATATCCGCTGTAAAAAGCTTGGGAGGCTAACTCGGCTAAATTGCGACTGAAAAACGCTTTTTTACTAGAGACTTCTATTTTTTGCTTATGTGAGCCAATCCAGTTAATCCTAATTTCTCTGCCTTCTACCTGGAATATATAGTTGAAATGCTCTTGAGAAAATAAAACGAAAGCAGTCCAATCGAGGTAGTAACGCGCTTTTAAAATCTTATCCAGCTTAATAAAGTTGGCTGGCATCGCAAAAACCGGGTTAGTTAAGTCTATAGGAAATACGAAATACTGTTTGCCTTCAAGCTCAACAAAATGGCCCTCCTCCTGTTCAGAATTATTAGCAGTACCTTGTGAGGCATTTTCCAAACGCAAGAATAAAGAACCGCCCATTGGCAGCATTTGTACCAAGGATGTCTCTTCAACGTAGCTAAGCTGACTCAAAGCGGAACGTATTAATTCTCGAGTGCGAACCATTAAAGAGCTGAAGCGTTTGAAATGGTTATACAGACTGTCTTCATTAAGCGAATCACTACAGCTGCAGAACTTGGCTGTATTGTTTAAATCGGAGAGCCTTATCCACCCCCATCCCCGCAGCAGACGTCCATCAGTAGGAGTACGCGCCATCTCCAGCAGCAGTTCCACACCAGGCCAAGGCCAGACAAAGTCGAGAGCTGTGTACTGAAGACACAGAATATCTAAACTATGGCGACAGTGACTGCATAAATGATCTTCAAGAGAGGCCGTATATTTGACCAATTCTTTAGCTAATTCGGCAATATCCGCTCCTGTAGGAGGCACGGCTTCTCGTTCAACCGTAGTAAAATTGCCACAAGCCGGACAAAGCCAATATTGGTACAATTTTATCTTATTGCCAGTTTCATTTTTCTCCACTTCATGCTGCTGGGAACGCCATTCTAAGAGAAGATGGCGAGCCACTACAAAGGGAGCGTTCCTGTAGCTAGCCCCGTCAGAGGAAGCAGCACATTCATTCTGCTCCGCTTTAACAGAAGCGAAGTCCACAATTTTATCCTGCCAATCAAGATAAGGGCTGTACTCTGCTCCAACACAAAGACAGGGATTAGATATTTGGCTTACTACCGCTCTGACAGCTCCAGGCAAAGCCGCTTTCGAAGCCGGATTTTTCAAAATATAATGGGCTAGAAGACCTACTTTAAAAATTAAAATCCCTTTAGACAAAGGGTAATTTACCAAAGGCAGTCCATCTTGAAAACTAATTTCCGAGGGTCCATCGTAACTAACGCAAGAAGCCAAATATAATCCAAAAACGGCACTGGCCTGCAAATCGGCAAAAAAAGGCTGAGGACGAGCTATATCAGCTCTTTTTTCCTCAAGTTCGCTAACAGCTTTCGTGAGCATGTTGCCTTCTTGCAGAAATTGAATGACAAAATTAACTAAATCAAATTTTCTTAACTCAATTGAAGTAAGGGATGTGCGACCTTCTAAGCTCAGCTGATAAAATTTTATGTAACAGGCTAAAAGGAAATTGCGGCTTAGAGATGGCATTTCCAGAGCATTCCAATAATAAGCAGGGGCCGTTTCATAAAGTGGCTGGCCAATATGGTTAACCAATATTAAGCGAAACTCCGACCAACGTTCGACTAGCAGAAAAGATATAGCTAAACGCCCCTGAGTGCTATCTAAAGATTTTTTATACTCCAGAAGCACCGCTTTGCTCTCTCCTAAAACAACTTGAGCTAAATACGGTACCTTTCCGTAGGGAGTGTCTGCTTGGCCAGCTTCACTTAAGACGCCAAAATAATCTTGAGTACTAGCTAGAAAACGGCGTACAGCTACCGATTTAAGTTTAGGAAGCAGATGATGGTTAGCGATATGGCCGCTCTTCACTACATCATTAAGGTTTTTATCTTCTCTGGTGTTATCAGTTCGCTTATTTTTGCCGGTATTAACAACTGCTTTCATATAAACCGCCAGCCCTATGCCTTTCTAAATATAAATCTGCTTCCTTTATATAAATTTAAACCTTAACCGCACTGCCAACATCGACAGAAAGTCCGAAGCGCAAACCAAGCAACAATATGGTAACCAACACCACAATAAGCAGAATACACGCTATAAAGTTATAAATAGAAATGAGCGGATCGTGAACGTAGCGTCCCATAAAAACCCAGCGTCCTGAAACTTCCTGACGGACCCGATATCGAGCGATATACCAAAGCGGAATAAAGAAAAAAGTCCAGGCTAAACGGGCAGAAAAACTGCGCGTCTTTTCGTCGAAATTGCGCAAACGTCCCAGATTAAAGCCAAAGGCTACCCGAGAAGAAAGTTTGGGGACTTCAGTAACTGGCATTAAGCCGCGCACAACTCGCCTATTCTCCACATGTAAAATACTAGTATTTAATAGAGCAATTTCATCGGTATTTACTTCACTGCGAGCCTCTTCAATAAGACGAGACGCCTGCTGAAACTGGCCGTGAGCAGTAAAATAATCAGCTTCCGACAAAGCTACAGAAATACGGGCTTTAGTCGCCTGATAGTCGCGCAAATCCATCTCTACAGGCAAAGCTACATTATCTTTAGCGAAATTGATCTGCTTAGCCCCTTCCTCGTACTGTCCACTGAGACGACAGCGCTCAAAGCTCAGTAGCTGGGGAATATAGCGGTAAATTTTAGGAATAAGTTCACGAGCTTGTTCTAAGATCTGGCTATAAGTTTGGCTATCTTCCTCATCTGCTCCGCCGTTTAAAACGTACGATTGAAAGGCTTCACCATCGCTGAGTATAAAAGGCAGATACTTATTTTCCAACACTCGGTTCCACCAACGAGCAGCTTCTTTAAGATCTTGTTGAGCACATTCTTTGCCTCGCGGAGCCGCATACGCTCTAGTATGATACAAAATAGCTAAATTATGTAGAGCGGACGCTTTTACAGAAGCGGTGGCCGAAGCAGAAGTTCCTACCTCAATCCAAAGCTTGACAGCTTGTTCAGTTTGACCTTCGTGAATAAATTTTATAGCCTGTTCATCTTCTTTGCCCTGACAGTGATACCAAAACAGACGATTCATAAGGCGTACAGAATCGTTTTTTAACTGTTCTTCTATCTCATCGGCCCCACTGCGACTGATCGAGACCATTTCTAACCAAGGCAGATTAGTCGCTCCAGCCCGATCGAGAAGTTCTTCTCCAGCCGGACAGTTCAAACAGGCCTCTAACCAATCTTCTTCAGACTCAGTTGCATCTTTAGCTAAGCTTATTTTTTTCTGCCCGCCTTTGTTGTGATTATTAACTTCTTCAATAAGACGGCGCAGACAGGCCAGCTGTCCCTCTATTTCTTCCCAAGACGCAGACGCGCTCAGCCCCAATTTTCTGAAAGCTAAATTATCGTAAGGAGATACAAACTCCACCTCAAGCCCCAACCTCTCTTAAAACAGCTCAATAGAAACAGTACAGCCGACCGCTCTTCGACTTGTTATGCGCCGAAAGCATTTTGTTTATTGAAAACGGGAACTGATAACCCGCACTGCTTCACCATTTCCGCAGGCAGTTAACCCAACCTTGACCGATCCAGCTGCTAAAACACAAGCTTCGCCGCATCTGAGCTCTTCGAACTCCCCATGCAAATAAACCTGCAAACATCCTTTAGTACAAATAATAATTTCTGAACAAATATCGTCAGTAAGCCACTTTATAGACTCTGCAGCCAAGGTTATAACCTCTAAGCGGAAATTTTTTGCGGTAAGCAAGACTTTACCTATAGGAGGGGCGTATTGCGACAGTTTAGAGCATGTCAAAAAACCAGTGGTCATTTTTTTATCTTTGTCCGATGAACGGCCAAAGTTTTCCGTGCCACAAACCTTAGAAGCAGATTTTTCTGAGCTAGGCAAATTAACAGGCCAGCAACTGCGCAACACCGCGGTGGCCTCAGCCAAATGAAGTTCGCGGGGATGACCGTCTACTTCTAAACGATCCCAATCGTACAGTCGGTAAGTTAAATGACAATTTTGCTGCACTTCAAGAACGGTTAGCCCGGGCCCTAAAGCATGGATTAACCCAGGTTTTATATGGAGGCAGTCTCCTACAGCAGGCCTTATTTTACTTAATAAAGACGTCATATCAAGACCAGCTAAACTCAAGATCTGACTGCATCGAACTGACGGATGGACCCCTAAAATAAGCTGAGCTCCGGGATCCGCCTCAGTTACATACCAAGCTTCTTCTTTACCTTGGTCGCCCCCACTAAGTGAAGCCGCTAAATTGTCTGGTGGATGGACCTGCACTGAAAGCCACTGCTGCGCCCGCAGCCATTTTATTAGCAGAGGAAAATCTTTGCAGTGGCCATCGTTACCAAATTGACGAGGAAAACGTTTGTATAATTCGTTGAGGGTGAGCCCCGTATAAGCGCCATTAACGACCGGCTGTTCACCGTCGATAATCCAAATTTCACCTATACTATCCGTTTGCGGAGCAGAGCGCACATAATGTTTTGCTAAATAACTCCCTCCCCAAAGGCGGGATGCCAAATAAGGTTTTAACTTTAAAGGATACAACAGCATTACAAACGCTAACCTCTTTCTGTTCCCTCTGCTTAATTCGATTATAATTTTTTAATTTTAAAGAAGAAAAAACCTGATTATTGAGAATATTTTATACTAGAGGAACTAATTAAACGCTCGCTAACTACCATATCCATTATAAACTTAATGTGGTGTTCAGAGCGAGCCGAAAGGAAACGTTTATGAAAAGATATCTGTACGCACTGCTTATTATAAGCGTTAGCATCTTTGCCCTAATAGCCTGCACTCCCAAAGTTCAGGCAAACAACGCTGAACAAAATTTGGGCAAACTTCCCACCATTACCGGTACTAGCTACAACGGCCAATCTGTTGATACTTCAAAATATCTCGGCAAAGTTTTAATCGTAGACTTCTGGGCCACCTGGTGTCCCCCCTGCCGTCAAGAAATCCCCGGTTTTATCGCCCTGCAAGAACAATACGGAAGCCAAGGACTGCAGATAATAGGTATTTCCCTGGACGACGATGCAACTAAACACCAACAGTTTGCTCAAAAAAAGAGCTTAAATTATCCCTCTATTCTGGGGAACTCTAATCCGAAAGCAATAAAAGCTGTTGAGCAGAAAATAGGAGAAATTCAGGGTATTCCCACCACCTTAATTATTGACCGCCAAGGAAATATCAGATACTGCCATGTTGGTTACGCTGACAAAGAAGTATTTGAAAAAATTATCAAAAAATATTTATAGCAAAAAAAATAACCTCAGACGTCCGTCTTCAAGCAGCTTGACCTATATCAACTCGATATAAAAAATTGAAGACCAACGAAAACAAAGCCCGCCCCAGTTGCCCGTAAGGGTAAGTTGGGCGGGCTTTATTTAATAACGGCCGACAACAACCTCAACTAAAAAAGCGGTGGACGGATGTCAACCACCAAAAAAGCTACAGGTAATACTTTTTGACAAAAGCTAAAGTTTTGTCATCGAGCTCGTAAACTAAGGGTTTGCCAGTAGGAATTTCGACGTCCATAATTTCTTTAGTGCCAATATTCTCAATGTATTTGACCAAGGCTCTGATGCTGTTACCATGAGCGGCAATAATGCACTTTTTACCAGCTAAAAGAGCCGGCTTAATATCGGAATCCCAATAAGGTACAACGCGATCGACAGTGTCAAGCAGGTGCTCAGTGAGAGGAAGCTGCTCCGGAGTCAGATCTTTGTATTTAGGATCGTTTCCTGGATAACGCTCGTCATCTTTATCCAAGGCCGGCGGACGGACATCGGCGCTTCGGCGCCAAATATGAACCTGCTCAGCCCCATATTTGGCCCGAGTTTCATCTTTATTGAGTCCCTGAAGGGCACCATAGTGGCGCTCATTTAACCGCCAAGTGTATTTAATGGGGATATTGCTCTCACCAAGCTCTTTAAGAATGAGTTCCAAAGTGTGGTTAGCTCTTCTCAAAACGGAAGTAAAAGCCATGTCGAAAGAAAAACCGTTAGCTTTAAGTAAATGTCCGGCTTCTTCAGCTTCTTTAATGCCATTTTCGCTGAGATCTACATCTGTCCAACCTGTGAAACGATTTTCTAAGTTCCACATGCTCTGGCCATGACGTACCATAACAAGTTTCATTATGCTTTCTCCTCAAAAAAAATATAGTAAACTGACGGCCCTCTCATACGACCAAAAACAGGGGAAAACCTGCTATAGATAGCTGCTGAACTGATCAGCCTAGCATAAACGGCAAATTCGAGCTAAAAAATTTTTAAGCAGGAGTAAAAATCAATCTTGCCAAAATCTCCTGCGCTAGCTGGATACTGGGCGGATGGATATGCCCAACAGCTCTTTGAATTAAATTTTTTTGCCCGACAGGCGTGGTAAAGGCGGCAATTATTATGCGTATAGCGATAGGAACGACACGCGGAATTATTGTTTTACGAGAAGGAGAACGAGATATTGACACCTGGGCCTTAGTTTCTCATGCTCATCAGGCCCGCAATATACAAGCTGTGCTAACAGATCCGCGCGGCTCAATTTTAGCCGCCTCTTCTCAAGGCTCAATTCATAAAACTAAAGACGGCGAAAATTGGATGACAACTGTAGAAGGACTGGACGGACTCAACATTACAGCCATCAGCTCTCATCCCAAATCTCCTATGATTATGTACGTAGGCACCCAGCCGCCTTCAATTTACAAAAGTAAAACAGCCGGATTGCGCTGGCAAAAACTTCCCAGTTTTAATGCTTTGCCCAGTTCAGACGAATGGATATATCCTGTACCTCCCTACCGTGCTTCCGTCACTAAGCTGCGCCAGCACCCTCTTCATCCCAATGTAGTTTTCGCCTCTGTAGCTCAAGGCGGCTTTATGGGAAGTTTAGATGGAGGCTTAACCTGGTCTGAACGGCCAGTAAGCGTAGGGAAAGAGGTCAATGATTTCGCCATTCACGCTCTAGCCCCTAACCGCATTTTTTCGGCTACTTCAACGGGAATTTTCCGTTCCGACGATTTAGGCTCAACCTGGACCCAGCTTAGCCACGGTATTCCCTATAATTTTGCTCGGCGCATCGCCATAGCCCCTTACAATCCTAATTTAATTATGGCCAGTCTCAGCCAAATGCGCGATGATAATGGGGCTCAACTCATAATCTGCTCCCAAGACGGAGGAGACACCTGGCAGGTAAAAAATGTCGGCCTGCCTTCTCTCAATAACCAGCGCATCACCTCTATAAGTGCTCTGGGAGAACGTACTTTCGCCTTCTCAACTATTACAGGAAATATATATCTAACCACTAACGGGGGCGATTTGTGGAGAGCCATTTACCTTAGCAAAAATACCATCAACGCTATTCAACTGCTTCCTAAGTAACCTAATGTATATATAGGCAAAACAACTGAGACAAAAAAAATCTGCATAATTACAAAAACTAATTATGCAGGTTTTTTTATTTTATATGTAAAAGTTACGCCTTCGATATTAAATGTAAAGGTGATAGAAAATGTCCGTTTTACGTCCTTTCCGAGCCCTGCGTCCTCACCCTCAGTATGTGGCCCAAGTAGCCGAAGTCCCCTACGATGTTGTAGATCGCCAAGAAGCTAAAGCGTTAGGTGAAGGTCATCCCCTGAGCTTTATTCATGTGTCTCGCGCTGAAATTGATCTTCCTGACTCCACAGATGCTTACGATCCAGCCGTCTACGCTAAAGCTGCTGAAAATTTGCAAAAGCTCTGCAGCGAAGGTGCTCTCTTTACCGATGACACTCCCGCCGTATACATTTATCAGCAGCAAATGGGTAACCATATTCAAACTGGTATCGCCGCCACTTTCTCAGTAGACGAGTACGATAACAATCTTATAAAAAAACACGAAAAGACGCGCAAAGCTAAAGAGGATGACCGCACCAATCATATTATCACTACTAAAGCCCAAACTGGTCCCGTCTTCTTGACATATAAAGCTAGACCGGAAATTGACTCCCTAGTCAGTCAGGCAACTGCTGCTGAACCTCTCTACAATTTTACAGCTCCTGACGGTATTCGCCACACAGCCTGGAAACTGACAGATTGCGCTGACCTTATCGCCGAATTTGCCAAAATCCCCGCCCTTTATATTGCCGACGGCCACCACCGGGCAGCCTCAGCCAGCCGCACCAGAGCTAAACTTCGTTCTGAAAATGCTAACTGGACAGGCAATGAAGCGGCGAATTTCTTCTTAGCGGTGGCCTTCCCTGACAATCAGCTTAAAATTATGGCCTATAACCGCGTAGTGGCCGATCTCAATGGCCACAGTGCTGAAGAGTTTTTAGCCAAACTAAAAAACGTTGTACCTGTAGAAGCTAATGCTACTCCAGAGCCCGAAAAAGACGGCCATGTAAGTATGTATTTAGCCGGTAAGTGGTACGATTTAGATCTTACTTCCCTCAAAGAAAAAGCAGCCACCCCTGCTCAGAAACTCGATGCCGCAGTTCTGCAGGAAAATATTCTCAATCCTATTTTAGCTATTGACGACCCACGCACCAATGAACGCATCGATTTCGTGGGCGGCATCAGAGGTACTGAGGAACTAGTCAAGAGAGTTGATGAGGGACGCGCGCAGGTGGCTTTCTCTATGCGC
Source organism: Candidatus Bruticola sp. (assembly GCA_051874735.1). GTDB lineage: Bacteria > Vulcanimicrobiota > Xenobia > Xenobiales > Xenobiaceae > Bruticola. The sequence goes on along the minus strand of JBJEGD010000013.1, from coordinate 81,489 downwards.
CCCGTCAGTTTGCAAGAACTTATGGATATAGCCGATGCGGGCGAGATTATGCCTCCTAAGTCGACTTGGTTCGAACCTAAGCTGCGCGATTCAATCGTCAATCACGCCTTAGCCTAATTGTTATAAACAAATAGACGGCTAAATTGGCCTTTTTTGTTTTTTAAGTAACCAAGCTCTTCCTAATAGTAAGTTGAAAACTTACAGATAGGAAGAGCTTTTTTCACAAAATAGAGGGTAAAGCGTCTATTCCACCGCTATAATTTATAAACTAAACAATTATGCTAACTTTTTAAGTAGTTTTAGACCGCTAGTTTGAAATACTGAAGCAAAGAAGGTATATTTATTAAATAAGTTCTTTGTCGGTCTTCCCAGACGGAATAAATTGATGAAAGGTTGGATGCTTCATGAATCAGAGTGAAAGAAGAGTCTTTTTAATCAGTGAACTGCTTAGAGAAGCTATCAACAGCAGAGAAATATCCTCTAGTACTAAAATACCCGACAAAGAAGATAAGCAAAAGAAATTTTTGCGCTCTTTACTTAATGTGCGCCCTCCCAAAGCAATTAGTTCAGAGTTTATAAAAATACAAGATGAATATTTTCAGGAAGAACTCAATAGCCTAGATATTACTGAAGTTAGCCAACTCAATCCGGTAGCTGATAAAATATATCTTCACCAAGGGGATATCAGCAAAATACGCTGCGGAGCTATTGTCAACGCTGCTAATTCAGATATGCTCGGCTGCTTTATTCCCTGCCATAACTGCGTCGATAATGCGATCCATTCAGCTGCAGGACTGCAGCTGCGGGCAGAATGCGCCGAAATTATGCAGCGCTTGGGGCGCTCGTTGCAAGCTGGAGAAGCTCGCCTAACTAAAGCGTACAACCTCCCCTGTCAGTACGTTATTCACACCGTAGGCCCCATTATTTACCGTCAGCTGCAGAAAACGGATGAGGAGGCTTTAGCTGCCTGTTACCGCAATTCTTTGCAGTTAGCTCATGAAAAAGGATTAGATTCTATAGCTTTCTGCTGTATTTCAACCGGCGTTTACTGTTTTCCTAACCACAGAGCAGCAGAAATCGCGCTGCGCACCACTCGAGATTATCTGAATCGTGAAAGCACAGCTCCTAAAGTGATTTTTACCGTTTTATTAGATAAAGACTACGCTATTTATAAAGAAATTTTGAGCAAATCTTAAAAATACGCACCAGCTCCGCTTCAATATTATAGGCAGCGGAGCTTTTTCATTTATATAAGCCATTTATTTCACTGCAAAAGAAGCGGCACTACAAAAAAAAAGACCTGAACCGCAAGAAAAAACGATCCAGCCCCTTTTCTATTTACCTTTGGCGGAGAGCGAGGGATTCGAACCCCCGGTGACAGTAATGCCACGGCGGTTTTCAAGACCGCTGCTTTCGACCACTCAGCCAGCTCTCCATTGTACAGCTGCCCACTATCGCGGCAACGAGATGAAAATTACTACATTAAATATAGTTTTCCTGCTGCTGAAAAAAAATCGGCTGAAATTTTTTCAGCCGATTTTATAAGCCTACAAGCGAAGAAACTAATCTCTTATATACTGCTTAACAGCACTGCTAATAGTCTTTTCCATAGCTTCCCGGCCATACTTATCTATTTCACGGGAATCTTTATCACCATGAGTTAAACAGCCTGGACCGCCAATACATCCGCCTACACAAGCCATGCCCTCAATAAAGTTATAAGGAGACTTGCCGTGCGCCGCCATCAGCAAAGCTTTGCGACATTCTTCTAAACCGCTGCAGGAAACGGCTTTAAGCTCGAAATCTGTAACTCCGTGCTCTTTCAGCCCCTCTGCTACAGCGTCGGCCAAGCCGCCGCAGCGGGCGAATATCCTGCCGAAATAGGAAGCATTGTCTAAAACATCTTCTTCCAAAGAAGCTACATCTATCTCTAAACCATCGAACAAAGCCTGTAACTCTTCGAAAGTCAGGGAGACATCAACATAAGGGCTGACCGTATCGAGCTGTGTTTCCATCTTTTTAGCCGTACAAGGACCAATAAAGACCACCTTGCAGCCCGGATCAGTTTCTTTTATATACTTGGCAATAGTGGCCATAGGTGACAAACTATGGGAGACATTATCTTTTAGCTTAGGGAATTCTTTATGCACAAAAGCCACAAAGGCGGGACAGCAAGAACTGAGCAAGAAGCCTTTCTCTGCCAATTCCTTTGACTCATTGAAAGCTACCATGTCGGCGCCCAAAGCGGCCTCTAAAACGTTATAAAAACCGCACTCCTTAATAGCCTTGACTACTTGTCCCAATTTAGCGTAGCTGAATTGGCTGGCAATAGAAGGAGCAACCACAGCATAAACTTTAGGGCCACCATTCTTACTCTTGCGTATCAGATCGACAGCATTAAGTATATAAGACTTATCAACGATAGCCCCGAAGGGACACTGATAAACGCAAGCCCCACAACGTACGCACTTGCTTTCGTCGATAGAAGCCACTTTTTCTTCGTTCATGCTGATAGCCTTAACTTTGCAAGCTCTCTCACAAGGACGCTTAAAGTTCATAATAGCGTTGTAAGGACAAACTTTTGCGCACATGCCGCACTCCACGCACTTGTCCTTATCAATATGCGCTTTCTGATTATGGTCAAAAGTAATCGCTCCGCGTCTGCAAGCCTGCTCACAGCGGTGAGCTATACAGCCTCGACAAGCGTTGGTAACCTCGTAACCTCCTACTGGACATTCATCGCAGGCAATATCTAAAACTTCAATAATATTCTCATTGTTGGAACTTCCTCCCAAAGCCATGCGCACTCGCTCACCTAAAATAGCCCGCTCCTTAAACACACAGCAGCGCATAGTAGGGATTTTGCCAGGAACAATCCTCTTGGGAATATCTAGAACTTCCTCTAAAAGTTTGTCTTTAAAAGCTAAGCGAACAACCTCTTTAAGCACACTATGCTTAAGATATTGAACTTTAGTATCGAATTTAATGTTATTCATAGAGACAACAATCTTTCTGAAAATTAAAAGTAACTTACTTTAATGCGCTTACCCATTTGTTTTAAGCAATCGGTAAGTTCCTTCACTAATTGCATTTTTATGTTGAAATTTATAGGCAACGAAGGGTTCTGGTGAGCCGGATTGACAGCCCGACCTACAAAGAAATTGATGTCGGTAGCTTCTTCAAAGAGCAAGCGGGCGATCTGAGAGGCGCCATCTTTTTTATAACTCCAGTCTTTGTAGCATTCATTGTCGGCCAGATAACTTTTAGCATAAGTGAGCACCCTATTTATAGTGACTACTCCCTCAGTCACCAAATCGACTCCTTCAATGCTGGCAATAGGCGGAATTTCCGGATCGAAATACTCTAAACGCATTTCTATAGGCTTATCCAAAAATTTGGCAGCCAAGCTGGAGGTAGTACCACCGCAGACAATATGCTTGCCGTGCTTAGCAAAGAATAAGCTCATCATACGGTTCACATCATCGGGATTAGCGGGAGGACCTATCATTAAGTTCATAGGCTCGCGATGGCGCAAACGCACGCAGCAAACAGTGGTGTCGTCACCAGGCTTTCCCCCGTAGAGGCGGTTGCACTCGTCAAGAATGATAGTACTGAGCGTTTTAGCCGTAAAACCAACTCCGTACATCATTTCTACGAACTCAATAATTTCTTTGCGCTCCCAACCGAAGTTAAGGCTCATCCCCACTCCAGCATGTATGCAACCATCGCTCATGGCTACAAAAACATCGCCCTCTCGAAGCTGCAAACGGCTGAAGTAAACGGTCTTGCCACTAATTTCCATAGTAGTTGAAGGCAGCTCTATATGCTTGCCATCACGCAGGAAAATGACCAGCGGGTTATCATATTGAATAACTTCTGCCTCTGAGTTAGGGGTTATACGAATAATAGTAAAAGTAGAGTAAGCAACTTGGCGCACCGAACAGACAGGCAAAGTAGCGATAATCGTTTTCACGCACTCATCGATACTCATGGAGGCAGCCATCATAGTAGAAATAATTTTTGAAGTCAGCGTAGACAGAATGCAGGCTTTCACGCCACTGCCCAAACCGTCAGCCAACACCAAAACAATAGAGCCGTCTTCCTGCTCAACTATATCTACGTGGTCGCCGCAAAGCTGCTCACCATATTTTACAAGGCTCTGATAGCCGATATCAGTGCACAGTTGATTCATCTATGAGGGACTCCTTTAACTTAGTGAGAGCAATTTTAGTCTCAGCCGTAGTCTCGCCGAGCAGCAAAGCGATTTCTTGTACAACTCGCATTTGTTTCTCAACCACTTGGCCAGTCACCTCAATAGTGTGTTGGCGAATTTTTTCTTTTTCTTCACGACCGGCCTGCTCAGCGGTAATATCGCGCATAATGCACATAAGAATGTGGTAACTATTGTCGTAGAATACAGAAAAATCTACATGCTTCAAATAGTCAGCCAGATAGAGTTGACGATTAAGAATGTTTTGGTTGGTGAGAAGCACTTCACGGAAGATTTGCGGATCGATAACGCGATCGATCTTTTCTCCCAAAATAGCCGAATCGGAACGCAAATTAAGGATAGTTAGAGCCGCTTTGTTAATTTGCTGAACTTCCAATGACTCGTTCAAAACTATAATACCATTGGGAGTATTGCTGATAATATTATCGGAGAAAGATTCGGCGCGTTCTTTAATGTAAGGTAAGCACATGCTCAGATCAGCTTTACCCTGAATAACGGCAATGGCCTTTTCACGACAAGTATTGTACCCGCAACAACCACAGTTGAGCTCATCATCTTTGCTGACTTTGCCCACCATGCGCAAAATGCGCTTAATTTCTTCTTCGGTAGGCTGTTCGCGCGGTACAACATCGTACGGATGGTCGCACTTTAATTCTTCCGGATTATACTCAGGAACTATAAAGTCGTGCTTGCCGGCATATTTGTTTATGGCTAAGTGAGCGCTAATGGGAGCTTCTACATTCTCATCCATGGCCGGACCGCATATGCAGCTGCCTGTGCATATAGACATTTCAATAAAGCAGTTGTGAATTTTGTCTTCTTGAATATCTTTTAGAGCACTTACACAGTTATATGCTCCATCAATAGCTATATAATCAAAATTAGGCTGATTGCAGTCCATGGTGCGCAAAATACCGCCGCAGGACGGAAAAAGACGCGCTTTACTGTAGTCATTATCATCTGTACCGGGCTTAACAGTAATTTTTTCCTCTTTCAGCCACTCAGTAAGCTCTCTGAAAGTAAGTACACAGTCTACATCTTCGATATGCTCAGTCTGCTCATGTTTTTTAGAAATACAAGGACCGATAAAAACGGTTCTACAGCCGGGGAAACGCTCTTTGAGAGAATGGCAGTGAGCCACCATAGGCGATACAACTCTAGCCAGTCTAGAAAGCACTTCCGGAAAATGGCGACGCACTAATAAATTAACACTGTGACAGCAAGTAGAAATAATGACATCCTGCTTGCCTTCAGCTACTAGGTTTTCATATTGTCTTTTCACCATAGTAGCGCCGATAGCCGTTTCTTCTACTTCGCTGAAGCCTAAAGATTTCAGAGCTTCTCTCATACTATCGATAGTGGCCCCTACGTAGTTGGCAGCAAAAGAGGGTGCCAAGCTCACGCATACTGGAGTTCCTTCAGCCAAGAAGACCTTGACTTTTTCGACATCGCACCTAGCGACTTTAGCTTTCTGAGGACATACGACTACGCATCTGCCACAGTATATGCACTCTTCGTCGATTACATGGGCCTGATTACCAGAAAAACGAATAGATTTTGATGGACAATAGCGAATGCACTTATAGCAGTTTTTGCAATTAGATTTCTTTAGCTCTATACAACCCTGACTCATAATAGTTCCCCAGTTCCTTGACTATCTTTACAGCTTGGGAGCAACTTCGCGCTCAAAAAAATACTGCACTTCCGCAGGTTTTACAGAAAACATCTCTTCGTTAATGGTAACACAGACCCCGTTTTGGCAGTTGCCCATGCAAAACTTGCCGCACAGCCGTATTTTATCGGTCAAACCACGCTCAGCGATAATTTTTTGCAGTCCCTCTACAACCTTGCGCGCTCCCTTAAGATGGCAAGAACTTCCGATACAAACAGCTATTTCCATAATGCAAAACCCCTGTATTTTCAAAACAAAAGCGTAAACGCTGCGACAACTTCTCTAATTGCCTATCCAACTAGAAAGAAATTTCCTAAAAATAGACATATATTTGGTAAGAGTATCTGTATATAGAACTATCTACCAAATATATAGGTTGATAAAGACACACTTTACTTTCTGCTTAAGCTCAAAAGAAAAGGTGTTGAAAATATAAAAGACATGCAGAATGCGGTTATAAAAAAGGCCATACTAGCCTTGTAGTCTGAAGTATAAAAAAACGGCTTGCTACCGCAGCCCATTAAGCTACCATATCTATCTACACCCACGTTCAGATAGATTAAAGCGAAATTGACTACCAACAGCTCTAAACCGTGATTAATAATACCAAAAAACAACAGAGGGCGGAAGGATATTGAAGCTATAAAAAAGCGTACAGACGGCGGAGAACTTTATCCGGCTTGTCTGTACGCTCTTATCATAGTTCGGTAATGTGGCGACTAGGCCAACTTAGCCATAATTTCCTTTTCAAAGAAACTTTTAGTAGTATCTGGTGAAACGGAGAAAAGCTGATCATCTACAGTCACACAAACGCCCTTCTGGCATTGTCCCATGCAGAATTTGCCTCCCAGTTCTACTTTACCCTTCAAATTATTCTGAGCAATGAGGAACTGTAGATCTTCAACTACTTGACGAGAGCCTTTTAAATGGCAAGAACTACCTAAACATACTGTAACCTTCATGAGCTTATCTCCTTATTCGTAATCAACTACATTAATCCAGTGCATCAAGAACTCACGCTCCTCAGGGCGCCCCTTGACAGACTGAGAAGCAGCTACGATAGGCAGCCACTTTTGAATTTGCTGTTTGGCAGTATCGGTCATGGCACAGTACATATCTAAGTACTTCTGAGCCCGGCCAATCTGTCCAGAAAGCCAAAATACTAAGTAAGTTCTAGCCACATCAGCTTCAGCTGCACCGCGGGTTACATGCGACCAGTCAATAACGTAATCGGTGCCGTTAGTACCGCAAATTACATTGCTAGGGTTAAAATCGCCATGACAGATTCTGTCTTGACGTGGAATAGCTGAAAGACGCATATGCAGCTCATAACGGGCAGTTGCATTCAAATTGGTAGAGCTGATCTTATGTTGCATCTTGTCTACCAACTTATTGAGCATAGGAGCCTTAGTATTCAGAATGCGGTTCTGAATATTAATGAAGCGAGTCATATACTCATCTTCTTTTTCCGGCTCTTTATCCATGAGATCGGATAAAGTGGGGCCGCTGATAAACTCAGTAATGATGGCCCACTTACCATCGATTTTGGTAACCTCGATAATCTTGGGAATATCAAGGTTAGTCTCTTCTACGCGCGACTGGTTAAGAGCCTCGTTGAGCACATCAGACTTGGAGAAGTCGCTATCAAATACCTTAATACAGTAATCGCCGAGGCGGTAGATAGTTTTGTTAGTACGAACCGCTATAACGCGGGCGGCACTTAAATCCAACTTTATGTCCTGCATATTGTCCTCCTAGTTACCGTAATAAGCCTTCAAATACATTTCTTTGATTTCTTTCATCAAAGGATAGCGAGGGTTGGCACCAGTGCACTGATCATCGAAAGCCTGCTCAGTCATAGCATCGAGCTTATCAAGGAAGTACTGCTCTTCTACACCGTAGTCGCGGATAGTAGGCTTGATGCCGACCTGCTTCTTCAGATCTTCAATAGCTGCAACTAAGTTGTCCAAGCTTTCCTGATCATCTTTACCGCCGAAACCTAAATACCTAGCAAAATCTGCATAACGGGACAGCATATGCGGATAAGCGTACTGCGGGAAGGTTCCCATCTTCGGAGGAACTTCAGCAGCATTGTAACGCAGCACTTGGCAAATAAGTAGAGCGTTGGCAATGCCGTGCGGAATATGGTGGAAGGCTCCCAGCTTGTGAGCCATAGAGTGGCAAACTCCCAAGAAAGCATTGGCAAAAGCCATACCAGCCATAGTGGAAGCGTGGGCCATCTTCTCACGAGCTTCAGGATCGGAGGCGCCGTTATTGTAGGCACGAGGCAGATATTTGAAAATATCTTTGGCAGAGCGCATAGCTATACCATCGGTAAACTCAGTAGCCATCATAGAAGCGTAAGCTTCGAGGTCGTGAGTTAAGGCGTCAATACCTGAAGCGGAAGTCAAGCCACGAGGCATATTCATCATCATGTCGGAATCGATGATAGCCATTTTGGGCAGTAACTCATAATCAGCTAAAGGATACTTAATCCCGGTCTTTTCGTCGGTAATTACAGCGAACGGGGTAACTTCCGAACCAGTACCAGCTGAAGTAGGAACAGCGATAAAGTAGGCCTTATCACCCATGTGAGGGAAGGTGTAAACACGCTTACGGATATCCATGAAACGCATAGCCATATCCATGAAATCTACCTCGGGATGCTCGTACAGCACCCACATAATTTTACCAGCGTCCATAGCAGAACCACCACCGATGGCAATAATACAGTCGGGGCAGAAAGCTCGCATAGCTTCGGCGCCCTTTTTGGCAGAAGCCAATGACGGGTCGGGAGCTACTTCGAAGAAGCTAGTATGAGTGATGCCAAGTTCGTCGAGCTTATCGGTAATAGGCTTAGTGTAACCATTTTTGAATAAGAACTCATCGGTAACGATAAAGACGCGCTTTTTGTTCATGACATCGCGCAGCTCTTGAAGAGCGGTGGGCAAGCAGCCGCGCTTAAAGTAAACTTTTTCAGGAGCACGGAACCAGAGCATATTTTCTTTTCTTTCCACAACAAACTTAGTATTGAGCAAGTGCTTTACTCCGACGTTCTCAGAGACCGAGTTGCCTCCCCAAGAACCGCAGCCTAAAGTTAAGGATGGAGCTAAGCGGAAGTTGTAGAGGTCACCTATGCCACCGAAGGAAGACGGAGTATTAACCAAAATGCGGCAGGTGTGCATTTTGGCAGTGAAACGCTCCAGCTTGTCTTGACAGTTTACGGGGTCGAGATAAATAGAAGCAGTGTGACCTAAACCACCATATTCTACTAAACCTTCAGCTTTTACTAACGCTTCATCGAAGTCTTTAGCTCTGTACATACCCAAAATGGGCGAGAGCTTTTCGTGGGCAAATTCTTCAGTAAAGTCGGCACGCTCTACTTCGCCAATCAAAACCTTTGTGTCTTCCGGCACTTTAATACCAGCGAGCTCAGCAATTTTATAAGCGGGCTGTCCGACAATTTTGGCGTTAAGAGCGCCATTAATGAGCATTGTCTTGCGAACACGCTCAGTTTCCATATCGTTGAGCAAATAGCATCCGCGCTTGACAAATTCAGCCTTGACAGCGTCATAAACTCCATCCAAAACCACCACGGACTGCTCAGAGGCGCAAATCATACCGTTGTCAAAAGTTTTAGAATGGATAATTGAATTTACGGCTACGACTATATCAGCACTGTCATCGATTAAAGCAGGGGCATTGCCGGCGCCTACACCCACAGCAGGCACACCAGAGGAATAAGCAGCTTTGACCATACCGGGGCCGCCAGTCGCCAGAATACGATCAGCGCTCTTCATAACTAAGTTGCTAAGTTCAAGAGAAGGGACGTCGACCCAAGCGATAATGCCCTCAGGAGCGCCGGCCGCTACAGCAGCTTCTAAAACTATTTTAGCTGCAGCAATAGTGCTCTGCTTAGCCCTGGGGTGAGGACTGATAATAATACCGTTTCTGGTTTTCAAGGCCAATAATGTCTTAAATATGGCCGTAGAAGTGGGGTTGGTTGTGGGAATAATGGCCGCAATAATACCAACGGGCTCTAAATAAGTTTTAAAACCGCCAGCTTTGTCATCCTGAACCAAACCGCAGGTCTTGGTATCCTTATAAGTATTGTAGATATACTCAGCCGCAAAGTGATTCTTGATAATCTTATCTTCAACTATGCCCATGCCGGTCTCTTCATGAGCCATCTTAGCCAGCGGGATACGCTGCTGGTCGGCTGCTGAAGCAGCGGCAAAAAAGATCTTGTCGACCTGTTCCTGGGTAAATGTAGCGTAGATTTTCTGAGCTTCTCTGAGGCGCTTTAAGGCGTCCTGGAGAGTCTCCAGACTATCAACGACCGTATATTCCAACTTGGTGCTCATATATCAATCTCCATTTCAGGAATTAAGCATTTTTTGTGAACCGCCCACTGCATGACGCCTTCAGCGGCAAGGGCTTCCCGAATTGCAGGGTACACCGTCCGGCCGTAGCTCCAGACAGAGAGTGCCGACGACATTCCCTCGTACAGGCTTAAATTCCCGTGGTCCGCACGGTATAAAAATACTTTATGTGCGCCGTCTCCATTCAATCACAAACAGTAATGCCCTGCCCCATCTCAGATAGCGAGACAAAACTGAGTAACAAAATCCAGCTTCACGCTGAAAAATTAAACGGCGCTTTCATCGTAATTTGCTAAATTTACCTCTCTGCGCAAAGACGCCCGTAAGTAATTAGAAATAACAGCTAAATGAACAGCCATATTTTCATTCGTCACAAAAATTTTCTCATCTACGCGCAAATGTACGGGAGCAAAATTCCAAACAGCCTCTATACCTGAAGCGACCATCAAATCGCACACTTCCTGGGCAGCTTCAGCCGGCACAGTGATGATACCTATTCTGGGATGTAGGCTGTCGCAAAGATCTTTCAGTCTATCTAAAGGCAGGATCCGGCCTCTATCTTGCCCTGCTAAGCTGCTGTCAATATCAAAAGCGGCCAAAATTTCCAATCCGTAGGCCTTAAAACCGCTGTAGTTAAGCAAAGCCCTCCCTAAATGGCCAGCACCTACAATAATAGCGGAATCGATATTACGGTAACCTAGAAAGCTCTCAAGTTCTTCACGCAGGACTTTAACTGGATATCCGACTTTAGGTCGGCCTGAAGAACTTACTGAAGCCAAATCTTTGCGTACCTGGACATCATTGAGATTTAGAGCAGAGGCTATAGAAGATGCAGATACCCTTTGTTCTGATTCCGGCAAGGTGCGCAAATAAGCCAAATAAATGGGCAGGCGCTGTAAAGTTTGTTTAGACACTCCGAAACTTCTCAAGAAACTCACCCGTCCAGCGGAGCTAAAAGCTACAGGCTGTGTCAGATATAGACAGCACAACCAAAGCCTCAGCATTCAAAGCAGGCTCCCGTATTACTTTCAGTAAAGCACAAAAGAGAACACATATCAATATTTTTTTATCGATAAATGCAACAGTAATGTTAGTTTTGCGTTTTTTTTCTGCATATCTGCACAATTTATCCCTATAATTATAATAGAAAGAAAAATATTTTTTTATAAGTCGCTGTACCGCTTACAATATTGTATCATCAATTATAATTTTATTATCAAGCCGTTCCTGTGCTTACTCACCAGTTCTTCCACTCTTATTTAACAAGGGAATAGGGCTTTATTGCAGAATTGCGCCCCCCATGGATCAACAACTAATTTCTCAGGCTTTTAATGATAGAAGCTTATTAGCAAAAGCTAAGCAGGACATCTTAGCTGTCATTGAGGCGCTCGATAAAGGAGAGCTGAGAGTCGCAGAAAAGGTTAACGGAACTTGGCAAGTCAACACTTGGATCAAAGAAGCCATTTTACTCTACTTCTCTATAACAGAAATGCAGACTTGGGAGTTGCCTCCTTTCGAATACAGAGATAAGATAATCTTAAAATCTAATTTGCATAAAGCCGGAGTGCGTGCAGTTCCTCCAGGAACGGTTCGCTACGGTGCTTATATGGCTCCAGGTTCCATTCTAATGGTCGGTTATGTCAATATAGGAGCATATATAGGTCCTGGAACTATGGCCGATACTTGGAGTTTAGTAGGCAGCTGCGCTCAAATTGGTGCTAATGTACATTTAGCTGCTGGAGTTATTATCGGCGGCGTGCTTGAACCGGCCGGAGCTCAGCCCGTAATAGTTGAAGACGGCTGTTTTATAGGCGCTGATAGCGTCATTGTTGAGGGCGTATTAGTAGGTGAAGGTTCCATTATCGGCGCTGGTACAACTATCACCGCTTCAACCCCTATTATTGACGTCACGACCACCGAAAACAAAGTTTATAAAGGATTTATTCCCCCCAATTCAGTGGTTATCCCCGGCACTCGTCCTCGCCAGTTTCCGGGCGGCGTCTATAACTTGCCCTGCGCTCTTATTATTGGAAGTCGCCGAGCTGGCGAAGACAGCAAGACCAGTTTAAACCAGGCTTTACGTAATTTTGGAGCTCCAGAATGATCGATTTGGTTTCTTTAACTCAAAAGTTGGTAGCAATTCCCAGTCAAACTAAAAATGAAAAAGAAGTGTGCGATTTCATTGAATCCTGGGTGCGCAAGGAGCTACCAGGCTTACCTCTAAGCCGTTCTCGCAACAATCTCATTGTTTGTCCGCCGCAACATGGCGACCGCCCGGTAATTGGTCTATTCGGCCATATAGATACTGTGCCGGCCGATCCACAACAGCCTCTGGGAATTATCAAAGAAGGGCGCCTTTACGGTTGCGGTTCCTCTGATATGAAGAGCGGCGTTGCTATTATGCTGGGGCTGCTCAAAGACTACGAAAAGTTTAATGCCGATCTAGTAGCCGTATTCTATGAGGGCGAAGAAGGACCAGATGAAGGTAACGGCATGCGCACTCTAATATCTAGCCTTCCTCCCATCGATTTTGCTATAGTTTTGGAACCAACTAATAACGTGATTATGGCCGGCTGCATGGGAGGACTCCACGCCATCGTCACTGTCGAAGGCAAGCGTGCCCACTCGGCCCGTCCTTGGCAAGGCCAAAACGCAATATTCCGCTCTCTCCCCTTATTAGCGAAACTGCGTGATCTACCCAGACGGGAAGTAAATATCAGCGGTTTAACCTTTTACGAAGTAATGAGTCCCACCATGGCTACTACTTCTAACGCGGCTAACGTTATACCCGATAAGTTTGAAATAAACGTCAATGCCCGCTTTGCTCCCAACCGCACGGACAGCGATGTAGTCGCCGAACTGACCAAATTGGTTGGCGATCTGGCCTCGGTCAGAGTACGCGATGTATCTGTGCCTGGACAAGTTTGTGTCAGCCATCCTTTAATGCAAGGGTGGATAGAACGCTGTTCGCTCCAAGTAGAGCCTAAACAGGCTTGGACAGATCTGGCTAGACTTACTGCTAACAGTATTCCTGCCGTTAACTTCGGACCTGGTGATCCGGATCGCTGCCATCAAGCCATTGAATGGGTAGAAACTAGCCGTTTGGAAGAATGTTATAAGCTGCTATCCATTTTCTTAACCGAAATTTGCCAAGTTGAAGCAACTTCAGAAGCTTAACTGAACTTGACAAAATAAGCCAAAAAAATAATTTCCGACAGGTTCAACGCGGTTGACGGCGCCCTCGCCTGCAGAGAGTGTCGTATGTCACAGTTGCGTCCCTGTCGGCTTTTGTTTAACCAGTCTTAGGCTGTAATGCCTTATAAACTGTATCCAAACTCAAAAAAATTAAGCAGATTGAGAGAACTTTATGAACGCTGCAGAAATTCGTCAATCATTCCTCGACTTTTTTCGTGAGAAGGGCCACCAGATAGTTCCTTCCGCTTCAGTTGTGCCTCATGATGACCCCACTCTCATGTTCACAAATGCTGGCATGAACCAATTTAAGCCCTATTTTCTGGGACAAGCTACTCCGACTCACCGCCGTATAGCCGATTCTCAAAAGTGTATTCGAGTTTCCGGTAAGCACAACGATCTGGAAGAAGTAGGTTTAGACACTTACCATCATACATTGTTTGAAATGTTAGGTAACTGGTCGTTCGGCGATTATTACAAACGCGAAGCTATAGAATGGGCTTGGGAACTGCTCACTAAACGTTGGCATTTGCCCAAAGAGCGTTTGTATGCCACCGTTTTCGGCGGTGATGAAGCTAAAGGATTACCAGCTGACACCGAAGCCGAAATGCTTTGGCAGCAAGTAACTGATATCGCTCCAGATCATATTAAACGCTTTGGAGCCAAAGACAATTTCTGGATGATGGGAGAAGTTGGTCCCTGCGGCCCCTGCACAGAAATTCATATTGACCTGACTCCCGATATGAGCGGTGGTCCCCTAGTTAACGGCAGTTCGCCTTGTGTGATCGAACTCTGGAATTTAGTCTTCACTGAGTTTAACGCTGATAAAGACGGACTGCACAAATTGCCGAACTGCAACGTAGATACTGGTGCTGGTTTAGAGCGCATTGCTGCCGTTATGGAATGCACTAAAGACTGCACCGACTTCCAAGTAGAAATTTCTAACTACGATTCAGCTCTTTTCCGCCCCATTATTGCCGAGTTAGAAAAACTATCTGGCTTGAAGTACACCAAAGGCGTATCTAAAGATGAGATCTCCGCGGCTATGCGCGTGTGCGCCGATCATCTGCGTATGGTGGCTTTCTCTATTGCCGATGGCGCTTTACCTTCTAATGAAGGACGCGGCTATGTAATTCGCCGCATTTTACGCCGCGCTGCTCGTTACGGCCGCAAATTGGGGTTAAACGAGCCCTTCCTTTACAAACTTCTGCCGGTACTCAACGAAATTATGGGCCAAGCCTACCCTGAGCTTATTCGTGAAGAAACTAAAATTTGCCGTATAATAAAAGGAGAAGAGACCTCTTTTAATCAAACTCTCGATCGAGGTATTGCTCTCTTTGAAGAAGAATTAGCCCGACTCGAAGCGGAGAACGACAGCAGTCGCATCTTTCCTGGAAGTGCAGCCTTCCGCCTCTACGATACTTATGGTTTTCCCTACGATTTAACTGCCGTGATGGCCAAAGAAAAAGGCTACGAAGTCGACGAAGCCTCATTCAACCAATATATGGAAGAACAGAAACAGAGAGCCAGAGCAGCCCGTGTCAAAACAGCTCAAATAGCTGAGAGTGAAAAGCTCGATTTACGGCCCACCCATTTTATAGGTTATACTCAGGACAGCTGCTCTGCTAAAGTGATAGCCGTTATTGGTCAACCAAGCAGTCGCGCCATCGTTTTAGATCAGACAGTGTTTTACGCCGAAATGGGTGGTCAGGTAGGAGATACCGGATTTATCAACTGGGCCGGTCACAAACTTCAGGTCAACGACACTAAGCAGCGAGAAGGCGTGATTATGCATTTTGTGGCTGAAGGGCCCGACTTAGAGGCTTTGCAGATAGGTCAGGAAGTCGAAGCCTCTATAGACAGCTCGAGACGCCGAGCCATCGAACGCCATCATACTTCTACTCACCTGCTTCACCACGCTCTGCGCGCAATTTTAGGTACGGAAGTACATCAGCAAGGATCCTTAGTAGCTCCCGACAGATTGCGTTTCGACTTCACTTGTTCTGAAGCAGTCAGCAAAGAGAACTTGGCTGCTATCGAAAAAATGATTAACTCTGAAGTAGTCAGCAATACTGGGGTCAGCTGGTTTGAAATCGATATAACTGACAAACCAGACTCTGTAATTGCTTTCTTCGGCGATAAATACGGTAGCAAAGTGCGTGTGATTAATGTTGGCGGCAAAAACAGTTCTGCGGCTGATACTCCCAGCTACGACGGCTTCTCCCAAGAACTTTGCGGTGGCTGTCACTGCAAGCGCACTGGAGATATAGGTCTATTCAAAATTATCTCTGAAGGAGCTATCGCTTCAGGCGTGCGCCGTATAGAAGCGGCAGCAGGATTGGCAGCTCTGGAGCTGGCAGAACGTACTCAAAAGAGCTTAGATCAAGCCTGCGAAATTTTGCATACTAATGCGACGGAACTCAACAGCCGATTGACGGCTATGCTGGACAACCAAAAGAAATTAGAAAAAGAACTGGAAAGAGCTAAATCAGCTTTAGCCTCTGCCAAAGCTGCTGATGTGCTCAATAAAGCTGTTAGTGTAGACGGTATTCCTGTTCTAACGATCAAATTAGAAAGTGCTTCTCCCGATGAATTAAGAAGCATGGCTGATGAGATTAAACAGAAATTTAACGGCATTGCCATACTGGCCGGTCCTAATCAGGACAAAGTGGGTTTGCTTGTGCTAGTCACTCCGGAATACGTAAAGCAAGGCTATCAGGCTGGCCGACTCGTCAAAGAAGCTGCCAAACGTTTGGGAGGCGGCGGAGGCGGACGAGCCGATATGGCTATGGCCGGAGCTAAAGATTTGGGTAAACTTGATGAGGTTATGGCTCAATTCTCGGAAATAATTAAGTCCGGAAAATAGTAAGCATGTAACCTACCAATTATAAACAAGAGCGGCAATCCTAGGAATTGCCGCTCTTGTTTATATGACTTTTTAAAAATTACCAGGAGAAATCTCACCACTCTGACAATTTATTGAGACTCTCTTTGCTGCCAGAAACGAATAAAATGTCGCCAGGTCGAAAAACATAAGTAGGCAAAACCATTTCAATCAGCGAGGCTCCATTCTCAACTGCGATAATATTAACTCCGAACTTTACGCGTAAATTAGCTTCAACTACAGTCTTACCTATAAGCTGAGCAGGAACCATCTGTTTAGATATATTTAGCTTCTCACTAAGCTGCACAAAGTCGAGAACAGAAGCAGCCTCTAAGCGATGCGCTAAACGAACGGCCATATCTCTTTCAGGATAAACTACTTCAACTCCAAGTTTAGTTAAAATTTCACCATGATCGACACTGACAGCTCGAGCGATTATTTTGGGAACCTTCAGACTAACTAAATGCAAAGCCGTTAAAATGGAAGCGTCTATCTCATCGCCGCTTATAGCTACAATAGCTACGTCACAATTTTGAATGCCTGCTTCAGCCAAAGATTTTTTATCAAATTTGTGCAAAACAAAGGCGTCTTCAGTGTATTCGCGTATTTCGCGCACTATTTCTTCATCTTTGTCAGCAGCAATTACATCTGCCCCTGACTCAACTAAATGCACCGCCAAAGCGTAACCGAAACGTCCTAATCCTATTACAGCGTAAGTTGTTTTCCGTCTTTTCGATTGACCGAACATACAAAAGCCAATCCTCCTTTAGCCGATGAAAATATTCCCTACAGGATAGCTAACCCTCTCATCTTTTTTGAAATACCACAGAGAGGCGATCGTCAGCGGACCTAATCTACCCATATACATCATAAGAATTGAGATAATTTTACTGCCCAAACTGAGCTTAACGGTTATACCTGTAGATAAACCGACGGTGCCAAAAGCGCTGACCATTTCAAAAAGAACATCGATAAAAGGAAGCTGCGGATCGAGAAGCGATACAAGATAAGTTCCACCTAGCACAGCCGCTAAAGCTATAAATGTAATTACAGAGGCCTTACGAAAGGCTTCAGTAGGTAAAGAATAATGGAAAGCTTTTTCAGAAGTATTGGTAGCCGACGACCTTATTCCCCGAACAAGTACAAAAAAAGTGGTAGTTTTTATACCTCCTCCAGTAGAACCGGGGGAAGCACCAATAAACATTAGAAGTATCATGATCAGTAGACCGGCGTTGGTAAAACTACCCACAGCATAGGTGGAGAAACCGGCCGTTCTAGCTGAAACACTTTGAAAAAAGGCCCCTAGCCAACTTATATCTTCAGTAGCTTTAAGTAGCAAAGTACCGACAGTGATCAGCGCAGTGCTCATGGAAATAACCGTTTTGGAATGCATGGAAAGACGACGCCAATTAAAACGGCATGCTACAATCTCATGTATTACCCAAAAACCTATACCGCCTAAGATAATGAGAGTGCTGGTAATTAAATTCAGAGCTAAATTATCTTTATAAGCCATTAAACTCTGAAAATTTCCTAAAATGTCAAAACCTGAATTATTGAAAGTAGCTACTGAATGAAACAGACTAATTCCGGCAGCCTTAAGAGGTGGGTAATCTCGAACAAAAACACAAAAACTAAGCAAAGCGCCAGTAAATTCAAAAACGAATGTGGTCAGCAAAACGTTTTTCAAGAGGCGTATTAACCCCTGACCAGTACTTAAATTTAACGATTCTCTAATAAGGCTGCGGCCTTTCAGGTTGATTTTTTGACCTATAGCTAAAATTACGCCAGCCCCAACCGAAGTAACTCCTAAACCGCCTATCTGAATAAGCAGACCGAGCATAAATTGGCCAAAAGGTGTAAAAGTGTCGCCTGCATCTACAGCAATCAGTCCGGTTACACATACGGCACTAGCTGAAGTATAAAGGGCGTCTATATAATTGATGCTAACACCAGTGCGCAAGCTGACAGGCAGCATGAGCAGAAATGACCCCACAAAAATAGCTAAAGCGAAACCTAACGCAATAATTCTACCCGGGGGCTGCCTTTTCAACCATTTTTCCACAATTCTTTACCCGCCGTTAAATAGCTGAATGAGCGTATTCTATGTACATATGTACACCAGCAATTGTATTTGTCAGAACACAATTAAGAATCCTGCCCTCTTATTTAGAGAACAGGATCCTGCACAAACAGCACCCCTAACTTAGGAGTCAGGATAGCTACGATTTTTACTTAGACCAACAAAGTTCCTCAAGCAAATCCAGAATAATTGACTCGCGCTGTTCTTTACTCAAGCCGACACCGTTCATAACTGAACGCATCCAATGGCTCAACTTGTGCTCTGCTTCTTCTTTGTCTTGAGGCAGAGGGAAGAGAGCTTCTATATGCCAAAGCTCCAACTCCAAGCACGCTCTTACTAAACGAGCTATAAAAGTAACAGAATGATCGCGCTCCCATCTGCTCAGCCTGGGAAGGTCAAACTGGAGCGGCAAAAGCTCAAACCAATAATGAGCGTCTGCCTCAGGTTCCAAAGCGTACATTTCCACAAGAGCAGCCGCCCAGGCATTCATCTTCCTAGCTCCGCTATTGGGATATAAACGAGAGAACCAACGCCGGAACAAAGAATTCAATACGGGGATATATTCATCAGATTTTTCCGGCAGTTCATCAGCTTTAGCACCGAACTGTACGGCAATGCGCTTAGCTAACTGGCGGCGGAACTTTTCTTCACAAGAATCGAAGGCCCCGCGAGCTTCGCGCAGCCAGCTACATAATTTATCCAGCTCGTCCTCTTCAGGCAAGCCGGACAAACCAGCAGCAGCTAACACTCCATCGCAAATAAATTGGCGAGCAGGCTCATCTTTCTTGCTAGTCAAAAGCTCATTCAGCGAGTAAGCTGGTGTCCCTGACTCCGCAATTAAAGTTAACGCTAAAGGTGACAGATTGTTATACCAGGATATGAGGGAATCTTTAGCTATTTCCCACATACTGCGCACTTGAGTACTGCTACCGACGAAACCAAATATATCTACAATAGCCTGCAGCCCTTTGACACTGCCGTAAGGAGCTTGAGGAGTATATACAATTTGGCAATTAGCAGCGTCTCCCCAAGCTTCCTTCAAAGATGTACTATCTAAGCGGATTTCCTTATTTCTCTTAGTAATATGAAGAGAAGGTGCAAAACGGCGCACGGCAGCAGCCAAAAGAACATTAAGGAAAGAGGTGTTTATACCGTAAGGACGAGCAGAAAACTTACTGAGAATGTCGCGCAAACTATTACTGCGTTCCTCTTGACCTCCGCCGACCAGCATAACTAGAAGACGATTCCAAATAGGAGCCAGAGGGGCTTTTTCATCGATGATACCATTGACGCTATGAACAGAATAGCTACCGCAATCTTCCGCTACGGAGACGACTCCTCCCTTGACAAGAAAATCTTTGATAACCTTATAGCCACCACTTTTGTCTAGGAAGGTAAACTGAAGAGGCTCTTTTATGTTAAACAGGATATCGGCGGCTTCACACCGATCGCGAAGACTGCCGCAAGGCTTGAGCGGCGGGCACTTTTTGTAAATTGTTTCTAAAACGTCGGTAAAAAATATATCGCGTATACCGCTCTTAATACCGTCATAAACTTCTCCCTTGTATAACCAGCGGAAGTTGTTGGGAGTAAGCTGAGAGCGCAGTTTTTCTAAAAGCTGACGTCTTACCATATGGCGGCGGTTTTGCAGCAAATTCTTAGCATTGCCAGGCTCAGTATAAGGTTCCTGGACAGACAGCAGATTTAAAGCCTGAATTTCTTTCAGCTGAGCAGAACCTGACAACGGCTGTTCAGGTATACCCACAATTACATTGGCTCCAGTCTTAGCCCTTTCCAAAAGTTCAACAATATCTTCAGTTTCACGTCTGGTAAAGCCTAATCCCATCACGGCCAATAAGTCGTAACCACGCGGACAACGTACCGGAACGCGGTCATTGGGGCCTACAAACATGCATTTTACACGGCGTGCCTTCAAATGGGTACTTTTATAACGCACCGGAGTAATAGGACGCGCTGGATAGCACGTTTCCAATACTTGAGCATAATTAAGCTTACCCTGCTCTGCTACCACACGGGCAACATCCTGATTTAAATTCGATCGATTAAATCCCATAGATGACAATATACTGTCGCCCATACTTAGCCAAACCTCCGCGCACCGCACTCCGCGTCCGAAATTTCCCAATCAAGGAACAAAAAGTCTCCATATATTCGGACTTTTTTCCCCCTTGTCCTCTTTTATGAGTTCAGGAAACCGCAGGGCAAACTTAAAGAACTGGAAAGTCAATATAACAATATATCGAAGGCTTTCGCTTCTCTTTGTAAAATGAACGCCAGGTATGTGTAACTTCATTAAAGCTAATGTAGCTCTATCTTCACTGACAACTTTTGAAATAGGCGGCCCAGCTGCTTATTTAGCTGAACCAACTAATTTAAGCGAGCTAAAAGAAAGTGTCATTTTTGCTAGACAACAGAATTTGCCGATTTTCCCTATTGGTTCTGGTAGCAATATTTTGGCTGCCGATACCGGTTTTTCCGGCCTTCTGATCAGGTCTAAAATGAAGGATCTAAAAGTTACTGATCGGGATGATTTCACCTACTTCGAAGCTCAATCTGGGGTATTATGGGATGATTTAGTAGCTCAAAGCGTCAGTTTTAAGGCAGCGGGAATAGAATGTCTCAGTGGAATTCCTGGTCAAGTAGGAGCAGCTCCTGTACAGAACATAGGAGCGTACGGTCAGGAAGCCGCCCAAAGTCTTGAGCGAGTTCAGGTACTCGATTTAGAAAATTTGGAACTAAAGACCATACCGGCCGCAGACTGCGCCTTTGATTATCGCACCAGCAACTTTAAAACTATTTGGAAAGGTCGTTTCTTTATCACAGCTGTCGTTTTGAAATTGCGCCGCCAAGGACAAGCTTCTCTGCGCTATCAAGATTTAGAGCGTTTTTTTGCCGCTCAACTAGCTGCCGACAGTCATTGGCGTCCTAATCTCGACGAAGTACGCCGAGCCGTTCTGCAAGTAAGAGCCTCGAAATCGATGCTTTATGATCTCCAAAATCCTAACCACCGCTGTGCTGGCTCTTTTTATCTTAATCCTATAATTGAACGTTCTAAAGCTCAGCAGTTAAAAAAGCGTTATCCATCGATTCAGATTTACGATGTCGCAAATCGTAATATGTGCAAAATTTCTGCAGCTTGGTTAGTTGAGCAAGCAGGTTTTGGCAAAGGATTCCGCCGCAACCGTGCCGGTGTTTCCAGTGCTCATACCTTGGCTCTGATAAATACTGGCGATGGCTCGGCAGCGGATATTTTAGCCCTTTCGTCTGACATAATAGCCGCAGTGCAGGAAAAATTTGGTATTAACTTGGTACCGGAGCCTGTAATGCTAGGCTTTAACTGAATCTAAGAAATTTTCACAGCCGTCAAGTGCAGCGCAGCCAAGACGGCTGCAGCGAATTATTGGAAAAGAGATTAAAAGTATTATGGAAGGAGCTAGAGCTTATTCTGCACAGGCCCAAGATCTGGCTTTCCGGATGCTGCGCCTCCTACGCCGTGAATATAAAGATGGCTGCTCTGGCCATATTGATATAGATGCAGCCTGCCAATCTTTTTGCCGCCGTACCTACGAACTTGATGAGAGCGAAGCTTTAGAATTGCGGCAAACTATTAAAGCCTTAACTGGGTATCGAACTATGGTACAACGCGTTAGGCAAAGCAAGCTAATTTTAACAGGCAAAGCTCTGGCTGCTATCGCTGCCGCCTCCCCTAATTCCGCAACTTCTTCCCCCCATTCATGGCATGCTGCCACCGCCAAAGTTAACTGTGTACCTGAGCCAGCGGATTCACTAGTTTTCCACAGTCAAGACAAAAGTTCAGAAGAGCAACGAGAAATGACTCAATCTGAGCAAAATTTTCTCTTAGTTAATTCGACCAAACGGCTTATATCTACAGCTCCCACAGATTATACTCTCACTACTCCTGTTGAAAAAATACGCGGCATCGGTAAAGCTAAACAAATTTTATTTAATAATTTAGGTATTTATACTCTCCAAGATCTGCTTACCAATTATCCGCGCCGTTGGGAAAATCGCAGCTGCATTCAGCCTATAGCAAACTTGAGGCCTGGTACCTTTGAACAGATTCGCGGTGTCATTCTTAAAGTCAAAACGGTGATGCTAAGCCGCCATCGTCTGATAGAAGCTGAAATCACTGATGGAAGCGGATCAGTAAAATTAGTCTGGTTCAATCAACCTTATTTGTTAAGCAAAATTCGTCCTAATACGCACATCATAGCTTTTGGCAAAGCTGAATACGACCGCGGCTGCATTATGCGCTTAGTTTCACCGGAATTTGCTCTCCAAAGTGAAAATTCTCCATCGTTTGAGCGTATTGTGCCTATTTACCGATTGAGCACCAAACTTTATCAAAGTTTTATGCATAAGCTGATGTTTAGGTTAGTGCCCAAATGCGCTTCTCTTATGGAAGACAATTTACCGCCTGATCTGCTAAAAAAATACGGCTTTATTGAGAAAAATCAGGCTATTATGTTTATGCATTGGCCTCAAAATTATGATCAACTTTGGAGTGCTCAGCAGCGCTTATCTTTCGAAGAATTATTTTTTTTGCAGTTGCGCATAACCCATAGACGGCGCACCCGCTGCAGTCTACAGCGCAGCGTCATTTATAAAAATCTTTCTCTTATTAAAACAGAATTTGTCAAATTGCTTCCGTTTAAACTAACTGGAGCTCAGCATCGGGTTATAGACGAAATCAACAGCGACTTAATACAAAACCATCCCATGAATCGTATGCTGCAAGGAGACGTTGGTTCAGGGAAAACTGTAATAGCTGCTTACGCCGCTCTAGCCGCCATTAAAAGCGGCTATCAGGCGGCCATTATGGCGCCAACGGAATTGCTAGCTCAACAGCACTACCTAAAACTTTGCGAACTTTTGGGACCTATCGGCCTTAAAATCTGTTTGTTGAAGGGCAGTCTGAGCAAAAAACACAAGCTACAGATAGCAGAACAAATAAAAAATGGCCTTTTCGATCTGGCTGTAGGCACCCACGCCCTTATTCAGAGCAGCGTAGAATTTGCAAAACTGGGCTTAGCCGTTATAGATGAACAGCATAAATTCGGAGTGATGCAGCGTCAAGCTCTAAAGCAAAAAAGCGGAGTTCAAACAAATTGCGATGTACTGCTCATGACGGCCACCCCTATTCCTCGCACCATGTCACTCACTATATACGGTGATTTAGAACTTTCTAAGCTTGACGAATTGCCTCCGGGCCGTTTGCCCATAAAATCACGCTGCGTGCCTTTTCAAGACGCCAATAAGGCTTATAAATTTGTGGCTTCTCAAATTGACGAAGGACATCAAGCTTATATTGTATGTCCGCTCATTAATGAAAGCGACAAATTGGAAGTCAGTGCCGCTGTGCAAGAGGCTGAACGTCTTAAAGAAGGCATATTTAAAAATTATCAGGTAGGCTTGCTCCACGGCCGCATGAAAGCGGCGGAAAAGGAAAATATTATGGAACTTTTCCGCCTAGGCAGCTTAGATATTTTAATTTCAACTACAGTAATAGAAGTTGGAGTCGACGTAGCCAATGCTACTGTTATACTAATTCAAGATGCCAATCGTTTCGGTATGGCTCAACTGCATCAGCTGCGCGGGCGTATCGGAAGAAGTCATTTACAATCTTACTGCCTATTTTTAGCTTCCAGCGACTGTCAGTCAAACCGCAAATTGGAAGCGGTTGCTAGATTGGCCGATGGATTTAAAGTGGCTGAGGAAGACTTAGAAATACGTGGCCCAGGCGATTACTTCGGCACACGCCAATCCGGCTTTCCTGAGCTGCTTTGCGCCGATCTACTCCGCGATCGCCATTTATTGGAATGGGCCAAGCAGGAAGCAGCCGTCTATGCAGACAGTTACCCCAGCGAAGAGGAAGAAAGAGCAGAAACTAACGAAACTTAGCTAAAACTATTGGCCAATGCTCTGTTCTCTGGCATGGCTTGTAAAGTTTAGAGCAGACGCTTTAGGAGGATTGATAAAAACTGCATGAAACCGAATCCGCGCCTTCCGTCGCGCACTTGGATGCGCCCCACTACTAATAAAACACGCGAAGCCTTGACGGCCACACTGCGTCCTTACCTAGACAGTTCCAGTCGCGTGCTCGATCTTTTTGCCGGCACAGGCTCCCTAGGATTAGCCCTCTGGCATGAGGGATGCGCTGAGGTTACCTTTGTCGAAGGCGACAAACGCTCGCTGAAATTTCTTCATGAAGCTGTAGGGACGGTTGGTCGCATAGTTTTTGGACAATTACCCAAAGCCTTAGAGTGTTTGTCAGGCCAACAATTTGATATTATTGTAGCCGATCCACCTTATAACAGCGAGGACGGCCCGCAAACTCTCCTATCTCTAGATAAATATACCTCGCCTGGAGGTATAGTCGTTTTTGAGTATCATCACAAAGAAAATTATCCGCGAGAATTTGCGAACTTCACTCTGGTAAAAACTAAACGTTTTGGAGAAACTGCCCTAACCTTTTGGCAAAAAAAAGACACCACTATACTTCCGCAAGACGCCCCTACATCGTAAACCTATTAAGGCCTTTTAGGTGGAAAAAATATATGGAAGAAAATTTTAACAAATATTTAGATAAACTGCCCCCTGCCAGCCGTTTAGCTTCTAAACAAGCATGGTCTCTGATTCCCGACGACTTGCGCCGAGAGTTAGATCTAACTTTGAATATCTTCAGCAACCTTAGCGCCGCTAATCCGGCAGCAGTAGGCGATCTTTTTGAGTTGCTTAAACGTCAAGCCGGCCCAGCTTTAACTCCTTTATCAAAAATAGCCATCGTTGGGCCGATTAATGCGGGCAAATCGACGCTTTTTAATGCCATAGTTAATGGCGCCGATGAAGCAGCTGAAGTCTCCCCTCTGCCTGGGACTACAGTAAAACCCCAAACCGCTAAAGCTGGAGTCTTATATTTAGTAGACACTCCAGGCTTAGATAATGCCCAAGACAATGGCGGAACAGAAGAAAATTTAGCTTTTGAACAAGCTCAAAAAGCCGATTTCTTAATTATTGTATTTGATGCTTCCAGGGGAATTACTGTATCAGATCGTCAACTCTATAATTGTCTAGTCAGCTTAAACAAGCCTTATTTGACAGTACTCAATAAAATGGATCTCATTAGCAAAAAACTGCGACCTTCAGTAGTCAAAAGCGCCGCCTTAGCTTTAGGACTCACCGAAACGCAAATTCATCCAGTTTCCGCAGCTATACGCGAAGGCTTGAATCATCTTATCTTAGAAGCTGCTTTGGCTGAGCCACGTTTATTAGGAGAACTAGGCAGAACTATCAAGCCATTGCGCAGTAGTTTAAGCTGGCAAGCTATCCGACGCTCAGCTGTAGTAGCTTGTGCTGTATCCCTAGCTCCGCTGCCTGTAGTTTCTTTTATTCCCTTAACTGCTATTCAAGTTTCTTTAGTTCTCACCATAGCCAGAATATACGATGAAAAGATAAGCTATGCTAGAGCCTCAGAATTATTAGCTACTCTAGGCGTAGGCCTGCTGGGGCGAACTATAGCCGGACAGCTCAGTCAATTAGGGGGCCCTCCAGGCTGGGCCGTTTCAGCTTCTATCGCCACTGCCTGCACTGTAGTTATAGGATATTCCTGTATGCTCTGGTTTGAATCTGGTTTAAAGCCATCGGCCGAAGTCAGCAAACAACTATGCCAAGCTATAGGCGGCGCAGTACTTACCGTTATTAAATCTATCGGAAGAAAAAAAGAAGACCGCCCCAAACTTGATGAAGCAGTTCAGGAAGCTGTAGAAAAAGTAACTCGCCGCCTTTCCGCTGAAGAATACCAGCAAGAGCTAAACAAGGCGGAACAAGACTTTTCCAGTTAAACTAACTGTGCAATGTTCATCTCGTCTCCGCTCTAAGTTAAATTGCGATCTCATAGATGAACTGGAGGCTTTAGGAGAACTTTGAACACAAACGATAAGTCTTAATAGGTTATACCCTTCTTCTCACGAAAAGGCTAACCTTTAATTACTAATTACAGAGGAAACTCAAAAATTATGCATATTAAAAATTTTTTCATAAAAAGCTTAGCAGCTCTTTGTTTAATTTTTGCCTTCGGATGTTCTGATAGTAAAATTGCCACACAGCCTCAAACTTATCAAATTAATGCCCAAAAGGTCACTTTTGCTCCTCCGCCGTCTGAAATCTGGCATAAGCAGGAGTCCCCTTCCCAAAATAAAGAAGGAGAGCAGGTAGTTCGTTATACAGCTATTAAAGATCCTGAACAATTTATCAGCGTAACTTCAGTAAACTTAGGCAGCATGACTAGTTGGAGTGAAGATCCTAACGCCACTGCGGAGTTGACTAGAAAATTTCAAAACCAGATTCTTAAACGCTCTGAATCGGAAATATTAAAGCAGAAAGAAGTCAAGCTTGACGGCGAAATTGCCTTGCAGCTCACTTACACTTATCTGGAAGGCACTAATAAAGTTTGGGGTCAGCAGCTTTATGCGTTTCATAACAAACTGCTTTGGAATATAGCCTGTTCATCTTCACAAACTAATAAAAGTGAAGCTGAAGAAGCATTTAAACACGTAGTTAAAACTTTTAAATTTGATTAAGCAACTTAAGGCTCTATCGCGCGCGTTAGAAACTGTATTCTTTTTTTCGACCCGCGCGCAGAAAAAAAACACCGCCCGTTGACTCTCTGCCAGAGTGCAATCGGAGCGGTTTTTTTACGAATATTTTTACAAACTAATTATTCAGCAATCTTCTGGCTGAGGTAGTTAACGGCGTCTCCAACAGTAGAAATCTTGTCCTGATCTTCATCGGGAATTTCAATACCGAACTCGTTTTCGAAGGCCATGACCATCTCTACAACATCTAAAGAATCAGCGCCTAAAGTGCCAGTGAAAGAAGCGTCATCGGTAACGCGGTCGCTGGTTACACCAAGCTGCTCAACTACGATTTTAGCAACGCGCTCTCTGATGTTCTCAATATCCATTTTTTAACAGACCTCCAAAAATAATTAAGTTAACCAAAAAGTATAAAACCAACGTTTATGCCCTGAAGCATACAACCAACAAATGATAAAACCTTTTTTTACAACGGTTTATCGAAAAAATTTTTACATAGCCATACCGCCGTCTACGCAAATTACCTGACCGGTAAGATAATCAGCTAAAGGCGACACCAAGAAAAATACGGCCTTCGCGACGTCATCAGGAAGTCCGGGGCGATTAAGCGGTACTTGGCTGAGCATAGCCTCTTTGGCCGCCTCAGAAAGTTTATCTGTCATATCGGTCTGGATAAATCCGGGAGCCACGGCATTCACAGTCACCCCTCTAGAGCCGACTTCACGAGCTAAAGCTTTAGTAAAACCGATTAAGCCAGCTTTAGAAGCGCAGTAATTAGTTTGACCGCCGTTGCCCATAATACCAACAACAGAAGAAATGTTAACTATTTTACCGCTGCGCTGCTTAATCATAGTTTTAACAACAGCCTTGGCACACAAGAAAGCGGAGCGCAGATTGGTATTGATAACGGCATCCCAATCAGATTCTTTCATGCGTATCATCAAATTATCGCGAGTTATGCCCGCATTATTTACCAAAATATCGATCCGACCTAATCCCGCCTGAATATTTTCAAATAATTCTTTCACCTGATCTTCATTAGTAAGATCAGCAACAAAAGCACTAGCTAAATTACCGAACTCTTTATTCAACTCAGCAGCAGCGGCTTCAGCAGCATTTTGGTTAATATCTACTATAGCTACGTAAGCACCAGCTTCAGCTAAACGGCGAGCAATAGCCAACCCAATGCCGCGTCCTGCACCAGTGATAACTGCAACTAAACCTTCCAAATTAATGGTATGCATAAGTAAAACCTCATTTTATAAGCTGCTGAACAACTAATCAGCAACTATATTCCCCCACACATAAAAAAACGACACAGATATAGAGACAAACACAGAAGCTGCCGCACCAGTTTTTCTAACTTACAAGATGAAAAAAAGAAGCAGCAGCACTCAGCTTCTCATACCGGTGCCGTATTTAAGCATATATTCGCTATTAGTTCTCGTTCTTGTCTTTGGAAGTTAAAACTTGTCTTCCATTATACTGACCGCAAGCTTTGCAGATGTGGTGCTGCAGTTTGGGGGCGCCGCAATTGGAGCATGATACCACATTGGGCATAACCAGAGCGAGGTGTGAACGACGCTTGCGGGTCTTGGAACGGGGGGTTTTATATTTAGGATTGGCCATTTTGAATTGACTCCTCTTATTAAATGACTACAGCAGTTAACGGCTTACCTAATCAGGATTGTACCGGAAGCTTAACGCCGCTTACTTTAAGGTTCCCTCATTAGGGGAGCCTGACGAAAATTTCTTAAGAGCCCCCCAGCGCGGGTCGATTTCTTCTTCAGAAGAACCGCACATGCAGGTTTTCTCATTAAGATTCTGCCCACACTGAGGACAGACGCCCCGGCATTCCTGACTGCACAAGGGACGATAAGGAAGACTGGCGATGATATTTTCTCGCGTCAATTCGTCAATCTTGAGCTCATTTTGGTCATATCCGAAAACGCAGAGTTCGTCAGCCTCAATCTCCTCATCACGTTCCAGTTCCAAAGAACCTTCAGGAACAAAACGCTCATCGACGTCGATATCCAACGACTCAGAATACTCAGCTGCACAGCGCGAACAGGCAAGAAATACTCTGGCTTTGATTCTGCCATGAACTGACAACTCACCATTACCGGTGCTGACAACAGATAAATCGAGCTTAGCAGGGCCATCCAGACTTAAACCCTCGAACGGGCCCTCTAAACTCATATGCACATCTTTAGAGGCACCTGAGCTGCCAACTATATCGGATATGTCTAAATTCGTAGCCACAGAAAAACTCCACTTGCCAACCAAAAGCAGCATAACAGCTCTGACACGGCAGGCAAACAGGAATGGGGTTATTATTAGCCCTGGTATTATAAGTAAATAAAAAGCAATTGTAAAGGGGGAAACCTCTCTTATACCAAGCGTTCCAGCTGCAGGAACTCCCAGCGACAAGGGCTACCGGCACAAACTTCGTGGATAACCCGCTCGGCTACCCTCCATTCATTGACATTAAATTCGGGGTATAAAGCATCGCCAGGGAAATCGGCCTGTATAACGCTCAAATACTGACGGCGCAGTTTAGGCCAAACAGCCGCAAATATCTCAGCACCGCCAATAAAGATAATCTCTTTTTCTTTACTGTAACAACTCAGAACCTCATCAAGATCAGCACAGACATGTACTCCAGGAGGGGCTGAAAAATTTTTATCTCTGCTTAAAACTACATTGCGCCGCTTAGGCAGAGGCCTTCCTATAGACTGGAAAGTTTTACGCCCCATAACTACGACTTTGCCATAGGTAATTTTTTTAAAGTTGGCTAGGTCGTCGGGGATACGCCAAGGTATCTGCCCCTTATCGCCTATTACTCTGTTTAAGGCTACTGCACATACAGCAGAAAGAATAGGAGTAGAAACAGATCCTTGGCAAGATAGAGATTCCTGATTAGAAGAATTAGGCAAGTTTTTTCTCCTAATTATCATTTTCCATAGATTTTTGAGATTCAATTAATCCAACTACTGCAGAATACTTAGGATAGTTATCATCTAGGCCCATAATTTTATGATAATTACCCTGGCAGCAAATAGTATAAGCATTTTTGGGAGCAGATATTACCTCATAACCAGCAAAATAAGGCTCTGACGAACCAGCCACAGGGCATTTAGGAATAGTACGAAGATAAGCGTCACCTTTACTGTTCTTTTCCACTAGTTTGTTCATGTCTTGAGGGTACATACCTGAGTTATCAGTTGCATAGCTTTCCATGGCTGCAGCGATACCTCGCAAGTTATATTTGCAGCTGCTCAATTTGGCGGCGTCGCGACTTCTCATCATGTTGGGAAGCATAATAAGAATCAACACAGCTAAAATAGCTATCACGATCATTAGTTCAATTAAAGTAAAGCCGAATTTCGACGTTCTTATACATATTAAATTCATACTGCCCCAAGTGCTCCCATTAAACGAAAAGAAATATCGTCCCATCTTCGTAAATGTCCCAAAAATTTAAAAAAACGGACGCTGTTTTTTTCTTAATTTCTGTAAATTTTCCCCCGTATTTATGGGCTTTTTCTGTGAAATATGCTCTTTAAGACGGCCCCAAAACTTAATCAGGTTATACAGTTATTAAATAGTTACGAAGGGTTATAGAAAACTCAACAAGAAAGCAAAGATCATTAGTAAGTTAAAAAAATGAGAGTTGCAGCGGAAAAATTTGAGTCCGCTGCGGAGCAGCAAATTATTATGGCTAAATTGTACTTCCGATACGGAGCCATGGGAAGCGCAAAAACTTTAAATTTACTGGCCGTGCGTCACAATTACGTACAGCAAGGAAAGCGTGTACTCCTCATAAAACCTGCCTTAGACAACCGCTTCGGAGAAAGTTTAATCCGTTCTCGAGCGGGACTAGAACATGAGGCAGACATATTAGTTCGCCCAGATACGATATTGAATCCTGACGACTTTACAGGCCTTTCCTGTGTCTTAGTCGATGAATGTCAGTTTTTAAGTGCAGCTGTAGTCGATCAACTGCGCGAACTGACCCGCACTCACAACATCCCCGTCATAGCCTACGGTCTGCGCACAGACTTCCGCACTCATCTTTTTGAAGGCTCAAAACGCCTTATGGAAATAGCTGATTCCATCGAAGAAGTTAAAACAACCTGTCGATACTGCAATCGCAAAGCGGTTTTCAACCTGCGCCACAACTCCAAAGACGAAGCTATCTTGGATGGTCCCACCGTTCTTCTAGGCGATGAAGAGTATTATTCCCCTACTTGTTATCCCTGTTACTGCCAAAAAATTAGTGAAGCGAAAGCCAGGCTTCAGAAGAGCTCAAATTCAGACACCCCACTAACATAAGAGCTTATCTACTAACTAAGTTAAGCTTAAATAATTTGCTAGGTCATAAAAAAGCCAAGCTGTCCAAACTACACATCTGAACAGCTTTAACTCACTACACTACACCATTGTAGTACTCTACTTTATCGCCCATTTGAAGACTTAGCTAATGGCTTCCGGAATGAAGCGGAGGCTACTTGAATCCTTATCAACTTCAACTTTAACCTTTTCATCAGATTTAATCTTGCCTTCCAAAATTTCCAAAGAAAGAGGATCGAGTAAAAAGCGCTGTACAGCTCGCTTCAAAGGACGAGCACCGAAAGCTTCATCACAACCGACCTTGCTCAAGAACTCTTTAGCCTCTTCATCAACATCAAGGACAATATGGCGTTCAGCTAAACGCTTGCCAACATTGGCCAGCTGAATATCCACAATAGCCTTCAAAGCTGAGCGATCGAGACGATGGAAGTGAATAATTTCATCAATACGGTTAAGGAACTCAGGTTTAAACTTACTTGCCAGAGCTTCATCGATACGTTTGTCTATCTCACTGCTGTCAAGTTTTTCATCGAGCAGCCACTGAGAACCGACATTGGAAGTCATAACCATAATGGTGTTGCGGAAATCGACGGTGCGCCCCTGACCGTCAGTTAAACGTCCGTCGTCCATAACTTGGAGAAGGATGTTGAAAACATCGGGATGGGCCTTTTCAATTTCATCAAACAGCACTACCGAGTAAGGGCGTCTGCGCACAGCTTCAGTCAACTGACCGCCTTCGTCGTAGCCTACATATCCAGGAGGAGCTCCGATCATTCTAGCCACCGTATGTTTCTCCTGATATTCAGACATATCCAAACGCACCATAGCCTTTTCATCATCAAAGAGGAAATCAGCTAACGCACGAGCCAACTCGGTTTTACCAACACCAGTCGGTCCTAAGAAGAGGAAGACGCCTACAGGTCTGTTAGGATCGGCTACTCCAGCTCTAGAACGACGCACAGCTTTAGAAACAGCTTCTACAGCTTCGTTTTGGCCGACTACCCGCTCATGCAAACGGCTCTCCATGTGAACTAACTTCTGAATTTCGCCTTCCATTAAACGGGTCACTGGAATACCAGTCCACCGAGCTACAATAGCGGCGATATCCTCTTCCTCAACCTGCTGTTTAAGGTACTTGCCATTTTTTTGCAGCTCTTGCAGCTTTTTATAAGCTTCAGCTATCTGCTTCTGCAGAGAAGCAGCGGTACCGTAACGAAGTTCAGCTGCCTTAGCTAAATCGCCTCTCCGCTCAGCCAACTCGGAGTCATTAGTAGCTTGCTCTAATTTGCCCTGCAAACTACTAATCATCTCAATTTGCTCCTTTTCCATGCTCCAGCGAGCTTTCATATGAGACGATTTTTCTTTATTTTCAGCCAGTTCAGCTTCCAGCTTTTCCAAACGTTCCTGAGAAGCAGTGTCCTTTTCTTTAGACAGCGCCTGACGTTCAATTTCTAACTGGGTAATGCGTCTGTCAACTTCGTCTATTTCCATAGGCATAGAGTCTATTTCAATGCGCAATTTAGACGCAGCTTCATCGACAAGGTCAACGGCCTTATCTGGCAAGAAACGATCAGTTATATAGCGTTTAGAAAGAGTGACAGCTGCAACTATGGCGGAATCGGTAATACGCACACCGTGGTGAACTTCATACTTTTCCTTCAAACCGCGCAAAATAGCTATGGAATCTTCTACGGACGGCTCACCCACATAGACCGGCTGAAAACGACGCTCTAAAGCGGCATCCTTCTCTATATACTTGCGATATTCATCTAAAGTGGTCGCTCCTACGGTCCGCAACTCACCTCTAGCTAAAGCCGGCTTAATCATGTTAGCGGCATCGACCGCCCCTTCAGCAGCTCCAGCTCCTACCAAGGTGTGAAGTTCATCAATAAAGAGAATAATCTGACCGTTAGAAGAAGTTATCTCTTTTAAAACCGCTTTGAACCTATCTTCAAATTCGCCCCTATATTTAGCGCCGGCAATTAACGATCCTAAATCGAGAGCAAAAATACGGCGTCCTTTCAAACTTTCTGGTACATCACCAGCGGCAATACGCCTCGCCAACCCCTCTACGATGGCCGTCTTACCAACACCAGGTTCACCAATAAGCACAGGATTGTTCTTAGTGCGTCGAGAGAGTACCTGGATACAGCGGCGAATTTCTTCATCTCGTCCGATCACCGGATCCAGTTTACCGCGCCTGGCCAATTCTGTTAAATCGCGCCCATAACGCGATAAAGCCTGGTATTTAGCTTCCGGATTTTCATCAGTAACTCGCTGAGAACCACGCACTTCGACCAAAACACGCAACAGACGATCGGAAGAAACTCCTAATTCACGAAGCACAGCTCCAGCAGGATCTTCAGGCAGGCCAACCATGGCCAACATCAAATGTTCTACGGACAAATACTCATCTTTTAAACGCTCAGCTTCTTTCCAAGCTTGATCGATCATGGCAACTACCGATCTGCCCGTATAGAAATCGCTGCCCGCTCCTTGCACTTTAGGTATTTTGGCTATAGCAGCCATCACGTATTTTTCGGCCTGCTCTGGCCTAATATCAAGCTTGCGCAAGATAGGCACAGCTAAGCCGTCATCTTGCTGTTTAAGCATAGCCAATAAAACATGAGGAGTTTCCAGGGCTTGCTGCCCATTCTCCTGAGCTATGGAGGCAGCAGCGCGAATAGCTTCTTGAGTCTTTAAAGTAAAACGATCTGTACGCATAGTACGCAGTGCTCCTTTCAAATCTTCTTTTCTCATCTATCAGTATATAAAGTGAGCGTTATTTTAAGATAAGCACCGCATTATAAAAGTATTATAGTTTGATATTTTACCTACTAAAAAAAGCGCCTCACAAGAGGCGCTCTCTCCTTTTCCCCAATAAACTCAACAGGCAAAAAACAGCTAATTTTTGCGCTTTACACTCTGTACGGCAAAATTGAAGCTGCCAACATGCTTATTAAAATCAGCTAAACTGTTGGCGTGATAATTAAATATCACAATAGAATCGTTCATCCAAATCATTGCCTGACTCATTTGGAGATTGCCCATTTTTAAAGTATAGCGGCGGGCTTTAAAACCGTTTATAGGCTCAGAAGACCGGCTAACTACTTGAGCTCCAGAAGTTGCAGTTTTAATAAGCTCTAAAGTTTGATTAGCCGCCAAATCAAGCGAGGCCTCATCAAAATTTTTTCCCACGTATTTCGCGCTGACTTCCATACCGGTGTTGCTGCCATCGGCGGCTCTAAGCAATAAAGCAGTTGAATTGCTCATAACTCTAACTTCAGAGCTCCATCCTGAAGGCGGAGTAAATGAAATATTAGAGTCAGGAATATCTAACGCCCAAACTCTGTTGCTTAAAAACAAAAATAAGCAGACAATAAAACAAGCTGTTAGGCGCGTTTGCAGCATTTTATACATAAAAGTTTCTCCTCAAAGCAGGCAGCTATCGTAGTTCTTTATAACTAAATTGGTAGATTCTTTGCCATCAATATCCTATTTCCCCTAAAAATTTACTAACTTAAATAAAAATATCCGCTTATATAAAATTTTTAAGCTAAAATATTCCAGAATTAATCAGTTTAAAGTAACTAACTATCAACAGCATCTGAGCCGCCCCTCAAAATTTTAAATAAAGCGAACCGTCTTTAGCATTTTATCAAAAGCTTTTATATACTTGCTATAATTGACAGGTTTACTCACATAAGCGAAACTGTAAGCGCGGCGTCCTTTAAGGCATAGAACGCTAGTCATCTGCATATGGTGATCGCCTTCCTGAGCTCTAAAAGTTAATCGGTGCATCCAGTGACCATTAATCTGGACGTCAGCTTCACCTATACGTTTAAAATGGGTAAAACGCTGCTGCAAATGGGCCATGTACTTTTCAGACAGCTCATCAGAAAGACGCCCTTCAGTTTCCGCCTCATCCAATTCAGCCACCTTCATATAAATTACACAGCGGTATCCTTCCTCTTCAGGGGCAATAAAAGTGACCGAATTTTCAGCTTGGCTAACTTGCTTCCAACTAGCAGGCGGTACAAATGCGACGCCCAATCTTGAACTTTTCCAAGCAAAAGCGGGTATAGAGACAGCCCAAACTAGCAGTACAATTACAGCTAGGCGCAAAGCCCCGACTACTTCGGCGAACTTAGCCATTAATTAATTCCTTTCATAAAAAAAACAAAAAAGGAGGGACACAGCATTACAGTAGCTATGCTCCCTCCGCTGATAAAAATTAGGGAGAATATAAAATTGAAATACGTATTATATTGTTCCGAAGATACGATCCCCAGCATCACCTAAACCAGGGACTATATATCCATTCTCATTGAGATGCTGATCTACAGCAGCCGTATAGATACAAAGCTGAGGATAAGCTTCTGTTAAATTTTTAATACCTTCAGGAGCAGCCACTAAACATAGAAATTTTATCGATTTAATATTAGCTCCGCGTTTGAGCAAAGCCCCTATAGCCGCAATAGCTGATCCTCCAGTGGCTAACATAGGATCTAAAAGCAAAATTTCGCGTTCCGATAAATCGGCCGGCATTTTACAGAAATATTCTATAGGTTCCAGCGTTTTTTCATTGCGATACATACCTATATGGCCGATTCTGGCTGCAGGAATAAGCCTCTCTATACCAGATACCATTCCTAATCCGGCTCTTAAAATAGGGACTAAAGCTAGTTTTTTACCGCCTAAAGTTTTACCTATAGTGGAAGTGATAGGAGTCTCTACCTTAATATCCTCAACATGAAGATCACGACAGGCCTCATAAGCCATCAAGGCGGCAATTTCCGAAACTAAATCGCGAAAATCTTTAGAACCGGTGCGCCGATCTCTCAGCAAAGTGATTTTGTGCTGAATAAGAGGGTGTTCTAAGATATTAACAGACACTGTAAGCAACCTCCTTATGCTGCCGGATCAACAGAGAAAAACGCTGGACAGCACAAAAAAGGTTCAAGAGTTTTACCTCTTAAACCTTAATTTCTATTTTTGATATACTTAGCAAAAACTTGCCTAAACTCGTTATTTAGAATCAAAGCTACTAAATTGAAGCATCCGCCTATATAATTACCATCAACAAATATTTGAGGGACCGTCATATTCCCCTCGCAGCACTGGGCCATATAAGCCCGCTTTTCCGCAGAACCATCAATTTTGTATTCTTTGTATTCTATGTACTCCCCCTCGTTAAGAGCCCCTTCGTTAGGATCACCTTCTAAGATATGTTTAGCACGCTGACAATAGGGGCAGTGTTCCCAGGTGAAAATTTCCACCCCTTCATTAGTTAACATAGACTCCGACACACAAGCCGCCTTTCTCACCCACCTAGCGGGGTTTCCTAATTTATGCATCTGTGTTCTTATTCCTGCCACAGAATCATGTAGACTCGCAATCCTCTCGAAAGAAACAGCAGATAAACTATATAATATATGGAAATAATTTCCCCAAAAAATAACTCTACTTTCAAGCCAGCAACAAATGCTACTTAAAAGCAGAGTTATCAGCATTCTCTTAAAACGTCTGCAGAGAGTTTCGTTTTAAGTTTATTTTTTTCTCATACCCTTGACGCGGCGGCGCGGCCGAGCCGAAGCGTAGGTAACTGGGCCAGCAGGTGTATCAGGAACGCTGCCCTCACTTTCAGCGGCAGGAGCAGGAGCAACGGGACGGGGTCTGGCCACAGGACGGCGGCCGGAACTTTTCACATTACTCTGACTCTTAGCTTTTTCTTCTGCTTCCTTGCGAAGCTCATCCTGACGCAGTAAATCACGCTTGTTAGCATAATCGTTGCAGTCTACAATCAGAGGAGCGGACAGGAAAATAGAAGAGTAAGCACCTGTGATAACACCGACCAACAGAGCATAAGCGAACCCCTTCAAGCTCTCACCACCCATAAAATAGAGGCAGATGCAGACTACAATTGTCGTTAAAGAGGTATTGATGGAACGAACCATCGTTTCACAAACAGAACGGTTGGTAAGCTCTTCAAAGCTGGAATTTACTTCGTTATGCTGATGTTCGCGAATACGGTCGAAGACCACAACCGTATCCATGAGAGAATAACTGGTAATTGTCAGCAAAGCAGCCACAAAACTGGAGTCCACTGGCAAACCAGCCCAGGCATAAAAACCGACCATAACTATAGCGTCATGGATTACGGCTACTACCGCAGAAAAACCGAAACGCAGCTGATTGCCGAAGCGGAAAGTAATATAAATAAGCTGCAGAAGGCAGGCGATAAAAAGGGCCTTAAAAGCGCCGCTTTTCAGCTCAGAAGAGATAGTAGGACCGATAGTAGTTTCGGATATATTCTCCAGAGGGCCGACATTGATACCTTTTTCCAGCTCAGCACGCACTTCAACCGCCTGCTCGGAGGAAAGTCCCATCTCCTCAGTACTAGCATCACTGCGCACGCGCACCAGAATTTTCTGATAGCTCTTTCCATCGCCGGATGTAGTTAAACCATTGCCTACTTGAACGGTGACATCGTAACCAGGATGCTGGGCTTTTACTATATCAGCAATTTTGTCAGGCGCCATTTCCACAATTTTGGGAGCGCCTAATTCGAGAATAGTACCGCCAGTAAAGTCTAGGCCAAAATTCAGTTTTTTACCGAAAATACCGACAAAACAGAATACCAGCACTACAACACTGGTGATGTAATAATATTTGCGATGGCCGATAATATTGCGGGTATGCCTTCTGAAGCTCTGTCCCCAAATGATCGTGATAACTAAAATTGCACACCATATGGCTAAGGAAATTACATCTGATGTAGTTACGTTTAATGCACCCACTGTTCTATCTCCTTATTCACCATACAATTTTCTGTTAGAATCGATCTTGAGGAAATCAGTAGCGAAATGGAGTAACTGACGGGTTACCCAAATAGCAGTAATTAAACTCAAGGCGGTACCAATCATCAACGTAACGCCAAACCCCTTAACACTAGAAGCACCGAACCAGAACAGAATCAGGGCTCCCAAGAAAGTGCTAACGTGACCGTCAATAATTGAGGAGAAAGCGCGCTCAAAGCCCGCATCTAAGGACGATCTGACCGAGCGTCCGTTCCACAGTTCTTCTTTAATTCGCTCAAACTGCAGAACGTTGGCGTCTACAGCCATACCAATAGATAAAACAACACCAGCAATACCGGGCAAGGTAAGCACAAATTCCAAACCTGGAATGACCATGGAACCGACGACCCAAACTGCATAAATGACTAGAGCTACGGAAGCCACTAAACCGGGTAAACGATAGTAACCTATCATATAGAGCATAACTGCAGCTAAACCGATTAAACCAGCCGTCAAAGAGCTCTTTAAAGACTGCTCGCCCAAAGTAGGACTGACAGTGTAAGCCTCTAAAATTTGTACATCAACGGTCAAAGCACCAGAATTGAGGATATTGCAAAGTTCATTAGCTTCTTCTAGAGTAAAGCTGCCGGTAATCTGACCGCTTCCTCCAGTAATAGCATTTTGAACTACAGGCTCGCTGTGCATAACACCATCGAAGAAAATACCTAACGGTTTACCCTTCATACGGCTCGTAATATCTCCGAAAAGACGACTGCCTTCTCTGTTGAGTTGGAATTCTACACACCAAGCATCATCACCCACACCAGAACGCCCTACGCTGGCTTTAGTAAGATAACGACCGTCCATAACGGTTCTATACTGAGCGGACTGAGTAGTAGGGTCAAAAACTTTTTCTTTAAATTCCAAGCGGCCAGCTTTTTTAACCATATTTTTTGCTTTTTCCAGATCGGTCATTTCAGGAATTTCAATGATAATACGATCTTTGCCGGCCGGGGCGATCAAAATTTCAGAAGTGCCAATCGCGTTCAAGCGCTTAGTAAAAACTTGAATACTGCGATTTAAGGTTGCCTGATCGATTTTTTGAACTTCATGAGTAACGGGATCTTCAACCTCTTTAAGCTGCAAAGCAATATGCGTACCGCTTCTGAGATCGAGACCTAACTTAAGCTTCAAACGATTTTCTTCTGAGACACCGAAGAAGCCGTATAGAATTGCTGCCGTAATCAAAAAGATAAGGACCAGGTTTATGAGAACTTTTGTCTGGTTCACGATATCATCCCTCTTACCATTGCGACATTTTGCCTCGACTTTTAAAAATAATAAAGATCTTGTGCTGAGATCTAAATATTTAAAAGGCGCCAGGCCTAGTATAATTTTCTAAAAAATAGCCCCCAATACGTGCAAAAAAACTCTTCACAATTCTAATATATAAAAAGTTTTCCTCCTCTTTTTCTTTATGATATAATCTTGCCGTCTTCTAATGGGAGGCTGAAGCAAAAGAAATGATTGAACAAATTCTGCGCGTTTTAGCCGCTAATTTGACAAATACATATATGCTGAGACGTAAAATAAAAAAGCTCCAT
Organism: Candidatus Bruticola sp.; assembly: GCA_051874735.1. GTDB lineage: Bacteria > Vulcanimicrobiota > Xenobia > Xenobiales > Xenobiaceae > Bruticola. Next base: position 41,652 of record JBJEGD010000013.1, on the reverse strand, counting down.
TCAGACCAGCTAATTGACTGCTTGGAGGAGCTGCTCTGCCACGTAGATATTCACATTGCTGACTGCTGTTTTAAAGAGGCAGACCTGCTTATGCATCTAGGAAAGCGGCTCGCCCACGCTTTAAAACGTATTTCTCCTATCGGTAATAAATACGATCTGTATGCGAAAAAATTTTTGCGCCGACGCTGCAAGTGGCTAGAAGCTCAAGGTATGTACTTGCAAAGTGCCGACAAACTTAAAAAAAATTGCTTAAAATTAGAAAATCAGATTAAAGCTAACAGTCGAAGCACCGCGACAAATGACGATTCAGTCTGTAGAGCCGATCTGACTAGTGAGTTAGGAGCTCTCTGCCTTGATGCCGCTTTAGCTTATGCCAACGCTGGGCTACATCATCAAGCTTTGCGTTTTACTAAAAAAGCCCGCAAGACATTCCAGTCGCAACATGATCAGCACAACATTAGAGCAGCTATATTCAATGAGGCCTCGTTGCTGTACGACCAAGGACATTGCTTGGACTCTAACCGCCTCTGTTTCTCTCTGCTGACAGATTTTGACACCATATCAGATAAAGAAATTATGGCCAAAACTCTATTGCAACTGGCCAACAACAGCGAATATTTAGCTAATTCCAGAGAGACTCAGGAGCTTTACTCTAAGGCCCTGGGAGCTTATCATAGTCTCAAAGATTATAAAAAACAAGCGGAAATAACTCACCGCTTGGGTTGGCTACTGAAGCGAGACGAATATTTTGAAGCAGCTTTGCGCTGTTTGAAAGCATCCTATTTAATCAGAGTAGAACTCGAGAGGCGGCGTTCTCTCATGCAGCAGAATTACCTTAAAGCAAAAGTTTACTTGGGCTTAGGACTAATCAAACAAGCAGGCAGAAGCTTCGCCATCACCCTGGCGCTAGCTGAACAAATAAGCGAAAATAGTTACCTTACTTTAGCCAGATTTGGTTTTTATAAAACTAGAGGACGCCTGCCTATAAATTTGCGCAGTGCCATGACGGCAACTTCAGTAGACGACAATGCCGACAACAGACTATATGGCGTCTCAGGTGGTTTCCGCAAAACCGGGCGCGAAGGTTATAGCCTCTGTCCCTATACGAGCGGACGGAACCGAGAACTTAGCAATAAGGAAAAGCGCTGCTTTAGTAATTTAATTAACGATCTGGTTTTCTGCGCCGGTGCTACAGATTCTATAGAATCTGTTTATTTTAGAAAACAACAGCAGGCTTTCAGGAATTAAAGCAACAACCGACTTTTACGAGTAAACGTACGCTAGCTCATCTGTTCCGCATTATGAAGGAGTAATTGTGAATAAAAAACTATATGGAAGTCTTCTCTGCGCTCTTATAGCTATTTTACTGTGCACTACAAGCCTGCCCTCCTGGGCCGATCCTGCAGCTATTCCGCTGCTTACACTCAGACAAAAATATTTTGCCAACTGTATGCGCAATATTGAACACGCCTCCATGGGTAGCACCGATGTAGAAAGCTACATTACCGGTTTAGGCGGCGCCGATGCTGCCATTATGCAGTTTGAAGTTAATGGCAAATACGATATGTTCGAATCGTGGGTTGGCTTTAGTTCAAATGCTCCAGACAATCGGATCTGCACCTTCGAATTATGGGCAGACAACGTGCTTATTACCAAAGTAGGCCCTATGCGCTCAGGCGATCAGCCTGACATTTTGAAAGCTGACATAAAGGGAGCCAAAATGATTAATTTGCGCATGATCCCCGGTAAGTACAACGGCACCGCTAGTGCTATGTGGGGCGATCCTAAGCTTCTAGTTGGAGTGGAGGGAACACCTCTATCCGAGACTTTGGTAGTGAACGTAAACGGCGAAGTGTTTAAAGTGAACCCTCAAAAAATTAATAATGAAGTGCGTATCAATATTCCGTTCTCTATAAAACCTGGCTTGAACGAATATACAATTATAACTAACTACAGCCAGAAAGAAGGAAGAGCTGATATTCGCTATAATCAAGCTCAGCCTGCAGCTCCAGCCGAGTAAAAAGGCCTCAAGTTTATAAAAAGAGGCGATGGAAAACAGACTCATCTTTTGTAGGGAAGAGTTTGTTTTTTTATTTATAGTTCAAAAGGGATGAAACTCAGTCAGATAGTTGGCGTAACGGCCGCGCAATTCTTGCAGAATATTCTGCATAACCGGCGGAGCGTCGGCCCGAAAAGCCATTTTTTCCCCAGTTATAGGATGGACAAAGCTTAAATAATAGCAATGAAGGGCTTGTCCCTGCAGCTGCCAAGGATTGGCCTTAGGCTTATACAGAAGGTCGCCAACTAAAGGGCATCCGAGCCAACTCAAATGCACACGAATTTGGTGAGTGCGACCGGTAAATAAGTGAATAGACAAATGAGCATATTTATCGGCAAAAACCTCACACGTGCGGTACTCCGTTTTAGAGGGACGCCCGCCAGCCCGCACGGCCATACATTGGCGAGAAATTGGATGACGCCCGATAGGTTGCTCTATCAAACCAGCTCTAGGACTAGGGACTCCGTGAACAATAGCCTCATAATATTTGACTACTTGTCGGGAAGCAAACTGTTCACACAAGCTTAAGTGAGCGGCATCACTCTTAGAAATGACCAAAAGGCCAGAGGTATCCTTATCAAGGCGGTGCACTATACCAGGACGTTCTATCCCTCCTATACCGGAAAGATCACGACAGTGGGCTAAAAGTCCGTTTACCAAAGTGCCTCCGCTTATGCCTGCTCCCGGATGAACTACCTGTCCCCTATCTTTGTTAAGTACTAAAATAGCTTTGTCTTCATAGATAATATTTAATGGAACAGTAGGATCGGGCTTAGGTAAAGCTGGCTGCAACGGAGGCTCGTAAACGGTGAGTCTTTCCCCACCCTTAAGCTTAAAGGAAGGGGACATTTCTACTTGTCCATTGCAGCTAACGCGCCCCTGTTTTATAAACTTCTGCACTTGAGCTCGAGAGATATTAAGCAGCTCAGCCAAAGCACTGTCTAAGCGCGCTCCTCGATATCGCGTCTCAATAAAGCAATTATGTACAGTTACGTCAGCCTCTAGCTCAGTTTCTTCTCTCAATTCATTCCAAATATCATCCATAATTACCGCCACTGAGTGAAAATTACCGGAAATAACGTTGCAAAAAGCGATCGCTTCATAGGCAAATAAGTTAAAAAAGGATAGTAACAGGCCAAAGAACATCCTAAAGCAGCCAGATAAATAGCCACAGCAGCTTTGTAACCTTCTATATACCAATCATAAAGGACCCACGCCATTACTATACTCAGCAAGGGAATACCGGGTAACATATAATAGATAAAACCTCCGGTAGTAGACACAGCCCAAAACAACCAAGGGAAGATCCAACTAGAGCTAATAAAAAGCCAAATCCACTTTTGATCTTTAAAACTTAGATAGAAAAATTCCAACACAAAAGTAAATCCAGGCCACCAAAACAGAATAGAACCGAAGCAAACAATACCCAGGGCAATTTTTTGACTAGCATCAAATTTGAACCACACAGGACGGATCACAGTAGGCCAGGCCCAAAATTGGGAACAGTAGTGGTGAGTGAACTGCTCAGCATCGTAGCGAAATTTAATCATGCGCATATGATTGTCTACAATATTACTGAAGGTTTTTTGTTTAAAACCCTCTCTGATAAATTGCGGAGTATAAGAAACAGTATATATAGACGCCATAATTACCACGAAAACGGCTGCTAACATAATCGTTCGTTTGAGTATGCGCTTTTTTACGCTTTTTAAAGAGGCAAAGCTTTTAAAAAAGACTGTCTTTAGACTATACCCCTCAGTCATTCCCCTCTGCAAATCTTTAACTGAGATAAGCTCAGGCAACAGTACCATCAGTACTAGCGAAGTAAAAGCGCCAAAAATACCATTCCATTTGCAGGCAGAAGCCACACCAAACGCCATTGCGCAAAGAACGGCCCAGCTAAAAGCCCTGGGAGACTTCACAACCTGAGCCTCAATATGCATCCAGCAACAATAAACTCCTAGCATCATCCAGAAGGCCAGTACCATATCGAGCATGCATATGCGCGACATCACAATGCTCATAAAATCGACAGCTACAAAAAAAGCAGCCAAAGAAGCTAAAGAAACATTGCCTCTACTTAAACGGAAACTAAGCATAAAGGCCAATAAAACTGTACCTTCCCCATAGGCCCAAGAAGCTAGCCGACTGAGCATCTGCTCGCTGAACACAGGCACGCAGCTATTTATAAATCTGCCTAAAAGGATAAAATTGGCAATCTGCAACTTGCCTAAAGGAGGGTGTACCGAATTTTCATCGACAGTACCATATATATAGCTCATAGCTCCTGGCACATAGTAACATTCATCAAAATACTGGGAATCTGGAATTCCCAGCCTCCATCCGCGCAAGAATCCAGCAAAAACCAAAATCAGCAGCAGAACTAGACAGCTGGACCACTCAATTTTTTTTAAAGAGAGTACGCCAAACTTATTGCTCAACACCAGAAACCTCACCCACTATACGCCAATTAAGAACGAAAAAAAGCAGTTATCCTACAGAGAACTGTCCTCATTAAGGAATAATATTACGATCTAAATAAAATCTATTCCTTAGGATGAAGTTCTTTCTCTTGACTTTATACGCTGCCGATAATAAAATGTTCGCGGTAATTTGTCTCCGTAGCTCAGGGGATAGAGCACTCGCCTCCTAAGCGAGGGGCCGTGCGTTCAAATCGCACCGGAGACGCTAAATAGCATGTTCTCTATAAATAAACCGCTTTCTGTACAGAGAGCGGTTTATTTTTGAGTCCCCTAATTATTATTTTTCTTCTGACACAGACAGAGGCTGTACCGAATTTTGTTTTTTCTGCCTCTCATCAGACTCATTTTCTGACAGTTTATAGCTGACTAATTCCTCTTTGCCAAAAACGCCGAAAGCTCCCAGAGCAGCTATAACAAACATAGCTAGGCAAACCCACTGAGCTAAGGAAAAATATCCACACATTTTGCTATCTCGAAAAAATTCTACAAAAAAGCGGATAAGCGAGTAACCACTCACTCCCAACCAAAATGTTTGTCCTTGAAACTTATTTTTACGGCAGAAAAACCACAAACAAAAGGCCATTAAAATTAAATCGAGCAGCAATTCGTAAACTTGCGAAGGGTAACGCGGTGCTGTTCCTAACGGACTACCTAAAGGATAATACATAGCTCCTAAAACTGTGGGATCGCAAACTTTGCCGGGACAGCACCCCTGAGCGATGCATCCTAAACGGCCCACAGCCATCCCCCACAGCAGCGGAGCGGTATAAAGATCTATGCACAGCCAAGGAGAAAGCTTGTAGCGGCGGCAAAAAAACGCCAAAGCTAAATAACCGAAGATAATACCACCAATAATAGTAATGCCGCCCAACCTAAAGTTTAATACACTAAAAAGATTATGAGCAAATGTTTCAGGATGCTGAATAACGTAACCTAACCTAGCTCCCAGCAATCCTACAATTACAGACAATAAACCTATATCGATCATATCAAACGGATCGATTCCCCGCTTGCGAGCTAAGTAACCAGCAAAAATCAGGCCACTGGAAATAGCTATAGCCAAAATTAAGCCGTACGTATAGATAGGGAAGCTGCCTATTTGGAAAAGAATAGAATGCATGTTAGGACCTCCACAGGTCAGAACATAATACAAAATTAATAATAACGCCGCAATTAGGCAGATGCACTGTTAGAGGAAGTATCTTCCCCTATTTTTGCACAGGAACTGTCAGATACAACTGAATTATTAGCCGTACTATTATCTACATTTTTGATAGCCTGCTGCTCACGGCTCTGCTCTATTACCTCGACCTGGCTATTACTAAGCGAACTAGAATCACTTACATCATTTTTAAACAAGTGAAGACAAACAATTAAATCAATAAAAAGCAGAGCCACTCCCACCGTAAGGGCGATATCAGCTATATTAAAAACTGGCCACCAACGCAGATCTAAAAAATCTACCACATAGCCGAACCGTATGCGATCGATAAGGTTGCCTATAGAGCCACCCAACAATAGTGCAGCTGCAGTAAAGCAAATTCTCCCCATTTCCCTAATTTCATTAAAAAAATAGAGCACGCAAAATATAGAGGCCAGAGCTGCGCATATGAAAAAAATTCTTTGATGAGGAAATATACCAAAAGCACCGCCGAAATTCTGCACATAAGTAAGCTGTAAAAAACCAACCGGCAGCTTTATGGTCTCATGAAGAGCCATACGGGTATATACTAAATATTTGGTGGCAAGATCAGCTGCAACTACTAGAATAGCGATAATAAACAGGTTTAGTCTTGTCAAAAGCAGATGCCTTTCCTTCCGGGTCAGCCGTATAAAGAAGCCTTATAATTAAGTCGGCAGCCAAGCCTAATTACGGGGCTGAAAAAGAACAAGAACCTGACCGCATCAAAACGCAGCCAAATTCTTGGGCTAACTCTGACAGCATTAATTATTATGCGGGCAGCGTCTGTCTCCTCCCTTAGGTCTTTCCACAAAAACACACATAGAAAGCAGCTGTAAGCTAACGAATGTCAACAGGCGCTCTTCTCAGCTAATCGGTTAACTGGGAGGCAGTACGGGCTTGACCCTTTCAGATACAAAATTAAGCACCCCGTCGCGCAGACGAGCTTTGTCTTCACTACCCAATGAAGAGTATATGTAGTAACCTGACAAAGCCACAGCTGCCCCTAAACAAGCAACACCTATAAGCTTTGCAGGAGTAAAAGGCGTATCTTCAGACGAGCAGCGTCCGTCTCCGAAATCGAGATCGTCTAAACTCATTCTTTCTATGAATTCAGTCATGTCTATCCTCCTTGTTGTACGTGAGGCTTGATAAAACAGCCAGCTCCCCGGCCAGTTTTTTCACTGACAGCCCAAAAAAATCCTTTAACTGAGTTTTTTAACCTGCCTAAAGCCTAGGGAAACCGCCCACGAAACAGACTTGCAAACTGAAAAGGTACTACTCTACCGCCTCATTTAGTGTCCTAAGTTCAGCTTCTGTTCCCAGTTCTATACTACATTCATCGAAGTCTGAACTATTCTCCGCCTCGTTTTCAGCTTCAACTTCTGCTTCGCAATCTTCCACCGTTGGAAACGGATCTGATTCCGTAAAATTTTGTACAGTTAAAAATCCCTCGTTATAGCAAGATAACTCTCTCAGCGCTTCTGCAGTAGAGTTGAATAGAACCTGAGCTTTGTCAATTAATTCAGGATTAACCTCTTCCAACCTAATGTAGAAAAGGCCTCTTCCTTCCCTAATAAAAACAGAAGCCCTAACCACTCGCTCAAGGCCAATGGCTAGGGCACCACACAAGGCAGAGACACCCGCGCACAAAAGATCCTCGCCACCACTTTCTACAACAAGACCGGCATGGCCGATACAGACGAAAACCTTTATCTGACCGCGAGTGTCAGACTGCAGACTAACCCGGATCAAAAGAGGCTAGTTCCTAATCTCACCAATGTGCAAAGTGGTGTAATAGCGGCGGGAACCGGTCTTTACACGGCGGCGTTTGCGTTTAGCATACTTAAAGACCAACACTTTGCGCTCCCTGTGCTGCTCAACAATACGAGCGGACACAACAGCACCGGCAACAGTGGGATTACCAGCAATTAAATTATGATTATCGTCCACAATAGCAAGGACGCGATCTAAAGAGACATCAGAACCGAGCTCGCCCTCTAAGCGATCTACACGAACATTCTGTCCAGGAGCAACACGGTACTGTTTGCCCCCTGTTTCTACCACGGCGTACACTGAAGTAACCTCCTAAATTTTAACCCGATACCTCGTAGAAGGACGGGCCACCCGCACATCCAGGTTAAGTGAGAGGAGAGTCTATCACAGAACCAAACGAGCTGTCAAATCCCGATACAAAGCTAAATCTGAGATCCAAGACTGGGAGAGGAGCTCAGAGCGAAGCACCGATCGCGGGGAACAACCCCAGCCCGTATATTATTTTATGCTGCAGGCAAATGAAAAAAATATTCTCTTTTTACCAAGGCGCACCACCGGCGCTCCCTTTCAGAAGAGGGAACACTATCGCTGGCTAAGGAGTGCCGGAACCTTAACAAAGACTAACAAAGGCACTATATGCCGTCTGATAGAATACAACAAACAAAACTTTTTGACAAGGGATTATCCTAGCAATTCATACTTGTAATTCAAAACATATACTTAGTTTATGTACTTTGGCGCTATTAAGATAAAGAGAACGCTATTGTTAATCATAATCGATAGAGCAGGGATTCAGTTAAAACTCATAAACAGAAGGCGCTGTAAGGAGATCTTATTTCAAATGTTATGAACAAGTGTACTTTTTATGCTCTAATTGCTAGTTTAGCATTAATAATGCTGTTTGGAAGTATCCAGGCCCTTGCTGAACAGCCGGCAGCGCCCGATGGAGACACCACTATTGCTCAGTCGGAATTAGCATCTCCGTATTCGGAACAAAAACTGCAACCTGTAACTTCTGAGCGGGTGAAAAAAGTTCAAGAACTGCTGCAATCTCAGGTAAAAGCGTATCCCGAGTTGGATATAGGCTATTCCGTTATCCACATTCCAACTTCTGCTAAGCTTTCTCATCAAGGGAACAAGCAGTTCCCTTTGGCCAGCGTTTTTAAAATACCAGTTCTTATTGAAACTTGCCGACAGTTACAGAACGATACTCTACCTTTCAATATTGACAAACAGCTGACTATAAAAAAGGAAGACTATTGCATTGGCAGCGGAGAGCTTATAAACGCTCCGGTTAACAGTAAAATAACTCTTGATAAAGTTCTAACTCTTATGATATACATCTCCGACAATACTGCTACCGATATGTTAATCCATTTAATAGGGGTAGACAGTTTAGACAGACTGATGAGCGATCTAAGATTGTATGATAATTCTATTTTTATGAGTAACCGTCAAGCTTGGCTAATCTGCTTAGGCGAAGGCAGCATTCTTCCCGATGACAACCCAGAACGGATCGCACATATTTGGCAGGGATTAACTATACAGCAGCGTCGGAATTTGGCAAAAGAAGTAGAGGAAGCTAATAAAGATCTTAGTAGAAGCCAATTCCAAGCTATGGAAGATCAGTCTGGCTCTAAATACAGTTTCAGTCAGCAGAGGGTTGTAGCCGAAACTGTAGATAACCAGAGTTCTCCTGACGACTTTTCCCAGTTGCTGACCAAACTATGGCGCCAAGAAATTCTTTCTCCCGATTGGACAGATTACGCTTTATCCATTTTGGCTAAACAAAAGTATAATTCACGCATTCCCCGCTACTTGCCCAAAGGAAGCAAAACTTATCATAAAACTGGCACAATTAGCGGAGTAGTTAACGACAGCGGCCTTATTATTAGCAAAAGAGGCAATCCGGTGGCCATTACTGTGTTTATCAAAAATGTAGGATCTGGACGAAACGACGAAGCAGCCCAAGCTATCGGCCATATAAGCAAAATAGTCTGGGATAACCTTTAATGGTTTATTCTTTACTTGATGGTTTCAGCAAAGAACAGAGCTTCTAATAGCTCCATTTTTTGCTGAAGCCGATTAATAGTCTACAACCCTATTACCCTATTTTTCAGAAAAAGTTTAAGCTCGGCCTCAACAAGTTTATTCGAAAAGGGCCGCTAATCGATTGATTAAACTAGGCACGCCACTGCTAGGAGCAGGAGCATTTTCATCGGGAGCGGGCATTGAAGGAGTAAAATGAGAATTCATAGACATGCCCTCTTCACTTTGATTAACTCCTCCCACAAATTGGGATGAAGCTAAGCCTGTAGCTCCAGCGATTTCTGGTGTAATACCGCCCAACAAATTGCCCGAAGCGGCTATGGATTCATCGGAAAGAGTTACAGAATCGGCAACTACTCCAACTGGATTGGAGACTTGAGAAGCTTGCAGTCCAACAACTTGAGCAGCCTGAGGATTTTGCTGACTGAGCGCTTCAGCTTGATAGCGCTGACGCATAAACTCCATTATTTGCTGAGCTGGAGAATCTTTTTTTTCATTGGCAGCCCCAATTGCTTCGATGGTCATTTCTTTACCTCTACTTCAATAAATAACTATATCATGTGTATCCCACCACTATGACCTAAAGTCTAGTTAAAAAATAGCCTAAGTTATATATTAAGAGAAGAGTCCACAAACGGCTGAAGCTAGCATCTTGTTTCCAGCCACCAGGATTTTAACTGAGCAAACGGAAAAGCTCTACGCACAGCTTAGGGCTAAATTACTTATCCACCTACTAAAACAATGCTGTTTTTACCGAATAAATTTGTTAATAGTCAATATTAAAGAAAGTTGCCTACATTTATGAATAATTGGAGTAATCTCATCAAAGCTTCTTTACAAGAATCTATAGATACAAAAGCTAAATTAATGCTAGATACTGACAATATCAGCTTAGCTGGACAAATGATGGCCGACTGTCTCAGCCAAGGGCATACCATATTTTTGGCTGGAAACGGAGGTAGTGCGGCAGATGCACAGCATATTGCCGCAGAATTAGTAGGTCGCTTCGAACACGATAACTGCTTGCCGGCCGTAGCCCTCACTACTGATACTTCCTGCCTCACGGCGTTAGCTAACGATTTCGGCTACGAGACGGTCTTTGCTCGACAGGTTAAAGCTCTCATGCGTTCCGGAGATATACTTATTGCTATATCAACTTCCGGAAACTCTACCAGCATCAACCTGGCAGCAGAATCAGCACATCAAAAAGGAGGGCAAGTCATTGGACTCACGGGCAGAGAAGGAGGGAAATTGAAAGATTTATGTGACGTATCTATAGTAGTATCCTCTCAACGTACTTGCCGCATTCAGGAGAGCCATATTGCTATAGGCCACATTTTGTGTGAAATTATTGAGCATATCGTACACAAACTCGATTAATTCAATAACTGCCATAAAATAAATACCCACATATTTCAGCTTCTGCTGCTAATAGTCGAAATAATTGTATATTTTCTAACATTTGCAAAGAAGGACAAAAAAAATAGGATATGTTGGATATATTGCTTATTGCTGTCCTCTTGGTATTAGCTTGGGGCGGATACAAAATAGCAGCAGCTTGGCTGGAGATATACGACCTGAACTTAGCAAAAGCTATGGCTCTTCCCATAGGTTTAGTCGGAGTTATAGGCTTTAGCACCGTAGCAATTGTGTGGCTACCGGTGAAATGGTGCTTAATTATTTGCACGCTTATTTTTGCCGGTATTGGTTTGGTGGTCAAAATTCCTCCAGTTCAGGAGATACAACCGCCACCTTTTACTAAAATGCAGAAATTGCTGTTTTTTATTACCATTACGGTCAGCCTTTTCTATATGCATGCTGTTCAGCTCATGCAACTGCCTCCCGATTTTTGGTCTTCTTTTCCCATATCCCGAGCTCTGATCAAAAACGGTCTGCCAGTTTGTCACCCGTTTTTTCCCTGGATTAATTTAAATGGCCACTTCTCTAACCAAATTCTGACTGCCATTCTAGCCAGTGCCGCTGGCGGAGATACTATCAGAGCGGCCTGGATCAGTGATTTCTTTCTCATGCTCAGCAGCATTTTTCTCTGGGCTCTAGTTATTAGAAAAATATCCAACAGTTCCCGAGCTGGGGTTTGGGGAGTTTTTTTTCTTTTTTTTGGAGTAAACGTCGGTGGGAAAGCCGGTTTAATGGATGCATTTGACAATGGAGACTTATTGGCGTTTACAATTTTAGGGCTGCTTTTAGGTTTATTTGTAGATATCATATATAAGGCTAGAGAACATTGGCCCCTGCATTGGCCTAAAATTATTCTCACCGTAATTATTGCTGGCACTTACGGTTTAATCTGCGAAACCTACTTAATTTTAGTGCTAACTTGCTTCATAGCCGGCTCATTAATCGTCTGTCGTAGGCGCACTTCTGTGACAAAGACATTGTTAAGTATCGCAATTATGAGCGTCTTAGGCAGTTTAATTATAAGTGCAGCTCACGGAGGCATGCTGGGACAACTGGCCAGGCAGAGCGTCTATTCCCAAATGACAGTAACTTCAATCAATGAAGCTCACAGCTCCGCAGAAACTAACTCCAGTTCTATATCCTTTCCTAAGCATCATTTTCTGGCGATCCGTTTGGGAGCAGATCCTTACCAACGCTTTTCCGGTGCCTTAAACACAGCTATGTTCCGCCACTATCGCCCCATTTTAGACGACGGCGGCTACAGCTCTATATTCAGTTTTAAAATGCTGGTACTCCATTGGCTGCCCACTTGGCTGGCTCCCTTTACTCTTTTGTGGGCTATATACAGGCGCAGTATTTGCGGCTATATGTTCGGACTGTTGGGAATATCTGCCTATTTTACCCCAGCTTTGGTAGATTTCGGTCCCATTCAAGAAGCGGAATACTTTCGCTGGGAGTTTGCAGCTGGAGTTGGTTTTACCGGCCTCATGTCTTTGGCAGCAGCAGATATACTGGATCACATAGCAAAAATTAAAGGTCAGTGGGCCCGCCGAGCAGCAGTATGCACTTTCTTATTATTTGTTACGGCCAACATATTAGGCGCTCAGCGCCTAATTAATAACATTATCATTGAAGCTCAAAAAAATTCGCAAACAGCCATCCGAGTACTTCTCCCCTGGTACCCTTCATCAGAACGTTGGTTGCTAAGCCGACCAGAATTACAGTTGAATCAGCGCGATCTGGAATTAGCTGACTGGCTTTGGCAACATCCTGGCACCAAAAATACTGTATGGAGAGAACATAAGCACACTTATCAACAATTTTTAAAATGTGCAGCCTTCAGCGGCTTATCCGGAACGCTCCCCTGCGAACATGCGCTGCCACCACGCTGGCAGCCTTTAGGCACTTGTCCATATCTGCCCAACAGCAGTACCGTAGCTTTTCAAAAAGAGCGCGATATATCGCTTATTGCTGGGCTAGGAGCTGATTGGCTAGTAACAGAAACTCCCCTGACGCTCAGCGAAATGCAAAAATTTCCCCCTAATTTTTCTGATAGACTGCGCAGCGCCAAGCCAGAAATAACTTTAATCAAAACGTTCGGCCGTTCCAAGCAATGTTTATTGTATAAAATTATTAACGATATACCCTATCCTCAAGATCAAGCTGGCCTAACTACATTGTCTAGTCCTAAAATTCGAACAGAAGGCATACCTCCCGCCAACAGTTGGATGTATGGACAAGCTTATCCCATCAAAATAAAACTATCTGAGCCAATTAACGGCTGGCTCAGGGCTTCCTTTAAATCTATTCATCCGGATACCTCCCGCAGACAGCAAGCACAGTTGCCCGTATCTTTCTGGGCTCAAGGTCAAAATATCAGCGGAGTACTCTGTCCTCCCCTCGAAGAAGGTCGCTATCAACTTACTTGGTCTTATAGTACAGACGGCCGCTGTTGGCAGAATCTGTTGGAAAGTCAAAGAGTCGATTATTTAGTTTCTGAAAATATTGACGAAAATTTGCGCGTAAAAGAAGTGATATCCTCTTCTAAATACGGAGGTTTTCTCGTTCTAAAAAACATAGGCCACAAGCCTTTTTACTGCGGAGGCCCTCTCTCTGTTAAATGGTGGGTATGGTCAGATAAACTGCACAATTACAGAACTACCGCCAATATTCCTGAAGGAGAAGCGATATTGAATAAATCTATTCCTCCTCAAGAGGAATGCAAACTTATTTGGTCAGTTGAAGAAGAACTTCCCGATAATTTTCGTCTAGATATTTCTGCTAGTGCGCAAATTGGACAAAACACTGCAGTTTCTCGTTTCTTTTAGAAAATGTAAGAGACACAGATAAATATGAGTTGTTTGGATCAGAAAATAATGTAATGTTTTCACTGCCTCTATAAAGTTATGTTCAACTTATCTATCAGCCTGACAAACCGCCAAAAAGAGGATTTTATTTAATCATAAAAAAAAGCACCCCTCGATTTATGATAAAATTTTATCGATAAAGAGGTACATTTTTTTAATGAATTGGAATGAAGCCATACAGAAACTGGAGGCCAAAAGGGCTAAGGCTTTACTCGGAGGGGGACAAGATCGCATCGATAAGCAGCATCAGTCCGGAAAACTCACAGCCAGAGAGCGTTTAGAGAAGCTGCTCGATCCCGGAACTTTTGTGGAAACGGACAACTTTATTGAATCACGCATAGATGATTTCGACTTAGATAAGAAAAGAGCCTTAGGAGACGGCGTAATTACTGGATACGGCGAAATAGGCGGTCGCTTAGTATTCGTATACAGCGAAGATTTTACAGTTATTGGCGGTACCTTAGGTGAATATCACTCCATGAAGATTTGCCGTCTGCAGGATATGGCTATGGAAGCCAAAGCCCCCATTATCTGCATTAATGACAGCGGCGGCGCTCGTATAGAAGAAGGCATCTGCTCTTTGAGCGGCTATGCCGGCATGTTCCAGCGCCATACTTTAGCTTCAGGCGTAATCCCGCAAATAGCCCTTATTCTGGGGCCCTGCTCCGGCGGTGCTTGCTACGCTCCCGCTATATGCGACTTTATTTTTATGGTCCGCGGCGTCTCCAAAATGTTCATTACTGGGCCTAACGTAGTCAAAACAGTAATAGGAGAAGAAGTTTCTGTCGAACAACTGGGCGGAGCCGATATTCATGCTCGCAAGAGCGGAGTTTCCCATTTCACCTACGATTCTGAGTACGAATGTTTGATGGGCGTGCGTCAGCTGCTGAGTTATCTGCCCCAATCATATATTTCGTCGCTACCCAGCACAGCTCCCAAACAGTCCTCTTTTTTGAGCACTATATCCAACCTTTTTAAGCATAATAAAGAGATTGAAGCTGCTGACAAGTGTCACACTCTTACTAGTATTGTTCCTGACAATAGTAAAAAATCTTACGATGTCAAAGAGGTCATCGACGTCATTTTCGATCCCGGCAGTTTTATGGAAGTGCAAAAAGAATTTGCAGCCAATATAGTAGTTGGTTTTGGCCGGTTAGGAGGCGATGTTGTTGGTATTGTCGCTAATCAAGCCAACTGCATGGCCGGTTCTCTCGATTATCATGCTTCCGATAAAGCCGCTCGCTTTATCCGCTTCTGTGACTGTTTTAATATTCCGCTAGTTACTTTGGTCGATGTGCCAGCTTTCTTGCCTGGAACTCAGCAAGAGCATAGCGGTATTATCCGTCATGGTGCGAAAATGCTGTTTGCTTATTCAGAAGCGACCGTACCTAAAATTACTCTTATAATGCGCAAGGCCTACGGCGGCGCTTATATCGCCATGAACTCCAAGAATATGGGAGCAGATTACGTCTACGCCTGGCCAATTGCAGAAATTGCCGTAATGGGAGCAGAAGGTGCTGTCAACATTGCTTTTAAAAAGCGCATAAAAGCCGCCGCTGATCCGGCAGCAGAAAAGGCCAAGTGCGTCGCTGAATATGAGGAACGCTTCCTTAACCCCTATGAAGCAGCTTCTAAAGGCTTCATAACTGAGGTTATTCATCCTAAGGAATCGCGTTTCAAGCTGCGCAGTGCTCTTGTAGCTCTGAGCACTAAGAATATTGCCCCCCCAACGAAAAAGCACGGCAATATTCCCCTTTAATTATTTTCCATAAAATCTGACAAAAAGGCGGCCGTCTCTGCTGCTCGCAGAGTAAAGACGGCCGCCTTTTAATTTTATACTATATTGTTAATTGTCAGCTTTAGGATCTAAAGAGGGAAAATCGTCATTATTAAAAGTAACTTCCGCTTTTTCGTTACCTGGATTTAAATTTATCCAATCGCTAGCCGTTTCCCCTTTAGCTTCAGCTTCTACTTTCATAGAGCCCCATTTGTGAATCTTAAAAGTTTCAGAACTGTGTTTCCAAACTGAGCCTTCATTGCGTCCGTCAATCATAACATAAATAGGAAAATCAGAATCATTACAGACTTTTACCTCACATCTGGGTTCTCTTTTAGGATGATGCTCTCCCGGCCCCCCAGGATGAGCGCCGACTATATCGCTGCAAAAACAGACTACAAAAAGAACTGCAAAAATAACGAGGCTAATAGCTTGACTTTTTTTCATCTTATACTTTCCTTTCGACAATCTCACCCTTTATTAATGAGCACAACTTCTAGTAGGATAAAAAGTCTTCTTTTAAACAAAAAGAGTTAAAACTTTGCCTGATTTCTTCAAAATCATGCACAAGCTTTGAAGCACTGCAGTAAAGAGGAGAACTACTAAGATCTAATTTACTGCCGTCTTTAGGTTTACGAAAACGCCAAACACTGTTTCCTCTTTCAACTTCAGAAACATATAGCAAACCTAACTGCTCCAACACCTTTAGAGAGCGCTGCAGCTTAATCGTTTCCATATTCAATTCTTTAGCCACAGCTTTAAGCTGCTTTATACTTACAGCCTGTTCTTTACGTCCCTGTTCAGTAAAGCGGATAAGCCAACGATAAGTATCAGCCACATTTTCATAGTTGAGAGCATAAGAACTTAAACGGCGGCGCATATTTAGTATTTGTTCATGACTAAAGAGCACATGAATTTTGTCAGCACCTTTTATACAGGACAGCTGGAAGAATTCTAACTGTAAAGGCGGGGCCAATAACACAACTTGATTATAAACCTCGTTTTTAGCTAAGAGACTCGTTCCACCTTCCCCTATATAAGTATCCATAGATAAAATAAACCGACAAGATTCATTATTTATACCTAAGCTAAACTGATGGTTCTGCTCAGCGGACTCTCCCACAATTAAAATACGTTTTTCGCCTTCAGTTTCACCCAAATTGTTAATAATACACTGCAGATAAAATGGCTTATCTAGAATATTACGACCATCTATTAACCGCTTGGGCAAATCAGTCTGAGCAAAAATACTCTGCAAATAGGCGCTCCTATCTAAAAGACTCACTATTCGTCCAGCCTCTTCATAAGGGGCAAACACCTGATTTTGTTCATCGGGTTGAGGTAAAATTTCAGCTAAACGCGGATCGGGAGCTATAAAATCTTTGATAGTGACCTGCAGTTCACTGCGGCCAGCCCAGATATTTACTTCTACATTATACAAAAGACTGATAGTACAGTTTTTTATATCCAAAATAGCCAAATCTTTTACTTTATTAAAAGCAACAGCTTTAATAGGAGCCCTGCCGATGGGGAAATGATCGTCGGCTATTTGAAATGATACACTAGTCCCGAACTTGCCCATCGGCCTCAAGCGGCTGACAACTCTAACGCCAGAAGCTAAAAAAGTTGGTTTTTCGTTCTCCTTGCCCGTAGGTTCTAGACGCTCCAATTCGCGTACAAGATCGATACTCAGTTTATGAATCGGCACATAAGCATCAGCTATTTTTTTGGGAGGAGTAATCTCCAACTTTATACAAGCCTCATTTAGTGACTTTCTAAAAGCTTCTTCAGCACCTTTTTTGAGAGTAAAGCCGCCGGCGTTAGCATGACCTCCATATTTTTCTAAATGTTCGCAACATAAAGCAAAAATATCTAGTAAATTCACTCCTTCAGGAGCTCGGGCACTTCCCATTAACTGTCCATCATCATCTGTAGCCACAAATACAGGGATTCTGTATATATCCATGACACGCTGAGCGCAGATACCCAATACACCTTTATGCCAGTGTCCGTACACAAAAATACAGGATTGCTTACTTTCCTGGCGGACACTAAGCTGCTCTTCTATTTCACGGAAAGTGGCTGATTCAACACGATGACGTTCCTCACTCAATTCGATCAGGCGGCCGACCTTCAGGCGACAAACTTCAGGACTTTGAGCTAACAAAAGCTCAAGAGCGCAATCCGGTCTGTCCATACGTCCACAAGCATTAATTTTAGGGCCTATAGAAAATAGAATAGACTGAGCGTTAATCGAATCAGGAGCGACTTTACACCCTTCTGTTAAAATTTTAAAACAAGAACGCTCTAAAGAAGCGAACATAGGCAGCCCCAACATGGCCAGGGTGCGATTTTCATCTATTAAAGGCACCATATCGCACAAAGTAGCCATGGCAACCATATCGAGTAAATCGAAGGGCTCAGGTAAAGAAAAGCGTTTGAACACGGCACAAAGCAATTTCCAGGCAACTCCGGCGCCGCAAAGCTTAGAAAAAGGGTACTTATGTCCTTCTAAATTAGCGTTGACAAAAACATCGGGACAAGCCGCCTTTCCCTCAATCTGGTGATGATCGGTAACTATGACTTTGAGGCCGCGACTTTTAGCGTAAGCTACACTATCAGCGCTAGAAGATCCGCAGTCGACCGTAATGAGCAGATTGGCCCCGTAGCTAAGAGCCGCTTCCACTCCCTCTTGTGAAAGGCCGAAACCTTCAGAGAAACGATGCGGAAGATGACACTCGATCTGAGCTTGAAGACGGCGCAGTCCCAACAGCAAAATGGCGGAAGCGGTTATACCGTCAACATCGTAATCTCCGCAAACAAAAATTTTCTCTCCCTTACTGAGTGAAGCCGCAATCAAATCGGTAGCTTTGACAACTCCCGGATATTCCTCAGCATTGTAAAGATCATTAGTTGAAGCTTTAAAATATTTTTCGACTTGATCCGGTGTTTTTATACCTCTGTTTATCATTAGATGAGCCAGCAAGCGACTGCACTGACAAGACTCAGCCAGCAGATTAATCTGTTCTTGATCTGACCGGCATACCATTATACTCTGAGCGTCAATCATAGATAATTTTTACTTTATAATCCCAAAAATGTAATATCCCTAAAATATACCTTTATCATATAACGATTTGACAAAAACGCTTTTTTAACCTTTATCAATAAGTAAAAAAATGGTGTTAATTAATTAAGCAATTGTAAAATTTCTTCTTCAATCAAGCAGCGGTACTGTCCAATCTGCAAACCAGTTAAATCTAAATCGGCGAAACTGACACGATGTAGTCTCAATACTTCATTATCTAAACAAGCGAACATGCGCTTAACCTGATGATAGCGTCCCTCTGTAAGAGTCATCAATAAATGATTACTTTGGGCAGCTGCCCAAGCATAATTGCAGGCGGGATCGATAAGTTCTCCAGAGACGCGCAGACTCAGCATAGGCTCATATTTATCGAAATATGCAGGCAAAAGCAGAACAGGAGCAGGCTTAAGCGGCTTAGATTCTCCAGTTAAAACTAAACCGCCCCCCCTAAGCAGTTGAACTTGCTCATCATTAACCGGACGCTCGAGCCAAACTTCATATACCTTAGGTTTATGGTGTTTGGGAGCAATGAGTTTGTGCAGCAACGGCCCATCATTAGTAAAAAGCAAAGCGCCTGTAGTATCTTTATCAAGACGTCCTACACTCTCAAGAGCAGGAACTCGCCTGCTCCAATGCTCAGGCAGAAGTTCATAGACAAGAGGCCCAGCATCACGGCGACTGCATACATATCCTTGGGGCTTATACATTAAAACGTATAGTTTTTCAGGGCCTACAGGTTCGCCTCGAAAAAGGATATCGGCCGATTCCACTTTTTGATCTGCCCTTTTTAATTGTTCCTTCAAAGAAACCACTTCTCCAGACCGGAGAAATTTCTCAGTTTCAGATCGACGACATAGACCTCGACTGGCCAGTAGTTTATCTAGACGAACCTTCATATCTTATTTTAGGCCTTTCTGCAGCGATATTCAGCGTTCCCGACGCTGCTCAGCGGCTCAGAAGCCACAAAGACTTTGAAGCTGTTATTCTCAGCTACTTTTTCATAGTTTTTAAAATACTCCGCTAAAGTGTCCTCATAAGGCAGAGTGCGGTTAACTACTACGTACAGAACACCGCGCCAAGTCAAAGCCCTGGCCGCACTGGCCACAAATTCACGTCCTAAATTTAGCACTCGCGTCTGTCCTTGATGGAAAGGTGGATTCATGACAATCCAGTCATACTGTTCATGAGGTACATCACTAATTACATCAGCCCAGCTATAGCCAATACGCACTTTAGGATTTTTATCTTTGAGCAGAGCTTTAGCCGCAGCCAAAGAGAGATATTCATCTTCAAAAAGATCGATACGACTAATTTCCCCAGCCTGACAAGAACGTGACTCCAGCGCGGCTTTGGTCAAAAATCCATTAGCGCTGCCTAAATCGGCTCCCACCCCACGCAGTTGAGCCTTGTTCTTTATATAATCAGCCAAAAGTTTAGAGCCGCCATCAGCTTTATTCCAGCTAAAAATACCGGGGCGAGAAAGTAAACCGCTATCGGTGCAAATCCTATAGTTAAACCCCTCTTCCCACTTCTGCATCAATTCAGCCATGCGTTCTTCAGCAGCTATATTTTCCGGCACCCTAATGGCAAAGGTTCGACAGTGATACTTAGATTGCTGGGCAGCTAGAGGGGTGTACTCACTCATAGCCTTTTCAAAACTTCCAGCTCCCAAGGTGTTAGCTATAGAAAATAGAATCAAGCCTCCGCTTCTCACAGAACGCAAAGCCCGCACAAAATTGACATAATTTTCAGCACGCGACGATGTACCCAAAATTAAAGCAGCATCGTAAACAAGCTTATACTCACCTTCGTTATCCCAGGGTTGAACTAGACCGACTTCAGGGGTCTCCTCAGATGGATAGCCGACAAAAAGCAAACAATTTGCAGTTTGACGGTGGACTCGATCTTTAGGAGCCAGAGTATGGCCAGCCAAACGACGATAAGCACGAGCGGAACTCTGCTCACAGGTAATTTTACCACCTGGTGAAAACGCAAAGCGTCCTAATCCGGAAGCTGGATCACTATAAAATAGTTCAGGAGTGAAATGGGCTCGCATAAAGAGCCAGTTTTGACAGTCGACAAAGAGATCTGCATAATTATCTAAAAATAAAGATATAGATTTTAAAGCTGCTTCCTGCTCAGGACTCACTGGAGCCTGCGCCTCTTTTAGAGCGCGCTGGCGGCGTCGCTCTTTTCGAGCAGCTTCGACAAGTTCGGCTGGATCGGCGTATTCGGGATTAATAATTTTTTCCTCAGCAGATCGGACAAAGCGCTCCCGTTTGGTATAATTGCTTTTTTCTGCACTTTTTGGGGTAAAGCGGCTGTCCCGGCTGGAGCCGTGTTCTCCCCGCCGCGACCGCGCATTGCGAGAATTTTTTGAGTGTTTAAATAATGGCATAAACAGTATTTACTCCTTAGTTGCTCCTAAATAAATTTAGCTGGGCCCATTCTTTACAAACTCCCTAGGAGCCTTTATTTTGTCGTTTGACCTAAAACATCTCCAACCACTAATTTTGAACGTATGAAGCAACGTAATTCTCAATTAAGCCTGAACTTAAGAGAACAGGAAGAGAGGAAATAGATATCGAAATGCCGCTGAGTTTTGGCGCGTTTTGCAGACGCCTATCTTAGAATGTCTGTAAAATAGCTGTATTGCTCAATTGATTGTTCGGGAGATTGAAAAGCGCATGGACCCTATAGCAGATAAGCACATTAATGATGGTATTGCGTCCACCGAAAGTCATCCAGCTGATGACAACGGCAGACCGCCTATTGACGAAAAAACTCGTACTTTAATGGCTGTCGGAGATTTACACGGCGATTATTATCGTTTGCTCCGCTACTTGCGGGAAATGGATTTTCTCCTTCCTGGCACTATTTCTTGGAATCCCAAGGCGGATCGTGTCGATCTGATCTTCATAGGCGATTACGTCGACTGGCGTGGAGAACCTTTAGAAGCTCCTTTCGATCAAACTACTAAAAATGCCGTTGAAGGTCCGCGCAAAATAATTGAGCTTATAGTCAGTCTACAGAAAGATATGGCCCGCCTGCGCCGTTTTGATCCGAATTTTGACAGCCGTTTTTATCCTATCTTGGGTAATCACGACTTAATGATGATTGCTTCTGCGAAAGTTACCAATTATCTAAGTTCCGATTTTATTACCAATACTCTTTTGACCAGTCGCATTTATCCTTTGCTCAGGAAACAGCTTTCCGATCGCGGCTTAAATAGCGACCAGATCGAAGAAGCAATGGGCTTTATTAACTGGTGGTATCAAGGAGGCGAAGGAACAGCCGAAGGATTCGGTGGCTTAGAAAAATGGGCCGAAGTTATGCACAGCGGCGCCTGCCAATATTTAGAGGACAATCTTTATCTGGGAGTGGTCGTCAACAATAGACTCTTTTCCCACTCAGTTCCCGACAACCGCGAGTACTGGCGTCCTATGCAAGAGCTGGCGGAACTGCCTGAAAGTGCTTATTTGGCCGCCAGAGAAAATTTCATCTGGGGACGCCGAATCTGGGGCTACGATTATCAGTCAGGTACGCGCACATCACAGTTTACCGATGAAGAAATGCGCAATATGCTCAACGGTTTTCAGTGCACTAGCTGCGTAATCGGACATACCCCCCTCTCCCGTGATAGTGATCATGTGCGTGCCTACGATGACAGAGTAATCAATATTGACGTCCACGGCTGCCCAGGCTCAAAAGCATTTATAGAAACTTACACGCCTACCAAAACTAGTACTAGTGCTCCTTTGCGCTCGCGCGTTATCGCTAATTCGGATATAGAATGTCTTACTCTCTAAAGCAAACCTTAATTTTGGCAGAAAGCTTAATCAACAATATTAATTCAGTTATTCTTGACAAGAATGAAACTGTGTTTTTGGCTACAGCTACCGTCTTAAGCGGTGGGAATATATTGTTTGAGGATGTACCGGGTGTAGGTAAGACTATGTTTTGCCGTGCTCTGGCTAGGTCTATTAGCGGCAAATTCTCACGCTTACAGTGTACCCCAGATTTGCTGCCTTCCGATTTGCTAGGCACTTCTATATACAATCGGAAAAAGGAATCTTTTGTCTTTTGTCCTGGTCCAGTCTTCACCAATGTACTGCTAGCCGATGAGCTTAACAGAGCTACTCCTAAAATGCAATCAGCTCTTTTAGAGTGCATGGAAGAACGTCAGGCTACTGTAGGAGGCCAAACTTACGATTTGCCTTCGCCTTTTATTGTAATAGCCACACAGAATCCCATTGAATTTGAAGGAACTTTCCGTCTTCCTGAAGCTCAATTGGATCGCTTCTCTATAAAACTGAGCTTGGGCTATCCTAATCAAGAAGCTGAAACAGACATGCTTCATATTCAGCATAGTGTTCATCCTATCGATACTCTACAACCAGTATGCACTATGGAGGAACTTAAGCAAGCGTCTGAAGCAGTGCGATCGGTGCATGTCAGTCAAGCTGTGCGCAGCTACATAGTAAACATTTCAGACGCCACTCGCCATCATCAGCAGATTGTACTAGGAGCTAGTCCCCGAGCTTCACAAGCTTTGTATAGGTTAGGACAAGCGTGGGCTATACTCCATAAAAGAGCTTATATCGTACCTGACGACATCAAAGCTTTGGCTCCTCATGTACTGTCACATCGCCTGATAGTTGGAAATAATGTAAATGTTAGTTCACTTATAGAGAACATATTAGACAGTGTACCAGTTCCTTAATTGAACTTTACAACACGGCAACATGTAAATAGCGGCCTCTGCTCTTAATTCAAAGTGCAGAGACCGCTAAATGTTTTAGTAATTTATAAACAAAGTTAGAGACTAATAACGAAAAAAGTTAAGCACTTCGGCAAGGCTGCTGAACGAAGGAATATTGAGTTTAGCAGCTTCTGCCCTTGCCTGAAGGTTATTATAACCCCAGTCGGCTAAAGCGGTATGAACTCCCAAAGGACGAACTCTTAGCAAATTTTTTAGTAAATCATCAACAAATAGTATTTGACTAGGCTCTACACCGAAACTGGCCGCCAATATATACAGCTGTAAATGTTTGTCAAAAGTATACTCTTTCGATATTACTAGCATTTTGAGCCCTGCAGTTTTTAATAAAGCCTCTACTGAAGCTTTATCTTTGGTAGTACAAACTGCTAACCCATCGAATTTGGCTAGGGCCTGATTGATGATTTCTGGGGTGCCAGGATAAAAATTCTGCCAGCTGAGCCATTCTTGCAAATTACTGCGGCGACATTCTGCGCGCAGCCACGCTAAACGGCGTCCAAAATAGCTCAAAAAGCAGCGCAATTGTTCTCCATCGCAAACAAATTTAGATAAAGAGTAACTGGACAAACTAATTGGAGAGACATTTACAGGGAATTTATCACTGCTCTCTTGCCAGGGCTCAGCTCCTTCAGACCACTCACGCAAATGGCCCTGCAATTTCTGAGGAACAGCTAAGCTTTCGAAACTGGCTCGCTCTGCCTTGGAACTGACAATTTTTTCCCGTTCTGCCTGCTTATCGAATACCCCAGCCTCCTGTAGGCACAACCTCTCCCCTAGCAACAACAGCAAGCCAAATTCTTCTCCACTGTTAGCCAACCAACGGCCCGATAAAAACAGCTCCATGGGACAGAAAGCCCAACGCCCAAAAATTTCCTGCCACACTTTTTGAGCGACAATATAGCCTTCACGCTGAGTATCCCAAAGAACCCCATCGAAATCTAAGGCCAAAATACGCCTGTTCGAAGCCAAAATTTTATCCATTCATCACCTACTTTAAAAGTAATATTGCTGTTATACCGTACCTAAAAAAGCGTACCGATCAGTCTTAAACCACTAAATACAAATTTCAGAGGCAGACCAATCGGCGCATTAAAAGAATAAAATTTAAGCGATTGAACCGTCAGGAAGAACGTTCAAAGCCTTCTGCAAACGACGCAAACAAGTTTCTTTACCCAGAACTTCCATCATATGGAAAAGACTGGGTCCGTTACCTACTCCGCTTAAAGCTAAGCGCACAGGATGAATCAGCTGGCCAGCTCCTACACCCCGCTCCTGAGCAAACTCGCGCAAGCTGGCTTCCAAATGTTCTGGAGTGAAGTCGTCAAGGTCGCGCAAAATAACCATCCACCCGGACAACAAAGCATGACTAGCTGCCTTCCAGCGTTTCTTAATTGTGGCTTCTTCATAAGTTTCCGGATCAGCATAGAAATAAGGGGCCTCAGTTACATAATCTGTCAGCAAATTGGCCCTCTCAGCCATTAATTCCACAATTTTGATAAGATAAGAACGTTCTGGACGCTCTTTGCCTAACTTATCGAAAAACGGCATAGCCAGATCGGCCAATTCTTCATTCGATTTAGCTCTCATATGCAATCCATTAATATATAAAAGCTTATCGAAATCAAAAACTGCGCCGGACTTGCGCACGCGCTCAATGGAAAAGACTTGGCAAAGGTCCTCTAAAGTGAAAAACTCACGTTCATCACCGGGGTTCCACCCCAACAAACAGAGGAAATTGAGCATAGCCTCAGGCAAGTAGCCTTTTTCCCGATAAGATTCAACTGACACATCACCATCGCGCTTGGAAAGCTTTTTACCGTTCTCATTAATAATTAAAGGAACGTGAGCGTATTGAGGAACCTCCCAACCGAAAAATTCGTAAAGCAGCAAATGTTTAGGCGTAGAAGAGAGCCACTCTTCACCACGAATGACGTGAGTGATCCCCATAAGATGGTCATCTACGACGACAGCCATATGATAAGTTGGGAAACCATCAGTCTTAATTAAAACCTGATCGTCAATTAAAGAAGAATCAAAGCTTACCTCACCACGTACTATATCGTGTACGGTCAAAGTGCGTCCATCAGGAACCTTAAGACGAATGACATGCGGTTCGCCTTTGGATAGTCTTTCGGAGACCTCTTCTTTAGATAAATTTCGACAAGCTCGGTCATAAGCCGTGCTTTCTCCTTTAGCACTGTGCTCAGCCCTCATTTTTTCTAGGCGCTCTGCTGTGCAGAAACAGTAGTAAGCATGGCCTTCATCGACTAATTTTTGAGCCATTTTGTGATAAATAGGCAAACGCTCGCTCTGTACATACGGGCCGCGATCTCCTCCAACTACTGCACCTTCATCGGGCTTTAAGCCTGCCCATTTTAACGAATCGAGCAAAGCCTCAACCGCCCCTTCTACTAAACGAGTGCGGTCGGTATCCTCAATGCGCAAAATAAACTGCCCTCCTTCATGACGGGCCATAAGATAATTATAAAGTGCAGTGCGCAAACCGCCGACATGAAGATAGCCGGTAGGACTGGGAGCAAAACGTACACGAACCATAGTTAATCTCCAAAAAATGTTACGGTAAAAAATTACCTTCGAAAGTTCACCGCCTAAAAATAATAAACCTGCCACCAAGTATTCCCCCGCCAGCAGACGGCCAAACAAAAAGGCATCTATTTTTTATTATCTAAGATATTTCCTCAAGCTATCTTGAAAGGGAATATATGGACAAATACGGAACTTCCCCCGCCTATGATTAGTAGTTGGAATAATTCAGTCATCCTAGCTCCCATGAGCAGAGGCAGCAATCTGCCTTTCCGTCGTTTGTGTTGCAATTTCGGAGCCACCATTACCATATCAGAAATGATTTTTGCCTCCGCTTTAGCTAAAGGCAACCGCAAAGATTTGGCTCTGCTGCGCCGCGCTCCCCAAGAGCGGTGCTTTGGTGTGCAAGTTTTAACAAACAACCCAGAAGATCTGAAAAATTCCATACCTATAATCGAAGAATCAGGTGCCGACTTCATAGATTTAAACTGCGGCTGCCCCATAGATGAAGCTGTTAATAAAGGTATGGGTGCGCAGCTCCTAGATCGTCTTAAAAAGTTGGAATTGCTCCTTGAAGTACTCCAAAAGAACGCGCATATTCCCTATACGGTAAAACTTCGTTCAGGTTACAAAGAAGGCCATATTAATATTGAGACGACTTCAAATTTAGCGGAAAAGTACGGAGCCTGCGCTATTACAGTGCACGGACGAACCCGTGAGCAGCGCTATACGGGCGCAGCAGATTGGAGCGTTGTCAAAAGAGCTGTCGATAGTGTGAGTATTCCTGTCATAGGCAACGGCGATATACTAACCTGGTATGAAGCTGAAGATAAACAGCTTCCCAGCGGAGCCCAAGGTATTATGATCGGGCGCGGAGCTCTTATAAAACCCTGGATATTCCAAGAGATACGGGATAAAATCGATTTAGATCTATCCCCTAAGGAACGCGCCGCCATTTACCTACAATTGACCAATTACATGTTGGAACACTTCGGCAGCGATGCCCACGGACAGCGCACTGTCAGCAACTTCCTCGTTTGGCATTTTGATCTGTTCAGTCGCTACCGCTATCTGCCAGAAGAGAAGTACCACCAGAGCTCGCGCCAGCATCCTCTAATTCAAACTCGTCTGGATAATATTTACGAAGGCGATCCTCTCGATATAGTTTTAGCTGGTTATGGGAA
The DNA here is from genome assembly GCA_051874735.1 of Candidatus Bruticola sp. GTDB lineage: Bacteria > Vulcanimicrobiota > Xenobia > Xenobiales > Xenobiaceae > Bruticola. Next base: position 14,446 of record JBJEGD010000013.1, on the reverse strand, counting down.
AACGTTCCGTCAAAAATTGGCCAACACTTTTGTTCTCTGCGCAGCTGATCAGCATGATCGAACTTGGCTATATGAGGAACTGGCCGCCTTAGCTCCAGAATTAAAGGAGCAATACAGCAGGCAAGCTAAACAGCGGGCTGAGCAGAAAGCAGCTAAAGAACAAAAAAAGCTTCGGCCAGCGGTTTGCCTTTTAATGAAGTCAAAGCTTCCCATCAAGCTGAAACGGATAAAACGGAAATTAATAATCTGAACAAAGATACCAACTTTGAAACTCAGTCAGTTGATACATCTAATTTAGAGCGAAAGGAAGGAATAGAGGTGCAGTCTTTTGCAAGCGGTACAATATCCTCATTTGATATTTCAAATTTAAAAGTCGGTACTCCTCATATTCACAGCCATCCTAAACAGTTCGCTCCTTCAGTGTTAATGCCTGGCGATCCCTTGAGAGCCCGCTTTATTGCCGAAAATTACTTAGAACATGCGGAGTTAGTCAATGATGTACGCTCTGTCCAAGGATACACCGGACTATATGAAGGCAAGCGCGTCTCAGTTATGGCTAGCGGCATGGGCGGCCCTTCTATGGGAATCTACTCCCATGAACTTTTTGCTTATATGGGAGTAGAAAAAATTATTCGCATCGGCACTTGCGGAGGTATGCAACCTCATCTTAAGTTAGGAGATATAATTCTAGCTCAAGGCTGCTGCACTAATTCAAACTTTATTAGTCAGTTCCAGCTAAACGGAACTTTCGCTCCTTTAGCCGATTTTGAACTTTTACTCCAAGCTTACCAACGCTGCCAAGAGAAAAAATTACCGGTTCATACCGGCAATATTTTAACTTCAGACTATTTTTACGATGCTTCAAACAGTTATGAAAAATGGAGCCGATTAGGAGTTTTAGCCTGTGAAATGGAGGGAGCAATACTTTATACTAATGCGTCCCTGCATGGCAAAAAAGCTTTAACTATTCTTACAGTCAGCGAAGTGCTGGGACATTCCGAAATTTTGACAGCTCAGCAACGCCAAGATTCTCTGCACGATATGATTGAGTTAGCTCTGTATCTAGCTTAACATGGGGGGCAGCCGCTTAATGAAATATACTTGTACTCTAATTAATCAACCCTGGGAAGATCCTGGAGTTTTAGTACGCGTTAATGATACGCGCGAATATTGGTTATTTGACTGTGGAGATCTCCGGAACTTAAGTGTCGGCACCATGATCGACACCAAAAACGTTTTTATCACCCACTCCCATATCGATCATTTTATAGGTTTCGACACTCTTATGCGCATGAACTTGCGCGAATCAAAAGAACTGGTCTTCTTCGGCCCTGTGGGATTAGCTAACCAGATCAGCAGCCGACTGCAAGGATATAGTTGGAATTTGACTGACGATTCGAATTTTGCTATAAAATGCTGTGAATTAGAAGATACTCAAGTCGTATCCTACCTGTTCAGAGCTTCCAACAGATTTATAGAAGATATAGACGATCGGCGCGCTCATCCGCTCACTCATCCTGAGCTGCGTCTTGCCGACGGCACGATGCTGCGTTTTGCGCCAGTAGTACACGGCGTTCCCTGCCTTTGTTATTCAATTACTGAGCCTTTACAGGCGCGCATTAAAAAAGATGAATTGGCTAAGTCTGGTCTCCCCTCCGGTTCTTGGATCGGTCAACTGCTGAAAATATGCTCAGGTCAAATCTCTGAACCTCACGATCTCAAAGTCGGCGATGAAGTAAAGACTATCGATGCCCTGCGCTCCTTAGTTTATTATCCCAAGCCCAGTCGTTATGCCTATGTTACTGATACAGTTTTTAACAGAGACAGCATGGCCTCTATTCATTGGGTCGGTCAAGGTGCAGATGAACTGTGGTGTGAAGCTTGTTACCGTCATACAGAGCGTGAGAAAGCTGTAAAAAATTTGCATTTGACAGCTCGTCAAGTTGGGCGCATTGCCAATCAGCTGAAAGTGGGCAGCCTCTATCTTTTCCACTATTCACGCCGATACAAAGGAGAACTTTGGCCTCACATAAGAGAAGCTCAAGAGAATTTTAAACCTACAAAACCTCCTGCAATGACTGTCGCTGCCCACAGACATTTAACTGACAGCAGTAACTTGCGCTCTTAATCTAATATAAATGGCGGTAAAGGCCGCCTATTTATAAAAAATAGTTTTTGGGCATATTGACTTTAATTTCAATAGAATAGTATAATGCCTAGGCTACATTGTAATAGAGCGTGTAGAAATAGACTACAGGCCAAAAAAAGCAGAAGCTGTACCGGCTTCTCACCCTGCGGCGCCGTCTAGTGAATATTACTAAATGCAGGCAGCTTCAGAGGTAGTGGTCATTAGAGCCTTTCATTATTTAGGGGCCTATTAGGTTTTGGTTTTCTAGAACTAGACCACATGCAGAGTTGGTTCACGTTATGTTTTTTCGGCTGGCAGAAGAGGTACGCACATTTCCAAGGAACTGAGAACTAATCGCCAGATCAGAGTCCCCCGTGTTTTTGTTATCGATGAAGAGGGACACCAGTTGGGCCAAATGTCTACTCGTGAGGCATTGGAGAAGGCTCAAGCTCATAACTTAGATTTGGTGGAAGTCAATCCCACAGCTAGACCGCCGGTATGTCGTTTTATGGATTATGGTAAGTACAAATATGTACAGTCAAAATCCGAGAGAGATAGCCGTGCCAAGCGCAAGCCCCAAGAGCTTCGTGAAGTTAAGGTTCGCCCGAAAATTGACGATCACGATTTTGAAGTCAAAATCAAGACTATCGATCGTTTGATACGTTCAGGCGACCGTGTAAAGGTTACTTTGCGTTTCCGCGGCCGTGAGATCGTCCACATGGAACTCGCCAAGGAGCTGTTGAAGTCTTTATATGAGCGGGTTCAGGATATTGCTATGATCGCCCAGAAAGCGACCATGGATGGACGCCAGATGGTTATGGTTTTAGCTCCTAGAACAGGCCCCCAAGCCCAGGCTAAGCCTAAGGCCGTTTCACAGTCTGCAGTATCTCAGACTCCTGCCTCCGATGCTTCTAAGCCAGAGGCTCAGGCGGTTGAAAGCGCCTAAGTTCTTTTTAAGCAAAATTTTAGCTCTGGTCAGGTCGAAAAAAAATCACAAAAAGAATAAGCCCTGTGTAGAACGACTTAAGCAGGGCTGTTTTTAGGGTATGAAAGGAGCTACACATGCCTAAGATTCGCACAAGAAGATCTGTAGCAAAGCGGATCCGCGTTACCGGCACAGGTAAAATGAAGAGAATGCGCCAGTTTTCCGGTTGCCATCATATTCGTGAGAAGAAGTCTCCCGATAGAACTCGTAAATTCCGTCAGATCGTTGGCGTAGACAAGACTGACGTCAAGCGTATGCAGGCGCTTGTTCCTTATCTCTAGGCTTATATTTTAGTCCTAGTTTCTCGTTGGATAACATTAAGAATCAATTTTTTGCTGCGACTAAGTCGCTCCCCTCAGGAGGAGGAATAAAATGCCAAGAGTAAAGCGTGGAACTCTCTCGCTGAAAAAACGCCGCACCTTGTTAAAGGCAGTAAAGGGCTACAGAGGCGCTCGTAGCCGTCGTATCTGCTGCGCTCAGGAAGCTTTCCATCACGCTCAGCATTATGCTTACAGAGATCGCCGCGCTAAGAAGCGCGATATCCGCTCTCTGTGGATCGTCCGCATCAACGCTGCAGCTCACGCCTGCGGTATTTCTTACAGCAGATTGATGAGCGGTCTCAAGCAGGCTGGTATGGAGATTAACCGCAAGATGCTGGCCGATTTGGCTATTACCGATATGGAAGCTTTTGCTGCTATTGCCAAGAACGCTGTTAAAGCTTAGTTTTGAGTCAGATACTTTAAACAAATATTTTTTTCTCATTCAGCTCCCCTGCCTAAAGCCAGAGGGGCTGTTTTTTTATACAACCGTTAGTACTATTTCTAGCAGGTATACTTACAAATCAGACAAAAAAAGTCTGCACAAGCTCTCTAACGAAAAAGTATTTTTTATAAAATTATGGACTTAACTGACAGATTCGATATCATAAAAAACTTAATTAAAAAAGCTTCAGAAATTGCTTTGCTTCACTTAGGTCGTATCCGCGGTCAGAGTAAAGAAGACGGAACTTTAGTCACTCAGGCAGATCGCCTGGTAGAAGAATGTCTCATTGCGGGACTGCAAGAACACTTTCCTAACGAAACTATAGTTGGTGAAGAAACTGGTTATCATCAGGCTGCTTCTAATTTAGCCTGGTCTATAGATCCTATTGACGGTACTTCAGCTTACTTGTGCCGCCTCCCCTCTTGGGGCATAAGTGTAGGTTTAATAGATCGCGGCCTTCCTGTTCTAGGTGTGGTTTATCTGCCAGTTCTGCAAGAATGGTACTGGGGAGCCCGTAACCATGGCGCCTATATGGAATCGCCTCTATTAGGTCTGCAAAGATTAGATATAACCCAAACTGATTTAGGGCAAAAAGAAGGATTACTTTTAGTGCCTTCCACCTTTCACCGCAACTATAAAATAAATGCCTATCAAGGTAAAATACGCAGTTTAGGCTCTACGGTAGCTCACGCTCTGACAGTGGCCAGAGGAGATGCCGCCGGAGCGGTTATGCGCATTTATCACTGGGATGTCGCCGGAGCCTTGCCTATTTTGTGGGAAGCCGGCGGATGTGTTGACTGCCTCGACGGACGTAATTTTAATATTTATGACTTATCTAAAGAGAATTTGAACCGCCCAGTTCTCCTTCTAAGCAACCCTCAAGCTAGGGAAGAATTACTAAAAAAGATAATAATGCTTCAATAGTTTAAATAAAACTAAAAAGCTTGGCGGACTAAACTCATGAAAAAAATACGACAAAAATGGTTGAGTTTATCAGTTACAGTTCTGATAGGTGCTTTGCTAATCGGTTTAACCGCTCCGGCTCAGGCTATAGTTCAAGCTAGAGTATGGGACTGGCTGGCTCGTTTGAACCGTCTTATACCCGAAGCAGAATTAAAAATATGCCAATCAGAACTGGACAATCTTCCTTTGGAAACTGATCTGGAAGGGGTACGTTCGCGGCTAAACTCTTTAAATTTGGGACTGCCTAAAGAGCCAGTAGAGCTTTATGCCTCTATATATATGTTGATCCGCAAAGATCGCATTTTGACTCTGATGAAAAGCAAACTCGAACAAAATCAACAGGCTCAGCGGCTACTACACCAATATAAAAAAGAGATAGCCAGAGGACTTAAGGTTTTACCAAATGGTCAATCCTCATCTTTGACCCTTCCGGAGCCGGATTATACTTCAATAAAATCGGCCGACACGGAGCAATGCGTTACTGTTCTGCGTATACTGCCGAAAATTTCCAATAACTGGACTAAAGCAGATGCTCATCTCTGTCTGCAAGCTGCCAATGACGATTTAGCATATCTGCGCGAATCTGCAGCTGAAGAGAATAAGCAGATCAGCATATTGGCAAGCAACACTAAGGCTTTTCGTTGCCACGTGCGTCGCTTAAGTAGCCAGCTAGATCCAAATACTGGCAAACTTAAGCAGCAACAAGACAGCGAATTCTCTAATTTAACTATTCCTCAGCCTCCTGTTTACCTTCGCCCTCTAAGTAAAGAGTAAATTTAAACTAAGTGGCAGCTATAGCGGTTGCCTCCTTTAACAAAAGTTGACACTAGAAGAGCTAATCCTTTACCGACTATGCGATCGCCCCCTATGGCCAAACAGGGAGCTCCTTCTGGAAAATGAGCGTAAATAACAGGCAAAGCAGCAGAGATAGCATGTGTATAGAAAGCAGCCTCGCTTAGCGATATACCGTAAGGAGAGGCTGCACTGCTGGGCATGTTGGCTATAGCATCGAGATCGAGTTCTAAGCCTATATGATCTTTGGAACTGCCCATAAGCTGAACTACAAAGTCTAGGGTTTCTGCATAGCTGAATTCATGACGCACAAAGACAGACTCGTAAGAAAATGCCCTAACTCCCTGCGCTCTCATATAAGACAGCATATTAGCGGAATTATAACTTTCGTGATAATTTACTAGGCAATAATTGTTAAGATAACGCGCTAACTTGGCATAGCTGAAAGCGTTTCCGCTGTGACGTCCTTCTAAAGCTCGGAAATCGCCATGGGGATCACAATTTACTACTGAAATTGGAATAAAATGCTGTCCTCCGTCATCTAAAGGACCAAGATTAAGCTCTGGTCCTGTAGATGTTTCAGCGGATTGCTGTAAGTGACGGCGCACAGCCTCTGCTAAGCTGATTTCTTCTGCACAAATGCTATCACTAATTGAAAATTGCTTATCACCGATAGCACCTGAAGCTAAACCATCTAGAGCCAGAGCCAATTTTGAAGCTGCTTCCTCACTTTTAAGCGGACGATTAGCCAAAGATTCGCCTAGTGGGCTGTTTTCTTGACCACAAGCCAATTTGATCAAAGGATGATCTTCCAGACTTATTCCCTGCAAGGAGCTTAAACTTAAACCATAGGCTACCCCTTTGATTATAGGATAGGCGTTATTATGGCCTCCTCCTATAACGATAGGTGCGTATCCATAGGCGACTAAAGCTGCAATTACCGGATAAACGCGCTCATCTAAACGGGAGCAAATAGCCCGCCAATAATTTTGTTCATCTTCATTTTCCGGAATACAGTCGGCCTCATGCAGTAAATCTTCGCAGTCAATGCTGCCCACTATAAGTAACTCTTCACCAGTGAGAAAACAGTTGCTCTGTTGGCTTAAAAAGTATTTTAGAAAAGCTTTCCAAGCCCCAGTGCATCCGCTGCGTCCTCCGTTAGCTCTGGGTCCAATATCTTCAGGTATACCCAAAATAGCGTACCTTGCTCCAGCTTGGCGCGCTTCAATAAGCGATGAAGCACACAGCTTAGCACCGGGAAGCGTTTTAACTACTTCCCCGAGTTTAGTTTCATTCCAGCGCTTTGTATAAAACTCAGATAAGTTTTGAGCTTTCATTACTTGCAAAAACATGCGCTTACAATTAGCTGCCTAGAACAAAAATCTTGCTTAGTTGCTAATCGCCTATAGCCAGAAAAAAACATTTATCTCCTATGGGACGCCCCAGATCTAGCCCCTTACCTGCCACCTTAACAACAAAATTATTCAAGGAAACTGATTCTAAAGTTACTGAGGCAGAGGCTTCATTGGGGGAAGCGATATGCATTTCCTGAACAAAAATAACTGGAGTGCGCATAAAAGGCTTATCAAAATTGATGCGCACTCGGCGCTCTTTATTTGCTGCAGTTCCGGGATTATAGTAAAGATCGCGGGTAAAACCGCTATTAAATTGCGGTAAAGGAGCTTCGCCTATAAAATCAGCAGATTCTTTGAAAATGTTGCCGGCTACCACACGAAATTGTCCGTTACCGGCAGCAGCTTTGCTGTTTTTGGGGCGTCGTACCGTCCCATCAGCAAATAACACATAGCTGTTACTACCTCCGACAAAAACACTAACAGCAACCTGAGCAGCTCCTACACATTGACCTTTTACACGCACCGGAAGTTTTATAGACTGCTCTGGAGTATATTGATCGGCTTCATTGATCACTTTGCCATCAGATGAAGTAATTCTTCCATTAGACCATAAAATAAAGTTGCCACAAGAATTATTGTATCCACTTACAGCCACATTAGCCGAGCCGCGCACATACTGAGGTTGAGCAAATAGACGCCGAGCACTGCCACCGAACACTAAAATTGATACAAAAACGAGCAAAAATACGGTTAAAAAAAAGACAAAAATCCGCTTATTCATATTCCCCCCTATATATGCATGCTTAAAATACAAAGTAATTGCGCTATCATGCTAAAAAAAATTTTTATTTTTGTCAAGGCAAATAATTATATACCTGTTTATGTAGGCAACTATTAAATAGAATAGGTTAAAATCCCAAATATTGACGCTAATCAATCTGCTTAATCGTTTTATAAAAATGGTCAGTAGCTCTATTTTTGACCATTTATACAAGCGCATGCGCAGTCGACAGACACTTATCAAGAACCTTAAAAGCAAGTAAAAATTTAGTTATGCAGAACAGAATGGGATTAAGATTACCATATATTTCCAGAGGAATTTTATCGTGTCGGAACTCCATATGGAACCTCAGGAACTAAAGTTAGACGACGGACGCCTAGTGACTATCCGCAGAGGGCGAATTGAGGATCAAGAAAATATTAAAAAATTATATACCGATGTATACGGAAACTCTTATACGATTCCAGAAATAGCCAATGCAGAAAAAATGGCTCAAGCTTTAACTGATAATAGCAATTACTTATGGATTATTAGTCAAAGTGGCGAGCACCTAGTCGGCAGTGTCATATTTTCAGTTGATCCCTATCATCATTTGGGGAAAGCGTTCAGCGGAGTTATTGCAGCTGATTTCCGCGGATGTCGTCTCATTTATTCTATGATGAAGTGCGCTCACAACAGTTTGCTACGCGAAGGTGGCCCCTGCACTATGATTTACGCCATGGTGCGCACTTTTGTTTCACCTAATTTTCACAAACATTTGAAAGAACTTGGCTATATAGATACAGGTATATTTCCTAATGTTCGCCGGGTTCGAGACTACGAAACGCATAGTTTTAAAATATGTTTGGGGCCAGATGCTTTCAAAAACAGGCGTCCCCTACCCCGCATTTACAACCAAGTACAAACTATGTACCGTTTAGTAGATCGCCAACTCAACTTAGGCCCTGCCATCATGCGTTCTGTCGATCTCCCTCCTTGCACAGAACCACTAATCAAGTTAGCTCCTGCATCTCCTGAAAATTATCCTCAAGGAATTGAGGCTGAGCGGGAAAAACTTCGTCAGGCTGGAGCGCTGCGTTTTGGTTTTTGTCCTCTGCTGGAACCTAATACTATGCTGATCAATCCAGAGAAAACAGTACGTGTATTTTTAAATTTTCAACCTATAGATGGACACGCTACTATGGTCGGATTAGAAACTAACCATCACGATATGGTTTGCTTGTTAGAATCTGTGGCTGCCGCCTGCGAAAAGATGGAGGCAAAGTATCTAGAAGTCTTGGCTTCGGCTTACGACCCTATAATTCAAGCGCAGCTCTGGCAGGCCTACTTTATTCCCAGCGCTTGGTTCCCAGCAGCTAATCTGAATAACGGCCAGCGTCTCGATTATATGTTCGCTTCACGCAGCTTCGTACCGCTCCATTTCAAAGGTCTGAAGTTAACTGAAGACTGTAAACCTTATTTGCTGGAATTTTTTAAACTTTACACATCAAGGCTTTGGGAGGAGCTGGTCAATGCCTAACCTTCATTTTCACAAAAGACGCGGTCCTGTATATCATCCTTCAGAGCATCCTAACGTTAAGCTACGCCGCCGTCTGATACGTCTTATACAGAAACATCGAGGATCTATGTCCCGTCTAGCGGCTCAAAAATGCGCCTTTGCCTATCCCTCTGCTCGACAAAATCGTTTTTTTGCCGCTGCGCTTATCGAAAATTGGTGCAATCATTTGCTATACAACCAAGCTCTTTACAGCCGATCGGATCTTGTACCGCAGGTGCCTCTTCCTTCATCTCAATGGGACGCTCTTAGCGCTCAGCTGCCCGTTTGGTATAATTTAACCGTAAATTTATGTTATCCATCAACCTATAAAAAACAACGCACCTGGCCTCAATCCTTTTCAAATCAAACTGAAGGTCAGATAATCGACCCTGTACGCAGTTTTGACGGCAATACCTTAAATTGGGCAAAAAAAATTTTATTAGCTCAGGGAGCTAATTTACACTTACTGACCAAACAGAAGGTAAACTATTTATGTATACGCTATTCTCCCAATTCTTCAGCCTATAACTATTGGAATGAACAAATGGGGCTAGCTGCTCAAAGGCTAGCCCAAACTAGACAAATTTGTACACTCTCCGTAACGGATATATTGGACGCCTCCGCTGTCTGGTCTGAAGCCTGGCAGTCCATTACTGAATGGTCGTCGCTTCATCGGACAGTGCGTATAATTTCCGATCTGGACAACTTCAAGGCCCTTTTAGCTGCTGTTCCACCTTCTTTCTGCAGCAGCTTAGATAAACGAAGCCGCATATTCGTTATAATTGACGGTACGAAAGATAAAATTGACAACTTGTCAGACTTGCGTTTTCAAGCCGCTTCGATACTGCATATCCAACCCGAGCGAGTCTCTTGGCTCTGGTGCCAAGCAGAAAATGCCGCTGTAATTTGGAGCTGTCCTGAAGGCCATTTTCATTTGCCTATTTATTATCGAATAACTCAAGACGGACATTTTTGCAATCCCTTAGCCAAAAACTATCCTACACTTTATAGTAATTTACCCATAAAATTTTTTGATAAATGCTCTTGTACTTGCGGGGCCTAATCTCATAATATAGAATTGTAGACAATATAATATGTCAAATTATTTGAGGAATCATAATGAGTAGAGAAAATGAAGTACCCAGCAGCGTCAGACTGATGCTAGGTTTGTTGGTAGGTGTGCTAGTGGGTATCACTATGGGACAAGGAGTTGATTTTATAGCCACAGAGACTTCTGTCATGGCTTCAGTACTCTCCGTAATCATAGGTTTGCTTTCTACCTATCTGTTGCGCCTAGGCCTGCCCAGACGCGAGAAACCGTCAACCATGGGCACAATTGGACTGCTTTTGGTCTTAGCTTGCTACCTGGTAATAGGCAACATTGTGCTGGCCTCTTCTACCATGAGCTGCGTCATCATGTACGGTATTGCCGGAGCTATTATGGCTTGGCTGATTTTTACTTCAATAGCAGAAAGTTCCTTGCTGTACGCTTTCGGTATAGGCGGATTCTGCGGCGGTTTCGGCGGAGTTTTAGTTCCCATGATATTTAGCGGTTCTTTTGCTCCTTTGCTCAATTACTTAACAGAAAATCCTTCAGAAAAAACTATAGTAGCCACATATCTGGCTCTTATATGCACCGTTCCTGGGGCTTTTGCTGCCGTAGCTGGGCGCCTTTCCGGCTGGGGATTGCTTGAGCATACAAAGGAAGATGTCTGGGCTTTCAATTCTGACGGCCGTCTTTACGTGAAACAGACGACCAGATAGTGTTTTTAGTAATCAAAATAAATGCCGCCGTCCGGCTTATGCCTGACGGCGGCATTTTTCTTTACAGTACAGTATAAATTAGCCATGCCGAATTATTTATCGACTATTTTTATCGTAACTTTCCCAATGGATGCGCACCTTGTTAGCTAATGTAATTGAACTCTCTTTATCCAGACGTGCTCTAGTTTTTACAAGCGTGCGCCCAAGTTTAGTGGTTGAAGAAGTACTATGATTTACCAGATAAACTCCGTCTTCTAAAAATTGTATTGAACAATGACGACGCGATATCGCCAAATCGCTTAAAACGAAATCGTTATCTCCAGCTCGACCTATAGCAACATTGCCATATACGTTAAGGGTTAGACCACGGTTAGCCCCATAAACAACTACAAGGCGCCCCCTAGGATGGTTGCCATTTTCATCTTGGTATTCATCGGGAGACGATACTACTTCACGTTCAACGTGTCTTTGAGAAGTATCTGCCGTTTTTTGAGTAGCTGGTTGCTCGGCGGTATCAACAGGATCAGACTCAAGAACTTCTGCAATATCCCCACTTTCTAATTCATATTTTTCTGCACTAGAAACTATCGTATTAGCTTCAAAAATCGGCACGGCTGCCTTAGGGGCCGTTTTACTAAAAAGTGCAGGAGGAGGCGGAGGAACAAACAAATGAGCAAAACCTTCTGCTTCACTATAAGCATCGCTCGACTGACTCTCTGCAGATTTTTTTTCTAAACTTGTGTTATTAGTCTGAAATTGATTGTAAGTAAAAGGATCATAGCCTTTATTTAAAGCCTCGATATAAACTTCAGGCTCCAGACCTAGACCGCAGGCTTTGGCATACAAATGCGGATCTTGTTTAGATTGCACAGCCTGCATATAAACATGCGGTTCAATACCTTCACGACAAGCTTGAGCATAAAGAGCCGGATCGAAGCCATCATTCAAAGCTTGACGATAGATTTGTAAACTAATCCCTAATTTTTGGGCTTTGGCAGCATCTGAATCGGCAACAGGAAGAGGCCCAGGCGGACGTCCTGCTCTAGACACAGGAGCATACATGTCTGCCCGTTTTTCAGTAGAGTTTGTCTCAAGTAAAGCTGATGAAGACTGGCTTTCCCAATAATCGTCTGAAGTTACACGTTCCATAGTAAGCTCAGGCAAATCGGGAGCATCATCGCCACAAAGTAACCAAGCTGGAGTAGTTCGTTTTCTGACCTGCTGCGGCTGACTGTCTCCTAAATAAATATCGTCATCGCTAGCAGAAGTTATTTCGCAAATATTCGCACTGGTAGGTCCTCTATATCCAGCCGGAGCTTCAACTCTCAGCACAGATCGACCGATTTCAATAGTAGTGCCATTAATCAAGATGGCATTGGCACAAGCCTTACCATTGACAACGATAGGCGAGATAGCCGAACGATTGGAAATAGTATAAACTTGATTATTACTATCCCAAGTTAAAACTGCCTGTAGTCCGCCTATAGAACGATCTTTTATACTTAACCATCCTTCCTCAGCATTTAGGCAAGTAGATTCCCCCCCAATTATCTTTATTGAGGAACCATACAGAACAACAGTCTCTCCTTCATCAGCTCCGCTGATTACATCGAGTTTATAGAGACTATCTACAGACATATGTCCTCCAGCTATACAGTAAACAGTGTTTTATTACAGCTAAAAAACAAAAAAAACGAGCGCGTTGAAAATTCCATTTTCATAAGGAAAATCCTTGATAACAAAGAACCATAGCCAAGAATTAAACGTGAAGCTTTTTAACCAGCGAGAAGTGTTTTTTTATGACAGATACCAATTTAAAAATAGCAATTTTAGCAGCCCACGGAGGAAGCGATTCTAACAAATTACCCTTAGGAGGAGGAGCGGCCATTTGCGAGCGTTTGCTCAAAGCTTGGGAAAACGTAGAAGATCTGCAGTTAACACTGATCGTTCCGGGGCATTACAGCTCAGGTAACCGACCTTCCGAAGAAAACCAAACAGAAGCTGTAAACAAAAACATTAACGTTATACGAATTCCACTTTTTAAAAGTAAAGAAACTCCCTGCAATATAGGTACATTCCGCTACGCTAAGTTTTGTCGCCAATTTGAAAAGGCCTGTACTGAACAAATTTTGGCTCTAAAACCAGATGTAGTTTTAACCCACGACATATCAGAAGGCCCCAACTTTAAAAAATTAAGCGAAAACAATATTCCCTGCATACCCATTTTTCATGTTGATGTATTAGATTTTGTCTGCCGCATGTATTTTTATGAACAATGGACACCTAAGCAATGTATGTTGGTATGGTCTAAAATAAGAAAACTGCCTCTTATTCCTAATATTGTCCGTTTAGTTTTTGATAAACAGGCAGATGCCGTTCAATTCTGTCCTAAACTGATTGTACCATCTCAAGATATGAAGCAGATTCTTCTAGATACTTATAATTCAATAAACGGCCTAGAAAAGAAAATAGAAGTTGTCCCCTGGGGCTCCCCTGTGCAATCATTTACTCCTTCAGAAATTGCAAACGGTATTGAACAAATTAACCATGAGTTTAACCTAAAACCAGAAGATCCGGTTATCGTTATGCTTTCCAGGATATCTCCCGAAAAAGCTCAACAAAAATTATTAAAAGCTTTAATTTGGGGAGAACTAATGGGAAGAGTTCCCTCAAGCCTGACGGTTTTTATATGCGGTTCAGCCTCATTTATGAAAGGCGTCTCATTCATGAAAAAGTTAAAGCAATTGAGTCAGGAATTAACGAAAACGCGAGTAATTTTTCCCGGACATGTGGGGGATTTGCGCAAAGCAGCCATTTTAGCCAGAGCTACCGTATTTGTGACAACTAGCCAACACGAAAGCTATGGCCTAACTACTATGGAAGCTATGCAACAAGGCACACCAGCTATAGCCATAGAAACTCCCGGCGCTAAGCAAACTATTGTAAAAAATACCGGGATAATTATACCTAGGCAGCACTGCAACGCCCAAGTACTGTGGGAAACTATTCACGGAGTGCTAAACAATCCAGATTATAGACAAATACTAAGCGATAACGCTAAACTTTGGGCTCAGCAAGAAAATTTTATTAAAGCGGCTCAACAGCTTCTAAATATTTGCGAAGATACTGCTCTAGACTATGATAAGCCTACAAAACTAAGCCAGAAATAAATACCCCCTAGCCTCCACCTCAGCAGCACCAATAATTAAAGTCTACAAGCGGCCGAAAATTCGCTAATCTTGTAAAACGAATACAATCAACTAAAAATGGCAGCGAATTAATAAATTGGGGCGTAAATCTGGCCGAGGTGGCCCACACTTAGCGCAAAGAAAAAAGCCCGCTGAGTTTTACCCGGCGGGCTTAAATATAATTCCGGCGG
>JBJEGD010000012.1:0-2587 GCA_051874735.1 Candidatus Bruticola sp. | reverse complement strand
GTAAGCGTAAAATCTAACACGGATTAAAGAAACCACTTCAATAAGATATACTATTCACGTAGGCTCACAGTTTCTGAGCTTGCGTGAATTTTTTTAGAGTGTTTTAGAGCATTGGACCATTCCAAAATACTCTAAAATGCTCTAGTTAGAGTGAATTGGAGTGTTTTGAATCATGGAAAAAAGCTTGCAATCCTTTAATGCCGACCAAAACCTGCAGCTTTGGTCAAGCCGAGTTCAGGAAAGACGTAACAGCGGCAAATCTGTCAAGGAATGGTGCCGCGAAAACGACATTGCTCCTGGCTCATTTTACTACTGGCAAAGCAAAATCTTTCACCTGCTTGCCGAACAGCAGCAACCTAGTTTCGCAGAGATACCCGTTGAAGTAGTATCTCAAACTGCATCCCATAGCGCCAACATAGCCAGCATTTCCGCCGACGGATACAAGATTGACCTGTTTGCCGGCGCTACAACTGAGCAAATTGCGGCTATTTTGGAAGGCATTAGAAGATGTTAAGGGATTTCCAGCCAGACAGGGTATTTATTGCCTGTGGCTATACCGATCTGCGCAGAAGCATAGACGGCCTTGCCGGCATAGTAAAATACCAGTTTGAACTGGATCCATATACCAATGCACTGTTTTTATTCTGTGGCAGACGACGCGACAGGATAAAAGCACTATATTGGGAAGGTGACGGCTTTCTCCTGTTGTACAAAAGGTTGGAGCAGGGAACTTTTCGTTGGCCGAGAAGCGAAGCTGAACTCAGAAGCATTACGCCACAACAATACAGATGGCTCATGGAAGGACTAGCCATTGACCAGAAAACTGTAATTAAAGATGTGCCCGGCTACAGTCATGTATAATGTATAACTTTGCGTATATCGTTAACTTGCAGCACTATATATGGTATAATATACCTATGGAAAAGTTAATTAATACACAAAATACAATTCAAATATCTGTGGCTGAATACGAGCGACTTAAAGCAATAGAGGCTAACCAGGCTAATCTAAATACAGAAATCCGGCTTCTGAGAGAAGCATTAAGGCTTGCCAGAGACAAAAGGTTTGGCAAATCTACCGAAAAACACAGCCCTGAAGCGTTAGCTCAATTGATTCGTCTGTTCGACGAGCCGGAAGTTATTCAGGCTATTGAAGATGCCAAGGATGAGGAAGAGGTTACCCAAGTAGCTGCACATTCTCGCCAAAAGAAATCCAATGCTCTTCAGGACAAGCTGCCTGAGAATGTGCCCGTAGAAGTAGTAGAGCATAAGCTCACTGCCGAGGAACTGGCTTGCCCAGTATGCGGCACAGAAATGCAGGAAATTGGCGTAGATGTACGTAGAGAGCTGGTCATTGTTCCTGCTCAAGTAAAAGTTGTAGAACACCGCATTCACAGCTATGCCTGCATGACATGCAAAGAGAATGAGATTCAGACACCGGTAATTAGCGCTCCTAAAGATACGGCGCTTATTCCGGGTGGTTTTGCAACTGCTGAAGCGGTCGCTCATGTTATGACGCAGAAGTATGTTTCCGGTGTTCCGCTCTACCGTCAGGAGATGGAATGGAAAAGAAAGGGAATAGAACTTTCCAGACAGACCATGTCCAATTGGATGTTGAAGAGTGTGGAGCTATATCTGCAACCTTTGTATGAAAAGCTGCGTGCAAACCTTTTGCTGAAAGATATAATCCATGCAGATGAAACACCACTTACAGTGCTCAAACCTTTAGAAAAAGAAGGTGCCAGCAAGTGCTGGATGTGGCTTTACAGGACAGGTGCAGACGCTGCGAATCCGATTGTTTTATATAACTACCAGGATGGCCGGGGTAAGAAATATCCCAAGGAGTTCTTAAAAGGGTACCATGGGTATCTGCAAACGGATGGATATTCATCCTACCAGCATTTAGATAGTGATTTTGTCAATGTCGGCTGCTGGGTACATCTTAGAAGAAAATTTATGAACGCCATGAAAGGCTTCTCCAAAGAGAAAAGTCCAGATAAAGGTGCCACAGCTGAGGCGTTGGCATATATAGCTAGATTATACAATCTTGAGAAGAAGTTTGCTAAGCTTACCAATGAAGAAAGATATAGAAAACGGCTAGAACAAGAAAAACCTATTCTAGACGAATTTTTCGCATGGGCAAAAACCTTAAATGCTGCTCCAAAAAGTAATTTAGGTATGGCGCTGACCTATTTGGTGAACCAGGAGACGTACCTAATGAACTATCTGAAGGACGGACGGCTAGAAATGGACAACAACCGTGCCGAAAGGAGCATACGTCCCTTCACCATTGGCCGCAAGAACTTCTTGTTTGCCAACACCGCAAGAGGAGCTCAGGGTAGCGCTGTAGTATTCAGCCTCATTGAAACTGCCAAAGAGAATAAACTGGATCCGTATGGATATTTGGTTTATGTTCTCAAAACAGCTAAGGAACTGGATGTAGCAAGGCATCCAGAATGCGTTGAGCAGTTGCTTCCAGAAAACGCTCCAGATGAATGCCGAACTAACAAAAGAAAATGAATATGTATGAGCCGCCGGTTGGCGGCTCTATTTTTGTTGCCTGGTTACGTGGTAGATTTGACGCTTAC
>JBJEGD010000011.1:0-2775 GCA_051874735.1 Candidatus Bruticola sp. | reverse complement strand
GTCAACGAGAAAGTGATGATAAAACAGACTACCCTCCCTTCGTAAAAATCAACCTAATAAACAAAAATAGTAGTGCCGAACGACACTACTACTACCAAAATTCGCCATGGTGTTAGCGTCCACCTAAATTAGCCATTTAGAGTCCGTCAAAAACAGCCAATTTGAGACCATTAAAAAAAGCCATTTCATTTTCTCATAATATCCTTTACACTGGAAAGTGACCAACAACCCAGTAGAAAGGAGACACTATGAGTGAATCAAATCGAAATGGCTTAATGCCAATTATAGCACAAGCCATCCAGAAAATGGAAGTAGAACAAGGCTGTTCTATACCTTTAGACAAAGTAAATTTAGCTGAATTGCAACGAATTACGGGTATTACTAGAGGAAAGCTCCGTCGTTTGAAAAAGCTGGGCTTTAAAGAACTGGCCACACCCCTGTTACCACAATCTACAAAGCCAACTTTAATGGATGCTTATTCTGGTATTACGGATAATATGCTAAAGCAAGGCGTAACTAATTCTAGAGTCATTCTTGAATGCCTGCAGGCCCATGGTTTTACTGGAGGTATTACTACAGTAAAAAGATATATTAGCCTACATAGGCACCTAATTCCAGCAAAAAGACAAATTGTTGCTTCTCAAGGCTCCCGCGGTACAAGGTATACAACAAAACCCGGTGAAAGCTTTCAGATGGATTGGGGCTTCACAAATGTCCTCGATCCTACAGGCTCAACATACTCTGTAGCCTGTTTTGCAATGATCTGCCACCATTGTGGTTACTTCTACATCGAATTCTTTACTAATGCCAAGCAAGAGAATCTATTTATAGGTATGCTTCATGCATTCTATTATATGGGAATTCCTGAGTATGTTCTCACGGATAATATGAAAAGCGTAGTCACTAAACGAGATGTTGAAGGCCATGCTGTTTGGCAGGTAGATTATGCCTCTTTTATGGAAACCATTGGCTTTAAAACTAAGTTATGTAAACCTAGGCATCCTTTTACCAAAGGGAAAGTAGAGAGATTGGTTAGATTCGTAAAAGAGAATTTTTTAGCTGGTAGAAGCTTCATGAATGTTACTGATTTAAATAGTGCAGCATTGGAATGGTGCAACCACCAAAACAATGTGCTGCGGAAAAGCACATTTATGAGGCCTTACAAAGAGCATACTACTGCTTGTGTAAAGAATTTAAAGCAGTTCATTCTCACAGAAGAAGCTAAGCTGTTTTTGTGTCCTCTGCGTAAAATTAGCTTTGACGGTTTTGTCAATTACGAGGGTAGACGCTTCGGTGTTCCGTATAGCTATTCCGGCCAATTTGCCAGAATTAGGCGTAAAGGAGATACTTTATATATTTACTCCAGTGATTTAAAGCAGCTTCTTACAACCCATCCAGTTACATGGAGCAAGCGCGACCAGTTGTGTCCTGCCCAGTTTGAACCTTCTAGGCAGCCAGAAGAGTTTGCAACAGCAGTAATTAAGACCACAATTCAGCAGCTCCCTACACCTACTTCAAATATATCCTTTGAAAAGTTTAACTTTGACAAGGTGGTGAAGTAGATGCCAGGCTACAACATTTATGAAATACTAACCAAATGCAAAGGCAGCCTAAAGACAGGCATTACTCCTGAAGAGTTTGCACACCTCACTGAAACACACAATCTATCCGAGAGGGACTTGGATGCTATTAGCAAGTTCTTAATTTATTTGGAGAGGAAGAGGATTAGAAATACTATTGAAGATCTCCTTCGGAAGAGCCGCTTGCCGCTTAAAGTTCCTAAAACCTTTGAAAACTTCTCTTTTGAGGTAATGAAAGGCGATAATGTAGATGCATTGCGTAATCTCAAGACATTGGCAGCAATATATAACCACAAAAACATTATCTTTATAGGTCCTGCCGGAACTGGTAAAACACATTTAGCCCAAGCATTAGGGTATGAATGCTGCCACAAGGGACTGCGTACTACTTTTCTAAAAGCAACCGAACTAAGAGATAAATTCAGTGCAGCAAGACGGACTGAAAAAACAGCTAGATGTCTGAACAGCTTGGTTAGACCAGCATGTCTAATTATTGATGAAATAGGCCATTGTAACTTTGATAAAGAGAATACTAGGCTGTTTTTCGATTTAATTGACCGTCGCTACAATCTAGAGGGTCCCTACAGTACTATTATTACAAGTAATAAAATGCCTTGCTTTTGGAAGGACGATTTTGATGAAGACGATACATTGCTGTGTAGTTTGGATAGAATCTTTGACCAAGCAATGATTTTCAAACTCGAAGGAGAAAGCTTTAGGGGCAAAAATGCTGAAACCTTTAAATTGAGCACTGAGCGTATAGGCTCTGTTGAATAACAACTAGTTTTTATTCTGGGTTGTTGGTCAACCAGAATGGACTAAAATTGGTCATTTTTGGCGGACCCGTAGTGGCTGTTTCCGCCGGACGCTAACATCGCTCTTTAATATATCCTGCCATCACACTTTTTCAAAGCTTATATTGTTCCTACCTAAGTATTCCTCATAGCTTATGGTCATGGGATACTCAGCCTCTACCCTATCTTCTACAAACAGTGACTTATTGAGAATGTTGATTTTAATCATGCCTTTCCTGAAGAAATCCCTGTAAGCCATTTCATTATTTGGGTACTCGTCTGTTGTAATAAGCCTTCTGTCCCAAAAATCAAAAGGCTCGAGTTTAATAGCTGCGTACTTGCTTCTCTTCTGCTGGTTGACATTACTGTACTCAAAATCTACTAAATTTAAAAAACGGTTC
>JBJEGD010000010.1:0-61573 GCA_051874735.1 Candidatus Bruticola sp. | reverse complement strand
CTACTGTTGTCAAAACTTTCTGCGTCGCCTCATCGCGACTGCTCGAGTATATTACTCAACTAATTTAATTTAGTCAAGACCTTAAGAACATTTTTTTCTTTATTTATATTATAGCTTATCCCTAGCTTGATCTTCAGCCTCTAAAGCAGTGTAATTATCTGCCATAAGATCGTGTATATGTTCAATCAATTCATCTTCATTACTAAACTTATGCCTGTCCAAAACGGGTAAAAAGCGCATAGTCACCACCGAACCAGCTGCGACTCTAGGCAGTCCCTTCGGATAAATTTTATTTCCATTGTGGATAATCATCAAAAAAATAGGAGCATTAGGAGCGCACTGCAGTAAAGTTTTTAGACCGCCCTTTTTGAAATGCTGCAATCCGCCTTGCAAACTGCGAGTGCCTTCAGGAAAAATAATAGCTGAACAATTGGATTTATTAACTTCTGCTCCCAATTTTTCTATGGCCTGCAGAGCTTGTTCCCTATTTTCCCTGTCTATTAAACAATGGCCACCGTTTCTGAGCACAAAACTAACTGAAGGAATGAAACAATAGCCTAAAATTCTTTTAGATATATATTTGGGCTTCATAGTGCGCAGCTCGTAAAAAGGCAGGAAACTTTCAACCAACGATTGATGATTTCCCACAATAATAGCCCCGCTGCGATTCAAAATATGCTCACGTCCCTCAACTCTGAGAGAGCAAAAGCCAGCCCCTACAGTATATTTCAGCACATGAGCCAAGTTAACTAAAACCTGGTCCATAGTTTTTACACCGAATAGACGCGCAAAACGCAAAGCAGGATCAAAAGCTAAGAGCGCAGCAGCAAAAGTACTCCAAGCCCCGATAGTTCCCAAAATATCACGAACTTTCAAAACTCTTCCGCCTCAAAAAAAATACTCCGGCCATTCAAACGAATTGGCTGGAGTACCTTCTCAAAAATAAAACCGAAAAAGCGACGCAGGCCCCTAATTCTCTGCTCCAAAAAGCAGAGGAGCAGCACGCACAACTAGCCTTCAACTTCTACCACGGTCTTGGCGTTGTGCTTGGTAAACTTAACAATACCGGGAGCGGTAGCGAACAAAGTGAAGTCGCGACCCATCATAACGTTTTTCCCGGGATAGAAACGGGTGCCACGCTGACGAAGGATAATGTTGCCAGCAATAGCGCTCTGTCCGCCGTAAAGCTTGATTCCTAACATTTTAGGCTGAGAATCACGGCCGTTCTTGGAAGAACCGGCACCTTTTTTGTGGGCGAAACGGGTAAGATCCATTAAATACATTGATTGCCTCCGGATATATGGCTTGGGGCCGAATCCACGGCCGCACTTGGCCCGCCGGGTAAACTTGGCCTAGAAAAAATTAACGCCTTCTAATAAGGCTTAAACATATTATCATGTTTGCCTGTTGCAGTCAAGACTACAAGCCTACACCTGCCATGCAGACAGCTTAGTTCAAGAAAAAATTCAGCTGTCGGAGGCTATATTATTTTAAACGCAGCACGCCCTAAGATAATAGAATCTCCGCGTTTAAGTTCATATTTCTGATTTACCGCCAAACGCAAACCGTTGAGCCAGGTGCCGTTAGTAGAACCAAGATCTTCGAGATAGCAGTGTCCGTTGTCCGAAGATTTAGTAATTCTGACGTGAACGTATGAAATTGAAGACTCATTGCTGAAAATTATATCACCACTTTCACGACCTATAACTGAGGATGTGGCCTGCAAAGGATATATACGTCCTAAAGCTCCGTAACTTAACTGTAAATTTAAAAAATCGGCTTCAGGAACCGAAGTCGCTACCTGAGCAACTTTTCCAGCACCTGGACTGTCCATTTTCACCGTAGCCCCCTCATTTGCTGGAGGTAGCGGAACTGGGGCTGGAATAGGCGGAATATACACCGCAGCCTGCTCATCAGTATTGGAATCATTTCCCAAAACTTTAAGCGGAGCTGCTGAAACTGCAGCCGCTGGAGGCACTGAGCCACCCTCAGAACTGAAAGAAGCCGCATTATCAAGCTGCGGTGCTACAGACGCAGTCGAAGTACCCACTCTGTTTACAGATGGACTATCCGCTAAATGCTCAGCAGTCGTAGCTCTGTTCAAATTGTCCTGAGCCAAAACGCCCTCCGCAGCTCCGCCACCAACTTGTATATTTAGACGTTCGAAAAAAGACTTATATTGAGGACACTCCCTCAGTATTTGAGCTTGAACTTGAGCATAGCTGTTACTGTACGTTAGGCCAACTTCGCTTTGAGCTAAAAGCAAATCGTAGCGGATAACCATATCAATATCGGAACGAGCTACTGCCTGATCGTAAAGATCAGCAATAACTGATATGCTCCCAATCTGCTGATAAGCTTTGCCCGCTAAAAGAAGACAGGCTGCCTCGATAGTAGACTCTACTTTCCAATCTGAGAAAAGACTAATAACCTCGTTGTACTGACCAGCTTCTAAGCGAAACAAACCTATAAAAAACTTAGCCAAAACTGCAGTGGGCAGAATACTCATAATCTGCTCTAAAACAGTAATAGCCATAGAGAGGTTGCCATCCCGACGCCAAGATAAAGCTAAAAGTATGTTTACCCCTAGAAGATCGGGAAACAGAGCCACCGTGCTCCACGGAGTAAGAGGCAGAGTTACTCGGAAAGAGGGTAGATATTTTTTCAGTTTAGCTCCCAAGCCTTGCTGACAAAGCAGGGCTTTTTGGAAGCAAGAAACGGCCTCAGAAGATCTTCCTAATTCCAGCAGCACACACCCTAACATGAAATAGGCGTCAGTAAACTGAGTATCGAGCTGAACAGCTTCCCGCAAATAATCGACAGCTTGTTCAGTTTCAATACATATTAAACTACTGCAGGATTGTCCAAAGAGGCGCTCTGCTTTAGACAGTGTCAAACGCTGCATCATACTGGAAGCAAAGTTCTTGCTCACTTGCGACTCAAAAAAATCGACTTCAGGAAGCAAACCCGCAGTATGATTCCAGGTACCGCGATGCCAATATACACCGCTTTGGGAGGTGCGTGAATTGTCGTCATGCTTCAACATGCTGGACACTTCACTGACTCCCTTACCAGCTAATTTACTAGCTAGTCCTAACCCGTCTTTGAGTTTTGAAAAAATATCTGACTGTTCAGCCAACTATTGTCTGCCTCTCTACGTAAATATTTTATATCAATGTCAGAATTAAACTGCGCCCGCACCTATAGGAAGCGCCGCCGACTCCGTCTGCCGCTGCCTACTTTTCGGCAGCGGCAGTTTTTTATAGCTAAACCTAATTATAACTACATACGGAAAGTAATCTCTGTACGACCTAAGCGCAGGACATCGCCGTCATGAAGCTCAGTCTGAATTTTGGACTCCAAACGAGCTCCATTAATCCAAGAACCGTTGGAAGATCCGATATCTTCATATAAGAACTTGGAGCCCTGGCGAGTAATTTGACCGTGGCGACGGGATACATAAGACTCCGGATCGAGCTCAGTCAGATCAATCTCAGGATAAATATTATCAGCAGGAGACTGACGGCCAAGCAGAGTGTGCTCAGAGCTAAGGGGAATCGCCACACCGTTAGGCATAATTAACTTGGGAGCAGTAATAACGGGCGCAGCTACAGGTTCAGGAGTAGAGGGAACCGGAGCGACTACCGATACAGCGGGAGCTGGAGCGGCTGCAGCCTGAGGCAGCGGAGCCAAAGATGCACCGCAATCCTCACAGAATTTACTGCCGGCTTCATTAGAGGCACCGCAAGCTTGACAAACTACCGCCGATACAGCAGGAGCTGGAGCGGCTGCAGCGGGAGCAGCCTGCGGTACAGCGGCACTAAAAGGAGCTGCAGGAGCAGGCGCGGCTGCGGCGGGAACGGGAGCAGCCTGCGGTACAGCGGCACTAAAAGGAGCTGCAGGAGCAGGCGCGGCTGCGGCGGGAACGGGAGCAGCTTGCGGTACGGCGGCACTAAAAGGAGCCGCAGGAGCAGGCGCGGCCGCGGCGGAAACGGGAGCAGCTTGCGGTACGGCAGCACTGAAAGGAGCAGGCGCAGCTGACACAGCACCAAAAGCCGGAGCCGGGGCAGACAATTTGCTGCCACAGTCTTCACAGAAAATAGAACCCTCTACATTATCGGATCCACAAACGTTGCACTTCATGATTTATCTCCTTAATTTACCTACCTAGGAAGCCCGCGCCAAAAGCCGAGGGTCCTTGATTTATTTCCTTCTGAAAAAACAAAAAAATTAAATGTAAAACTGCTGTTTTTGGTTATCAGCAGATCGGAAATTAATTGTTAAAATCGGGCAATTCTGAAAGAAGCTGAGTAAGCTTGCGAGTACCGTATTCTAACTTTTTGGTTCCAGCTGCACTAGCTGCAGAGCCTCGTTCCAAACGATCTGCTTCAGAAAGGGCCTGATTAGCCAACTCTTGCTGTCCCTGCTGTAAAAGCTGTGTAGCAGCCGAGCGCAATAGCTGAGTTGCCCGGCCCTTATCACCTTCTTTAGCTAACTGCAAAGCTCTAGTCTGTTGACGGAAGATACTTACACTATCGACTATCTGCATAACCTTGGGAGTAACTACTGAAGCTTGGGAAGCGTCATCGGTATAAGTAATAGTTATATCTTGAGAATTGACGTTTTCAAACAGACCACGGCCGGGAATTTCATAACTGACTCCGGCAGTAGCAATACGGTACACACCCGAATACCGCGAAGGCAAAATTAACTCGTAAAGGATAGACTGCCGTTCATTTCTCTGCAGGTCAGACAAAGCTATAGAACACTTGCGATCGACAACTTCTGGCATACCTAAATCATTAATGAGAGGCTTAACTTTGTAAGCGCGGCGAATGGTTACGTCTTTTGAAAGCTTCAAATTAAGACGGCAGTTCTTAACTACCACATTCTGCACACCGGCCAATTCTTTAGCAAAAATATCGGTAATGTCACTAGGCCGATCTATGTAATAGGAAGTTCCACGGCACATACTGGCAATTTTTAATAAGAACTTTTCATTAAAATCGTCGCCGACTCCGATAGTTGATACAGAAATGCCCTCTTCCGCTGCCATTACGCAACGTTCATAGCACTGTTTCTCATTTAAAGTTTGGCCATCAGTCAGAACAATAATGTGATTGAGTTTGTCTCGAGAAAAATTGCGCCGCACTTCATATAAAGCGGCGTCTATCGCCTTGAGCATATCAGTGCCAGCTCCGACATCGATACCATCTATTTTATTGACCATCAGTTTAGCTGTACTTTTATCGTAAAGCTGACTGGAAGGAATTAAAACTCTAGCCCTCTCTGCAAAAACTACAATCGAGCACAAATCGTTAGTTCGAAGCATGTCAACAGCATGATTAACAGCCTGAATTACATAATTCAGTTTGCCTTCAGCGTACATAGAACCGCTTTTATCGAGTACAATAGCTAGATTAAGTCCCATCGGACCTGAGCCTATTTCTTCGCCGGGGCAGACCTCAGCCAAAAGATAAGTGAGTTTATTTTCGCTGGTAGTCATAACCGCCTGATAACTCAGACCGGTGTAAAGATTAACTTCTGCCACGCTTCCTCCTAAAATGCGAACTTATAAAAATGTGCTTTCCCAGTGGCTCAACTGCTAAAACTAACAGCCAGCCGCTTAACTGTAACTAATTTTTGCGTATTATAGCGACAGTAGTGTTGTCATCAGCCCCACGCTCTAAGCAAGTGTTAACTAAAATTTCACAAATTTGAGCTGGAGCTAAGCCCTTTTGGAAATAAGATAACAACTCTTCATCGGTATAATATTCCCAAACTCCATCGGAACTTATCATTAAATATTCGCCGGGTACAAGCACGCGCCGATAAATGTCTACTTCGACATCGGGCTGAGTACCCAAAGCTCGGTAAATTATAGAGCGCTTAGGAGAACGCCTAGCCTCTTCTCTAGTTAAAGTTCCCATCTGCACCAGCTGACCTACTACCGAATGATCGGTAGTCACTTGATCTAGATTAGCTCCCATGCGGTAAGCGCGCGTATCTCCAACATGACCGAAAGTGGCGCGGTCACCATCGAGAAGTACACAGGAAATAGTACAACCCATTCCCCGACGGCTTGCCGATTTGCAAGCATAGTTAAAAATAGTTTCGTTCGCCTTCTTTATAGCCTGTTCTAAAATAAAAGCGTCTCTTTCTTCTGGATTTTCCGGAAGAAGCAAAGTGGTGGCGCCATCATTTTTGAGAGGCAAAAATAGGCGAACTAATTCAGCAGCCAAAGAACGGGCCGCTAGCGAAGCCGCTTTATCCCCTTCAGCTTCTCCTCCCATGCCATCAATTACACCCACAAATTGGACTGTCGAGGGCATATCGCGCTCGCAAGCTGAAAGCATCAGCTCTAAATAAGCATCTTGGTTGACTTTGCGGACAGCTCCCACACTAGTCTTTTTAGCTATGGTATAGCCGCCAAAAACGGAGCGAGTAACTTTAACGCTCTTTTCTACCGTTTCTTTCGCTTCTTCACCAACAGCATTACCAGCGTAAGAACATACAGACAAAGCCTCAGCCATTTCAGAGGCTGACAACCAACGCTCCTGAGGATCGCGCTTGATAGCCCGAGCAATTACTCTAGTTAAAGCTTTAGCTTTGAGGCGCAATGCAGCCGAAAAATTGTTTGATTCGAAACTATCGATACTTACAGTCCGACCGGTCAATAAGTAAAAAAGCAAAGCACCGACGCTGAAAATATCGGAGCGGCGAGTTAGTTCTCCTCCTTCTAGTCCGTAAGCTTCAGGGGAAGAAAAACCTTCTATAACAGTGGCAGATTCTTCTGTATGAAATTTGGCCACGACACGATCGTACCGAGTAAGTACAGCTCTTTTGTCAGGCGTAATCCAAACTGAATCGAGAGAGACACCATTGAATAATTTGCACATACTGTGCAATATTTTTAAAGCGCTTAATATATCGCAACCTATTTGGGTAATTTCAGCTAAATTAAAACTATTTTCTTGTAAATAACTGCGCAGCGGCATCCCTTGTCTGGGGCCGATTAAATAAGTTAAACCAGTATTTTCTTCAGATTTAAGTTCCCACAAAGGCCAAAGATGGTTATGTTCCACAGAGGATAAAGAGGCAAATATATCTTCAGCCTTTTCCTGATCGGAAGGAAAAGTGCAAAGCAAAAGTTCAGCTTCGCTTTCGTCAGGCTGAATAACAGACTCAACGGACTTAGCAGAATCGGACTTATCTTGAGCCGCTTGAGCCGGCACAGTATCAGCTGTTTCATTTTCAACCTGATCGGCCAACTGGCCAGCAGTTGCAGCAGGCTCTAAATTTGTCAATTCATAAAAGATACAATCGGAGTCAGCCTGCAGAATTGGGCCCACCCGATAATGGTTCCAAACGATTTGTCCCTCCTCTAAAAGACGGCTTCGGTGTGATTGGGGTTTATTTTCTTCAGATTCAAGCTTAAGCTGAGCTCCACACTCATCACAGTACAAATCTTCGGCGTTGTTATCACAGCCGCAAGTCGGACAAATCATTTCAGGCCTCTTCCTCCGCGTATTTTTATTTATCGCCATTCTGCCTAATTTATGCAGAGAACATTTGGCATAAATTCCACACTTATATATAAAAAACTTGCTTTCAATAAGCAAATGTTAACTAACTGGAACATAAGCTATCGATCAGAGCCTTTAACCAATCAAAAACCCAATAACCAACCAATGATGAGGGAATTCCTATCATTAAGCTTATGACTACAAAAACCAGCAGAGGACCGCGCACATCTTTATTGTGGGCGAAATACATAATTAGCAGTATTACAGATGAAGATAAACCGCATAACGGCAATATCGACAGCATCGTTAGTATTATAGCCGCACTCCAAGACAGACAACTCAATTCAGCAGGCTTCAGTTCACAAGTTATCAGCATGCTACTCGAACCGAGCTTTATTTGAGATGTATGCATGCCAACTGAAGGAATCTTATCAAGGCGAACTATAATATCGACTTTGACATTCTCTCCGCTTACCTCAGAGGGACGACACAGCAGCCATTCATCGCTAACTTCTAACTTGCCCTGAACCGGACCTCGCAATACTATAGAAGTTTTTAAAGCTCCCTCAGAAGCATTGTGTTTGCCAAAAGGTATGGATAACCGGGGGAACGGACCTTGCCCCGGTTCTGGGCTATTTTTATCTGGCATGTCAGCGGTCGTTTTAGCCGACTTGACATTTGGGCGCTGGAAGCTCGGCAGTGCAGCAGCTTTGTTAGCAGAAGCTGATTGAGGAATCGGCACTACAGAAGGTACAACTTCTGAAGCAGATTTTATTTTGCCAATCAGGCCAGTACTCAGCAACCTAGCAGCACAAACTCGTCCGTAATAAGAATCCGGATCTACATAGCTGCTGGGAATAGAGGTAAAAAGAGCCTGTTCAAATTCTTTAACCGTACTCCACCGTTCAGACGCTTGCAAACGGCAGCACTTTAAAACAACCTCGTCGAGAGCTTGAGGCAGAGAGCTAACTAATTTACTGGGAGCTTCAAAAGAGAACATGGTGCCGTCAGGAGAAACTCCTGTAAGAGCATGATGCAGAGTAGCTCCCAGAGCATAAATATCGGTACGAGCGTCAGACTGCCCCTTTCCATACTGCTCAGGGGCAGCGTAACCAGGCGTTCCTAGAGCTCTAGTATCGGCTTTTTTACCTTTAGTGAAAAAACGAGCGATGCCAAAATCGATTAGTTTAACCCTACCTTTAGGGGTAACCATAATATTTCCGGGCTTAAGATCGCGAAAGATAATAGGCGGATTATGCTCATGCAGATAACTGAGCACATCGGTCAACTGTGCCGCGATATTGAGCACTTGCTGTAGACTTAGCCGCCCGTTAGGCTCCTGGTGCATCATTCTGTCTACAGTAAGTCCCTCAACCAAATCCATTACAATATATTGGCGTCCGCGCTCACTAAAGCAGTGAGTTATACGAGGCAAGTTAGGATGATCGAGTTCGCATAAAATATCAGCCTCAGCTTTGAAACTCTCTATCCCTTCATTTCTCTCTTGCTCGTCCTCAAAATCGTCGGTCATCTCTTTGATGGCCCAATGACGCTTAGAAGACAAATCGGAAGCTTTATATACCGCCCCCATGCCGCCTTGTCCGAGAATAGATTCGATAGGATAGCGTTGACAAAGCACATCGCCTACTTGCAAACCCGCAGCCATTAATAAAGCTCCTCTGTAAAGTTTCCTAAAATAAGTTTTACAGCTCGTTCATATAGACGCGCTCCACCAGACGACGTCTCTCAACATAACGGGGATGAGTTTCAATACCTACAGAGCCCCCTTTGGCCTTTTCTATTAAGCCTAGGAACCAAAAACCTTCTTCAAAGTCCTGTACGCGAAGGCCGATCGTCTTTCCCAATTTAGCAGCATAAATATCGGCCTCAATTTCCTGATCGGGCGTAAGTTTAGTACTAAGGAAACGGCGCACCTCTGCATTAGCTTCGCTTGGAGTCATAAGCTCATCGAGACGTTTCTTCAGCATAACAGTTTTATTCAAACGGGCTTGACTATGGCCTAGGAAGCTGTGACTTAATTCGTGACACAGAATAGGAGCCAGCAATTTTTCAAAACTGCGCACCGCTTCTCTCTCAGATAAACTTGAATCGTAACCGCCAGGAAGAGGAATATGAGCAGGATTGGCCCATTTGGCGCCATCTCGTTCTATAGTATGAAAAGATAGGGCTTCCCATTTGAGACCGGAGCGATTGCCGAAGCTGTATTCACTCATCGAAAAAGGCAGAAAAGGATTGACTACTCCAACTCCAGGACGAGTGAGCAAGCCATTGGAATTTTCTGAAAATCTGGAAACTATACCGCGAGATTTAGAAGCTCTTTCTACCTGAGCGGCATAAGAGGCTAAAACTTGCTCGTAAGCATTGTCGTAACTTCCGCAATGAGCTTTATACTGGGCCACTCGGTAAAGAGTATCGAGCATAAAGCTGTCAATTAAAACTACCCGATAGGCTGAAAAAGTATTATAGGAGCTATTAGCCGCAAAAGAAGCTACAACCAAACGTTCTTTGGCAGGAGTATAGATACCTAAATTGCTAGAAGTGTATTTACTCCCCCCTTGATAATAGGGAAGCTGCCCCATAGATTTCAGTTCCGTGTAATAAGGCAGAGAATATACCTTAGACACATTGGGAGTTAAAGAAGCACAAATGCGACCTACTATATCGGCATAACGTACGTCGAGAGCATAGCTTTCCAAAGCTATGGCCAAAGACTTCCTACTATTGGCAGTAACAGCCTTCTGAATGGCATCTGGCAAATCTTTGTCAGGAACGCCGCGCAGCTTTTCATAAGACGGCAAAGCAGCATCTGAAAACTCAAAATTTTCCCAAGCTAAGCCAGCTGCGGAGTTAAGAAAAATCCAGACAAATAAACTTAAAAATACAGCCGCTGCCAAAGAACGGCGTTTTTTTACTAATGAAAACACACCGCTGCTCCTCTTCTCAATGACGTAATTTATTTTTTCCAATTAAGTGCAAGTCCTATGATCAGTTTAAATCTGCTTTGTATGTATATTGTTTCCCGCTGCTATGTAGACCGCGCTCGATAACCAGTAATTCGCTATGCTGCGAATTAAAAATTTCTTTTAAGTAAGCACAAGCTTTCTCTGGATCCGTTCTGTCTCCGCAAGTATAAAAATCACAAGCGGCATATCCAACTTCGGGCCAAGTATGAATTGATAAATGGGATTCAGCAATTATAACTACTCCGCTTACTCCTCCGTTTCCGAAACGATAAAAAGCTGAGGTTAAAACGGTGGCTCCAGCAATTGAGGCTGCTTGGGCCAGAGACTTGCCTATAAGATCGAGATCCTTTAGGACCTCACTGCTGCATTCTGAAAATTCAGCTATAATATGTCTGCCGAAAGTATTTTCAGAAGAAACTGCCGTTTTCATAAAAAACTCCCAACAAAACGGCGGCGGCAAGCTGAAAGGCGCAAGCTTTAAGCCACTGACCGTTTTCTCTAGAGACTATTTTGCGATCTACATTTATTAATTTACCAAACTTTAGGATTCTTTAATCAATTTTGCAACATCTCTTCACCAGTCTTATCTAAAACCAGGAGTTATTTTACTGTCGTACGAATTACGACGGATATGTTAAGCGTAAATTGCCCCACTTGTGGTGCTCCGGTAGTATTTAAATTAGAAAGTTCCTTATATTCAACCTGCGAACATTGTCACAGCGTTCTCATGCGCCAAGACATGAACATCCAGAGTATAGGCACAGCTTCTTGCATACATTCAGATACTTCCCCACTTCAAATAGGTACCTCTGGTACTTTTAAAGGTCTCGGATTTGAAATTCTGGGACGCACTCAGGCCGTGCAAAGTGATGGTTTCTGGAATGAATGGTTTATCGCCTTTAACGACGGCCGCACCGGATGGCTCAGCGAATCTATAGGCGAATACTGTGTTACTATACAGCAGACCCCTAAGAAGCCTCTGCCTGATTACCAAAAAGTTCAGCTTGGCACTATACTACAGTACGATGGCACCTCTTACATGGTGGCTAACAAAGGGAAAGCCCAAGTAGTAGCTTTCGAAGGCGAGCTTAACTTTAACCCGCGCGGTTCCTACGATTTATACTATATTGATTTGCGCAGTCTTTCCGGGAAAGCTGGCACCATCGATTACAGCGATTATTTTGCCGGTGAAGGGGCTCCCGAACTATTTATGGGAGAATATCTCGATTTTAAAGATTTTAAGTTTCAAAATCTGCGAGATGACGAAGAAAGATTGCGTATTCTGTCTGCGCCGGTGCGCACTTTTCAGTGCCCCTGCTGCGGTGCAGCCCATGAGGTACAAAGCGGCCAGTTAGCCAGGAGCTACGTATGCGAATACTGCGGCAGCTGTAGTGATATTTCAAATAATAATGTCCAGCTGCTCTTCCAATACGAAACCAAGATGGCTAAGAATGCTCTGCGTATTCCGTTGGGAGCAACAGCCACCTTCAACAATATATCTTGGACAGTTATAGGCGCCCAGAAAAAATATTCTCTAGATGAGGGCTTAAAAGAGTATTGGGAAGAGTACCTTCTTTATGATAACAGTCAAGGGCAGTTCCTATATCTGGAGTACAACAGTGGCTCCTGGAGTATAAATCATATTCTCCACAGTTTGCCCAGCAAAGACGAAGGCAAATCGATTCTGCCTTTAAAAAATTTATACGGTGCTGCCTATTTCAATGGTACCTGGTACAAACATTATTCAAGCTATATCGGAAAGGTAGAATCTGTTATAGGTGAATTTCCTTACTTGGTCGTCAAAGACGAAGTATCGAAAATGGTCGACTACATAGCTCCTCCTTACGGTCTCTGTTCAGAACTCAACAGCGAAGGCGTGTTTTGGTCACAGAGTGAGTACGTAAGTCCCGAAGAGATAGCCGCAGCCTTTAAAAAGCCTGAATTAGCTGAAAAGACCTACACCATCGGCATGTTGGAGCCTAACCGCTTCAAGAAGCCTATGAAGGTCACTGGATTGCATTTCGTTTTAGCTACTATATTTATGCTGATAACTATTGTAGCTACTGCCTGTGGCGAAAAGGATCTGGCAACTTTCAATAATACCGTTTATGAAGGCAAAGATTCTACTTTTATAACTGATGAGTTTAATGTACCCGGAAAATATGGCAGCTTAGCCTTAAAAGGCACCTTCGGCTGCCGTGAAGACAACGCCTGGGTCGAATTTAATACTACTCTTATAAATGTAAAAACTAATGAAGCTAGAGTTGTTGAAGCTACCGCGGATAAATGGTACGAAGATCACGAGCGGGGTAACACACCAGCGAAGGTTATCATTCCCAACGTGTCGGCCGGTCGTTATTGTCTGCGCATAGTGCCAACTTTTGGTGTAGGCAACAGCGAGAAGGGGCAAGTTTACAAAGAAGTTCCTGGCCTAGAAAATGTACAAACTAAATCAGTTTTTTCTTACACTATAAATGTATCACGCGATGCTCCTTTTTGGAGTTATTTCTTCGTTATGGTGATATTGATGTCCATCACACCCGCTTATTACTTCATGCGTTATCGCAGTCTAGAGTCTGATCGCTGGGCCAACAGCGACCATGCTGACAGTGATGACGACTAATATTTCCATTGGCTACTAAAAATGCAGCCTTCCTCAGCAAAGGAGTAAATTTTATGTTTAAGCATTGGTATGTCGCCGTATGCTGGGCTTTGGGACTCTTCTTTATCGCCTGCCAAGTATTCGGATTTTCACCTATCGATCCCTCAGATGACGCTTCAGTAAAGAAAGAGCCAGGACGAACTGTGCGCAATAATCATTCGGCCCACCGCGGCTTTTACTATACAGTTTTTACTGGCAAATAATCTTACTATTTAGAATGTCATTCATCATCTACCAGTTGGGCTCAGCAGATCGCTGAGCCCTATTCTTGTGTAAAGCTCTTCATACTTTCCTATAGTTTGTTATGCACGCGCTTATTCTCATATCAGTTTTTGTTGTTGCCACTTGCAGTTTAATATATGAACTGTTAGCCGGCACCTTAGCCAGCTATTTGCTTGGCGATTCTGTTCTGCAATTTTCTACCGTCATAGGCACCTATATGTTTGCTCTAGGCTTAGGCTCGTGGCTGAGCAAATTTATAGAAAAAGACTTAAACACAAAATTTGTACGTCTGCAATTAGCGATAGGCACCTGCGGGGGCGTTTCCGCAGCCTTGCTCTTTTTAACTTTTGGCTACACAAATGCGGCTAGCTTCCGCTTTATACTTTATGCCGCCGTCAGCATTATCGGTATGCTCAGCGGCTTAGAAGTCCCCATGTTACTGCGCATACTCAAGGATAAACTTGAATTTAAAGAACTACTCTCCCAAGTACTGTCCTTAGATTACATTGGTTCTTTAATAGCTTCTCTACTCTTTCCCCTCTTTTTCGTGCCGTTTTTGGGATTAATACGCACTTCAGCTTTTTTCGGTTTTGTCAATATAGTGGTAGCTATCGGCTTTTTATACTTATTCCCAGTGCCTAAACGAAAACGCCTTCAGCTGCTCTGCGAAGCGATATTAGCCGGGATACTCCTTATTTCCATATTCATTATGGCTAACAAAATAACCAAATTAGCTGAAGAATCTCTTTATACTGACAATATTATTATCTCGCGCCAAACCCAATATCAAAGGTTAATTGTAACTAGACGCAATGATGATGTGCGTCTGTACCTGAATAATAATCTGCAGTTCTCTTCTCAAGATGAAAGCCGATACCATGAGTCACTAACTCTCCCTCCGCTGCAGGCGGCTGAATCAGTGGACAAAGTGCTTATTTTAGGCGGAGGCGACGGTATGGCAGCTCGGGAGCTGCTCCGCAACCATAATGTAAAGCACATCGATTTGGTAGATCTGGACCCAGAAATGACTAAACTGTTCAGTGAACATCCGTTGCTAATTTCACTTAACGAAAATTCTCTAAATTCACCCAAGTTGACTATACATAACCAAGATGCTTTTATCTGGATTAACAGCTGCCGAGACATGTACGATGTAATTTTAGTTGACTTCCCGGATCCTAGCAATTTTTCCGTCGGCAAACTTTATACTCACAATTTTTTCCGCAAACTGACCGCCCATTTAAAACCTGGGGGAGTTGGCTCCATCCAATGTACCTCGCCGTACTTTGCTCGCCAATCGTATTGGTGCATTGTCAATACGCTAGCCAGTACTGGAGTGACTACTTACCCTTATCACGTAAATGTTCCCTCCTTTGGAGAGTGGGGTTTCTGTCTGTTTGCTCATAAAAAAATCGAGCTGCCTCAATGCCAGGGGCAGCGTTTTTTAACTCCAGAATTTACTAAATCAATGTTTGCTATGCCTAAAGATATGGCCTATGTCGATACAGATATAAATCAGCTCCACAACCAAATTTTAGTTCATTATTACGATAAAGATTGGCAGACTATGGAACAATGATTTCACGCCGCTCATTTTTACAAGCTTGTTTAGCTGGATGTCTAGGATGGTGTACTCTGTCTAGTGGAGGTTGCCTAAATTTTCAACCGGAGCCGCACCGCAGTCAAACTAACCAAACAACCCAAGCAGATCAAATAAATTTAAAAACCGGCTTTGCAGAACTGCACTGCGGTCCTGACACTTGGTATTGGCAACGGGGAAATGACTTTTACCTGCCAGAAGATCAGTACCTGACTCAGCGGTCAACTCTCCCTTACAGCCGTGAAACGCTCAACCTCGATACAGCAGTTATAGGCTCAGGAGTAGCAGGTTTAGTCTGCGCCAACCGCTTAATAGAGTTAGGAGTAGACAACATAGCCATTTTTGAAGGTTCAAGTAAAATAGGCGGCTGCACACAAAGTTTATATCTCCATAGCGGCAATTCGAATATCGGTCCTCAATACGTTCCCTGGACCTCGTCTAAGCTGTCTCTGCCCGACAACCGCGACGAAATCTTTTTAGAATTTTTACAAAAGCAGAATATAGTAACTGGCACTGACGCTAGCGGCCGCCCTTTGTTTAATACCGATTATTTGGCCTTTTATCCTCAAGAGCGTCTGCTTAGTTTAGGACGATGGGTTTTCGGCAATTATGATAAAAACGATTTAAAACACAACTCCGCCGACGATCAGGAACATTCTGCCGCGCGTTTCGATGAATTTTTAAATGAAATGAGCCGTAAAAGAGGCAACGACGGACTTCTCTACTTTACCTCACCGCTTAATTTAGTTTCATCGGAAGCCCAAAGTTTAGATAACGTAACTTTAAAAAATTATCTATCAGAAAAGAAACTGTGGCTGCTTGCCACTGAACCTTTTATTAACAGAGTTGTATATTCAGCTAGCGGACTTACTGCCGATAAAATTTCAGCCTGGGTCGGCCTCTATCATTTGTGCCGAGATCGTTATCAAATGATGCAGCCGACCAGAACTTTCCTAACTTGGGAAAAAGGCTGCGCTCAGCTGCTTGAGCCTTTAATAAAACAGCTGACCCCTTTAGTTAAACTTAATTTCCCCATAATCAGTCTCCAAAAGCAGCGCAACGGAATAGAAATAATAGGTCTAGATTTGCGCCAACAACAGAAGCAACGCATTATAGCTCGCCAAGCAGTATTTGCTGGTTCATCAACCGCTCTGTATAAGCTGCTAAACCGTCCCTTGTTGGAAAAAACAACATGTTGGAGTTCTATAGCTGTAGCTGCCGATTTAGAACCAGTAATTTATAACCGCAAAATATTTGATGCTCCCGCTGCGCTCCTCAATCGTTTATTGAACTATCCGGAGGTTATTTACTGGAACAGCCAGTGTCAGAGAGAAGACTCACTGCCCCACTCTTCTTCAGTGTTATTGCGCCAACAGCCACAAAAAATTTCTCCCTATCGACTGGCCGATTATTTTAAAAATATCAAAGATGAAACTCTGCCCTTCATAGACAAGTTTGCCCAACAATCACATATATTTTGGGCTTCTAATTTCGGGCAGTTCCGTTGTGCGTGTCCAAAACAGATCTGGGCCGACAGTAAGCTGAAATCGGCAGCCATTCAGCTAAAGAAACAGCTTCCGCCTCTCCATTTGGCTCTTACAGATAACAACACAGCGCCCAATTTTGTCCAGTCTTTTCATAACGGTTATCAAACAGCTCTGGAAGTGCGTTCTGCGTTGAACTGAAAATTTCTATAGGTTTTCCGTTGAAGCCGAGAGTATTTGCTCTAATTGAGCAAAGGTTTCAGCCTGCATAATTTTATCGCGGGACAAACAGGAGTAAGCGGACAGATGGCGTCGCAGCCGACGCACTACAGCTAATTCAGAGTCGTTTTGGTATTCTTGAGCTAGAGCCACATGTTTTCGAGCTAAATTAATACCGTTAAGCGAGGCCTTTTTCTCTCTAAGCCGCTCTATTTCTAAATTTTTTATCCTGTCAAACGAAATATCATTCTTCCAACCGCAGACTTGGCGGAACAACCAATCCAAATCAGCAAAAATATCGGGGCGTCCCAAAGCGGCCCTGCCGATCATTAAACCTTGGCAGTTAGGCAGAGAAAACATTTTAAAGGCGCTGCTGAAGTCAGTAATATCCCCGTTGGCATAAAAAGGTACAGAGCATACTTGGGCGGCAGAGTACAATTCTGGCCAGCGGACTCTGCCGCCAAACTGATCAGAGGCCAAACGTCCATGTATAAAAACTGCCGAGACGCCTAAATTTTTCATTTTAGGCAGCAGCTGATCTATATTGAAATAATCCCAACCCAAGCGCAGCTTTACACTCACCGGAACCCGACCGTCTGAAGCTTTTACGCCCGCTTCAATAATTCGTAACGCCTGATCCAAATTTTGTAGCAAAGCAGCGCCTGCACCATTTTTAATAATTTTAGGAACTTGGCAACCTAAATTTAAATTGAAGGCAGACGCTCCTAAATCGAGCAGCAAACGACAAGCGGGAGCGAACTCTTCAACTTTAGAAGCGAAAATCTGCACCTGCCGATCGGTAGGTGCATCTTTCCAATTGAGCAGAGACATAGTGTGACGGCGACTTCCTTTGTCTAATAGAGCCGTCAAGCCGATCATAGGCACAAAAGTTTCTTGCACTCCGCCTGCCCAGCGGCAAAGCTCGCGAAAAGGCAAATCGGTTAAACCAGCCATAGGAGCCAAACAGAGTTTAGGTATTTTATTTTTTAATAATTCAAACATTTAGTTTACACTCTGCTGTAAATATATATGTGCGGCCACACAAGCACTTTAACTAAGGCTAGTCAATTATCTTTAATTGCTTTTGCCTAATTGATGTGCTAAATTCAAATTGTTTCTAACATTCAAAATGAACGGCTGTCAGAGGTGGAAAAATGACCGAAAAAATTCGCGTCAAAGATTACCCTAATATTGTTGTTTTAACAGGTGCAGGCATTTCAGCAGCTTCAGGAATTGCCCCTTTTCGCGGCCCAGGCGGACTATGGACAGATAAAGACATCCAAGAATGTGCTACAGCTCAAGCTCTTAAACGCCATCCTCAAAAAGTTTGGGACGCTTTTGCTCCAGTGCGCAAAAAATCTAATGAGGTTTCTCCCAATCCAGCCCATTTGGCTCTGGCTGAATTGGAAAAACGTACCAAAAACACCTGGATTCTGACTCAAAACATAGATGAGCTACACCAGAAAGCTGGCAGTCGCCATGTTATAGAACTACACGGAACCATTCACCGCTCCCAATGCAGCCGCTACTGTACACCGCCCTTCGTAGATAAAGAAATAAAATTCCGCTCCTGCAGCCATTGTGGAGCTCCACTGCGCTACGATATAGTACTGTTCAATGAATCGCTCGATCCGGAAGTTTTAGCTTCCTCCTACGATTTGTTAGAACATGCCGATCTATTCTTAGTGGTGGGAACTTCTGGTATAGTCTATCCAGCTGCCGGCTTTGTCCCCATTGCCAAGCAAGCTGGAGCTAGGGTAGTTATAATCAATTTAGAAGAACTGGCTTACAACGGAAGTTCTATAGAGCAGATAAACGGCAAAGCGGAAGAAATTTTGCCCCACCTGTTCGATTACGATTAACTTGTGAAATTTGCTTCTCCAAGCCCAAGGCCCTCGGCTGCCGTCTACCCAAAACGGCCGAGGGCCTTGTACATTTTTTTACTATATTTAGAAAAGCACGGCCAACAGCAGCATTAGAAGCAGCGGCACAAATAAGCGCAAAAATTCATAGCGCTTGATATAAATTTTATAAGGCACAATACCGTCACGGCAAGATATCCAACCGTACCACAAGCGCCAATGGTTAGTACCGACGCGCCCTCGGCTGCTGCCCAACACTGCTGGTTCGTAAACACGCACTAAACAGGGAAAAATAGAAAAGGGTTCATACCAGATGCTGGCGCCTCTTAAAAAAGAGGCCACTCTCTCAGCCCCCCACTCCTGCCAATTGATTAATGGCTCACCAGGTTTAACGTAACGGGCTCGGCGCAGCGACCCTTCAATTTTCTGCGGACGAGCTGAGGCTTTTCCCAAAGCTATGTCATCTACTACTCTGAGCATCAGACAAGCGGCATTGGGCAACACGCAGTCCGCTAGCTCTCCGACCGTAACATTGGGAGGTATATTATAGGAATTTTCTGCCAGTATAGGCCCTGTATCTTCACCTTCATCTATTTGATGAACAACGTATTTATTCTCGCTGCAACCGTCATAAAACATCCAAAGCCACGGATTAGGACCGCGATACTCGGGCAGTGCTGCTAAATGCAGATTTATCGCTCCGTACTTAGGTATGTCAAAAATGTCGGGGGGCAAAATTATCGAAAAATTAGAAACACAAATGAGATCGGGCCGCAAATGCTTTACAAAACGCAACAATTCGTAATTGTATTCGCGCTGGGCTGAAAAGAAAGGGCATCCGTAGTAGTCGGCAAATTTTTTTAAATTGCCTTCTCCTTTACCGGCCTTCATCCACCTTTCTAAGAAGCTGCCTTGGCTACGGCGAGGATGGGAGTGGATGATACCGACAATCTGATGAGCTCCGGCTAAAACCTGCAAAGCGGTAGTAGAGAAACGCCCATCCATACCGGCAAAAACTATGCGCAGCTTAGGTATTTCCTGTTCAGCCTCCCCTTCGCAGTTCAATTCAGCTTCACAATCGGCCCCCTCTAACTCAGGCTGCTGAAGCTGTAACTCTTCATCTGCAGACTTAAACTCGACTTTTTGGGCTCTATCCTCGCCTTCTTGTTCAGTTCTATCTGAACTAGCCTCAGCTTGTAGTGTTTCTTTATCCGCAACCGCTTCTACTGAATCGACTATCTGAGCTGGATTTGCTACCAACTCCCTATCGCCAACAGGGTCTTTATGTTCGCAAGATTCACACTGACTCTGCTCCTCTGCACTGTCCTGATAAAATGACAGATCGTGTCCCAAAGATTCCAAAAAACACCGGGAAAAAAGCTCAGCTTCACTGCTGGCAGCTGAGACCTCTTCAGTTTTCTGGAGAGATCCCTCCGTTTTTACCTTGTCTGCAGCCATAAGGCCAAACTCCCTCAATACTCTTTAGCCAAAAAGCCTAAGTCGACACTGAACCTATTATTTACTCAATCTGACCATGAACTGTACAACCAAGTTCATACGAGCAACCCCCCTCCTGGTCAGCATTCCGCACCAGATACTGGTATTTTCCTGCACTACATTCAGGCAGTTCATAAAAATAATGCGGTATCAGCATATTCAAGGAAACAGGATACTGCCCGCCCTTTTCGATTTGTTTGTACATATTTACAGCAGCTCTCAGATTACGCTGATTAGCCTGGCAACAGCTATAAGAACTAAATTCTGATAAGCAGATATATATGGATAAAAAGGCTAGCCAACTTAAAAGGCCTCCTATAAGCGCTATAAGCAGCCAGCCCCCGATTTTTTGACTGTAGTCAATTTTCTTCCAAAAGTTCAGCACGTCCTAATTAATATGGATCCCCTCTCCATCTGCCAGTCTGGAAGCAGCCTTTATTAAACTTGGGCCGTCTAAAGTTTTAGATTTACGCAACACAATACCTATAGCCAACCGTACTGAATCGATATTAGCGGCCGTCAGATTAACTCTATCAGCTAAATTTTTAGCAGCATTCAGACTACCGCCAACCATAAACACCGACAAATCGTCTTCACCAATAAGTCCAGGGATGTCGTTATCGCTAAGAAAAGCGTTAATCAAAGCGGCAATTTCTTTACGAATGCGCAAGTAAGTTTCTTTGCCTTTGCCTCTAAGTTCGCTCAAATTGGCGAAGCGTATGTAAACAACAGCGCAGCTTTCGCCTGATTCGTCAGCCATCTGCAGTTCGTCATCGATTACGCTCATAAAAGTTTCTTCACCGCAGAACTGAGTATCGACATCGACGCCATCTTCATCGAGCTTGATTTCCAATTTGAAAGGCTCAGCCTGAGGAGCGGAGCTCCGACTGATACTCAAACGTGAAGGCGCAGCTAAATTATGACGCGTAGCCGTATGGCTCGGTATGGAAAGACGATCTACCTTGCCGCCGTCTGCTGCCACAGGAGGTGTGCGCATAGGACGGGCAGCTGCCGTAATGCTCGCTCCAGCCAAATTGACAGAAACGGCAGAAGCACCCGTTCTTTTTTGCTGAATGCCTGTAGCTGGAGCCGAAGTAGCTGGAGTGCTGGCACTCTGTTGCGAAGCGGCCGTAATCTTGGGAACACTAATGCCTGGCAAGGTGCCAGCGGCCACCCCGGCCGGAGTTGCGCCAACTGGCGTATTGCGGCGAATGACGAGCTTTTCTTCGGGAGCCTGTTCCACCACAGGAGCAGAAGCAGCCTTAGTTGCTTCGGCAACCTTTTCGGCTCGGACAATTTTATGGCCTCCAGATACGCGTGCATCACGGAAAGCGCGGCTTAAAACGGCCCGCAGCATTTTAGGATCGTCGGAATCTTCAGGGAAGAGAGTCCAGGCCACTAAGGCAGTAGCCTTATCTTTATCGTCGGGAAGCTCAATCTGCTCTATAAAAGTTTGCAAAGTTGTCGCCATGCGTATGCCTTCATCGGCATTGCGTTCTGGAGCGATAACACCAAATACGCCATTATCGAGGTGGCAAAGGGTCACATTGGGCTCTTTAGCCAAAGCCGATTGCAGCAAGGAGCCCAACTTGTAGAGAAATTCAACACCGAATTCTTCACTTCTTGTTTCTAATATGCGACTAGCTTGGTCTATAGTAACCATAAAAGCACATAGAGGCTGCTCAACCATGAAACAACCGCGACTCATATCGACAATTTTGCGTTCAAAGTAATCGCGATTTCCCAGACCGGTGCGAGTGTCAGTATCTTTCATTTTGCGCTGGCGCAAACGATCGAGAGCCGCTGCGCCCTGCTCTGAAATTTCCTGCATGCGCTCCATACCTTTATCGAAATTGCGCTTGGCCTCTTCCCGGTCAGAGTTGCGACTGCGACCGAGCAAAATTAAACCTAAAAATTCATTTTGCCAAACGATAGGAACGCCGACATTAATTTCCACTCCCTGCAGTTCTTCTGCTAAGCCGGGAAATGTCTCTTTAAATAGCGCATCTTTGCTGACAGTTTTATAAAGGAAAGGAGTTTTACCAAAACATTCTACAAAATCGCTAATGCTGCCGCGGTTGAAAGAGCGTAGGGCAAAAGCACTGGGATCGTCAATTAATTCACTGCGCATAAGCTCTAAATGACGCCCATCCATAGAAAGACACCAGCATAGACCGCGAGGCAGCTGAGTAATACTGCGCATATGGGCTAACACGTAGTCGCAAATAGAATCTTCGGACATGCTGTCCATCTCTTCAGGCGGAGCTTTGATATTAATTCTGGTAGTTAAACGCTTAGCGTATAACGCCAACACAATAAAAGCAGCTACAACTCCTATACAGATAGCGATAGCCCAACGCTGAGAATTAATACCTTTCCGAATAGATTCCTCTTGATATTCAGCATCTATCAAAGTGGGATGATCTGCAGGTAAAGTCTCCTTAAGCTTTTGCAAAACCTTATTGGCATCGTAATAACTGCGTTGTTTAGTGTAAATTTTAACCTGTAAAGCCATAGCTTTGTAAAAATTGGGCTTCAGTGTACAGGCATCTTTGGTTAATTTTAAAGCATCTTCGTAGTATTCTTGGTTGTAAGCAATTACGGCCATATAATAGACGGCTTCGGCGTCGTTGCCATTGCGATCAAGAATTTCCTGCCAAATTTTTTGTGCTTTATCGTATTGGCTATCTTCAACTAAACACTTAGCATACTCGCGTCTGAGCTCAAAATTGCCCGGATTCAACTTAACCAAGTGAGAGTAGGCTCTGGAAGCGTTGGCATAATTTTTGAGCTGAAGATAAACCTTAGCCAAGAATTTCCAACTCTCTGACCATTCCGGAGCCAAACTAGTCGCCTCTTCTAAATAGGTTATGGCCTGATCATAAGCAGCTGAAACGGCAATCGCCTGAGCCGCTTTCTGTACCAAAACTTTAGCTCGTTTAAGCTGTTTAGCCTCTTTATTCGCCTCAGAAGCGGCCTTAGCATTCGGCGCAGGCTTGGCATACAACGACTCAGCCGCCGACAGAACCATGACCCATCCTAACAGCAATATGGCCAAATATTTATAAAATAGAGTTAAGCCAAATTTGCCCGATATGGCAGCGCCACTTTTCATAGCCAACCTTTCTCTGAAAACACCATCAATAAAACAACGATTTTCAGCCTTGCCAAAATTGCAATTGTAACTATTGGACGAAAGCCGAAGAGAAGCGCAGACATCGCTTAAAACAGTCCTTGCCGCTTGAGCAGCTCTGCCAGCTACTTCCCTAAGACTGCGGTTAATTATTCACTCCACATGACAGCTTCATGCACTTCATCACGGTCTAAGAGGGCCTCCGCTTCGCGGCACAATCCAGCCAAACGCTCAGAAACGTGAGGCGCATGTTCAAACTGACGCAGAATGTCTAGGGTACGGCGCATAACTTTAATAAGATCGCCTTCATTCTCTTCACCTAAGAACTCACGTACATCTTGCCAAGAAGTTCCAAGGCACCAAAATTCAGTGATACCGGAGAAAGTAGAGTTAATCAGCACCGGAACATGCACATCGTACCGTTCCTGCAAAGCCTCCACATCAGAAGCTATAGCACAGATAGCTTTAATAGTCCATTCCGCCTTTTTAGAGGGC
The DNA here is from genome assembly GCA_051874735.1 of Candidatus Bruticola sp. Taxonomy (GTDB): domain Bacteria; phylum Vulcanimicrobiota; class Xenobia; order Xenobiales; family Xenobiaceae; genus Bruticola. The sequence goes on along the minus strand of JBJEGD010000010.1, from coordinate 37,889 downwards.
TCCAACGGCTTCATCATAGCCACCCTGGCGTCGCCGAGAACTAAAGACGAAGCAACGCCGGCCAACTCAGCGGGCTCCAACTCGTCTAAAATTCCGGAAAGAATAATTTCTCCCAAAAGCAGAATGTTAGAAGCCCTCAGAGAAGCTGCCATTATACCTTCCCAAGTCGGCCGATGATCAACTATATAACCAACATCGGAAAGTACAGCTTCCAAAGCCACAAACTGACGCCAATAAGAAGTGCGCGAGCGTTCAATCAGTTCTTCAATCTCTTCTTTGCGCTTGACAGCCTTTAAATAAGAGCGGTACATTTTAGCGCAACGGACTCGGTGTTCACAAGTTTGACAATGCATAACTGATAACTTTTCAGCCAGTTGATCGCGCTCTTGGACGTCTTGCTGGAACTGCTTGACAAATTCTTCACCGCATCCGTCAAGCTTATTTTTCATAACCTTAATGGAACGGTTGAGGTTATCCATCCGTCCGCGCAAATTTTTCCAAATATTGACGTCGCCTAACTGCTGATCGGTACAGTATAGCGCACTATTTTTCTTGACTTCAGCTAGCGCACAAGCATACATATCAGCATATTCGCCTTTATTTTGTTCGATAACGAACTGTCCGAAAGATCGTTCCACTAGCTCGCGGGCTTCATCGCGAGTGTGAACTTGCAGCAAATTGAGAACCATGCCATAAACTGGCGTAAAGCGACTGACTAAGGGATCAGCTCCTGCCCTGGCCAAAGCTCCAACTTCGTCGAGATCTTCATAATCGCTGTGTACTACTACCACATGGCCAACTTCATCCATACCGCGTCTGCCGGCCCGGCCTGACATTTGCAGGAACTCACTGGCTGTCATAGGACGCAGCCCTTCATCGGAATTTTTCACAATAGCTGAAATAACAGTAGTGCGGGCCGGCATATTAATACCTGCGGCCAACGTTTCCGTAGCGAATACGACTTTAATTAATCCTTGCTGGAACAGATTTTCTACTAGTCCCTTAAGAATTGGCAGCAGCCCAGCATGGTGAGCAGCCACACCGCGGCGTATGTAATCGAGCTGATTACAATCGGATAAAGACGGGTGTTCTTTAATCGCTTCATTTACGGCTCTATTTAAAGCTGCAGCATGTTCAGGTGAAAGCTTGACGGCCTTAGCGCAAAGTTCAGCCGCTTCATCACAACGACGTCGAGAGAAGAGGAAATAGATCGCCGGCAGCATATCCTTTTGATCGAGCAAAGAGACAACGGAACTGTAGACTGCCCGCTTATCTTGTTCAGCCTTTTCCCTCTGCAAGCGTCGGCCGTAGCTGCTATCTCCATTTAAACGAGAGGCCAATTTTTGGGCTCTAACCTCTTCTACTTTGCGGCGCAGCTTGCTGTTTATATGGTTACGTTTATCTGTAAGTTTAAAAATTTGACCATCAATAAAATAATTGATAAGCAGAGGAACTGGACGGTAAGAAGATTCAATCAAAGACGTGGGGCCGTGAACTTTATTAATCCAAGCGCACAGATCGCGAGCATTGGCCACCGTAGCAGAAAGGGCCACCAACTGAATCTGAGCCGGAGAATAAATAACCAGCTCTTCCCAAACCGTACCGCGATCGGGATCGTTCATATAGTGGCATTCATCAACAATAACTGACTCTACGTAAGTTAAATTAGAGCGCACATCGCCCAAAACCGTACCGTAAAGCATATTACGATACACTTCAGTGGTCATGACCACAATATAAGCATTGCGGTTAATGGAAATATCACCAGTCAGCAGGCCGACCTTATCTTCCCCATAAATAGCCCTTAAATCGGAAAATTTTTGGTTAGAAAGCGCCTTCAGAGGCGTCGTATAGAAACAGCGTTTACCGTGCTGCAGGGCCCTTCTGATGGCATACTCAGCCACAACGGTTTTACCAGAACCGGTAGGAGCGCAGACTATAGTGTTTTCCCCGCGATCAATAGCGTTAATAGCTTGAATTTGGAAACGATCGAGAGGGAAGCTAAAAAGCTCTTTTACATTGAGGACAGGTTCAGGCAAAGGGGCTTCTTCAGCTTTTTTTTCCGCCGCCTTAGAGCTCTTTTTGCGACGTCCCTTTTTGGTAGAAGAAACGTTACCTTCAGCCTCTTCAACACTCTGGCTGGGCTCAGCGTTTGCTTCTTGGACTTTAGCGCTGGGCTGACTAGTCACAGATTCAGCCACCGTTAGCGGTTCACTACAGGAAGCGCAATTTTGGTTATCAGCCTCAACCGCAGCCGCCAGACTTTCCGGAGTAAGAGACTCAGTAGCAGAAGGCAACGCGGCACAGATAGGCACTTCGGGTAACTCGGCCGCATGGGATTTAACTTCCGGCAGAGCTTGAGATTCTGGAAAATCTGAGCAAAAAACTTCAGCCAAATCTTCAAGTTCCGGCTCCAGTTCGCTGACATTAATAATAATGGGAGGCGCCTTAAGTGCTCCTTTAGGCTCCGGAGGAGCAGCTAAAACCCCTTTGAGCTCTTGAGGAGACGGAAGAGCTTTGGGAACAGCCTGATTCTGAATTTCTGCAGTTACAATATTTTTTTCTGTAGTTCCAGAATTATCTGCGCACGTCACCAACTCTGCCTGATCTGCAGCTATGGTATTCTCATTATTACAAGATTCACTGTGCATATTTTCTTCCATAGAGCTATTCCTCATCATTTTCTTTCACTAAAACGGCTTATTCCAACAAAAAAATCTATATTATCTAGACTCATAACCTAAATTGGCAGCCAACCTGCGTTCGGCTTCTGCCAATTCTATGCCGCTGCGTCGGCTGTAATCTTCAACCTGGTCGCGTCCGATTTTACCCAAAGAGAAATAACGGGCCCAGGGAGCGGAGAAATAGAAACCGCAGATCGAACTGGCCGGTTTTAGAGCGAAATTATCAGTAATTTGTAGGCCAATTTTTTCTTCTGGTTGCAGCAAACGCCAAATAACAGCTTTATGAGCATGATCTGGGCAGGCGGGGTAACCAGGAGCCGGCCTGATGCCGCGCATATGGTGCAGCATAATATCCCGCAACGTTAAACTTTCAGGATCGGGATAACCACACTCAGAACGCACTAATTTGTGCAAATATTCAGCGGCGGCTTCGCAAAGACGATCAGCTAAGAATCCGGCTATTAAAGCGTGATATTCATCGCCCTGCTCCGTATATTTAGCCTGCAGCTCAGTCAAGCCATCTCCAGCAGATACGGCAAAAGCCCCCACCCAATCAGGGACTGTGAAATTTTGCGGGGCTACAAAATCGGCCAAAGAAAGACACACTTCTAAACCGCCAGTTTGCTGGCGCAGAGTCGGCAAAATCAGAAAAGGCTGATTAGCATTTTTATCTGCATAAAGGAGTATGTCTCGGCCCTGGCTGCGAGCTGGCCAGAATCCGTATACAGCACGCACTTTAAGTGACTCAGTGCGCATGATATATTCAAGCACGCTCCTGCCATCGAAACAAAGTTTAGTTGCTTTATCACCGATTTCAGAATCGTTTAATATTTGCGGATAAGAGCCTTTGACTCCCCAAGCGCTGAGAAATTCTTGCCAATTAATATAATCTGCCAGAAGGCGCAAATCGAGGTTGAGTACTTTCACCGACGGATCCTGGGGAACAGCGATATCAGCAGCTTGCCAATGGAAATGGGGAGCTCGACGCTCAGCTTCCTCTAAACTGTAAAGTTCTAAATTACTCAAACGCTGCTGCCACTGACTGCGCAGCTCCTCCTGTTCAGCCCTCAATGAAGCGGCAAAACACTCTGAACTGTCGGGATTAAGAATATTATTGACTACTTCTGTTACTAAAGAAGCGTCGGGAACGTGCACGACTAAGCCGCTGTAGTGAGGAGCTATTTTAACAGCCGTATGGACAGGAGAAGTGGCCGCTCCTCCCACCATTACAGGAATCCGCAAACCGGCATTTTCCAAGCATTTTATTACATTTATGATTTCATCGAGCGACGGAGTTATAAGAGCAGAAAGGCCAATCAGCTGAGCTTGCGACTCAACAGCCTGAGCTACAATATCCTGCTCCGGCACCATTACTCCTAAATCGGTAACTTGAAAACCGTTGCAGCCCAACACTACCGAAACAATATTTTTGCCGATGTCGTGGACGTCGCCCTTGACCGTAGCCATTAAAATGCGACCACGCAAATTTTTAGCCGCCTGATTTTCGGCGAAATATGGCTCCAGGCAAGCTACTGCCTTTTTCATGACGCGCGCACTCTTGACGACTTGGGGCAAGAACATCCGACCGCTGCCGAACAATTCACCTACATGGCGCATGCCACCCATGAGAGCTTTTTCTACTATTTCCAAAGGAGACATGCCCAAGGCTACTGCTTCTTTGATATCAGCTTCTAAAAAGTCGGTAATACCGCGAACTAAAGCCTCTTTAAGCCGTTCCTCTACGCTGCTTTGGCGCCAGTCATCGTGGCGACTCAATACAGCTGACGCCGAAGAGTCGGAGCGGTGACGCTCAGCAACCTCAATCAGACGCTCTGAAGCTTCAGGATCTTTATTGAGAATGACATCTTCGACAGCTTGAAGCAAATCTGGGGCAATTTCCTCGCAGTTCCTGAGCATACCGGCATTGACTATACCCATAGTTAAACCAGCTCGGCAAGCGTGGCGCAGAAAGACGGCATGCATAGCTTCGCGGGCCGGATTATTGCCACGCAAAGCAAAAGAAACGTTACTTATACCTCCGTTAGTCATTACCCCGGGCCAAGTGCGGCAGACATAATCGACAGCTTCAATAAAATCGAGTCCGTAAGTGGCATGGCTTTCGATACCAGTAGCAACAGAAAGTACCGCTAAATCGAGCACAATTTCTGTAGGCGCAAATCCCAATTCATCGATTAAAATACGACAAGCTCTATCGGCTATTTCCTTTTTTCTAGCCAAACTGTCGCCCTGTCCGTTTTCATCGAAGCACATAATGACTGGCAGACCACCTAAACGCCTAATTTCCAAAGCCTTGCGCTTAAATTCAGCTTCTCCCTCTTTGAGGGAAATAGAGTTAACTAAACTGCGTCCAGCCAACGACTTTAAACCGGCTTCCAAAACTTCCCAATGGGAACTATCTAACATGATAGGCAAAGTAGCAATATCAGGCTCAGCAGTCAAAAGGCGCAGAAAATGTTCCATTTCCTGCACAGAGTCGTGCATAGGATCGTCTAAATTTATATCTATAACATTCGCTCCATTTTCGGCCTGCAGCCTAGCTACCGCCACAGCCGCTTCATAATTTTTGGCACGAATCAAACGAGCGAACTTAGCTGATCCCGACAAATTGCAGCGTTCACCGATCATAGTAAAGGAGGCAGCTAAAGAATTTTCTCCAGACTTGACGCGTACAGGCAGACTGTACATTTCCAGTCCAGACAAAACTGGAGGCGTAATCTGCTGTTCTGGTATGACTCTAGGCTTGAGTCCGTTAACCGCTTGAGCAATGGCTCTTATATAATCGGGAGAAGTGCCACAGCAGCCCCCAACTAAATTAAGTTGCCCTTTCTTTACGTAGTCGGCCAAAACACTGGCCATATGCTCCGGAGTTTCATCGTAACCTCCTTCAGCATTGGGCAATCCTGCATTCGGATAGCAGCTAACTCCACAATTAACTAAATTACTTATGCGGCTTAAGTGAGGAGCCATATCTTCGGCCCCTAAAGCGCAGTTAATGCCAAAAAGCAAAGGTTTGGCATGGCAGACTGAAGCCCAAAAGGCCTCTAAAGTCTGACCACAGAGCGTGCGTCCCGATTTATCGGAAATAGTTACGGAGATCATTAATGGAAGGCTACGGCCCGTCTTTTCTTTGGCTAAATCGAGGGCATAAATAGCCGCCTTAGCATTCAGCGCATCAAAAATCGTTTCCAACAAAAATAAATCGACGCCGCCTTCCTGCAAAGCCAAAATTTGCTCCAGGTAAGCTTCCGCCATTTCGTCGAAAGTAATATTGCGCAGTGAAGCATCTTCCACACTGGGAGACATAGAGAGAGTTTTACCGGTAGGGCCTATAGAGCCAGCGACCCAGGCTTGGCGGCCGTTGCTTCCCGAACGGCTCAAAAAATCGGCCACAGCCTGACGGGCATTGCGAGCGGCCGCTAAATTCATTTCGCGTACTAAATTCTCGGTATGGTACTCACTTTGAGTAATTCTTTGGGCCCCAAAAGTACAGGTTTCGATTATATCGGCCCCGGCTTCCAAATATTGACGGTGAATTTCCTGAATTACTACAGGCTGCGTTATGGAAAGCAGGTCATTATTGCCCTTGATATTTACGGGATGATTTTTAAAACGCTCGGTGCGGTAATCGCTTTCTCCAAGTTTATAACGCTGCAACATAGTGCCCATCGCTCCGTCGAGCACTAATACACGCTCTTTTAGGGCATCCTGAAAACTTACTCCGGCCATTTAACTGAAACTTTTATTCCATTCTGATAACTTTGTTGAATTGCTGACTTTACGTTTCACTGTATAAGGTGGGACAGTGCGTCAGATCTGCTGCAGCCTGAAGACAGTTCACAACAGTACGATCAGCAAAAACTGATAAGCCACACAATTTTGGGTGCAAACTAGACAGCTCCAAGGCGACTATTCTAGATAACACGCGCCCTTGCACCTTCGTTATTTGAACTTTTTATACCTGCATTGCCTAATTTAGGCCTCTATAGCCTTCAATAATCATACAAAAGCAGCAGGAAAATAAAAATTGTTCTGAGATAATAAAAAAATATGAGGATATTAGTAGCCGGAGGCGCAGGCTTTATTGGCGCCAACTTGTGCAGAGCTCTTCTAGAAAGAGGCGACGAAATTACCGTTATTGATAATTTTTGTACCGGCAGAGCCGAAAACCTAGAAGGACTCAACCTTGAAGTAATAGAGGCTGACCTATGTGAAGTCGCCGATCTGCCCGGCCATTTCGAGGCAGTTATAAACTTAGCTTGTCCGGCTTCGCCTCCGGCCTATCAGGCTATTCCTTTAGAAACACTTTGGGTTGGAGCGGTCGGCGTGCGCAATGCCTTAGAAATAGCCCGGCGCTGCGGGGCTCGTTTTTTGCAAGCTTCCACTTCAGAAGTATACGGTGAACCGCTCGTTCATCCTCAGCCGGAAACTTACCGAGGCAATGTAAGTTGTATCGGCCCCCGCTCCATGTACGACGAGTCGAAGCGTTTCTCAGAAGCTTTGATTACTGCCTACAGAAACGAATACGGCCTTTCTACAGCTATAGCCCGCATCTTTAATACTTACGGCCCCTATATGCGCTCTGACGACGGCCGAGTAGTAACTAATTTTCTAAGCCAAATTATCAGCGGCCTTCCTTTGACCGTTTACGGAGATGGTGCCCAAACGCGCTCTTTCTGCTTTGTCAGCGATACTGTAGAAGGCTTAATCCGTCTGCTTCTCTCAGAAGAAAGCGGACCTATTAATATAGGAAATCCGGAAGAGCACACTATGATAGAACTGGCAGAAGCTATAGGCCTAGTCTGCGGCCGCCCAACTAAAATTGTCTATCAAGACTTACCAGTAGACGATCCTACCCGGCGCTGCCCCGATATCTCGTTAGCCCGGCAACGGCTGAACTGGGCCCCGCGTGTATCACTAACTGAAGGTTTAGCCAAAACCTACCTATGGCTGCAAAACAAGTGCTAAAATAGCCCAGTCAGCCGCTTTAAAGGCCTGTAACTTGAAATTTTATTCCTGCAAACTGACGGGGCGGCCGCTGTCATCTATGGCGACATAAATAACTGTGGCTTCCCCAATTGCTCCGCAGCTGACTTTGAAACGTTCGCTTTCTACTCTAACTTTTATAGTTAAAGAAGTTCGGCCTATCCGCTCCAGTTGCGTATAGATGCTTAAAACGTCGCCCACAGCTACCGGTTTGGCAAAAACAGCTTCCTTTATAGCCACAGTTACTACTTTGTGTCCTTTAGCATGGTGCAAAGCTTCCATACCGGCAGCCAAATCTATCTGATTGAGAATAGCCCCTCCGGAAATTTGGCCCCAAATATTTTGCTGATCCGGCCCCATAAATACTTTTAAAGTCGGTTCCTGCATAGTCATATCGCTAGGTATCTTTCTTTACGTACTAAATAAATTGGGCGAACATTTTACCGTAAATTTTGGTTATTACCTTTTATAACCTGAATAAAAATTTTTCTCCACAACCTTTAATCAATATTGGCCACTATACCAATTACCGACAACCTGGGAGCCCCATAATGAATATTCTGATTACCGGTATAGGCGGATTTGCCGGCTCTTATTTAGCAGATTATTGTCTGCAGATGGGAGCTTCGGTTTACGGTATCTGCAAAACGTCTAATAATTTAGAAAGTTATATTAAAGAAGCTGCTACCATTATAAAAGGAGATTTGCTCAGACAATCTTCAGCCCAAGCTGCCGTTCAAACTAGCCAACCAGATATAGTCTTCCATCTAGCAGCCCAAACTTCAGTACCTCTATCTTGGCAAAATCCCCAAGCGACGCTGAGCAACAATATTCTAGCTGAGCTGAATTTGCTAGAAGCTCTCAAAGACAGCTGTGCTAAAGTCCATATAGCTAGTTCTTCAGCGGTTTACGGTTGCCGGGCTGGTTCAGAGCCTATAACTGAGCACTGTCCTGCCCGCCCCTCATCGCCTTACGGAGTAAGCAAAAGTGCCCAAGAGATGCTGGCTTTCCAATACAGTCAGACTACTAAGCTCCACATAATATGCACCCGCGCCTTCCATCATACGGGCCCTAAACAAAGTCCTCAATACGCTATTTCTAGTTTCGCCAAACAGATTGCTGAAGCAGAAAAAGGTCTGCAAGCTCCCTTAATAAGTACTGGCAATTTAAAATGCAGACGCGATTACTGTGATATAAGAGATATTGTAAAGGCTTATTGGGCCATTATGAATGCCTCAGCAACAGAATCAGGAGACATTTATAATGTCTGCCGAGGCCACAGCTTCTGCCTCCAAGAGGTATTACAAAACTTATTAAATATGTCATCCATCGATATTAAAGTTAAAACGGATCTCACTAAGCTGCGCCCTAATGAAGCCGAAATTATTTGCGGCAGCCCGGTTAAGTTGCAAACTAAAACTAACTGGCGTCCCCAAATAACTTGGCAGAAAACTTTACACGATTTGCTCAATTACTGGAGAAAAAACTAAGCGATTAATTGGCTATCTTTATTAAAAAAACGAACTAATCTAACTAGAAAGTGAATAATATTTTTATACAGTTTTAACATTATATTAACTGAATGGCAGACAATTAACTGTTTGTTCAATCAAGTTTATGATAAAATTTGACTGTTATGATAAAAGATCTGTTATCTCCCAGTTTTAAAGTGTCTTCTGTGGCCGACGTCGATCTTGTTCAGCTCAAAGAACTCGGCATAAAAGGTATTCTTCTCGACTTCGATAACACTTTAGTAAAGTGGAATGGTACTTCTTTGCCAAATTCTGTTTGCCGCTGGGTAAAAAAAGCTAAAGCTGCAGGTTTCAGACTTTGTATCGTTTCCAACGCTGTAACTGCTCGCTTAGAGCGAGTAGCTAAGCGGCTTAGCATTCCTTTCGTACCGCAAGCCCTCAAGCCATCAACTGCAGGGCTGCGCCGCGCTTTAAAGCGGCTCAGTATCGAACGCGATGAAGCTATTATGGTAGGCGATCAGCTGTTCACCGATATATTGGCTGGCCGTTGTTGCGGTATGCACACAGCTTTGATACGTCCGCAACATGTATACGAGCAACGGTGGATGAAAGCCGTGCGCTGCTTAGAAAATTTTGTAATCAATCGAATGTTAGTTAAGCAGCAGGCTGACTAAGCACAACTATTTTTCAGCGAAAAAAAACTGGTCACAACGGAGTTGGCGCCCCCCAGCGTTCGTACTGACCAGGCAAAGCGTAAAAGCAGAAAGACGACACTCCTAAATACACTTCAGTGCCGCTTTCTATTTTTTTGCCTTTCTGAACTGCTAAAGGAGCGCCCTTAACGAACGTTCCGTTACTGCTATTTAAATCGCGCAGCGCTATACGATCTTTAGCTGTTACTGAAACTTTCAAATGCATGCGAGACATTTTTAAATCGCATCTTACGCAGATAGTAGCGTCGATACCTCGCCCTATGACGGCGCCGCTAGGAGGTATGCCCCAAAGTTTACCCTTCATGGGCCCTTCTACGCACTCTGCCAGACCGACTAGCGGCTGCCCTGCTTCGTCAGACCAAGCTACTTCTAAACATTTAAAACCGTCCTTTACAGAAACAAAACGCGCCATTAACGGAGATAATAACGTATACGAGCTGGTATCGATGCTTCGGCTAACCGAAGACACTAATTCAGCGGCGTAGCCTTTTTTGACTTTTGCAGAATCAGTAAAAGGCACGATAATCAGGTTAGGAATGATAGTGAGCTTATTAAGTTTGAATTTATGATTAAGTAATAGCCTCTGAGCCATACGCGACGCCTCTAAAGCGAACATATCTGGCCTATTTTCTCCTTCAACGTGCCTTTCCAGAACGTTTTCTATTTTGCGGAAAAGTTCTTTCATGCTCATGAACTTACTTGCCTATTACTCCTCTATTTACCAACGTACCCCATTGCCAACCTATACAAACTGTCAATCTTGCTCGTTAAAATAAGCCTCCGACTCATCTTTAAGTTCGGCAGCTTTGCGCAACCGCAGCTGGCCACAGGCGGCATCTATGTCGGAACCTTTTTCGCGACGCAGCGTACAGCGCAATCCTAATTCCTGCACACGCTCTTGGAAGCGGCGCACCCTATGAGTCGAACTGCGCTTAAATTCAGGATGTTCAACAGCATTCCAAGGAATAAGATTAACTAAAGCGCGCAATCCCTTCAAAAGGCTTACTAAGCGAGTGGCATCTTCCAGACTGTCGTTAACTCCTTCGAGCATAATATACTCGAAGGTAATGCGCCTTCCCACTACTTCTTGATAATGGCGACACGCTTCAATTAAAGCCTGCAAATTCCAACGTTTGTTGATAGGCATAAGCTTCGAGCGCAGTTCATCAGTCACCGCATGCAAAGAGATAGCCAGTTTTAGCGGATACTTAAGCTGCGTAAGTTTTTCTATACCTGGAACTACACCGCAAGTAGAAACAGCGATATGGCGCATACCGACTCCGAAACCGTCGCCGCAGTTGATAAGCTTTATAGCCCGCAGCACATTATCCATATTGTTGAAAGGCTCGCCTATACCCATAAAAACGATATTGGCTACCCTTTCATTGCAACCATCTAGACAGCGCTGAATCTGTAGGGCTTGATCGACAATCTCCCAAGCCCGCAAATTGCGCACTAAACCGGCTTTACCTGAAGCGCAAAAATGGCATCCCATGGCGCAGCCAACCTGACTAGAAATGCAGACAGCCACCCTTCCCGGCCCTAAATGCTCTAAATAGCGCATTTTTACGCTCTCAACCATATTACCGTCGGGCAAAACAAAGAGAAATTTAGAAGTATCCTGTATGGAAAGTTTAGGATCGGCAAACCTAAGGCGAGGTATCGAGGCCAACTGGATAAGACGAGAACGCAACTTAGCGGACAAATCGGTCATTTCTTCAAAAGATGCGACTCGGCGCACATAAATCCAGCGCAGCAGCTGACCAGCTCTGTATTTGGACTCTCCCAAAATAGCAAAGAACTTTTCCAATTCATCGGGTAAAAGCTCTTTTAAATTAACTTTGCCAGCCTCATCTAAACGATCTTTAAAATTAGTTTGCAGCTGACAGCGCAAATTATCTATAAACTCTAAACTGTCGGGACGAGCCATAAAATTAGAACAAATCCATTTCTACAATATGCCAGCCCTTATCCCCGCGGGCATAAACAAAACGGCCCAAACGCAGAGATATGGTCATATAATGAGTTTGATCTGGAGTCTCTTCTTTAAAATCCATGGACTTAGAACTTATAACGGGTACGGCCGAGGCAACCTCGACATTGCCATTAGCCAACGTTTGATAAGTGCAGAATTCTAAAGTAAAGGGATCCAAAACGTAATCTTTATGATTAAAAATATCTTCATGAAACGCCTTGTAGGCGTCGCGAATTTTATCAGCAGCTTCCGGATCTTCTTTGTGACGGCTAGCATACTCTAAAGCGGAGCTCTCAATGCACTCATGCAGAACTTCCATAACTTTGTCCACATTTTTATCGCGGTAAGCGCTGTACAGTTCACGCAGATCGGCTTTAATTTCAGTTTTTACTTCTGCGGGCACAGCTTGAGAAACAGCTTTAGCCCGGTTAACTGAACTAGGAGTCTCAACTACATGGACGTCAATATCACCATTAATAGGGAAAAGCTCTTCTGCTGTCGGCTCAGCTGAGACAGGACAGCCAATATACAGAAAAATTGCAGCTGCGCAAACTGCCCTCTTAAACCAATAACTACCGCTCATTCTCTTCACTACGCTCTATCCTCTTTTATATTCCGGATCGATAAAACTCTGTTTAATTTACACCGGCTATTATAAGCAGGTCCGCAGCTAACGGCAATATCTGCTCTTAACGCCGCTCTATAATCAACTTAAATTGGAAAGATTGGCTATAGTTTCAGCTTTAAACTTGTCAATGAGACTAGACAAATAATTAGCCGGTGATAAGTCGGGCTTATCAAGCAATGGTTTTAAATTCATAAAAAGCTCCAGCAGATCGGCCTCGTCGGGAGCATAGGCGTCGGCATAAGTAGCGTTAGCTTCTCTTCGTCCTTTAGTAGCTCGGTGATAATTCTTGCCGCCGCTTATCTGTGAATCGTATAAAGCCATTAACGCTTCATTGACATTGGGTCGACCTCCGACGTCGAAAGAGCGGCGTTCCGTCACCGGAAGCCAGTCTAAACTGCGCCACACTTCCCCTCCGTAAAATTCTTCAGGATAATAATCAGGACCTAGTTCGCGCAAAGCCTCAATGGTCAGCAGGACGGTAGCTAAATGAGTCTTGTGCCTGTCAGCCAAATTATGAGTAAAAATAACCTGCGGGCGAGCAGCTTTAATAATCGTTTTTATATCGCTTTTTACCGCCTCTTTTTTAGTTAGACGCACCTGAGAGCTAGTATAGCCCAAAGCAGCTAAAGCGGCGTAATTACCCAGATGGGCAGCTTTTTTCTGTTCCTGCAGACGCACTTCCCTCATCTGCGCATCGCTAAACTGAGCATAAGCTCCTATACGCGAACTGCCCCCACCGTTAGTAAGAGTAACCCCAGCAAAAAATTTATCTTCACTGCTGAAACCTTCCAAAATACCGTGCCAAGCCATAAACTCAATATCATCGGGATGAGCTCCTACCGCTAAATGAGTAACCCTGGCCCAAGCAGCGGAAATCTCCACACCGTCGGGTATATAACAGATTCCGCATCCGCTTTGCAATCGTTTTTCCATATTTTTGCAACGCCGCCTTTATAATATATAACAAATGAAAGCGGGCCGGGTCTGTGCCAGACCCGGCCCGCTAACGCAGATTGACAGCCCAACATTAAAACTCGCCGCCATCCGCTTCCAGCAAACAATTAAGCCAAGAGGGCCAAACGCTTAGCAGCTACAGCTTCTAAAAGCTGCTCGTAAGCGGCGGCGAACTTTTTGACACCGTCAGCCATAAGCACATTGTCCGTTACGTCGGATAAATTTTGGCCGCTTTGAGCGAACTTATCCAACAACTCGTGAGCTTCAGCTATAGCCTCGGGAGTTAAAGTTACCTTCACCGTACCATGATCGGCGAAAGCGGCTACCGTATTGTCAGGCATAGTGTTGACGCAATCGGGGCCAATAAGTTCATCTACGTAAAGCGTATCTTTATAAGCCGGATTCTTAGTACTGGTACTAGCCCACAGCGGACGCTGCACAGAAGCTCCTAAAGCAGCTAGCTTCTGCCAGCGCTCAGATCTAGTTTTATTTAAGAAGAGCTCATAAGCCAGACAAGCGTTGGCTACAGCCATCTTGCCACGCAAGTCACCATATTTTTCAATTAAACTGTGATCAGCAGCATAAGCCTTGTCTAAACGTTTATCACATTCCGTATCAACGCGGCTGATAAAGAAACTGGCCACCGAGTTAATACCCTTGAGGGACAGCCCTTGCTCAGCTCTCTTTTCTAAACCGCGCATCCAAGCTTCGATAACCTCAGCGTAACGCTCAACTGAGAAGAGCAAAGTGACATTAACACTTATGCCTTCGGCTGTTAAAGCCTCCACCACGGGGATACCTTCTTTAGTAGCCGGCACCTTAATCATAAGGTTAGGACGATCGACCTTGGCGATCAGTTCCCGGGCCTGATGCAAACTAGCCTCAGTATCGGCGGCCAATGTAGGATTGAGTTCCAAACTTACAAAACCATCTGCGCCGCCGGAAGTGTCAAATAAATTTTTAAACACATCGCAGGCGGAGCGGACATCTTCGCTCATCAGCTCCCAGACAATGGGCTCGGCTTCCATACCAAGCTTAGCCAAGCGCAAAATTTCTTCATCGTATATAGAACTTTTTGAGATAGAATTTTGGAATATTGAAGGATTGGAAGTTTGACCACGCACTCCGCCTTCCGCAATAAGCTTAGCTAGCGATCCGTCGGCGAACATTTCGCGCTTCAGATTATCCAGCCAAGGGCTCACGCCGGCTTTGTGGAGCTCAATTAAAAGATTAGACATGAGAAACTGTTCCTTTCCAGGGTGGAGAAAAAAAGCGCCCTCCCGATACCAAACGGCCGCCACAGACGACAGCAGATGGTACCGAGAGAACTAACAAATAAAAACTGAACTATTTAAGCAGCATTTTGGCACGGGCAGCCGCATTTTCGGCGGTCAGTCCGAACTTCTCGTAAAGAACTTCGTAAGGTGCAGAAGCGCCAAAATGGTCTATGCCCAAAGAGCTGCCCTCACTGCCTACATATTTACTCCAACCAAAAGTAGAAGCAGCTTCTATAGAGAGACGGGCTTTTACTTTACTAGGCAACACCGACTCGCGGTACTCTTCACTTTGAGATTCAAATAACTCCCAAGAGGGGAAGCTGACGACACGAGTAGGAATGCCTTCAGATTGAAGTATATCGCGAGCGGCTAAGGCAATGTGCACTTCGGAACCGGAGGCCATAAGAATAATTTTGGGCTCAGCCCCCTCAGCTTCCGCCAATACATAGGCGCCGCGGTGCAAACCGTCAGCCGGAGCGTATTTAGTACGATCGAGGGTAGGCAGATTCTGACGAGTAAGAGCTAATCCCACCGGACCATCATTATGTTTTAAAGCTGCCTTCCAAGCTTCAGCGGTTTCATTGGCATCACACGGACGCAGCAGCGTAAAGTTAGGAATAATGCGCAGTGAAGCTAAATGTTCAATCGGCTGGTGCGTCGGGCCGTCCTCACCTAAGCCTATAGAATCATGCGTCCAGACATGAACTGCGTTTAAGCCCATTAAAGCACCTAAGCGAACAGAACCTCGCATATAATCGGCAAAGACTAAGAAAGTGGCGTCGTAGGCCTTGACGCCTCCGTGCAGCATCATGCCGTTAACTACAGCGCCCATAGCGTGTTCACGAATTCCAAAGTGAATATTGCGCCCCTCATGATGCTCAGGGCTCTGAGCGGTAGAACCTTTTATAAAAGTTTTGGTGGAGGGCTCTAAGTCGGCAGAACCTCCAATTAAGTTGGGTACACGGGCGGCAATAGCGTTTATTACTTTACCTGAAGCGGCTCTGGTAGCCAAACCTTTGGCGTCGGGCGGGAAATTAATGAGATCGACGTCCCAACCTTCAGGCAGACGTCCTTCCATCCAGTTTTCAAACTCAGCGGCCAACTCAGGATATTCTTTGGCATAAGCGGCAAAAAGCTCACTCCAAGCAGCATGTGCCTGAGCCCCTTTAGCTTTGATCTGGTTACTAGCTTCGTAGACTTCAGCGGGCACATAGAATTTTTCGTGTTCAGGTAATCCCATGACCTTCTTGGTCGCCGCTATTTCTTCTTCACCGAAAGGCGTACCGTGAGAGGCGGAAGTATCTTGCATTTTAGGAGAAGGATAAGCGATATGGGAACGCACTGAGATAAGCGAAGGACGCGGATCTTTCTGAGCTTCAGCCACGGCGGCGGCAAAGGCTTCAGTATCATTAGCATCGGCTACACACTGAACATGCCAGCCATAAGCAGCGTAGCGGGCTACTCTATCTTCGGTAAAGGTAATGTCAGTACTGCCCTCAATAGTAATGCGGTTATCATCGTAAACAGCAATAAGCTTGCCCAGCCCCAAAGCAGCGGCTAAAGATCCAGCTTCAGAAGTAATGCCTTCCATTAAATCGCCATCGGAACAAAATACGTATGTATAATGATCCATTACCTCGAAATGGGGACGGTTAAAATAGGAAGCTATGTAGCGCTCAGCTAAAGCGAAACCTACAGCACTGGAAAGCCCCTGACCTAAGGGGCCGGTAGTCATTTCCACGCCAGCAGTATGGCCATATTCAGGATGACCAGGAGTTAAAGAACCCCATTGACGGAAATTTTTAAGATCATCGAGAGACAGACTGTAGCCAGAAAGATGTAGCAAACTGTAAATCAGCATAGAAGCGTGACCACAAGACAATATAAAGCGATCGCGGTTGTACCAACGCGGATCTTGGGGATCGTGCTTCATTATTTTACTAAACATAGTCCAGCCCAAAGGAGCTAAGGCCATAGCGGCGCCAGGGTGACCGGAACGAGCCTGCTGAGGGCCATCCATGGCCAAACCGCGAATAACATTGATGCAAAGTGTGTCGCCTGCTGAATTATTAATCAAAGGAATAATCTCCTTAAATAAATTTTTACTAAATTAGGAGGTTGGATTTTTCAAAAAAAAGCGCCCAAGAAGCTCCCACCTTCTAGGCCGACAGCCGAACGGTATGCTCTCCAGCCTCAGTTCTTACACTCTAAAAGCATCAGAATCTTTAACACGAAAGCAAGCCTCTCCTGCCTATTTTATGCGCTAAGATACCTAAAAGTAACAGCGGCGCCCGCTCTCTCCACACTTATAAATATATTCCTGCCCTATTTAGCAGAGCTGGAAGACTTTGCTACTAAGCCCTTCTGAGGGTTCCATTTGACCCCTTTTTTGACTTCCATAACTAAAATAGCCATGTCGTCATCGGCTACTCCGCCAGCGTAATTCAAAGCGGCTGTTTCTAAAGCTTTGATAAGTTTTTCTGTCTCCCAGGAATGATGCTCTTCCAAAAATTTTACGACCCTATCGAAACCGAAAAATTCTCCCTGTGCGCTGCGCTCTTCGGTCAGACCGTCGGTAAAGAGCACCACGCGATCGCCGTCTTCTAAACGGACAGATTTTTCATCCCACACGCTTTCTTCAAAGGCTCCGATAGGCATGCCATCAGTGTGCAGCCTTTCCACCACTCCGCTGTTTTTGAGCAGCAAAGCCGTATCGTGTCCTCCGGAAGCGTAAGTCAGCAGACTATTCTCTTCATTAAAAACACCATAAAACAGCGTAGTAAACCAAGTGTTGTCATCGCGCCATAAGCCGAGCAGGCGACCGTTCAGTATTTCCAAGATATGAGAAGGAGAGGGACTTTTTTTACCCCATTCAAAAAAGAAGCTCATCACGATAGACATGATCATAGAAGCAGGAATGCCCTTGCCCATCACGTCGCCTAAACAAAAAACTATATATTTTTCCTGAAAAGGACGAAAATAATAAAAATCGCCGCCTACACTGCGGCAAGGTTGCATACTTCCACAAAGCTTAACTCGGCCTATTTCACAGTCGGGAGGCACTAAAGCCCGCTGTAAAGTTCTAGCTCGATCGACGTCATGTTCTAAATCGATATCTCGGCGGTGCCGACGCACGGCCCCTTCAACAGTCAGTATAGTAAAAGCAGCTACAATAGACCACTTAGCTAATTCAAAAGAAGACCAACTGATGATATCGACGAGGTCCATCTTCTGACGGCACCACAACCCTACCATCAGCAGTAAAAAAGCAGGAATAAGTACTTTGGCCCCGCCTCTACGAAAAAAAATACAAGAAAGGAAGACAGGTATAGCGAACCAGTTGTAGGGCAAACCGCCGATATCGAAAGCGATGGCCGCCGTAGAGGCAATCAGCAGGAGAACGATTAAAAATACTAGCAATCGATGGTGAGCGGGCGAAAGACAATGCAAAGTAACACTTTCCACCATTTTGCTGAACCAGTTCAACAATCTGCCCACTTTGTTTTCCTCGCTGTGATGCAAATACAACTATCTCCGCCAGCTCTCATAACGGTAATGCTGCCCTGCAATCTTGACTAAAAGACTATCTTATGTAATTGAAAAACAGCAGTTCACTACTTTCTGTTTGAAAACAGAATACCAAAAACTGCCAGGCTGCTTTTCGTTTCGCCTCCAAGTTTTAAGCCCCTGCACTTTGGACAAATAAAGCGACGACTTCGCCTTCTGTTGATCAACAAAAATTAGCTTTACCCTTGGAAATTTGTCCGTTTATTAAGTTGTCAAAAATTTTTCTAAAAGGAACAAATCTAAGTGATATGAATTTAACAGTTTATGATTAGAAAAAGCAGTTTTTGTTTATCTGTAAGCTTAATTTTATTACTTTTCTTGTCCGGTTTAGCTCTAGCCGCCGCTAACAGCCATACTATTATCGGCGGCCAGGGAGTTGGAGCGGTTCGTTTAGGACAGAACATCAACCAGGTCCGCTCCATACTGGGAGCTCCCAGCAAAGTAGTGGCCTCTCCTAACGATCCGAATTCGCAGCTGCTCCATTTTACTAAACAAGGTTTGGCTGTATTTATGGGTTCCAATGGCTCCGTTATAGGAGTTACCGTTACCGGCGGCAGTTGGAAAACCCCCGAAGGAATCGGCATAGGATCGCCCGGCAGCTCAGTTACCAAAATTTACGGTCAAGGACTCCAGCGCGGCCAAGGCAATATCAACTACGCTTCCCGCGGTTTAGCTTTCAGTATACGCTCAGGTAAAGTAGCCAACATTTACGTGTTTAAACGCGAAGAAGATCGTCCTCTTCTGGGCGATCGTATAATCGTACCCGGTACCCGCGTAGGCAGCATAAAGATAGGAACTCCCCTTTCTACCGTCAGCAATTCATGGGGAAACGCCGACAACGTTACACCTATGGGCCAGGGACGCAACTTGCACCGCTATAAAGAAGAGGCTATCGGTTTAATTATCAATCCTCAACAAATTATCGAAGGCGTAGTCATGGAAACTGGCGATTTTATTACTAAAGAAGGCGTAAAAGTAGGCTCTTCCCAAGCGGAAGTTACTAAAGTCTTTGGCAACATAAAAATTACTGGCGGCAGCTTAATTTATGAGAGCAAAGGCATTGGTTTTCGCTTGACCCAGGGCAGAGTCAGTCAAATTACGGTGTTATCTCCAACTTTGCGCAGTAAATAAAACATTATGTCCGATTCTGCATATATAACTGGTGACGAAATTTTAGAAAGACGCGAAAGAGAACTGCTCGCCCAAGCTCAGAGCATAGGAGAGCAAATCTGCGTCCTGCAGGGCTTTTGGCAGAAATTAAAACCGGGCAGAAATAAAAGATTAGCTTCACAAAAGCTGCGTCTCCTTAAAGTTATATCTGCTCTCGATGAGGTACGGGAAGTCCGCCGATTACTGCTGGGACTCGCTCCCCAAGCTCATATACGCAAGAGAGATATACCTAACTTTGTAGCTCAAAACCCAGCTTACGCTTCAGTTGTAGCCTGCGAACACGAAGCGGAAGGACAAACTATATAAAAAAAGCGACCTCACCGGTACGCTTCACGTTGTAAAAAGGGCAGTCAGCCTTGAAAGGATGGCTGTCTTTTTTAATTAGGTAAAGGAAAAGCTGACAAAACGGCCCTTTCAGCTTCCTCTTTTGAGGAGATTCGCTCTTCTAAACACTCCTGCAAAGTCCATTGTAATATTTGAGAAAATTGCGGACCGGGTTTGTAGCCCATTTTTATTAAGTCGGCTCCTTTAATAGGCGGCTCAATAAAGCGCAGTACTCGCACAAAATCGGCTATGCGGCTCTTAATCAGAGGGTCGTCACTGTGGGCAGCTAAGCAAATATTACCTTCTAAGGAATATTTTTTTAACATTTGGTAAAGTTCAGATTTGCTGAGCTGCGGATCAGCTAAACGCTTTAATAGCTTAATCATCTGAGCTGATTCTAAAATGAGCAGCTTATGAGCGCTGCCAGGGAAAAGGGCATAAGTTTTTATAAAGTTGGCAATATCAGCCGCCGGCAAAGCATCGATCAATAAAATATTTAAATAGAGCAGAGGCAGACTGGCTTCTTCTTTTACTAGAAGATCGCGGTACTCACGCACCAGTATTTCTCCGTTTTCTAAATGAGCACGAGCAGCCGGACTAAGTTCTAAGCGGCTGTCTAAAGTCTGCAACACTTGCAGCTCATCCATGCGTATGAGGCTGCTGCGCGGCGAGGGCTCCTGCAAAATTTGCCAAAGTTCGTTGCCCAAACGCTCTGCGCTGACCATTTTCACTAAGCCCATATTCACAGCGGAACGCAGCAGATGGACAGTATTGCGATCCATATGGAAGCCATAGCGCTGTTCAAACTTGATAGCTCGGAATATCCGCGTAGGATCATCTACAAAAGATAGATTGTGGAGAATGCGCACCGTGCCTTTCTCTAAATCGGAACGAGCTCCAAAGAAGTCTATAAGCTGACCGAAGTTATCGCCATCAAGCTGCAAAGCCATAGCATTGATGCTAAAATCGCGCCGAAACAAATCTTGTTTAAGCGTGCTGCCCTGAACATCAGGCAAAGCGGCCGGACGCGTGTAAGTTTCGGTGCGCGCTGTAACTACATCGAGCTTTAAACCGTCGGGCAAACATACTTGAGCTGTAGCAAAAGTTTCATGAACTTTACATACGCCTCCCAAACGCTCCGCTAAAAGCTTAGCAAAAGATATACCATCTCCCTCGGCCACTAAATCGATATCATTATTGGCTATATGGAGCAGCATATCGCGCACAAAACCGCCCACCGCAAAAATTTTTAAGCCTATTTCTGAACCAATCTCTCCGCATCGTTTCAATAACGTAAGAGTTTCCGCGCTAAGACGCACAAACTCTACCGGCACTAAATTATCCCGGCGGCTGACAAAACGATCATTTTCTAGAGTATTTAAAGCTCTGAGAATGTCGATCTTACTAACTATACCGATTAACTTACCATTATCTAAAACTGGAGCACAGCCCAAGGAATTTTCAGCCAAAATACGGCGCACTTCTGAAATAGGAGTATCGGGAGCTACAGCTGTACAATCCTGATTTATGTAAGTTTCAGCAGATTCATTTTGCAAACCGTGCAGCAAAGCTTTGTCTATATCCGCTCTGGAAAGCATACCTATATACTGTCGGCCGCGGCAGGCACAAACGGCTGAATGGCTCATTTTTTGCAATTTTTCAGCAGCTTGGGCTACGGTTAAATGTTCTTCGGTATCTAGACCTTCTACGGGAGCACTCATAATATCTTGGGCCACTAGCAGGCGCGGAGCTCTCGATTCTGCGATATTTTTAATTTCTTCAATTAACTTATCTAAAGAGTGTAATTTCACACAGGCAAAAGCCGAAGTAGCGTGACCAGCCCCGCCGAGCTCGTGCAATATTGCAAATACATCGATAGAAGCTGGTAAGCTGCGAGCCACAATATAGGAACGTTTCGCCATGTTGATCACGCAGAAAAGCACTTCAGGATTTTCTACTTCCATAATTTGGTCAGCTACTGAAGAAAGGTCATCAAGATGATAATCTATTTGAGCAGCGACAAACAGACATTGGCGTCCGGCTATCTTACAGTAGGAAGCTGAACATAATAGCTGTTCTACCAAAGACTTCTGCTCAGAGCTGAGACGTCGCTGGCTCAGAATAGAGACAGCTTCTAAACGACCGCCGACTTTCAGCATATAAGCGGCCGTCAAAAAATCTTCACAGGTAGTACTGCTGTAAGTCAGGGAGCCGGTATCTTCATAAAGTCCTAAAAGACTGAGTGTAGCTTCAAAAGTTGAAACGTCAATTTTTTTCTGTTGCAGCACCCGCCGCAACACAGTTACAGAAGAGCCATTCTCTTCAATAAACTCAAAATCGCCCATAATAGACTGATGGGTGGCCTGGTGGTTGTCATAAATATGGACGGGGACATAAGGTTGAGTAACTAAATCGGAAAATTTCCCCAAACGGTGAGGTTCGCGCACTCCCACTAAAACAACCAATTCTACCGGTTCATTGTGGTATTCTTCTTCAAAATGGACATTTAAACGCTTGCTGTTCTGAACAATAAATTCACGCGTTCTCGGTTCAGCCCGTCCGATTAAATAAATATGGCCCTGCGGATAAAGATGGCGAGCTAAAATCAGAGAGGCTAAAGCGCCAAAATCTGCTCGGGAGTGAGACAAAATAATCTGCATTCTTCAGAATGTTCCTTAAAGTAAGAAGTAGACACTGTACTTGCCAGAATAAAGTGTCGCGGGCTCCAACAGATTTTTTTCTTCAATTATAGACTGCAAAAAGCCGCTATCCGCTCGGATCTTCGCGGGAAGCAAAAGTACTTCCCCCTACTGGCCTAATTCCTCAAACTTAAACTGACAAACAGCATCTTAACTTAGTTAAGGCAAGACTATTTTTCCCAAACAGCAAGTTTTTGCGGCACCAGTAGCCTCCGGCAAGTTGGCCTCTAAGCCCCACACGGTGCGGTGTCCGAATAGAGCAAAAGCCATAGCCTCCCTAGCTTGAGTTGGCACACCGCATTCTTCCATACTGACAAAAGCAGCTGCCCCTTCAAGTAGGTGGCCCAATTCTCCCATAATAGCTCGGTTGTGAACCCCTCCGCCGCCAGTTAATATTTGACAGAATTTTCCGCCCGTCACACGTTTAATATGCAGAGCTATAGACTGAGCTGTAAAAGCGGCGGCGGTGCACATCAGATCAGCCTCCTTCCATCCCTCTCTTGACGCTTCCGCAGCCAAGCTGTCAGCTAAAGGAGCCCCAAACTCTTCGCGTCCAGTCGATTTGGGAGCGGGCAGGCTCAAATAAGGATGGGCCATAAGTTTACGAAGCAGCTTAGGAATAATTTTGCCGCTCAGAGCCAACTCTCCGCCCCAATCACAAGGCTGCTGCCGGTAAATTTCAGCTAACCGATCGCACAAAGCGTTACCAGGCCCACAATCACAAGCTGTGCATTCACCCATAGACGGAATATAAGTAATGTTGGAAATGCCGCCTATATTTAAAGCTATACGGTCGACATCTTCAGATTTAAAAAGCAACCAATCGGCAAACGGTACCAAAGGAGCCCCCTGACCTCCAACGGCTAAATCTTGCGGGCGGAAATCACAAACGGTTAAAATTCCTGTGCGCTCAGCAATAACCGCTCCTTCGCCTATTTGCAAAGTGGCTCGCACTCGATGGGATAAATAATCGGCGGCTGTAGGCAAATGGCAAATGGTCTGTCCATGGGAGGCAACCAAATCTATGTGATCGTTTTCACCAGCTTGGCGACATTCTTCTTGTAAATGCAAGACTGCTTGCGCCAAAATTTCTCCCATCAGCCAGTGCATTCTGCTTACTTCAACTACATCGGCTCTATTTTGACAAATATTGAGCAGGCGATTCCTGATTTCAACTGGCAGAGACAGCGAACTAATTCTCACAAATTTAGGCAAGCCGCCATGTATTTCCGTTAAAACAGCATCCACACCATCAATAGAAGTTCCCGACATGAGACCTACCACCCTAGGCACAGCTAAAGAGCGATATTTTGCTATTAAATCCATAATTAGCTCCCTAAAAAAGACTCCATCCTGCCTAGTAAAAGCCCAGCGGGACGAAAGGCCGCTGCAGATATATCTGCAGCGGCCTTACCAGTTATTCAGGCATCAAAAAATAAACGATTCAAACTTAGGCAGCATAGAAGAATAAGGCCCAAAGAGCGATAATCAGACCAGCAGCCATACGATAGTAAGCAAAACCTTTGAAATTATTAGATGATACATAACGCAACAGCCAGCCGATAGCGGCAAAAGCAGTTACAAATGATACTACAGTACCTACCGACAGAGCCCCTAAACCGCCTATTTCAACAACCTTCTGATAGTTGCGCACTAAAGTGTATACGGTAGCTGCTCCTAAAGTAGGTATAGACAGGAAGAAAGAAAAATCGGTAGCTTGAGAGCGGTTCAAGCCGACCAGCAAACCGCCCACAATAGTCGAACCTGAACGGGAAACGCCGGGAATAAGGGAAAAACACTGCGCCACCCCAATCCAAAAAGCTTGTTTATAAGTTAAGCGGCAATCTTGCTGATCTGCCGACTGTGCCTGGGCTTCAACAGCTTCAGAATGATGTGCTGATGGTTCGCGATCGGCTATCAGCAGAATAATTCCTCCGATAAATAAGGCGGCAGCTATTACATAAGCTTGCATTTTGCCGTCTCCCAGCAGAATATCGATCCAATCATGCAAAAGCAGACCGACTGCAGCAGCCGGTAAGAAAGCCAGAAACAGACTGAGCCAAAAATGGGCTGAGGAAGACTCGCTGCGCCAGTCAAAAGCCGATGAACCATCTTTAAACAGCTGAACCGCTTTTTCCCAAAGACGTTTCCAGTAGTAAATAACTACAGCAATAATAGCTCCTAACTGGATAACTATTTCAAAAGTGCCTGAAGTGTTGGCGGCTCCAATTAATTGGGAGCACACCAGCAGATGGCCGGTAGAAGAGATAGGCAAAAACTCAGTAATGCCTTCCACTACACCTAAAATAAAGGACTGAAGAAGAGTAATTTGTTCCGGCATATTCTATTCCGTTCTAATCTGTTGTTCTCTACCTTTAAGAAAGTTCAACTTTCTCTACGGGAGATATAATATGGCCAAGCAGACGGCTGCCCACTTCGGCGAAGTCGGCGGCACTGCCGCTAGCTTGATACAAACGAGCGGCTTTTTTTGCTGGTACTGGGCCATCAACAGCAGAGCCAAAACCTAATTCGCGCAACCGCTTAACTACGAAAAAAGCCGGATCAATAATTTTTAAGTCAGCCCCGCCCAGCTCCTCAATAAGAGGACGCACAAAAGGATAATGGGTGCAGCCCAATATTAAAGTATCAATGCCGGAACACAGCAGAGGCTCTAAATATTCTCGAACGGACTGACGAGCTTCCGTTCCATTTATCTCTCCGCGTTCAATAAGAGGGACGAGCTTAGGACAACCGATCGGGAAAACGCGCACTTCAGACGCAACTGAGAATTTATGGTCTGTTAACGAAGCCCAAGCCTGGGCGCAGGCTTTTTCATAAGCACCGCTGGCAGCTGTCAAGGCGTTAGCCATCACTCCTATAGCTCCGTTGCGAGTAGTCTGCACAGCTGCTTTGGCTGCCTCTTCAATGATGCCTATAACCGGGGCCGGCGACCAACTGGCGACATGATCAAAAGCTAAAGCAGAAGAAGTATTACAGGCCATAACTAAAGCCTGCGCACCACTATCAATCAAATGATGGCAGACGGAATCTATTAAACTGACCACTTCAGCAGCACTGCGGTTACCGTAAGGTACATGTTTAGTATCGCCAAAAAATATAAAAGGAACGTTGGGCAGCCCTTTGTCTATCTGCTCGGCTACGGTAAGTCCCCCTACTCCGGAATCGAATATGCCGATCAGGCGGTTGGAATCTTTCATAGTATCCCCTGTCTAGAGTTTGTTAACAAACTCAGTAAATACAGAAAAAGTATAGGCTAGTTACAGAAGACCGCAGTTCTTCATTTCCTGCAAAGCCCGCAGAACTCCGATCTGAACGTGAGCGAAACTGACGCCTCCCTGCATATAACATCCGTAAGGAGGACGCACGGGACAGTCAGCGGACAGCTCTATAGAAGAGCCTTGAATAAAAGTACCTCCAGCCATAATAACTGGATCATCGTATCCTGGCTGCTGCAAAGGAATAGGACAAGCGCTATGATCGACGGGACCAGCCTTTTGAATGCCTAAACAGAAAGCTTTCTGCCCTTCGGCAGAACCTACACGCACAGCTTGAATAATGTCACTGCGGGGATCATTCCATTTCGGAAAGACTTCTAAACCGCTCTGCTCCATAACCCAAGCTCCCCAGACAGCTCCTTCTAAAGCGGCTCCTACAACAATCGGAGCCATAAAAAGGCCTTGGGCTAACAGGCGATTGTATCCTAAAGTAGGCCCTTCATCGGGGCCGATACCGGGAGCCGTCAAACGCTCCATAGCTCCAGCCACACACTCTTCTTTTCCGGCAATGTAGCCGCCGCAAGGCGCGATAGCTCCGCCCAAATTCTTAATAAGAGAGCCGGCTATTAAATCGGCCCCCACTTCGGTAGGCTCGATAGTATCGACTAATTCTCCGTAGCAGTTATCGACCATAACTTTAACTTGGGGAGCTAAAGAGTGAATTAAACTAGCAGCCTGTTCAATTTCAGCTAATGACAAGGAAGGACGCCAAGCGTAGCCGCGGGAGCGCTGAATCAGGACTAAGGCTGTGCGATCATTCAGCTGTTCCTTGACACTTTCCAAATCGATATGACCAGTGGGCAGTAGTTCTATCTGGCGGTAGGAAACTCCCCAAAAGGCCAAGGAACCGCGTTTAGCTTCACCGATACCGATAACTGGCTGCATAGTATCGTAGGGTAAACCTGTAATGCTAAGCAATTCATCGCCCGGCTTCAAAGCCCCGAATAAAGCTGCCGCCAAAGCGTGAGTTCCAGAAACGAACTGCAGACGCATCGCCCCAGCTTCAGCCCTAAATATTTTAGCTATCGCTTCATCGAGAGCGTCACGACCACTGTCACAGAAACCGTAACCAGTAGTAGGGAAAAAATGACCTTCCATCAAGCCGACTTCCTGCAGTACCTGCAGCACTTTCCATTGATTGATAGAAGCTTTCTGCCTAATTTGGCTGCGTAATTGTTCAGTAGCCTCCATGCCTTGCCAAGCTAATTCAGACAATTCGGGGGCTATGCCTAAATTTAATAATGAATTTTTCCAACTAGACATAAAAAATTATCTTTTCTTATAGTATTAAATTGCCCACGGCAACCTAAACAATAAAACACTAGCCGGGAAGACAATTGCTCAACCCAACTCTACCCAGCTAGTGAAATAAACTTTTCAACTGCCCACTTTAGCAAATTAATCGCGATCGGCTATAGCGAACATAAGCAGACCATCAGCTCTAAGTTCTCCTTCAACTAGACACTGAGCTCTCATCCGTCCCACACCGCGGCGCATACCGCGAGTTTCTACTCTAATTTCTAAATTATCACCTACCACCGGGGCCTTACCGAAAGCACACTCTTCAACGGTTGCGAACAGAATAAGCTTGCCCTTATAGTTGGGATGATTGAGCACACAGGAAGCCCCTAACTGAGCCATAATTTCGATTAAGATGGGTTTAGGTAGTTCTGGTTTAGAATCGGAGCAATTATTGAAAAAATACTCCTGGCCTGTCAACTTTTTTAAACCGCAAGCTGCGTTAAGTCCATCGTAGTAAGAGACTTCATCGACCAGCAAAAAAGGATCGCGGTGAGGCAGAACGTCTTTTATTTGTTCCAAATTCATGCCAGCACCGTTATCTTTAACTTCTATATTTATAATTTGACGCTCAGATAAATCAGTCACTGCAATTAAATATACTCCTCTAATATGAAGTTTGCTCTTTACTTACTATGATCTCTTTTTCCTTCAAAAGTTAAGAGAAGGTTTTGCCTAGTAGGGCTAAAAACATTGGCGACATGTTTAAATGGAGCAGTGCAATTATTTATATACGCCTCTTAGCGGCCTATTTTATAAGTTTTATGGTATTCGGCTTTATGTTTGCTCTAGCTCCGGCGGATGACCTAAGAGCTGCAGCAGCAGCTTTAATTGCCGGAACTTTAGGCGGATTAATTATGCAAGCTAAAGCCCCAGGTTGGGAATTGTTCGCTGCCGGTTCAGCTTTCACCGCTGTCGGTATTGTGCATATTATTTCTCCGTCGCAGTGGCTTTCTCAGGCTTGGCTGCCAGCTCCAGTCATGCTTTGCTGGTATTTGGGCAATAAACTAGGAGCAGAATTGCCGACTAACTACAAAGAAGAACCGCTCAGTGAATCGGCTAAGCTATTTACTATATCCAGATTGCGCCGAGAAGAAAGGCGCGGTCTTTTAGTAATATTATGGAGTTCCTGTAGTTCTTGTATACTGCTGGCTCCATTAGCTCCAGGAGCGGACTGGCTGGCTTTTCCTATAGCCTTTACTTTAACTTTTGCTGTAGCCAGAAAGTGGCATATCAGGCGTCAATTTTGGCCTTCTATGGGCTTACTGATAGCCTTACCGCTCTCTGGAGGAGCTAATATTTTTATGAATAACTTTTTCAAATTTGACCCTATGCAGCTTCCCGATCCGTGGCTGAGCGGCGGACTGATGATTATGGGAGCCTGTTTTGGACTATGGCTGGCCTCTTGGTACCATTTGGCCATGAAAAAAATAAATGGGCCAGCCTAGAAGACACAGGCCCAGCCAATGACTGCCACTTATTCTTACTTATCGATAGGCTTTAATTCCATATTCAGCCTGTGCTTTAAAGAGTGGCGATCGGGCACATCGTGAATAACTATAGCTCCCGAACTGATGCGGCACTCGCGGCCTATATTAAGCCCTAGCTGCACCAACACGCCATCACCAAACAAAGTTTTGTCACCTACTGAAACCGTACCAGAAAGCAGACACCCAGGTCCCATAAAGACCGTCTTACCTAAATGGCAGTGGTGATCGATGCTGCAGTGGGCGCCTATAAAGCAGTTATCTTCTAAATGAGCACACACGCCCAAATGTACAAAGCTACACAAAACGATGCCGCGTCCCAATACAGCCTGCCTATTAATGCGAACTGTAGGATCGATAGCATTAACTAAAGGAATCTGCAAAGCTTGTAACCGTTCATAACAAGCGTGGCGCGCCTGCACATTTAAACCTATCCCTACAATGGAGGCGTCAAAAAAGCCACCCTTCCACAGTGACTCTAGCTGAGAGAAACCGCCCAACACAGGGATTCCAAAAATAGCCTGCCCCTGCAAGTCGGGATTATCATCTAAAAATCCCACCAGTTGGCAGGTTCTGTCGTGCAGAAGGATATCGGCCGTCTGCATAGCCGCCTGGCCTGCTCCTAAAATGAGTACTCTTTTTACGGCCGAAGGCGTTTGACAGTAAACGGCCGCCCCGCGAATCTCAAAGTTATTAGATAAATTGTTGTTCATAGACAAAATTTAGTTTTTTTCCTCCAACACTCAGTATCGGCAACTTACCGCTGACCTTATACAGAAGACTCCTGGGCTTAAAAATTTGCCAGCTGGCCCCAAAATATTTAATGAGCCGTACGTTTCTTGAATTATTGACAATTTTTGTACTATAACAGGATTACCTTTAACTGCGCTGAATATGGCGCAGCGCTCAGGGAGGGCGGCTGCTGAATATTTTCCCTGACCGTTCTCGTTATTTTATTTGGTTGCTTTTTTCATGTCCGAGTCAAGCTTAAGGCGTGCCCCTGCTATCTTATTAATTTTTATGGCCATGACCATGGTTTTAGGACTGATGGTTGCTCTGCTTATGTGGCCTCATGACTCAGAAAATAAAGTTCCCAATCCGACGCAACCAGGTTCTTATGATAACCGCATTGTACCCGGATATAGAGCTGGTTTTATTACTTTGGGCATGAAAGCTACGCTTTTAGAGCCTACTCTGGGCCAAGCTTCACTTCGTCCGCAGAAAAATGCCATACTATATCTATTTCCTAAATACAATATCAATGTAGCGGTCAACAAAAATTTAGTTCAGTCAGTCTTTATTTTTAATCCGTGCTTTATAGTAGGTTTAAAAAATAGCGATGAAGCTCCCGAAAAACAAATAAAAGTAGGAGCCGATATCGAAAACGCTCTGCGCCTGTTCGGTGAAAATTATGAGGCGGAAACTAAAGGGGTCAGAACGGAATCTATCAGCGATTTAGGACAGCGCTACACTCTCCATTATTGGGAAGACGGCGTCCATTTCGGCGTCAAAGACCATAAGATTACCGACATAATGATAACGCAGCCAATTATCGATATAGAGCTGAACAAACAGTGAATTGAAAGTTAGACAATTTTGAGCTTATTAGGCTCAAGCCTTTCCCACTCAATGTCGCTGCGTTGGATATAGCTGGAAGCGGCAGCGGTAAAGGCAGCCACACCCGCAGCTCCCCGCTGCTGCAACGCCAGGGCGGCTTCTTCTAGAGTGGCCCCAGTGGTGGTAACATCATCGATAATTACTATATGTTTGCCCTCAACTTCGGCTGAAGCTTCGTAGCCGCCCTGGACATTATGAAAACGCTCGCGCCGCCGCAACATTTTTTGCACCTGAAAACGGCGCACCGGACGCAGCCAGTTTTGACCGCTCTGCCATTGGGGCACCTGGCGAAGTAGCTCTTGGGCCATAAGATCGGGGCCATAAAAGGAACGGCGGCGGCGCCTATTGGCGGGCACAGACAGACAATATAAAGGGAACTTCGTCCAATTTGCAGGCAGAGCCCGCAGCATAAGGCGCACTAAAGCAAAGAGCAAATAAGTCTGCTCCATCTTTTTAAAAGACAAAACCGCTTTTTTTAAGGATCGTTCATACCAGCCGCCGCAATAGACAATTAATCCGGTAGGTAATTTAAGCTTCAGCGGCTGCACACCTTTGAGACAATCGGCGCATAAACCGTAAATCGCCAGCCGACCACAACCGGGACAATCCGGTACGTAAAGGAAATCGAGCGCCAATTCCCACCAAGGGCGCTCTTTTACTTCTATGATTCTTCCTTCCACTCTGTTACAGCCCCCCGACCTTGTTTTATAACCTGATGCATAAAATTGGGAATAGCCAAAGCCCGGCGCCAACGGCTGGGCTCAGCTAAAATTCTATACAGCCATTCTAAACGCAATTTGATAAACAGTCTCGGCGCCCGCTTCTTCAGTCCGGAAATGACATCGAAACTACCACCTACTCCCACTCCCACTTTTAAACCAGCTTGCTTCCCATAATCGCGAACAAATTTTTCCTGCTTGGGCGAGCCCAAAGCCGCATAAACTACTTGAGCGCCGCTCCGTTTAATATCATCAGCCATAGCGGCGTCATCTTTGAAGAAACCGTCATGAACACCAGCCACAGGCAAATTTGAATATTTAGCCTGCATTTTTTCTGCCGCCTTTTCCGCTATGCCTGGAGCTGCTCCCAAAAAATATAAGCCCGCTTTTTCCTGTCGAGAAGCTAAAATTTCCGCGAATTTATCGATCAGTTCCACACCGGCTACCCGTTCTGGAACTTTCACGCCACATCGAGCCGCAGCCCAAAGCACTCCGCTGCCGTCAGCGACTACTAAATCGGCCCCATTGACTATGCGCTTAAACTCTTCATCGTGCTGCGCCCGCATAATCATTTCAGGGCCAACTGTAACCACTAAATGGGGCTTATCTTCAAGCAAGTAAGCTTCCATAATTTTTAAAGCTTCAGCCATACTGACAGCATGAAATTTAACACCTAAAATTTGATAAGTACGCACGAAGGCTCCTCAATAGATATTGAATTAATTAACTTGATCGGGCTGTTGATTCTCAAGAACAATAGGCAGAGAAAGAATAAAAGTGCTGCCGCTACCTACGGTTGAATGCACCAAAATTTGACCGCCGTGAGCTTCAGCAATACATTTAGCTATAGACAATCCCAAACCGCGTCCTTTAGCCTCTTTGCTGCTGACACCTCGGTAAAAACGATCAAAAAGGTAGGGCAATTTGCTGTCGGGTATGCCTGGGCCGTAGTCGCGTACAGACAACTCCACTTGAGAATTGTTGCGGCAGCACACAGACATTTCTACTAACTTACCCCCAACAGAATATTTGACCGCGTTATCCAGAAGATTGATAATAACTTGACTAATTCGATCGGGATCGAGCATCATTAACGGCAGATTGTCGGGACAGTTGACTACTATTTGAATGTTATGCTTAGAGGCGCTAATCTGGACTACATCGGCAGCATGGCGCACCAAAGCAGCGAAGTCGACAGCTTCGCAATGGAATTCAAACTGATGAGCTTCGATCATGGAAATATCAGTTAAATCGCTAATCAGCTTGTCCATACGGTCGGCTTCTTCACTAATAATGCGCAGCCACTGATAAGCCAGTTCCTTATTCTCTACAGCGCCATCGAGTAGATTCTCCGTGTAGCCTTTAATACAGGTCAATGGAGTGCGCATTTCATGAATAATATTGGAGAGAAAATTGGTTAAAATTTCTTTCAGATCGCTGCGTCTATCGGCGTCGCGCTTAGCCTCAGCGATTAAACGATCGATAGGGATACCGCTGTCAACGGGAATAACACTGCCTCCGCAGCGGAATTTTAAACAGCCGTGCAATCCGAATTCTGCGGCCACTTCTTCAGCCACCGCATTAAAAAATTTTAGAATGCGCTGAGAAGCCTTTTTTACTGAAGGAATGGTCAGTTTGGGAAGCAGACGTGGCGGAGAGAGCAGCAGCAGGTAAAAACAACCGCAGCTTTCTTCTGAAACGGCCAATAGATCGGCTTCTCGACAAATAGAACGGTAACGTTCTGCTAGGGCCTTTCCTAAAGCTGCCATAATAGAGATAGCCTGAGCTTCTCCCTGTTTTTTTATCAAAACGCTAAACTGCTTTATATCAAAGAATAAAAAGCCGACCTCTCGCCCTTGTTCTAACGCTTCAGCAACACGGCCGTATAAAGTGCGCAAAAAAGGCAAACCGGTAGCGGGATCGCAACCTTCGGATCGGGTCATAACCTGCTACTCCCTCAAAAATTAAAAACTTAGACAGCTCTGCTGCAAACGCGTCAAAGTTTCAGCATCTGTAAAGTTCATCTGCACTGGCGTAACCGAAACATAGCCGTTATGTACAGCTTGAAAATCGGTTCCTTCAATCAACTCACCTTGAGGAATTTCCCCTTTAATCCAATAGAACTCGCCTCCCCAAGGATCGATAAACTTATCTACCCCTTGATGATAAATGCTCTTACCCTGACGAGTAAAACGGAGTCCCTTGATTTCTTCCTCGGGAATGTCGGGCACATTCATACTGAGAATAGAATGAGAAGGCACGTAAAAAGACGCCCGCTCCTCTTCAGTATCGGCCTGGAGAGATTTCATCCATCTATCAAACAGACGGTGGGCCCATCTGGCAGCCATATCGTAGCGCTGCGGATTACGCCCTACCAAAGAAACAGCCAAAGAAGGAACTCCCATAACAATACCTTCTAAAGCGGAAGAAACGGTAGCAGAATAAGATATGTCGTAGCCCATATTAGCCCCGCGGTTTATGCCAGTAAGTAAAAAATCGGGCTTTTCACCGCACAATTTATACAAACCTAGCATAACACAATCGGTAGGGGTACCGCTGGCAGCAAATTGGCGCACGTTGCCCTCCTCCCATTGTTTGTAAATACGCAGCGGATCGTGAAAAGTCAGCGAGTGGCTAGAGGCGCTGCGCTGTAAATGGGGAGCTACTACGGTAATTCGACTATTTTCTATAGAGGCAAATTCGGCGATCAGAGCCTTGATACCCGGAGCGTCGATGCCGTCATCGTTAGTTATAAGTATATGCAACTGTTTAAGCCTTACTTCTTAAATTTTACTTTTTCTCTGCCTCGGAAGCAGCCTTATTTTCGTCGTCTTGGCGGGTAACATATTCGTGAGTAACTACCACGTTAACGGTGCGGCGCACTTCGTTGTCAGCCTGTCCTACATAAAGCTTGCTGCCGTGATCGTTAAAGTCGTGTTTAAACAACCAAACCAAGGAAGATACGATTAACCCAACGCCGCCCCAGAGGATGGCGATCTGCATAAAGCCTAAATCTTTGGGGAAAACCATATTTAGTACTGGCAGAGTACCAAAAGTAGTTTTCGGCAAAACGAAGCTTAAAATGGCCAAAACTACAGATTCGCTCAGGCGGCGGCCCACGTGGAAGCCGAAGCGGTGCTCGCCGCTAGTAGTTGAACAAGATACGTAAATGACTACCAAAATAAGGGCAGCGGTTACGTATGAAGGTATATAGTATGGTATAGTAAGGAAGCTGGGCATAATATAACTCGTCCGCCTTTCTAAAAAATTACCCCCCTCATTCCCTGCCCCAATGATATTCCCTTTTATAGACCTCTGAGAGCCTGGCAGGTAGGCTTGACCAATTAAAGAAAGGCTAAATATGGGCAATTATTTACGAATTTTTTTTACCAGTCTGCTCGGCTTAGGCTTGCTTAGTTCACCTTCATCAGCTTGGCCAAACCACGAAGAAGCGAGCACTTTAAGGCCACCCAAGGTATGTACTCCCGATCTTCGTATATCGGCCAATACAGACTATTTATCAGCGACTTCCGATCAGTCGGTACAAGTGCGCCGTCTGCCTTCTCAAAAAAATATCCAAATAGAAGAATGGACTTATCCCTCAGGCAAATTGAAGGTTAAGGGGCGCTTGTATTTACCTCCTAAAGAAGGGCAACTTCCTCTAGTTATTTTTAACCACGACGGCATTTCGGGTATTTCTAAATATCACGAACTGTCCAGTTTGCGCCTAGCTTCCCAAGGCTGGGCGGTTTTTTCTCCCAGCTACCGGGGCGAAGATGGATCAGAAGGTGAGATAGAAATCGCCAAAGGAGAAACGGACGACGTTCTCAACGCTTTCCGCCTGCTTCGGGCCCGCCCCAACATAGATAAGCGCCAAATTTACTTTATGGGCGCCTCCCACGGAGCTTTAATCAGCCTCTTGGCGGCAGCGCGCCTCCAACCTAACGATATTCAAGGTTTAATTTTTGCTTACGGCGTGGCAGATATTTATTCGTGGTGGGATTATTTAAAAGAGGTCGGCAAACTGGGTAACGATCCTATTACTAAAAGAACTTATGGCGACGGTCCACAGTCTCGTCCCCTATCCTTCAGTATGCGCCACGGTCTTACGGCAGCAGCCAAGCTGCAAATACCAGTGCTGATTCTGCAAGGCGGCCTAGACGACATCACCCCTCCTGAACAGGGACAAGTTCTGGCCCGCACGTTAAAAGCTAATTCAGTTTCTTGCAAATTCTTGCAGTACCCAAACTGCTTGCACGGCTTCTTAGTTTACGCACCTTATATAAAAAAGGGGGTAAGCACCGCAGAGCGTCAGGAAACTGAACAAGCTTGGCAGGAGGTTTTTAACTTTCTGCGCCACGGCCTAGAGCCCTAAGGCAGCCGAAAGATTTTGCGCCAAACTTTATTTAACTGCCGCAGCAGTTCTCAGCCGCGCTGCACTCCTCGCCTCCATTTTCCAATTCTAAAGTGGCGTGATCGATACCTAAGCGGCCCAATACTTGGCGCAGTTCTTTTTTAACTCGGCTGCCGTCGCAGTGTTCTTCCACTACGATATGAGCAGTCATAGCGTTGAGGCGGGTACTCAAAGCCCAAATATGCAAGTGATGCACACTCCGCACCCCCTCTACCTGCAGACACTTTTCACTCACTTCTTTAATATTTATGTGGCTGGGCACACCGTCGAGCGCCAGCCTGACACTGTCGCACAAGAAATCCCAGGACGCAACCACAATAACAGCGGCAACAATCAGGCTGACTATAGTATCAACTATATACCAGTTGGTAAAGCTGATAATAATACCGGAAATAAGCACCCCTACAGAAACTAAAGTATCGGCAGCCATATGCCAGAAGGCTCCTGCTACATTTAAATCGTCGCGCCGGTTGCGGTTGAGCAGCCAGACGGTTAAACCGTTCACGATAATACCGGCACCAGCTACATAGGAGACCATACATCCAGGTATAGGCTCAGGATGGCTGAAACGCCGCACACTTTCGTAAACTATGCCTAATACAGCCAAAATCAAAATAACGGCGTTAACTAAAGAAATAAGAATAGTTGATTTTCTAAGTCCGTAAGTTAAATTTTGCTTAGGACGCACCGCAACTAAAAAAGCCGCCAACAAAGCTAAAGCCAGACTAAAAACATCGCTGAGATTGTGGCCAGCATCGGAAAGCAGCCCCAAAGAATTAAATTTTAGGCCGCAAAAAGCTTCTAAAACTACATAAAATAAGTTAATAAAAATACTAAAATAGAGCACACGGCGAATAGTGGCATCTAAATTGTCAGTTTCAAAATGGTGATGATGATGGTGGCCATGATGATGGTGTTCGTGAATCTCATTGTGGTCGCAGCCCTCTTCTAAAAAAGTTGAGGCGGCCTCCGAGTGGCAAGCCTTATCAGACGGGCTGGAAAGACAACAAGCGTGAGTCTTGCCAACTTTATGGCTATGAAAAGATTCAGCTTCTGCAGTCTGATGACCGCTTGCCTTTCCATAATTTGCTTTATTTTCGCTTTCTAGAGAAACTGGCGACTGATTAACTTGATTATTTTCTAAATTGAGCAAATTGCGCTGTACACTTAAATTCATAAATACGCATTTATATATTGACAATTTTTATCCTGCTTTATTATCAATAACGCGCAATTAAAAAATCTGTTTTTACAAGGATATTGACACTTTATTATCATTATTATAAATAGATATAAAAAGTTAAGTAGATGAACTTAAAAATTGTGGCTTTTAAGGCTAGAATCAGGCGGTTGCCAGTTACAGCTGCAGGAGGAAGACAAGGTTGTAAAGCCTAATTGCCCCTTCTATCCCGAAGTAGGATGAAAATTTTTCAGCTTTAAGCAGAAAGCAGTGCAAATGAAAAAAACAAATTGGGCTACTTTAAGTATAGCCGCAGCTTGTTTAATTATGACGGTCGCTACTGTTTATACTTTACTGCATGTAAACAGTAAACAATCTATGGGCGGTAGTTTGGGTCTGGCTCCCAATGCCATGACTGAGAGTATCAGTAATCTTAGCAGGCGTTCTTTTGCGGAAGCCTTAGTTTCCAGTTTCAACCAGGAACAATACAAAGTCCTGGCCGTTAAGCAAGAAGCCTACCAAAAGCACATGCTTTCAGCTAAATATGCGGCCAAGTGTCCGAAAGGTTGGCTTTTAAATATTCTGGTCGATTCCACTACTTCGCAGCTCTATTCCGATTTTGTTTCTCCGCCCGATATGCAGGCTCACATTATAGTGGTGCCTTATGGAGGCTGGGAAGTGCCTATTGAAAGGGTAAATTACGAATTTATTGTACAAAATTTTGTCAATATTCCTAATTTACTTAGTTCCGAAGTGATCAGTGAGCGCAACTACAGCACTTCAGCTATGAAAGTCTCTCAACAGACTATGCTGCTGCTTTTAGACGGTCAACCAGTTTCCCGATGCAATGTAAATGTAGCCTGTGTGCGCAGTCTGAAAAAGAAAGAAACTTACATTGTGATGCTGTCTGCTCCTGAAGATAAGTTTACCCGAGCGCTTTCAGTTTATACGCGCTTTTTAACTACGCTGCGCCCCTCCGATAACATTAGTAACGCTCCGACCATATCGAATGGAGCTGGAAACGGCAGCGTAATGGTAGAGCCCCATGGCTCCCCCGAATATCATCCTCACAAAATAGCCCCTCCCGGTGCTCCCGGCGGCCGTCCTGTGCCCAAAGGTGAAGTCGATAAAGCTAGCGGCGTAGTCCACCAAGCTAAAGGACAGGGCCCATTACCTGGCCGCCCCAATGCAGTCGGGCCTAAAACTGTAACTGACCCTTCTAACTCTTCAGTACAAACTGTCAATATTTACAATAACCCCAAAAAATAGCAACAGCTAAAACTTTTGCAGGCTCTAGCTAGCAGTTAAAGGCCTGGCTATTGGCTCCGGTCCTATTGGGCTCAGCCGGATAGCCAGGCGGCTAAACCGCTCTAAGAGCGGTTCTTCCTTTGGGCAAAGAAACGCCAGGCG
>JBJEGD010000009.1:0-17369 GCA_051874735.1 Candidatus Bruticola sp. | reverse complement strand
TTCTGTTTTCAAAACCTGTTTGCGGGTCGCTCATCGCGACTGCCCGAGTATATTAACGCGCACACCTTATTATGTCAAGTACTTTAGAAAAAAAAGTAAACAACTTTCTAGGCCGCCACTTCTTTATTACCGGTCAGCTATTCGTAAACAAGAGATCTTTTCGCAGAAGAGGCGGCCGCGAAACAGTCTGAAATAAAGCGCCAGAAACGCTAAAAAGCCGCTCTGCCGATTAAGGCAGAGCGGCTTTAAACACAGCTTAGCTGGGTCACAAGCTAAAAATAGAAACGCAATCTTTATTTTACGGGAAAGCGTAGCACATGCCATCATGCTCTACGGCATTTTCTATTTGCTTAGCGTAAATACCGTAAGTGCAACGCGGACATTTATCTACGTTAACACGGCGCATCAATTCCAAATGAGCTTTCGAGCCCCAAAAATCGAGAATTTGTTCAGGATCAGGATAATGAGCCCCTAAACGGAAGCCAGCATTGCCGCGCCAGTCATTGCATAAATAAACATTGCCGTCGGCGCCGCACTGAATGCACAACGGAGCGGAGATACAGCGCGAAAATCCGTGTTCAACATTAAAAGTAGCATTAAATTTGTGACGCACACCAAAGACTTTGAAATCTTTAGTCTGCATAGACAGACATTTTTCCAACTGTTCATTAACTTCATCCATATTGAAGTTAAGCACTTGAGACTGGCCCTCAATATTTTCTGAAGCAGCTGGACGAGCGTGGAAATGGGCAACGCCCAAATCGCGAGCGATAGCGCAGGCCGCAGCTATTTCACCAGTATTTTCCGGATGAATCAAATATTTGACAGCAATTTGGCAAGGCAGATTCTGCTCATGTACAATCTGAGCCAGCGACCCTATATTGTTGAGCACGACATTAAAGAACTTAGGATCGACACACTTGACGCGACCGAAACATTCGGGAGTAGCGGCGTCAAGAGAGAACCCCACCCAACGGCAGGTTTGGGCGGCTATTTCCTGTTTAGCCTGAGTATTCATGGCTATACCGTTAGTAATAATGGCGTTTTGGCGGCCGGCGCTTTTAACATTTTGCAGCACTTTCCAAAGGGCCTGATTGAGAGTAGGTTCCCCTCCTCCAGCGAAGCAGAAGCCTTGCACTCCCCATTCAATAAGGAAATTACACAACCGCTCCAAATGTTCTGCACTCATCAATTGCGAAGCTAAGCCGGTATGCAGAATGCGCCTGGAATTGCACCAAATACAATCAACATTACAAAGATAACTAGGATCGATACTGGCCTCAACTGGAGGCGGCAGAACGCCCTTAACTATAGAATCGTACTGTTGTTTATACATTAACCCTTTCCAAGAGTTAAAAGAATTAAAAGGATCAGTCCATTCTGTGCGGTTCATATTTTTTATATTTTTCCCTATTCCCGGCGCGGACAGCCATTCAAAAAAGTTAAAGGCCCTGAAATCCCGCAGTTTAAACTGTAGAGCCTTTCAAGGCCTAAACTAATATAACCTACTAAAATTAACCGCGTCTGCGAACGAAAATGCGAACCTTCGGCCCTTTTTTGACAAATTCCACTTCAGCAGAACAGGCGTCGGAGGGCGCAGCCTCATCGGTACTGAGGCTTAAGCTCAGGGTATCATTCATAATTGAAATGCGGTGCACCTCAACAGCCTTAAGCAAGTCGTCCCAAGCACCTTCGAGCCAAGTATCGATGCGATCGTTTATTTTAAAGTCGGAACTCTTGCGCAGCTCTTGAATATTGCGCACTAGATCGCGAGCCAAACCTTCTAAACGCAGCTCTTCAGTAATAACCGTAGAAACAGCGGCAACAAAGGAACCTTCTACAGAAGCAGCATAACCTTCAGGCGACTTGACTTCAATCAGCAAATCGGAAGGAGCCAAACTCACCTCAGTGCCGTTTATATCAAGCTTTACTTCCTGACCAGCTAAAGACTGCAAGGCTATTTGCTTAGCTTTATCGGAAGATAACTCTTTGCGGATAGCCCCTAAAAGCTTACCGTAGCGAGGACCAACCGCCGGAAGATTAGGCTTAACTATATAGTCGAGGAAATTTTGCTCAGCGCTGAGGAACTTGATAGATTTAACATTAAGCTCATCGAGCACATAAGCTTGGAAGCGCTCTACACTGCGACGGTCAGCTTCAGCAGCCACCCCGATAAGCACTTCAGAAAGAGGCTGACGCACTTTCTGTTTGGAAGCTACGCGAGCAGAACGACCTATAGAGATAACCTGCATAGCCGTATTGCCGTCTTGAAGCAGCTGAGCGTCAAATTTACTCTGATCGAACTGGGGCCAAGAGGACAGATGAACGCTTTCAGGAGCTCGAGGATTGACAGCAGGCACCAAATTGCGCCAAACTTCCTCAGCTAAGAAAGGCGTAAAGGGAGCTTGCAGCTGAGCCAAAGTTACCAAACATTCGTAAAGAGTGTGGTAAGCAGCGGCGTCGTTTTCCCAGAAGCGGCGACGGTTTAAACGTACGTACCAATTAGAGAGCACATCGACAAAGCTTTCCAAATTTTTGGCCGCTTTAGTCAGTTCGTAAACTTCCAAGTATTCAGTTACTTCTTTTATGCTCTGCTGCAAGCGGGCCAAAATCCATTTGTCAAGATCAGTATACAGCTCAGCTGGAGCTGGTACAGTAAGGTCGACTTCCGCAACGTTAGCATTCATAAGGAAGAACTGCCAAGTATTCCACCAAGTGCTCAAGTGCTTGGAAGCTTCGCCCACCAACTCAGCGGAGAAGCGGCGGCTCAGTTCAGGCGGTGCAGATGTATAAAGATACCAGCGTATAGCGTCGGCTCCATGAGACTTGAGGACGTCCCAAGGATTAACTACGTTGCCGCGGCTTTTAGACATTTTCTCGCCCTGGCCATCGAGCACCAAACCGTGACAGATAACACTCTTGTAAGCGATTTTGTCGAAGAGCATAATGCCGAGCTGATGCAAAGAGTTGAACCAACCGCGAGTTTGATCGAGACCTTCGCAGATAAAATCGGCCGGATAAGACTTTTCAAAAAGTTCCTTATTTTCAAAAGGATAGTGGAGCTGGGCAAAAGGCATAGATCCGGAATCGTACCAGCAATCTATGACATCGGGGACACGGTGCATAGTGCCGCCGCATTTGGCACATTTAAAAGTTATTTTATCTACATGGGGACGGTGCGGATCGAAATCGGCAGCTTTTATATTGATATCTTGCTCAGCCCGCTCAGCCAATTCAGCGTACGATCCGATAGCCTCACGTTCGCCGCATTCGCTGCAAGTCCAAATAGGCAGAGGCGTGCCCCAATAGCGAGTGCGAGAAATGGCCCAGTCGACCAAATTGTTGAGCCAGTCGCCGTAACGTCCGTTTTTTATGTGAGCCGGATGCCAGTCGATCTCTTGATTTTTATCAATTAAACGCTTCTGCAAAGAGGTGTTGTTGATATACCAAGAATCTGTAGCGTAGTAGAGCAAAGGAGTTCCGCAGCGCCAACAATGCGGGTAAGTGTGAGCGTATTTTTTAATACGGAAGAGCAAGCCGCGCTCTCTAAGCTCGTCAATAATTTTAGGATCGGCTTCTTTAAACCATAAGCCGGCGACAAAATAGGCGTCGTCGCGGAAATGGCCGTCCGTTTTGACGGGATGGACTATAGGCAGATCATTTTTGCGCCCGACGTCGAGGTCGTCGGCACCGAACGCGGGCGCAATATGCACAATGCCAGAACCGTCTTCAGAAGTTACAAAACTTCCGCAGACTACACTATGGCCCACTTTTTCTCCGAAATCGTACCATTTATAAGGAGCGTTATAAAAAGTGCCAGCTAGCTCCGAACCTTTGAAAGAGGCCAAAATTTCCGGTTCCGGCACTTCAGCAGCTAAATTTAGAGCTTGGCGCAACAAAGTGCGGGCTAAAATTAAAACGCGTCCATCTTCCAACTTGGCAGCTACATACTCTAAATCGGGATGAACACAAGCCGCCACGTTGCCAGGCAAAGTCCAAGGAGTGGTCGTCCAAACTAACAGGGCGGCGCCCTCGGGCAGTCCCAACTTTTCTGGCTGCCTCAGAGGGAAGCGCACATAAAGCGAAGGATCTTCGACATCTTTGTAAGCGGAACCAGCTTCAGCACTAGAGAGTGGAGTTCCACAGCGGGCGCAGTAAGGCACAACCTTGTAGCCCAAATAGAGAAGTCCCTTATTCCACAACTCCTTTAAAGACCACCAGACGCTCTCAACGTAATCGTTGCTCATAGTCATGTAGCAGTTATCTAGGTCGGTCCAGTAAGCAATGCGCTCAGTAAGCTGGCGCCAAGCTCCCTCGTAAGTCATAACTGAGCTGCGGCACTCACGGCAGAAAGGCTCTATGCCGTATTTTTCAATAGCGGGTTTTCCGGAGAAGCCCAAACGCTTCTCTACCTCTATTTCCACCGGCAAACCGTGACAGTCCCAGCCAGCTTTGCGGCGCACTTTAAAACCGCGCATCGTTTTATAACGAGGAAATAGATCTTTGTAAGCACGAGCTTGTACATGATGAACGCCAGGATTGCCGTTAGCGGTAGGCGGCCCATCGTAGACTACGAATTCAGGAGCGCCCTCGCGCATCTCTAAAGACTTAGCAAAAATATTTTCTTCTTTCCAAAACTTGAGAGTCTCTTCTTCTAAAGACGGCAGAGAGGCGCGGGGATCTACGTTGGGAAATCTGGTATTCATATTATAACCTCTGATATTGCGTTTATTAAACTAAAAAAGCAGCCCAGCCTAGCAACCTAAAATAAGGGCAAATATGGGTGCAGTTTAACTAAAAATTAAAACCTGCCCCTGACAAAAGCTTAAGAGCGGCCGGAGCAGCATTTATTTCCCTATTTGGAGCTAAAAAGCCTAAAACCTTGCCCAATATACTAACAATTTTTCTTTTAATGCGCAACTGAACAAAGCTCCGGCCGCCCACAAAGGGGCCAAGGCTAGACGTCCCTCTGCCGCCATAAAAAAGGGCAGTTCAGCCGCTTAAAAAGGCGGTTCAGTTCAGCTGCCAGAAGAAGTGGGACAAAAGAAAGCGCCGCTGCCAACCCAGGACATGATTGACAGCGGCGCTTATTAGGGGGCTACTTTACACGAACAGAACGGACAGCCTACATGGGCTGCAGAGAGTTCTTATAAATGCTCTCGACAACCTCACGACCATTGCCCGAAGGAGCAATAGCCAACAATCCGCTCAAAGAAGGAGTGGTATAAACCAACTCGGTGAGCTTCTCGACGTCAGCTTCAGTGAAGCCTTCATCGGTCAGCTTCTGAGACACGCCTACTGAGCAGAGCCAATCTTGGACAGACTTGGCAGCCAAGTAAGCTTCGGAAGCCTCACCGGTGAGATCGGGATTAATGGGAGCCAAAATTTCAGCCAGCACATGAGCTCTGTCTTTGTAGATAGTATTAACAACGGCAGGCAGAAGCATGGCTAAGCCGAGACCATGGGCAAGTTCAGGCTTTACAGCACTGAGCGGGTGCTCCAAAGCGTGGGTATAGTGGAGAAGTCCGTTATCGAAGCAGACACCGGCAATCATGGCGGCGTAAGCCAAATAATAACGGGCTTCCAAATCTTCGGGAGTATGCAAGGCTATAGGTAAATATTTATGTACTAAGCTGATAACTTCGCGAGCTAAAGTTACAGAATAAGGTGAGAGAACGGTAGAAGTAGCAGCTTCAACTACGTGGTTGACGGCATCGATAGACACGTATCTGGTCTGGTCAGGAGAGAGCTTGACCATCAGCTGAGGGTCATCGATAGCGAACATAGGATAGATGCAATCGTAGGCGATGGCCGGCTTAAAGTTCTTCTCAGGTACAGTAACTACGGCGAAGCGGTTCGTTTCGGTACC
This sequence comes from Candidatus Bruticola sp., assembly GCA_051874735.1. GTDB lineage: Bacteria > Vulcanimicrobiota > Xenobia > Xenobiales > Xenobiaceae > Bruticola. Next base: position 11,500 of record JBJEGD010000009.1, on the reverse strand, counting down.
AGTACCATGAGTCAAGTTAATAGAAACAATAGGGGCAGCCTTCTCAGGAGTGAAAGTAAACTCGTAAATATCGTTGGCAGTTTTGTCGGGATATTCTAAAAGAATAGCCACAGACTTGCCGGCATCGGTGGGAGAACCACCACCAATGGCGATAACGGCCTTAGCCCCAAACTCGCGGGCCATAGCAGCCGCTTCGTTTACATGATGAGTAGTGGGATTCGGCGTAACTTTGTCGTAGTTGATGTAGCCAATGCCCGCACCTTGTAAAGCTTTCTCCACATGATCCCAAGCGCCGGTAAGTTTATAAGCGCGGCGGCCGGACATGACGATCACTTTATCTGCGCCTTTAGACTTTAAAACCTTGGCAATTTCGGCCATTTTCTGAATAGCACCAACACCGAAATAAACGGTAGTCCTGGTTCTGATTTCTTTAATGTCGCAGATATTGATGTCTTTCTCGAACATTTGAGCACTCTCCTACGTTAATTTTCCCCCAGGTTCCCCCCTCTAGCCCAGTTTTTATCTTGAGGGCCCCTTTCCCTGCTGCAATATACACTTTAAATCATTAGAAAAATATATGTAAACAATATGAATAAAGACTTATTTTTAAATTCACCAGCAGTTTAAACTATGCTGCATCGTTTCACTGTGACTGCAATAAATAGGCACCCGCCATTAGTTTAGAGTCTCGCCCAGCTAGCTGCTCGAACTAACTATCGGTGAGCTTAATCTTGCCGGCTCCTCAGTTTTCTACAATGCGCTCTAAGTTACGAAAGACGGGAATAAATGACGCCTGGGGAACTTTATGGAGTCTCCAAGTTAGCTTTAAGTTAAAGAGTGTTACTAAACTAGCCGGTAATCAGGGAAAATGAACCGACGGCAGTTAACTAAAACTTTATGGTATCAACCGATCGAGCAGAGCTTGACAGCCCAAGCTTATATCCTGCCAAGCGGTGTCGAAGTTGCGGGTGTACCAAGGATCGGCCACATCGCCTGGTCTGTCGGTGTAGTCCATGAGCAGGCTCAGCTTATTTTCCGGGTCGCCGCCGCAGATTTTTCTCATGCGGCTCATATTGGAATGATCCATGCCTATAATATAATCGAAAGCGTTATAATCGGACTTAGTCATGAGGCGGGCCCTTTTGCCGCTGCAGTCGAGCCCCTGTTGCGCCAAGAGGCGGCGCACTGGCATATAAACTGGGTTATGCAGTTCTTCGCTGCTGACTGCGGCCGATTCAATGAAAAAGACGCCTTCCAAATTATGCCGAGCCACTAAATTTTTCATGGCAAATTCCGCCATAGGCGAACGGCAGATGTTGCCGTGACAAACGAATAATATTTTTATCATGAGCGTTTATTTTCTCCGCCAGCTTTGCAAAATTAGCTCCACACAAAAGGAGGCTTATGCAGTTTTAACTTTCCTATATATTTAGTTTTTTTAGTAGCAATCCGCTGTATCATATTATCAACCTTTTGCCACAGAGATATATTATATTGCTAAACTAGGTTAGCAGTTTGCCGCATCTCTCTATAAATTACTCCAGCTAAGACCTTCATAATTGCATCGTACTTGGCCCCATCTTGAAACAAAGTAGCATAGCTCTTCTGTGATTCCATATAACTATCCCTAGCTGCATTTCCAAAAGCTACTGGGAAAATACTTTCTACAAATATTCGAGGGTCTGACGTTTTAGCAGAAGTAGCCAGTTTTTCATTTTTACGCAGCTTATCATGTAAGGCTGATAACATTACTCTATCGGCGTCGGTAAAATCGCCTTTGTATTTTTCATTAATTTTCTCAATAATTTCATCTAGAGCACTCTTCTTTTTTTACCCTGAGCAGCCTTCTGCGCTGCAGGTACATATTGGCCGTCTATATTGTCTAACTGAATAGCACCGCTAAATGTCTTCTGCAGCTTATAATATTCTAGCTTTAGCTTACCGTCTAAATCGACCGGTTCTGCAGGGTCGGCCGGAATAAGTCCAATTAAATAGCTTAAGAACAGGTACTCCTTATGCATATCTTTATCGAACATGCGGACAACCTGAGTAACATAGCTGTAATACTTAATAAAACTGCGGACTAATCTCCTAAATTGGTACTTCTCTTCAGAATTTTTAAGATTATATCTATCTGCTACCGGCTTAAGAGCACTGGTCATTTTCCCCATTGCATTAGTATCTTGTTTGCCCAGTTTGTTCCAAACCTCAATAAAGGCCCCAATATCATTTTTTGTATAAATAGCATAATCGAGCAGTTCTCTCTCAGTTTGATAAATGAGGTCGACATTGACTTCCTGCTCCAAACTGGTTTCCTGATAGAAGGGCTGAAAGGCCTCTAATATATCTTCTTTTTTATTAGCAAAATCTAAAACAAAAGTATCGACCTTTCCAGCACAGGTTCGATTTAGTCGTGAAAGAGTCTGCACCGCTTTGACATTTTTCAGCTTTTTATCAACAATCATGGTGTGCAGGAGCGGCTCATCAAATCCGGTTTGATATTTTTCAGCCACAATCAGGATATTAAAGTTTTCATGAAATTCTGACTTTGTTTGTGATTCGGAAATATGACTTCCATCTTTTCTAACATTAAGGCCAGATTCAGTATACTCCTCATCACCATCGAGTACGCTGCCAGAAAACGCCGTTAATACATCGATATCGGTATAGTGATGTTCAGCAATATATTTTTTGATTTCATGGAAGTATCGCACCGCAGCTAAGCGAGAATCGGTAACAACCATCATTTTGCCCCTTCCGCCAATTTTATTCATGGTTGTACTTCTGAAAGTCTCTACAATAATTTCAGTCTTCTGACTTATATTGTAAGGGTGCAATTTTTCATACTTCTTGATAACTTTTGTGGCTCTGCTCTCAGGTAACTCCGGGTTTTCTTCCGTATTCTTCGCAATTTTGAAGCAGGTACTGTAGGTCATATAATTTTGTAAAACGTCGAGAATAAAACCTTCCTCAATAGCTTGCTTCATACTATAAATATGGAATGGATAAAATGAACCATCCTCACAGGGAAGGCCGAACATTTCCAAAGTCTGCGCTTTAGGGGTGGCGGTGAAGGCAAAAAAAGATAAATTCTTATGTTTGCCATGAGTTATCATTTCCTGAACTAGCTTATCGTTTTTATCGATTTCTTCTTCGCTTTGGCCTTCAATTTCTGCATACTCTCTCAGGGCGTCTTCCGTATCTGCTAAAGCTGCCTTAAGCTTCATGGCAGAGCTTCCCGTCTGCGAGGAATGGGCCTCATCCACAATTACGGCAAAAGCTCGTCCTTTAGTATCATCTACTTCCTGATAAATTACCGGGAATTTTTGTAAGGTAGTTACAATAATTCTTACACCATTATTGATTGCATCTCTGAGGTCTCTGGAGTTCTTATCTTCCCCAATCGTTTCAACAGCACCAATTGTATGGTCAAAGCCGGAGATGGTCTCCTGCAATTGCGCATCTAAAACCGTTCTGTCAGTAACCACAATGACGCTACTAAAAATAGGCTTATTCTCTTCATTATGTAAGGAAGCCAAGCGGTAAGCAGTCCAAGCGATAGAATTAGACTTACCTGAACCGGCACTGTGCTGAATCAGATAGTTTTTTCCAGTTCCGTATTTTCTTACGTCGGCAATCAGTTTTCTTACTATATCTAGCTGATGATAACGAGGGAAAATGAGCTTTTTTTTCTTAGTAAAGTGAATAAATTTCTGAACAATGTCCAGCATACTGTCTTTTGTAAATACATTTTCCCACAAATAGGCGGTAGGATATCCATTAGGATTAGCCGGATTGCCTTTACCGCCATTTTGGCCAGCTCCGCCAGAACCTTGGTTAAAGGGCAAAAAGAAAGTATCTTTACCATCAATTTTTGTAGTCATCCATACTTCAAGCTGGTCTACACAGAAATACCCCAGTATTCTCTTATTAAACTGAAAACAAATTTCTCTGGGGTCACGGTCGTACATCCATTGTCTTTTGGCGTTGTCGACATTTTGACCGGTGTACTGGTTCTTTAATTCAAAGGCAAAGACAGGAATTCCGTTGATAGCAATTACCATATCAACAGATTTGTTATTATCTTTTGCATAGTGCCATTGTCTGTTAAGCGTAATTTCATTTTTTTCATATAAGGCTTGGACGGTCTGGTTCAATGATGACTCAGGTTTAAAATAGCAAACCCGAAATGTGATACCACGATGCTTAAAACCATGCCTTAAAACAGATATTAACCCATCACGGTCACAAGCTTTGTTAAATGCCAGGCAGAACTTTCTTTCTGGGGCGGTGGCATTTTGTATCGTAAATCTTTTCCACTCATTAGGCTGTGTTTTCTGTATAAATCTAATAAGTGTTGCCGAGTATAAACCCAGATCCGGTTCATATGTGTCATTATTTTTAGTATATCCACCCGCCGGAGATAAAAAGAAGGCCTCAATATCTGCTTCAAACCGTTTTTCCGTTGTCTCTGTCACTGACATAAGCAAGGCACTTCCTTTTTACCTGTGACATATTCGTAGATGAGCGATTTTTTATAATTCTCTAATTCATTCAAAAATTCTGTTTTCTTTTCTATAAGTTTATCCATATAAAGAGACTTTTCTTCTATGTATTCCACAATATCTTGCTGTTCTTCCTGACTTGGAATAACAAAGGGAATATTCTTAAAGTCATCAAACCCCAAATCCCACTGTCCAATTCTCATTCCCGTCGATAGCCTTTCATACTCTGGTAAATACAAATGATTTCTCATAAGATGATGAAAATATTTCTTATATATCTTATTACTAGTAAACTCACATACATGATAAGCTGGACTGATTATCCCATGGTAATGAGATACTCCCATTGAACCTTGCCATGCCTTCATTTTGTTAATTACAAAATCACCTTCGTCAACTACCTTATATGTTGAGGTATCCAGTGAAGTTACATTATGATTATCATCTCTACTATCTTTAGGGATAATTCCGTAGTCTCTATATAGAGAAAGAACAGTTGCATCAGGCTCTCCCTTAACTGATTTCCATCTCAAATAATACTTTATTATTCCTACTTCCCAATCAGCAGGTATCTCACCAATCCACTCAATACCACTATCCTTCATAGGTCTATCACCACGAATACCCTTAGTGACTGCCTGAGTGATAACTGCCTGCTTCAATTTCTTATACTCTTCAATAGATGCTTTGGTCTTTTCTATTACTGCATCTATGTGAGCACATTGCTGGTCAAGATAATTGGCTATTTCAATTTGTTCTTCTTTTTTAATATTGGGCACAATAAGCTGATTGATATACGTTGCATTGATATTCCCAATACCTGATGTAGTATTTTGCAAATATACAAATTGTTGTCTTGCAATTATAGAATTCAGAATGTACCAAAAGAATCTGGCGCTGTGTTCATCTTTTACCCTAATTCGCTGAATGAAGTTCGAGTAAAAACAATCTAATCTTTCAACTTCTTCATCAACAATTGTAGTTTTACCAATATGCAAATCACTTCCACTTGATTTAGTTAAAAGTAAATCATCTTTTTTACAAATAAAATATTCAAGATTGGCTACTTTTCTTAAATCTCTTTTTGCCGGTTCATCAATGCTCCATCTACCATCAACTGTCTGTTCTGTTGACCTTAAGACAATTCTATCTTGCTCTCCAGTTGGGTCATCCCCCCATACACCACCATCATTTTGAGCAATTAGGTATTTAAACATACTTACACTCCATGTCTCAGGTATCTCCCCAATCCATTCAATACCACTATTCTTCATTGGTCGGCTCATATTATTTACCCCCAAATAAAGCGGCTAAGCTGCTCTGAATATCCCGTTCCAGTTCATGCAATCTGGCAGCAATTTTTTCGGTTGGTTCAGGTGCCTGATACTCGTAGAAATATCTCGTCATGGGAATCTCATAACCGACCTTAGTTTTCTTGGTATCTATCCAGGCTTCCGGAGCATATGGCAATACTTCTCTTTTGAAGTATTCTTCAATATCTTCTGTAAGAGGTACATTCTCAGTATCGCGAAGGCTGGCATCTGCCACCGGCTTACCCTTCTTAAGAATTATTTTTCCCTGCTCATCTTTCTGGGGCTGCTCGACTACAATTTTATGATAACCAAACTCTTCAGAATTAAAAATTTTACTGTGACAATAAATGCCCGACTTGTCGCCATAAATTTTATTAGGTTTGAACTCACTATAAGCTCTAACTATTAATTCTCTGCAAAGATCGGTGATATCATTGCGCTTTGTGCCTATCGATTTTCTTCTAGCTTCATAACAATGCGAGGCGTCAAGCAATTGTACCTTACCGGCTCTATAGGCGGGTTTATTTTTATTCAGTATCCAAATATAGGTGCTGATACCGGTATTCATAAACATATCAGTAGACAGCTGAATAATTGCGTCGAGCCAGTCATTTTCTAAAATGTACCTTCTAATTTCACTAGGCCCGCTGCCAGCATCGCCAGAGAATAGAGGCGAACCATTCTGAATAATAGCCATCTTTCCATTGGTAGCAAGTTTTGATAAACCATTAAGCACAAATAGCTGCTGACCATCTGAAATTTTGGGCAGTCCGGGGGCGAATCGGCCCAGTTCACCTTTGGCAGCCTCCGCTTCAACCACTTTCTGTTCCCTTTTCCAGTCAATACCAAACGGTGGATTGGAAATAATATATTGAAAATGATAACCGCTAAACTGATCTTCCGATAAGGTATCACCAAATCTCATATTATTAGGGGCGCCGCCGCGGATCATCATGTCCGCCTTCGCAATGGCAAAGGTTGAAGGATTAAACTCTTGACCAAAACAAATAACTTTTATTTCACCGTTTAATTCATGGATGCGCTCTTCCATACAGCTAAGCATCTGCGAGGTGCCCATAGCCATATCGTAAACCGTAACATTGCCACCTTGCGACAAGTCGGCATCAGAAAGGAGCAGGTCAGTCATAAGATAAATGACATCTCTACTGGTAAAATGGGCTCCAGCTTCCTCGCCAAATGATTCGGAAAATCTCTTGACTAAATCTTCAAAAATATAGCCACAATCGACAGCACCAACTTTATCCGGCCCGAGGTAGCCTTTCTGGGAATTAAATTCTTTAATTACAAGGTAAAGGGTATTACTATCTACCATCCTCTTAATAACGTTATCAAAATCAAATTTGGATAACACATCTTGAATATTGTCGGAGAATCCATGCAAATAGTCCTTGAAATTTGCTTCAATGTTTTCCGGGTCAGCCAGCAACAAATCAAAGGTATACTTACTGGTGTTATAAAACTGATAACCGGAAGCCTCGGTTAAAAAAATATCAATAACCTGAAAATCCTTTAATTTTTCATGCAGAGCCAGTACCGCTTCATGGGTAGGCAGTAAACAGTCATGAAATCTTTTTATTACCGTCATTGGCAAAATAACAAGACCATACTCGTGCGGCTTGAATGGCCCTCTTAACATATCAGCCACGTTCCAAATTAGGGCGGCCTTTTCCGCAACATTTGTATTCGTTTGCTTTTCTTTCCCGCTTATCATTTAGTCAATACTTCCTACAGTTAAAACTAAAATTCGCAATTTCACTTCTTTAAGTAACTATGCACTAACAATATTCAGCAGCGGCCGAAAACTTAAGCCGATTCCAGATCGTTATTATCAACCCACAATTCACATTGAGTCATAACGGTTTTGACGGCGTCCTCCATACCCTCAGGCGGATATTTATGCTCCCGGAGTAATCTTTTAATAGAGCGGCGCATTTTAGCCCGAGCAGATTCTTTGCGCTGCCAATCTACAGTTTTATCTCGGCGCAGCGTTTCAGTTAATTCTTTAGTTATAGCGATCAGCTCTTCATTTTCATAGAAATCTTTAATGGCCTGGGGTTTGGTCAGCGCATCGTAAAAGGCTAACTCCTCAGCCGTAAGTCCTAATTTTTTCCCCTCTTGATGAGCTTCCGCCAGCTGTTTAGCTAAATTCAGCATTTCTGCAATAACTTCTTCATTAGTTAGCAGTCCATTCAAATAATTATTAACCACCTGCTGCATAATTTCACTAAACTTAGCCGATTTAACTACATTGGTGCGGCGGTAAACGGCTACTTGTTCGGCAATTAATTTCTTTAAAAGCTCTACGGCTAAATTCTTCTCCTTCATTTTGGAAATTTCATTGAGAAAGTGCGGATCGAATAAAGAAAACTCTTCCTTTATATCGGAAAACAGATTAATCACACCTTCACTTTTTATGCTCTGCTTAAGCAGGTTATTAATACGGGCGTTCATTTCCGGCAAAGAAATTTTTTTATCTGATCCAGCATTAATTAGGCGCACCACTAAAACACGCACCGCTTCAAAAAAAGCCGCTTCAAAGCGATCGGCCTCACAAGCTAGAGAAGAACAAAGAGATAGGGCCTGATGGAGCATGAGAGCTTCTTTAACAAAATTATCCCTTTCCCAAACTTTCTCACGATCGACAATATAGTTAACCGCTCCGCTGATTATTTTGGCCCGCTCTAAATCGGTACCGCGGCTGAAGCCAACATAGTTATAACCATGGAACAAGTCACGACATACGCTAAGCTTTTCTAAGAACTTCGGATAGGCAGCTTTAGAGATATCAGTATCGCCGTAATTTTTCTTATCGCGGGCGGTGTAGTCGTTCATAGCCTGCTTTAAAGCGGAAGCAATACCCACATAATCGACGACTAAACCGCCTTCTTTATCGCGAAAAACTCGGTTAACACGCGCAATAGCCTGCATAAGGTTGTGACCGGACATAGGCTTATAAATATACATAGTAGCTAAAGAAGGTACATCGAATCCAGTCAGCCACATATCAACTACAATAGCAATTTTTAAAGGACTGCCGTTATCTTTAAATTTTTTGGCCAGCTCGTCTTTATGGTGCTTGTTGCCAATAATGGGGCGCCATTCTTCCGGATCGTTATTGGCAGAAGTCATAACCACAGCGACTTTTTCAGTCCAAGCAGGGCGCAACTCCAAAAGGCGCTTGTAAATTTTCATAGCGATAGGACGCGAATAAGCCACGATCATGGCCTTACCAGTCAAGAGGTTCTCGCGGTTATTTTCGTAATGATCGAGTATATCGCCAACCAAAGAATTTATAGTATTGTCGTTACCTAAAACCGCTTCCATACGTCCTAAAGTGCGCTTACTATTTTCAATAACTTCCGGATCGGCACGGTTGGACATAAGATCGTACTCAGCATCAATTAAACGCATAGTAGCTTCGTCGAGATGGAGTTTTATAACGCGACTTTCATAATAGACGGGACGAGTAGCTCCATCTTCTACCGCCTGGGTCATATCATAAATGTCAATATAATCGCCAAACACTTCTCTAGTACTGCGATCTTTAGAGGAAATAGGCGTGCCAGTGAAGCCGATATAGGTGGCCTTGGGTAAACTGTTGCGAATCAAGCGGGCTGTTCCAACCACGCGCTTGGCTACTTCTCGGCCTTCCTCGTTGACAGTAATTTTTATTTTTTCGGCCAAGCCGTATTGGCCGCGGTGGGCTTCATCGGCCATAACTACAATATTGCACCGTTCAGAAAGAGGCTCGTGAGATTCGGAAAATTTTTGCATGGTAGTAAAAATAATGCCGTTAGCCTGTCGGCCGGCCAATTTAGCCCGCAAATTTTCCCGACTCTCCGCTTGCTCGGGAGTTTGCCTTAAAAAAGCGCTGCATTTAGCGAACTGTCCGTAAAGCTGGTAGTCAAGGTCATTTCTGTCAGTAAGAATTACTATAGTAGGATTAGATAGAGCCTCCTGTAACAAATGGGCATAAAAGACCATAGATAGCGATTTGCCGCTGCCCTGAGTATGCCAAAACACTCCCCCCTTGCCATCGGAACCGACCGCCCGTTTGGTAGACTCGATAGCTTTCTTTACAGCGAAATATTGGTGGTAACCGGCCAAAATTTTAAACGAATTTAGCCCTTCATTAGAAAAACAGAGAAAATTTTTTATAATGTCTAGCAGCCGCTCTTTATGAAAAATGCCCTCAAAAAAGGTATCGAACTGAGCGTGTTGCGTATTTTCATAACTGCCGTCTTTAGTTTTCCACTCCATGAAGCGATCTTCACCGGAAGTAATAGTGCCGGCTTTGGAAGTGAGCTGATCACTCATAACACATATAGCATTGTAAATAAACAGGGCCGGAATTTCCTGCATATAATTGCGCAGCTGTCTGTAAGCTTCGGAAGCGTCAGTTTCTTCACGAGAAGGCGACTTAAGCTCCATGACTACCACAGGCAAACCGTTGAGAAAGAGAACCAAATCGGGACGCTTGCAACTGTTTTCAATAAAGGTCCACTGATTGGCAATAATAAAAGAATTATTGTCCGGGTGCTTATAGTCGACCAGGTAAACTATTGAGGATCTTTCCTCTCTTCCGGCAAAGTATCTCACCGGGATGCCGTTCTGCAGGTAATCCATAAAGACGCCATTTTTTTGTACCAGCTCTCCGTTTTCAAAATTTTTCAGCTTAAACAAAGCATCCTGGAAAGCTTCAGCCGGCAAGCCGACGTTTAAACGGGGCAAAGTCTCCAACAAAACTGACTCATATAAGGGGCTATATAAATCTCTTTCAATATCAGGCCCGTATACGTGCTCATAGGCTAAACGTGTAGTAAACAGCTCGATTATAGAATTTTCATAAGCGGCCTCAGAGTACAATCCTGGCATTATTTGGGCTCCTAGAAGATTTACCATAGTATAATTCCTAGTTCAGGCAATCTCCAGAGAGCAAGCGTATAGTAAACAATAATTTATTGGAACAAGTGCAAACTTTGTATCGCAATAGATTTGTCGATACCGTCAACAATGAGCGTAGAATTTGCCGTGCTGACGAATACTTTGATATTTCTATTGGTAAAACGCCACCGAGAAAGGAGCCGCAATGGTTTAGCACTAATCCTCAAGATGTTACTTGGGTATCTATTTCAGATATGGGAACTTGCGGTCTCTATATCAGTAGCAGTTCTGAACAACTTACAAAAGAAGCAGTCGACCGTCATAATGTTAAAATAGTACCTGATAACACGGTTTTACTTAGCTTCAAACTCACTGTTGGCAGAATAGCAATTACAAATGGCGAGATGACCACCAATGAAGCGATAGCACATTTCAAAACTGACAAAAAGGAAATAAATGAATATCTCTATTGTTATTTGAAGTGTTTTAATTACCAAACTATGGGTAGTACATCATCAATCGCAACAGCCGTAAATTCAAAAATAATCAAAGGAATGCCTTTTGTTGTACCAACCGATGATGAACTAATAGATTTTCATAGCGTAGCTGCTCCGATATTTGCCAAGATAAAGGCTAATCAAACCGAAAGTGAAAAATTAACAGCAATCAGAGACTCGCTGTTACCAAAACTTATGTCCGGCGAACTTGATGTCTCTAACATCGACCTCTAAGCCGCTAAATTATTGTTTATCGCATTGTTCAGTTCGATTTTCTCGT
>JBJEGD010000008.1:0-18154 GCA_051874735.1 Candidatus Bruticola sp. | reverse complement strand
ATGTTATACATACAACTTCACCCAACTTGCGCTCTTCCCAAGCCTTATCAAAACCGCCAAAACGAATAGAAGGCACTTTATTGTTACTCATCTGCTTTACCTATCATTAAATATTTTAAACTCTGCTCCCTTTACATAGGTAAAGCGCACTCGTGCAGCGGCAATTTATGCAACAGAGCCAGCACTAAGCCGTAATTGCTCATGCAAACTTGTTGTTCTTTAGCTCTGGCAATACGTGAAAGCACGTGACGTCTATTGAACATACAGGCTCCACATTGAATAATCAAATCGTAAGGGGTAAGGTTTTGCGGAAAATCCTGACCGCTGACAATATCTATGTTTAAATTCGCTCCAAATCGGCGGCGCAGCAGTTTGGGCAGCTTTACTCTGCCTATGTCTTCCTGTAAAGGAGCATGGCTGCAGCATTCCGCTATAAGAACTCGGGAGCTTTCCTTAAATTCAGCCAGTTTATTAGCTCCCTGTAAATAGTATTCTAAGTCTCCTTTATAAGCGGCAAAAAGAATGGAAAAAGAAGTGAGTCGGCTCTCTTTAGGCTTTAGACTATAAACTTCACTGAAGGCCTGAGAGTCAGTAATAATTAAATCGGGAGTTTTGGCCAAAGAATTTAAAGTTTCTTTTAAGTTTTTTACTGTTGCAGCTGCAACTGTACATTGGCGATCTAAAAGTTCGCGAATAGTTTGCACTTGGGGAAGAATCAGTCGCCCTTGGGGAGCTTGAATATCTTGAGGCATAACTAAAAGCACTAAATCGTTTGCTTTTACTAAATTCCCTAAAATAGTGCGTTGCTCTTGAGGGGTGTAAATTTCAATAAGTGATTTTTTTAGTGTTTCTACAGTATCTGGTTGTTGGACACTTACTAAAATAGGTTCAGCTACTCCCAGGTCAGCCAACTTTGCTTTAATTTGGGCCATAGTTTCTTCTGAAGCTCTGTCTATTTGCGTAACAACCCAAAGAACACAGATTCCTTTATTTTTGAAAGTTGTGAACCATTCTTTTTCTATGGTCAAATTGTCAAGGGCAGATCGATTTTCTTTAGCTGCCGATAATAAAATTAAGGCTAGATCCGCCTTATCTGCTGCATTTTTTGTTTTCTGGACGCGTTCAGCCCCTAACACATCCTCGTCGTCGTCAAAACCTGCAGTATCTATCAAAATGCACGGACCTAAACCGTGAATCTCCATAGGCTTTGAAACCGGGTCTGTAGTGGTGCCGGCTCGATCTGACACTATAGATACATTTTGCCTAGTTATGGCGTTAATTAGAGAAGATTTGCCGCTGTTGCGTCTGCCGAAAAAGCCGATATGAACGCGGTTAGCTGAGGGCGTGCTGTTTAAATTTACTGACATGAACAAATCCTTTGCTAATTTGTAAAAGGGCCGCTGCTGCCTATATTAAATTGTGCGTCAGAGCAGCGGCTTACATTGTTATATGTTCTCAGCTAAAAAAGCAGGAACGTTTGTTTGTTTAGAAGCGGAAATCGCGCTGTCCTGATGCTATCAAGTTCAAACGCTCAGAAGTTATTTGACGTACTTTTTCTTTGGGTATTAACTGCAACTGATCTTGAATTAACTGCAGACCTATCAGTTTAGTTTCAGGAGAAGCGTAGTCTTCCAAGTATTCTTTCAAAGTGAGCAAAGCATTGGGATGGCAGCAATTGAGAATTTGCTTTTTCTTGCATAATTCCATAAAACGATCGCCGGTGCGACCTTCTCGGTAGCAGGCAGTACAGAAGCTGGGCACATAACCTAATTTTATGAGCCAGTTAACTATCTCGTCTAGGCTGCGCTGATCGCTGACATCGAACTGGGCTGAGTTATCCTCAACTTTTTCCTCTTCAGCGTAGCCACCTACACTAGTGCGGGAAGCTCCGCTTATTTGAGAAATACCTAAATGCAGCAAGCGCTCGCGCACTTTTTGACCCTCACGAGTAGAGATGATCATGCCTGTATAGGGGACGGAAATGCGTATGCAGGCAGATATTTTGGCAAAAATGTCGTCGCTTATAGCATGTTGGAAAGCGTTAGGATCGATATCGTCGGCATGTTTTATACGCGGCATACTTATGGTGTGCGGTCCCACTCCGAAAACGGCTTCCAAATGTTCAGTATGCATAAGCAAGGCGGCAAATTCGTAGCGATACCCCTCTAATCCGAAAAGTACCCCCAAGCCTACGTCGTCAATACCGCCTTCCATAGCTCTGTCCATAGCTTCAGTATGATAAGCATAATTGTGTTTAGGGCCAGTAGGATGCAGAATTTCGTAGCTATCCTTATTGTACGTTTCCTGGAAAAGTACGTAAGTGCCTATGCCGGCATCTTTTAAACGACGGTAGTTTTCTATACTTGTAGCTGCAATATTAACGTTAACTCGGCGGATAGCTCCGTTTTTATGTTTAATAGAATAGATCGTTTTTATAGATTCAAGAATGTATTCCAGCGGATTGTGGATGGGATCTTCGCCAGTTTCTAAAGCTAAACGTTTATGGCCCATATCTTGGAGGGCGGTTACTTCACGCACAATATCTTCTTGAGTAAGCTTTTTGCGAGCAATGTGCTTATTTTTGAAATGATAAGGACAATAGAGGCACCCGTTTACACAGTAGTTTGATAGATAAAGCGGAGCAAAGATAACAATGCGGTTGCCGTAAAAATCTTTTTTGAGTTTTTCAGCTAAGGCAAAAATTTTGGCTTCTATTTCAGGATCGGGACAGGCCAGCAGGACAGAAGCTTCACGATGATTCAGTCCGTGCCACTGTTCAGCTTTAGCTAAAATATCGTTAATTAGGGGGAGATTATTTTTGTTAGCTTCAGCGTACTCTAAGGAAGCTTGCACCTCTTCATGGGCTATAAATTCTTCAGCCAGGCGCGATTTCGGATTATACATGTTAGACCTCTCTTTTGAGTCAGAAAATTACTTTCTCATCAGTGGTTGTTTAGTTTCAGCCATTTAAACAAAAGGCCGACAAATTAAGTAAGGAATTTCTATTAATTAGTTTGGGCTGCATCACCTCGAGAATAATCTATATAATAGCCAAATTTTTGCAACTGGGCATCAAGTTTCCCTATACCTTCGGCGGCTTCAGTATTAAGGTAAGCTTTGTGATTATAAAGAGTATATTCACTGCGATGTTGCAGAGGAGATAAATTCGGCATAACTACATTGCCTCCGCTTTCAAGACCTAAAATACGTCCTTGCTCTGATATAGAAGCTAAGGCTGTTGTAGAAGGGAGCAGTACTTGAGGCAGCATTAACCTGACTAAAGCCAGGCAATTGAGGGTAGTTTCCAAAGATCCGGTCGGATAATTGGCAAAGGGGGTATCACAGTGGGGAATAAACGGTCCTAAACCTACCATGTGGGGGCGAAAATTCTGTATAAAGAATAGGTCTTTAGCCAAGCAGCGCAGTGTTTGGTAGGGAGAACCAACCATAAAGCCGCATCCAGTTTGAAAACCTATTTCTTTGAGGTCGGTAAGACAGCGCATGCGTTCGGCAAAAACAGATTCAGCTGATTTTAATTTGGCAAAGTGTTCAGCTGAGGCTGTCTCATGGCGCAGCAAGTACCGATCAGCTCCAGCTGCCCAAAACTTTTGGTAGCTGCTTTTGGGGCGTTCTCCTAAAGACAAAGTTACGGCAGTATCAGGATAAGCGGCTTTGATATCTTTGATAATTTCAATGAAAAAGCTGTCGCTTAAGTGGCCATCTTCTCCGCCTTGCATTACGAAAGTTCTTAGCCCCAACTGATGCCCTTGACGGCAACAGTCCAAAATTTCCTCTTTAGTTAAACGATAGCGTTTAACTTTCTTATTAGAACGACGTATGCCGCAGTATAGACAATCGCGGGCACAAATATTGGAAACTTCTATTAAACCGCGCAGATAGACTGCGCGGCCAAAAATTTTATCTCTCAGCTGTTTGGCTGAGCTGCGCAGAGAAAGAGCGAAAGATTGATTTTGCTCAGCGGCTTGCAGCAGCATCAGCCATTCTTCTTCGGTGAAGAAGACTGACTGCTCTGTTTGCCATAATCGTTCCCTTAAAGCTTCGGCCTGAGAATCGCAAGAAATAGTCACCTGTTACTCCTTTGTAAGTTCTACATTGTCAATCAAGGACGACAAGTTATAAAAAACTGATCTCCCATTTGAGCGCTGACGATTTTCCCCGATTTTGAGCCTTTACCTTCGCTTTTTATATTGACATTATTAAGCGTACAAAACTCTTACTTTAATATCTTTAAGCCTTCCTATTTTGCCGGAAAGAGCATTTATGCTGTCGTTAGGGGCGTCTAGAGCTACGCTTATTAAATTTATGCCCCTGTTTTTTTGAGGTAGGCCCATGCGCCCAATAATATAGTGGCTGTATTGATGAAGCAGGTAATTTAAGCTTTCTATTGGTGCTGTTGGGCCCACAATTATAGACATAATGGCCAAGCGCAGTTGGCAATTTGGGAGATCAGAATTTTTTAACTGTGTATTAAACTCAGAATTCATGTTAATTGCCTCTAGCTAAGTGGAAAACATGAAAAAATTCGGCCGCTGACAACAGTGCTGCGGCCGAATTAAATAAGCTATGAACTACTCTGAATTTCTATTCAACTTCTGCGAATTGATCTTTACCTACACCGCAGATAGGGCACTCAAAATCTTCGGGAAGATCTTCAAACTTAGTACCTGGAGCGATACCTAAATCGGGAGCTCCCTTCTCTTCATCGTATTCCCAGCCGCAGGCTTCGCATACGTACTTTTTCATGTTACTATTACCTCCGTACAGCAAGTACCTTAAATGGTACTTTAAAAATTTTTATCTCCCAGGTTCAAAGGCGCGAGGAATGGCGCCAATACTGCTCAGATCGCGCACATTAGATTGAAGGCCGGTAAATTCCAGCAGCATTTGCTTATCGGGATTAGAGCCTACAGCAAAACTCCAGCGTATCGCCTTTTTAAAGGAATTCAGTGATTTTAGAGCGGTCAGGCTTTTTTGATAATCATCGGTAGGGCGACCGTTAGAAATAAGCACTAAAACGGGAGGAATGCCGCCGGCCTCAGGAGTGATAAGTTTAATTTGTTCATAAAGAGTTTCGAAGGCTTTGCCCATTTCACAGGCACCACCGCCGAAAACGTTGCTCAGCTTGAAGCGATCGATATCCATAGCTGCTGGAGAAACGAAATAAGCGCCAGTCGAAAAACGCATGGCTCTGGCTTTCATTCTCATTTTGGGATACAACGAGTTAGCTTTCTGCAAATCGGGAACAATGGAATTTACAGCTTCAACTACTTTGTTGATTTCACTCGCAGCATTGTCAGAACAATCAATTAAAAAGAATATATGTAAACCGTTGTTCGCATTCAAAGCAGACATACCCATTTGAAAATCCTACCTCACTCCATTGCTAGTTTTTTTTCTTCAGTTCTAAAGTGGCGCCAATTCCTAAAGAGCCCTGCGCAGCACCACCAAACTCTTACTCTTTCACACCTTTTAGTAACCTTCCTTCATATCTTATGTGTTAAGTTTTAGCTTCAAGAAATATACTCGTGCTGCTGGTATATCGCGCTCGTCATCAAGTGGCTTATTTTTACTCTGTTATCCTTTTACGGGGGAAGTTTTTTCTTAAAATAGAAAGTATGCGGCTATGGCTGACAATACTGTATACGAAATTGCTTTAAATATTATCCCTGTCAGGATTCGTCCTTGCAAACCTTATCAAGAAAAAATTTCTGACTTTGCCCCAGACGGTCGTCCCCGTTTTGAGTGGGAAACCATGCGTCACAAAAAAATGCTCTACGGTGACATGGCGGTTGATACCACTTGTGCAGATTGTTCAATAAATATTATGCAGTGTGGTGAAGGCTGCAAAAGTTTAGTTTACGGCTTAGAAGTTTTCCTCAAGGCTGTAGCTTGTTTAGTGCCCGATTCTCTCTGTGCATCTATCAATTTAGAAGCTGAAAATAGATTCGACGCTGCCCGTACAGCCGAATTAGCCGATGACTTGGCTAAAATTGAGCAAGTGTTTAATACAAGTAATTGGAAAGTGGCTCAGCTTTATGCCTACGATGAACCGGTTTTGGAGTATTTTGACGACGGATCTTCTCATCCGCGTTTTTATCCTTGGAATGCCGAAATATTACCCTGCATGATCAGCGGTAACGAAGGATATCAAATTTACCTTTGTACTAACGGAATTATTGTAAAGTCTAATTTCGATGAGGGAGGGGCTCATATTTACGAGAAGTTAGTGCGCGATGAGGACGGAGTGCGCGGTATCACTAAAGAAGGTGAAGTTGTGCCCTTCCAATCGCTTATGGATCGCTATCCAGAGTGGGATAAGGAAGATCCACGTTCAGATGGAGAGTTGCGTTTTTTAGAATTAAATGCTGGAGAAGTCTTTCGTGATACTTTAGATATGCTGATGGTCTTTACCTCAGTAGCCCGCAATTCCAAGACAGGATTTACTCTCAATATAGTCTGAGGAAATTTTGATATTTTTTCTGAGGTGCGGTGTAAGATTGCTGAAATGTATTTACCGTACCAATTAAGGTCAGGAAGGGGAGAAAAGAGATCCTCATGGGTGAATTAGACAGAATGTGGGCGCCTTGGCGCATGGAAATGATAAAAGCACCTAAATACTGCGTGGCGGAATGCTTCCTTTGTGTCAAACATGCTCAGGATAACGACAAGGAAAATTTAGTGCTTGAGCGCGGCAAAACTTGTTACTGCTTAATGAATTTGTATCCTTACAATAATTGCCATTTAATGATCGTGCCTTACCGTCACGGTGGCAATATTATGGAGCTAAGTCCAGAAGAAATGCAGGAAATTATGACTATGGCTCAGACCTGGATAGAGGTGATTAAGCGATCTGCCCATGCTGAAGGTTTTAATGTGGGTATGAATATCGGACGAGTGTCCGGAGCCGGCATGGCAGAACATTTGCATTTGCATATTGTGCCGCGCTGGAACGGTGATACTAATTTTATGAGCGTTTTTGGCGGTTCCAGAGTCATCAATCAGGCTTTAGAAGAAACTTGGAAAGAACTCAAAAAGTGCCGTCTGGAAATGAAAGAAGAAAAAGAAGCTCAAGCTGACGCAGAAAAGGGGTAGTCCGATAATTTAAATTCCTGAAAAAAAAGCAGCTCTCTCTTCTGCAAGAGGGCTGCTTTTTTTTCAGATTTAAGTCAGTTTTAGCACAGATAAGCCGTGTAAGCTGTTTAAATCCGCCGACTCTGAGCGTCGATAAGCTGAAGCTTAGCTATAGCTAAGCCTCCTTGAGCGATACGTTTAATACCCTGCCAGTTAGTCATTTTTTTCAAGGTATGGTAAATCTTCATAGGATCGAAGTAAAAATCGCGATTAATTTCTTTAAATATAGAGAGCAATTCCTCGCGGCTCATATATTGATTCCACATAGTGGGAATCTGTTCTGCCGTCTCTGGGGTCGGATTGAGCATAAAGCGCTTCCAAATATCGGGATCCCATAATTTAAGATCGGCTCCGCGCTGCCAAAGAGGCGTATCTGGATAAGGACTAGTAATGGCGTACACTACGTACTCTGGATCGAGTTGATAAACAAAATCAACGGTGCGCATAATGTCGTCGCGGTTTTTTTCGGCCGGCGTGCCAATCATAATGTAGGCACATCCGCACATATCTAGTTCTTTGCACCATTTAAACACCTGCCGGGCTTTTTCAGGCTTCATAAAAGTTTTTCCCAAGGCCTGAAGTCCTTCAGGAGTACCGCTTTCAACTCCGAAATGGCCGCGCAGACAGCCGGCTTGACGGGCTATCTTCAACATTTCATAAGTTGTACCAGCAATAGTTCCTTTAAAAGCCCAATACATTTTTAACTTGCGCCGCAGAATTTCTTGAGAAATTTCTATAACGCGTTTAGTCGGCGCATTGAAAATGTCATCGACAAAGAGGACTTCTTCAATGCCCATATCTTTGCAGACTTCCATTTCGTCGACAATATCTTTGACTGTGCGCGAAGCAAAGGCCGCCGTAGATAGACAGAATTTACAGCCTTGAGGACAACCTCTGGAAGTAACAATTGTGGTGGAGCGGAGGCCGAGCATGCCTGGAGTATAATACTCATCGAGGTTGATACCTTTGCGATCTGGCATAGGGAAACGGGATAAATCTTTGTTGATCGGTCTAGCTTCGTTGCGGCATATTGAGCCGTCGGTATTTTTGTACCAAATTCCCTTGATAGATGAGGCTTCTCCCTGGCCGTCAAGGTAATTGATCCACTCGGAAAAAGCTTCTTCGGCGTCGCGTTCAAAGCATATGGAATCTACTCCGGAGAGGGAAATAGCCTCTTCAGGAAAACGCATAGCATGAGGGCCGCCCAAAATTACATGAATAGAACTGTTAACCCGCTTAGCCGATTTAACACATTCGTGGACATCAATCAGATTGTGAGTCATGGTAGTAATACCTACTACCTGAGGATTGTAGTCGCGAATACGCTGCTCTATTTGGGCTTGCGACAGAAGATCGCAGTTGGCATCTAAAATTTTTACTTCGTGGCTGCTGTGAGCTTTAATATAAGCGGACAAATACATAATGCCCTGCGGTGGGAAGAGATGCTGATCTTTGCCATTAAAGATGTCCGGCACACCGCACCATATAGAATTGATGCGGGGAGCATTGATGAGCAGTATTTTCATATTATTTCTGCCTCAAACCGTTTTTCCAAAAGTACACAATTGTGGGAATGGCCACTCTTCAGATGATATACTTCTGTTTCCTTCTGCCATACGACAATTTACTAAAAAAAAGCCTAAAAAATAAGATACTGATCTCAAGGGGGAGAATTTTAGAATCTTAAAGAAAGAAGGAAGGTTCTATGAATGGTCACTTAATATTGAAAGGGGTTCGATATGTCAGAGTGTAAAATGACCCGCTTAGGCGACGTTTGTTCTTTTCAGGGCGGAGTGAATATCGATCGCAGTTTGCTTAATGAAGACGGAACTGAGGGGGTTCCTGTCATTCTGCATAGCGACATTGAAAAGGGGCAGGTTTCCACGTATTACACTGGTGAGTACACTAAAGAACAATTAGTTCATCCTGGTGAGTACTTGGTATCGCTTACAGATCGCCTCTCTATTGAAGCTTGGAATGGTGAAGAAGCTCTTTACAGCCATCATTTCTGCCGTTTGTGCCCTAATACTGCTGAACTAAATCCTTTATATATGGCTTACGCTCTCTCTTATATATTTAGTAGGCTGGAAGACAACGAGAATATTGGCGTACTTGAAGATGGTGTATCTATCGAAGATTTATCAGATACGGTTATTCCTGTGCCCAGTTTAATTGAGCAGGAGAGAATTGCCAATGTTCTGCGCAGTGCCTGCGATTTGAGCGAGCTTCAGTTCGATCAGCTCGATAAGTCTGAAGAACTACTTAACGATCGCTTTATAGAGCTTTTTGGTGAAATAGAAGTAAACGATAGAGGATGGGAGACCAAACCTTTGGGGGCTTTAACTGAGCGTTTAAAATCCCGTTCCCTTTTAGCTAAAGATAGAGTCTCTGGAGAATATCCTTACTACGATTCTACTGGCGTAGTTGATTATGTCGATGAGTATCTTTTCGATGAAGATCTTCTCTTAGTGGCTAAGGTGGGATCTGTGCTTACTTCCGGAGAAGCTCCCATAGCTAAAGCTGTGCACGGCAAAATTTGGGCTAGCGACTTAGTTCATGTTTTGAGAATTAATCCCGATGCTGGTGTTATTCCCGAATATTTGGAGATGGTTATAAACAGTATCGACATTACCTCAAGTCTGCGCGGTGGTGTGATGCCGAAGCTGACGAAATCATCTTTAAATGAATTGATTATTCCTATACCGCCTATGGAGCTCCAGCTGGAATACAAAGGGTTCTTAGGTACTATTGTAGAACAGTGCGAGAAGATTGCTCAGCGCATAGCTGAAACTGATCAAATTTGTCACAGCCTTAATCAGCGCTATTTTGAAAGTGCTATGAGCTACGAATAAGTAGCTGCTCGGTTCAGCTGTTTTGTTGTTTTAATATAATAAAGCAGCTGGACCTTTTTTGCGCGTAGACAGTTTTGTATTGATAGGTAATCAGCTGCTTATCATGTCTGGAAGGCGCTTAAAGTTTTTTTTTGTGTTTTGGGTTGTTATCTGAGAAGAGTTGTTTTTTTGTGATGCTATATGTAGTTATCTTAAATATTTTAATATATGCATACAATGGCAACTTCTTACGGGAGAAGTCCATTTTTTGCCAAAATAATTGGCTTTCTTTGGTTTTCAACAACTCGTTTTTAGGTGTTATTTAACGCCTTTTTGTCGTATGATAACAGAGAGATCACTCTAGTTCTTCATGAGAGCCACGGTCTTTCGCTGATAGCAACAGGATACAACAGCTTCTGAATGCCATTTTGTGTAGGCTGTTTTTATTTGCAAGTGTTGTTTTATCTGTAACAAAAGAAAATTTTTTTGTTAGTTTAATTTTATGACGCGTTTGCAGTGTAGTTCGGGGTTATCCAGGCTAAGGCTGCTGAGGCTATTGCCAAGCGCTGTTTTTGTTGTTTTTTTACATTGTAAATGTATGAGAATTGTTTTATTAGGAGTTGTGAAATATGGATAAAGCTCATGAGAAATTGCCAGTCATGACGTCCTATGATCGTTACTTATGGTGCAAAGCTGCCCATCACAAGGCGTATATTCGCATGGGAGCTCATCTGGCTACCTACGGAGGACAGAGCGGTGTCCATTTTGCCGTTTGGGCTCCTAACGCTGAGCGGGTTTCGGTTATCTGCGATTTGAATAAATGGACTCCAGACGTAAATCCTCTCATTTTGTGCAGTGCTACTGGAGTTTGGCAAGGTTTTATCCCTGGTTTAAAAGAGGGCGATTGTTATAAATACGCTATTAAACCTCATCAAGATGTTATTTTAGAGAAAGCTGATCCTTATGCTTTCGCCACAGAGCCGCGGCGCGAAGGAAGCGACTGGGGGAAAGCTTCTGTGGTTTGGGAAATAGCTAAATATAAATGGCAAGACAGCGAGTGGATGGCCAAGAGGGCTTCTAACGATATACGCCGTCAGCCTATGAACATTTACGAATGCAATTTAGGATCTTGGAGACGAAAGAACGGCGTATCTTACTTGAATTATCAAGAAATAGCCGATTATTTAGTACCATACCTTAAAGAGATGGGTTACACTCATGTAGAGTTTATGCCGCTCACTGAGTATCCATACGACGCCTCTTGGGGATATCAATCTACTGGTTATTTCGCTCCCACCAGTCGCTTCGGCACTCCCGAACAGCTTATGTATCTTATTGATAAGTTGCATTGCAACGGCATAGGCGTTATTTTAGATTGGGTGCCCGCCCATTTCCCCAAGGATGCTTTCAGTTTGGCTCGTTTCGACGGAAGCTGTCTGTACGAGCACGAGGATCCTCGTCAGGGTTGCCATCCAGAGTGGAATACTTACATTTTTAATTACGGGCGTAACGAAGTGCGCAACTTCCTTATTTCGTCCGGCTTGTTTTGGTTGGAGTGTTACCATGTTGACGGTATACGCGTCGACGCCGTGGCTTCTATGCTTTATTTAGATTACGGCAAACAGGGAGACGGCAACTGGATCCCTAACAAATACGGCGGTCATGAAAACCTTGAAGCTGTATCTTTCCTCCGCGATTTTAACAGCGCTGTAGCCAAAGAGTGTCCCGGATGTTTCACCTGTGCCGAAGAGTCGACCTCATGGGCCCATGTTACTGGACCTGTCGATGAGGGAGGCTTAGGGTTCACTTTTAAGTGGAATATGGGCTGGATGCACGATACTCTCGATTTCATTTCTAAAGATCCGATTTACCGCAAGTACAATTATAATAAATTGACTTTTGGTATGCTCTATCAGTATAGCGAAGATTTTATTTTGCCTTTCTCTCACGATGAGGTGGTTTACGGCAAACGCTCGATGCTGAACAAAATGCCAGGCGACGAATGGCAGAGTTATGCCAACCTGCGCGCTTTGTACGGATACATGATTGGTTACCCTGGTAAAAAGCTTAACTTTATGGGTAATGAGTTCGCTCAGTGGAATGAGTGGAATTTTAATCAATCTTTGGATTGGCATCTTCTCGATGAGAAGCCTCATCAGCAAATCCAGGATTGGTGCGCAGCTGTAAATCATTTTTACAAAGAACACCCTGAACTGTGGGAACTCGACGATCGACCTGGTGGGTTCACTTGGTTGCAGTGTAACGATCCTATGAATAGTGTGGCTGTTTTTGTCCGCTATCCTTTGGGGCGGGGCAGCATAGTTATGGTCGTCTGCAATTTCACTCCTGTACCTCGTCAAGGATACAGGATCGGGTTGCCTATCGAAGTAGAAGGCAGCTGGAAATTGGAATTAAACTCCGACGATCCTCAATACGGAGGCAGCGGATATAAGGTGCTCAGCGAGTTGAATGCTCAGCCGGTGCCTTTTGGTTCCCATCAGTTGTCCTTAGAGCTCACTTTAGCTCCTTTATCCTGTATGTTCTATACTGCCCAAGTGCGTCAAGAAGATGAAGGCGCTATTTCCAGCTCTTTAGAAAATATGAAGGAAGAAGTTGCTCCTGCCGTTGCTGTCGCCAATGTTTCTTCGGATGAAAACAACGAAGAAGTGCCCGATGGCGATCGGGCCAAGGTAATCTTTAATCACGAGCTTAAATAAGGCTTCTGCCGCAAAATAAGCAAGAAATAGAAGTGAGACTTCCGAAGTTACTAGCAGAAATTATGTAGGCGTATTTAATGTGTCGTCTGCGTAATTTCGGCAGAACTTTTGGAGGTCTTAATTTTTTATGACATATAATTTAGCCAACCGTATGAACTTTATAGCTGCCTCGGAAGTTCGAGAAATACTTAAAGTAACTGAGCGTCCCGAGATTTTGTCGTTTGCCGGTGGTCTTCCCGCTCCTGAGTTATTTCCTTATGAGGAGTTATCTACACTTGCTTCTGCTGTTCTTCATGAGGAAGGGGTGCGCGCCTTGCAGTATGCCACCACCGAAGGGTATACTCCGCTGCGTCAGTGGATTATAAACCGACTTAACGATTATTGGGGTATGCATATTGAAGGGCTAGATAATATCCTTATCACTAGTGGTTCTCAATCGGGACTCGATTTAGTTTCTAAACTGTTCATTGATCAAGACGATATCGTTTGGGCTGAGGCTCCAACCTATATGGCGGCTTTATCTGCTTTTCGAGTTTGCGGAGCTAAATTTGAAGAGATAGAATGCGATGACGATGGGATCATAATCGAAGATCTAGTGAGCAAACTCAAGACGCGTCGACCTAAATTTATCTACGTAATTACCAATTTCCAGAATCCGTCCGGACGTACTTGGAGTATGGAGAGAAGGCGCAAATTCATGGAACTCATGACTGAATATGAGATTCCAGTAGTAGAGGATAATGCTTATTATGAAATTAATTTTGAAGATTTTGAGCATTGTTCTCTATCCCGCTTCGATACTAAGGGATTGGTAGTCAGTTTAGGAAGTTTCTCTAAAGTTCTTTGCCCAGGTCTGCGTGTGGCCTGGATTACCGCTTCTAAAGAGCTTACTCGCAAGTTGGTTATTTTAAAACAGGCTACCGATTTACATACTCCTCTTTTCAATCAAATGCTTATTTATCGTTACCTTATTAGTCACGATTTTAACGAGCGGCTTGCACTTTTAAGGGGCATTTACAAAGAGCGGCGCGACGCCATGGTTAGTGAATTGGAGGTTTCGGCTCCCGAAGGAGTACGCTTCACCAGGCCGCGTGGCGGCATGTTTGTCTGGATTGAACTGCCTCCAGAGATTAAGGCTAAAAAACTTTTGCAAAGATGTCTTACACATCACGTAGCTATGGTTCCTGGCGATTCTTTTTATCCAGTTACTCATAAACCGAATATGGCTCGTTTTAATTTTTCTAATTTACCCCCTGAAACTATTCGTCACGGAGTTAGAGTTCTGTGCGATTCTATTAGAGAAGAAATGGAAGCCGTAAGAAATTCCTAATTTTAATTACTTTATAGGCGCAGACCAGCTGATATTTTTTTATTTAGTCTGGTCTGCATTAATTATTTTTTAGGTATTGAAGAAACTATGAAGAAAAAAGTTTTAGTTACATCTGGTTTCATTGCTGCTGCATTAATTATTCTTTTGGCAGTTTTTTATTATGGCTATTGGAAAAATACCCCCATTTATTCTTTAACTTTAGTTAAAACCGCTATCGTAAACCACGATTGGCCATCTTTTGAGGCTAGAGTCGATCTGAATAGTCTGTTGAGTGACGCCTACAATGATGCTGCCGATTCTTTAATTGAACAGCAGTTAGGTAAAAATAACCTATTGTCTTTGGTAAAGGGACAAAAATTTATCAAAGAGGCTGCTAATTTGGTGAAAGATGAGGCCGTTAAAGCGGCTGAAGAGCGCATTAAGCGTTACGTAACGGGGAAGGACGACAGTGAGCTCGCTGAGCGATCAGGTATTAAAAATATAGATTTTACTTTTTTCGATAGTTTAGGATTCGGCGCTGCTATCGTGGAGTACACCGTAGTTGAGAATAAAGTTGCTTTAGTTGGAGTTAAGTTATACCCTGTCGGCTTCTCCCGTGAATTAATTATGCAGTTGGAAATGCAGAATGAAAATGGTGTTTGGCGTCTGAAGCGTATCAAAAATTTAAAAGAGCTGTTAGACGCTTTGCAGCAGAAATAATCTTCATATTAATTATGTTGTGATAGCTTATTGGCGAATCACTCAATCAGCTTCGCTCACTTTGCCTGTCATGGGAATGGGAAAACAAAATAAAGCGTGGTCCTTCCGCTCCATTTTTTCCAGTAGCTACAAAGCCTATCTTTTGCAACACGCGCATAGAAGCTCGATTATCTGGAGCTGTCTCTGCCTCAACAGCCCGCACCCCTTCTTGATTTAAAGCCCAAGTACAAAGAGCTTTAGCCCCTTCAGAGGCGTATCCTTGACCTTGAAAGCTATCGTTTATACCGTAACCTATTTCCACTAAGCCGTTTTGAGCCGGTCCTTTAAATCCGCCGTCGCCAACTTTTTGACCGTCAGAGCGAAGGCACATTTTCCATGAAGTATACCAAAGATAGTTGCTGTAATGCTGTTCACATCCGTGGAGCATTTCTTGATAAGCTTGACTAAGTTCTGGCACTATTTTGTTGTAGATAACGACTAACTTGGCTAGTTCTTCTAAACTCATAGGCTCAATCAATAATCTGTCTGTTTCTAGTTTAATCATTTTGTATTCCTTAATATATTCTGCTACTGGTATATAAATTTTCCTATAAATTGGGGCTGACAAGCTGCAACTAAATTGCTATCTTGTTCGTCAAGATACTTCTATTTGTAAACTTTCCTCCTACCGCTTGCATGAAAACTTAATTCCGAAATTTAGCTTTATTCTCAAATAAAAATAAAATATTTTTCTGTCTTTGTTAGAGTAATTTTTAGGGGGAGGGACTGCAATTTAAGAACCAGAAAGCAAGGATAAAAAAGTTGAGGTGTCGGTATATGCTTGACCACAATGTGTACAGCGAATATGTAAAAATTTTACGTGAAGAACTCATTGAGGCTATGGGGTGCACTGAGCCTATAGCTTTAGCTTTTGCCGGTGCCAAAGTTCGTGAAGTTTTAGGGAATGTTCCTGAGCAAATTACTGCTAAATGTAGCGGCAATATGCTCAAAAATGTCCGCTGTGTAGTTATTCCTAATTCTGGAGGCATGGTCGGCATTCAGACTGCCGTTTGGTTAGGGGTATTTGGTGGTGATGCTGCCGCCGGCATGGAAGTGCTAAAAAACACCGATGAAGAAGCCCGCCGTCTTATGCGTGAACAGGTAAAGGCTGAAACGTGTCAGGTTGAGCACTTGGAATCTAGTGTACCTTTGCATATTATCGTTGAATGTTTTAAAGGGCAGGATAGTGTAAAACTAGAAATTCGTCATTCCCATACAAATATAGTTAGTATCATTAAAAATGGGGAAGTAATCTTCAAAAAAGACGATGATGCAGAGTACAGCGCTGCCGATCCTGCTGATAGATCGCTGCTTAATTTGCCGGATATAAAAGAATTTGCCGATACAGTAAAAATTGATGATGTAAAAGAACTTCTGGATAGGCAGATAAACTGCAATATGGACATTGCTTATGAAGGTATGTCAGGTAATTTTGGAGTTGGTTTAGGAAGAGTTATTAAAAAGTCTTATCCAGAAGGTGTAGCTTCTCGCATGAAAGCTTACACTGCGGCGGCCTCTGAAGCGCGTATGGGCGGATGTGAAATGCCTGTAGTAATTAATTCTGGAAGTGGCAACCAAGGTATAACGTCTTCAGTTCCTGTTATTGTTTATGCTAGAGAAAACAATTTCTCTCGTGAAAAGCTTTACAGAGCTTTAGTTTTTTCTAATTTAATGACCGTTTACCAGAAGAAGTTTATAGGCTGTCTTTCCGCTTTTTGTGGAGCTGTTTCTGCTTCGTGTTCAGCTGGGGCCGCTCTAACTTATATAAATGGCGGAACTTTAGAAATGCTAGCCGCTACTATAGATAATACTATGGCCAATATACCTGGAATTTTATGTGATGGCGCTAAAGTAAGCTGTGCTGCCAAAATAGCTACCAGCCTTGATGCTGCCATTATGTCTCATTATATGGCTATGAGTGGAAGTAATTACACGGCTCATACCGGCATTCTTCAAGATCAGGCCGATCACACTATAAGTTCCGTAGGTTATATAGGCAGAGTTGGCATGATGCAGACTGATAAAGAACTTATAAATATGCTTTTATCTGACAAACAAAAGTAGCGTAAGTTTTAGTAAAGCAAAATCTAGCTGCTTTGGAAAATATATTCTCCAAAGCAGCTAGATTGAATATTTGTTTTTACCGATATTATTGAATTTATAATTCTGAATTCGGTGTATATTTGACGAAATTGTAATTGTTAGTTCCTTTTAGGCTGTCAATAATTTTAGGTATATCGTTATCTAAATTTTGGTAGATAGCTTTTTGGGATTCATCCATTTTAGGAAGGTAATTAGCTAAATATTGGTTTTTTCTTATACCTATATATATATCGTTGCAGTCTAGAACTTCCAGTTTTCCTGCTTTTAAGCTGTTTTTATTGATGCTCTGAATTTCTGAATATGTATCTTCTATAGTAAGAAAAGTTACATCTCGATCGTCAATTTTACTTACAAAAGAAATATAGTATGGTCCGAATACAGCTTCTATTGGACCGATCCAATTCTTAGGAAGAAGGCAGCTGTAGTTATGTCCAGAAAAATTAGTTTCAGATACAGAGCGACGGTTTATTAGATCGTAAAGGGTGCTACTCAGACGGTTGAGATTGGGGGGCTGAGCATTAGTTCCGCAGGCTGTAATTGTAGTTCCGTCTTTCAATACGCACTTAAAAGAAAAAGAGTCTCCGTCAAGAACGTATGGGTTTGAGCCTTTAAAACCATTCCATTTTTTTATTTTCAAATCATTAAGAAGCTGAGCTAATTGGTGATAAGTTTCGTCTGAACCTTGCATACTATTGCAGATATATTTTGTCTCAATCTCTTGCTGTTTTTCTTGATCGAAGTAAGATGAGAGCAGGCAATTTTCCATATAGAGGCCCTTTTCAGTCTTGGTAACGTTATAGATATTTGATTCGTTAGTTGTGCCTCTGCGTACCAGATTGAGTGATTGAAAGTCTAGCTCGGCATGATCTGATGCTTTTTCTTTTTTACAGGCCACTAAAAACAAACACATAAAAATACATGTTATTAACATTGTAGATATGAAAACGAATTTATCTTGATTCATTTTTATTCTACCTGACTTTCTTAATTATATCGATGCTTTTTTGTGATAATGGTAATAAGGGCCTTCCTATGAGGGGTAATTTTAATTTAGTGACGAGTTTATTTCTTTGTATATACATATAATATATATGAAAAAGTCTGCCCAATTTAGTTTGCTATAAATTATGCGAAATGATCAGAGAAATAATAGAATATTTTGAATAAAGTAGTTGACAAAACAGAAATTATATCCTAGTATGTCGGAGAAGCCGCGATGAGGCGGCGCAAAAAGTTTTGACAACAGTAGAAATTATTGGAAACGAAAGCAATTTCGTTGAGTG
>JBJEGD010000007.1:0-18983 GCA_051874735.1 Candidatus Bruticola sp. | reverse complement strand
AAAAGTTTTTCAATAAAAAAGAGCGTTCTGCTAACAAAGCAGGGCGTTTTTTTTTGTTTTTTTTCGATAGTACTGTCAATGATGGAAACTCCAACGGAATTTAGTTTGCCTTACTCTGTCTATTTGGAATTTGACTAAAGGTAGCGTCTTATTAAGCTGTACAGAGTTGCGGAAAAACTGGCTATATTTTACAATTAGCGCGAATTATTGTACATTATGGCGATTGGCTATTATCAATAAGTCTATATGTCAGAAAAAGTGGTATCAATATGAGTAGAAACTTTATAGATAAGACTCGTGTCTTTGTGCAGGGAGGTAAAGGTGGCCGCGGAGCCTGTTCTTTTGACAGGCAAAAATTTGTGCCTATGGGTGGTCCAGATGGCGGTGACGGCGGTCGAGGCGGTAGCGTTATTTTTTACGCTTGTGAAAATAGCAGCAGTCTTTTAGATTTTAAGCACCGCTCTCATTTCAAAGCCAAACCGGGCGGTTATGGGCGCAGTTCTAATAAAACTGGAGCTAACGGAGAAGATCTGCGCGTGCCAGTTCCGGTAGGTACGCTAGTTTATACTGACGACAGTGGCGATCTGATTGCTGATTTAAGTGAACCGGGAGCTGAGTTTGTTGCTGCTAAAGGAGGGCGGGGCGGTCGAGGTAATACGCGTTTTGTAACTGAAATAAACAATGGTCCTCGCGATCACGAATTGGGCGAGCCTGGTGAAGAGCGCTGGTTGCGTTTAGAACTGCGCGTGGTGGCTCAGGTTGGTATTATTGGCTTTCCCAATGCCGGTAAATCTACTTTATTGTCTTCTGTAACTAACGCTAAGCCGGCCATAGCCGATTATCCTTTTACTACGCTTTGTCCGGTGCTTGGAGTATGGGAGCGCAATTATCGTACTTTAGTTTTTGCTGACATTCCCGGACTTATCGAAGGAGCAGCTGAGGGAGCCGGCTTAGGCCACGATTTCTTGCGCCATATTTCGCGTACTAAAGTTTTATTGCAGATTCTTAGTTTGGCCGACGTCGATAAAGATGATCCTTTAGCTAAATACGATCAAATAAGGAAGGAGCTGGCTTCCTATGATCCTGGATTAGCTTTGCGTCCTGAAGTTGTAGCCCTCAATAAAATTGATCTTCCCGATAAGGAACAAGAATTAGAAGCGGTACAGAAGGCCGCTCAAGAGCGCGGAATTAAGCTGCATCTTGTTTCCTGTTATACTCACGCAGGTTTAGAAGAACTTATGCTGCACGTTTTTGAAACTGTGCAGCAGGCTCCGGAGCTGCCCGCTTTTGCCATAACTCCAGAAGTAGTGCCGGCTCCCGAAGATTTTGTTATTAGTCGTGAAGAAGATGGCTGGCATGTAGATGGCGTGCGCGTTAATAAGCTAGTGCGTATGACCAATTTAGACGAGGAAGAGTCGGTTAACCGTATGCAGCGTCGCTTTAATGCTTGGGGAGTGGAAAGGCGTTTGGGAGAAGCCGGAGCTATTCCTGGCGATCCTGTCTTTATTGCTGGTCACGAGTTTAGCTATGATCCTGCTCCTGTTTGGCTTGATAGCACCGAAGAAATTGATGAACCAGACGTCCGTCCTTCTCAAAAGGTTCGTTTGGAAAGGAAATCTTCCAGCGGAGGGAAACGCCAGTCGCTAGCTAGCTTAGCTGGACTGCGCGGTAGAGGACGAAGCAAATATTAACCTGCCGCTGCACTAAAAAAACTGAGTTTCTCAGCCAACAAAAGAGAAACTCAGTTTTTTTATTTTTTTACTTGTTGCACATTAAATGCTGTCCATAACTCGTATATCTTTAGTTAGAGCAAAGCTGGCCTCTTCTGAGCCTACATCGAGAACGTGTACTTCCGTTTCGTAATGTTGCCTTATCCAGGTAAGCAAATTCTGTACTACAAACTCCGGAGCAGAAGCACCGGCTGTAATACCTAAATTTTTGACTCCTTGGAGTTCACTTATAGTTAAGTTAGTTACATCGTTAATCAATCGCGACTTTACTCCATGACTAATAGCCACTTCAGCCAAGCGGTTGGAATTAGAAGAAGTAGAAGAACCAACCACTAAGATCAGATCGCACACTTTAGCTAGTTCTTTAACCGCTTTCTGCCTATTGGTAGTGGCAAAGCAAATATCTTTAGCCTTAGGCTGAATAACGGAAGGGAAACGTTTTTTTATAGCTTCAATCATAGTTTGGGTTTCATCTATAGCTAAAGTTGTTTGGGTGAGAACAGCTATGGGCTTATCTTCCGGCAGTCTAACATTGTCTAAGTCTTCAATAGTCTCGATAAGAGTGATAGCGTTGGGGGCTTCACCCATAGTGCCTTCTACTTCTACGTGTTTGCGGTGACCTAGTAAAATTATATGGTATCCATCTTTAGCGTAGCGTTTAGCTTCAGAATGGACTTTAGTTACTAGTGGACAAGTAGCATCAATAATGCGCAAGCCGCGCTTAATGGCCTTTTCGCGAATATCGGGCGAAACTCCGTGAGCAGAAAAAATAGTGACCGCCCCTTCAGGTATAGCTTCGATGTCGTCGACAAATATTGTACCTTTGTCTTTTAGTTCTTTCACTACATGATAATTGTGGACAATTTCGTGGCGTACATAAACTGGAGCTTGGAATTTTTCCAAAGCAAAATTAACGATGGAAATAGCTCGATCGACTCCAGCGCAGAATCCGCGGGGTTGAGCCAAATATATGTGCATATTCGGTTTGAGGCCTTTCATAAGATGGCTACTATAAAAAAAATTTGGTAATTATACTACTTTATAATAGTGCTGGCAGTACCGCTGCTTGAGCGGCAGCGCTAACGCGCGGAGGATTTTTTTATCTATATAGAAATTCCCTTCCTGCTTTTGTAAGGCAGGAATATTATGTTCATTCTGTTCTGCCGTCCATAAAAGTTAAGTTTATTGACATAAATTAATATCTATTTGCAGATAAGCTCAGGAGGCATAAGGCTATGCGTGTTGGCCGAACTTTATTTTTGTTGGCTTATATTATGTCTAGTATGTGGGCAGTGACAGCAGAAGCAGAGGAAGGCGGTACTAAGCAAGTTGACCTGTCTCAGCATACCGTAATAAAACATTCAGTTAATGAAGACGGTATTGAAGTTACTGATATTGTCATTAATCAATCTTCAGGAGATGCTGCAGAAACAGATTCGGCTGCCGCTGAAACAAGAGACAGTGAGGCAGTTAAGCGTGGGCCTAAAAATAGAGTAGCCTATCCTAAAGCCTCTTACACTAAACAGCGCTCTGAAACTTTTCGTGTTAAAGATATTCAGGCTCCCAAAGATGGAAATGAGGGCACTTATCCTGAAGCCCGTCCCCAAAAAGTTAAAGCTGAAGAAGTTCATTTTAAATTGGGAGCTAAAAATTCTTCTGCCAGTCCAGAATCTGAGCAGCCTACAGGTGTAGTTATGCCAGCTCCGTCTGTTCCGGCGCCTAGTTTGGGCGATCCTAATTTTAAATATGATAACGGTGTCCTCACTGAGGTCGCCCCTTCCGAATCTGATCGCCATAATAATTGGTCGCCGGAAGAGCAGCTTACAGAAATGCCCGTAAATTCCGTTCCTAAGGAAAATGCTTCTCAAACTGGTCAGAAAGCTCTGAGTGTCCCTTTTGTTCCTAAAAATGTGCAGACAGTTACTAAAAATTCAAGTTATCCGCTCTCAGATCAGGAACTTAAAGAACTTTGGCAAGACAGCAGTTTAGTAAAGACTACGCCGCGATATTTTATAGATAACTGCGCTAAAAATGCAGAAATAAACAAATATGCTAAAGCTAAAGTTCGTTACAATATAAATTCTGTAAAAGGAGATAAGCTGCTGCTTTTAGCTTTCCATATGCCTCAGCTTCCTGACGATCGCGGGAAAGCTGCTAAAGCCTGGATTTTGGAAGGTTCTCAGGGGATACGCACTATCGATATGCGCGATTTGCCTACGGGCGTTTACCAAATATGCTCGCTCTCTTTGGATAAAAATAATCTCCCTACAGCTAAACCCAATTTAGATAGGTTCATGGTGCGTTACGGGGGAATGGAAGCTTTAGTTGACTATGAAGATCGGCGCTGCCTTCTTACTGGTCGTCTTTCGGCTAAACCGGCTGGATTCGCCGATTTAGAATTGGCCGATGCTGTGGCTGAAACGCCTCTTTTTAAAGTTGTGCCCGCCTCATGCGTGCTTCGCCCTGGGGAACATATTATTTTAACTGCTGAAGCTTTACCTGGCAAAACAGAACAGCAAATTAAGCGCATTCATGAACGCTACGGAGTAAACGGCTCCAAATTTCAAGACTATGAGCAAAAAGAGCAGAACCGAGAAGCAGAGCGGAAAAAACGTTATTTGTGGTCTATCGACGGAAAGGGAAGACTGGAAGTAATCAGCGATAATAGCGCTATTTACTACGCTCCTTCTTTTGACGCCACTGGGGCTCAGATAATTTGTCGAGAAGCAGAAAGCGGCAATACCGTTACGTCTTCTGTATACGTTACCACTATGCCTATAGGAGAGATGCCACGTTTAGAAGATATAGTTCCCAGAAGTGTTATGAAGTAGCTTATCAAAGTCTCCCAGTTTTTATCCATAGAGAGTTAGGTAAGCGCATCACGTATCCGCCTAATTCAAGTTTTCTTAAAGACAGTACCAAGTATCCCATAGGACAAGAGGTACGTTCGGCAATAGTATTGGTATCAGTTCCGCTGCTATCGATAGCTTTTAGTATATCAGAATCGATCGCAGTTAAAATCAGCTGATCTGAGCAGGAAGCGTCCGTTTTTTCCGGCAGAATCAGGCCTAAGCTATCTAAAACATCGAGGCTGTTTCTGACTAATCCAGCTCCGTTGGCCAGCAGCTCTAGAGGCCCTTCGCTTTGACTGACATTGATTTGACCGGGAACAGCCAAGACCTGGCGTCCTAAATTAGCGGCTATATCTGCAGTAATCATGGCGCCGCTTTTATATTTAGCTTGAACGACTAAAGTCGCCCCTGATAGAGCTGCAATTATACGATTGCGGTAAGGGAAATTGTACGGCATGGGACGATAATTTTCCGGATATTCGGAAATTATTAATCCGTTTTGTTCGATAGCTTGACTGAGATTGCGGTTGATAACTGGGTAACATATGTTTATACCGCAGCCTAATACCGCAGCGGTAGATCCTTGCACCGCTAAAGCTCCCTGGTGGGCGCAGGTATCTACTCCCAAAGCCAAGCCGCTGACTATAGTTAGACCGTATTGGGCTAAGGATGAACTGAGCTGCCTGGCCACAGCTTGACCGTATCCATCTGCTTGCCTCGATCCGACAATAGAAACGCTGCTGAAGTTTAACGAACCGCTGCCTCGACAGTACAGCAAGACAGGTGGATCGTCTAAATCGAGCAGCTGTTGAGGATAGCTGCTATCATTTATGGAAATTACTTTATACTTGCGGCTGTGAATGTACCATTGTTTGGCGGCTTGATCAAAAGTTGGAAAAACGTACTTGCGGCTCTCAGGACGCTGTTCGTTTTGTCTTTGCAGTTCTTCTTTGACAAGTTCGGGATTAAAGTCTAGTTTAACGGCTAATCTGTTGAGCTTAGCTTCAGATAAGCCCTTAACAGAGGATAAAAGCGTCCATAAAATAGCTAACTTATCTGGCGAGCAGTTTGTCTGGTATTTAGCAGATTGTAAATTAAGCTGCATATAATTCCCCCCTTTTTTTGTCCGCTTAATTGTTTCATAAAATTGATAAATAGTCATTAAAAACTGTTTATCATTGTATAACTAAAACAATAAATAATTTGAAACTAATCGCACTATTTTGTATCTAGCAGGGAAAAAAGCGGTGATTAACGCTTTAAAAGCTTATATCTCTGCGCAGTATAAAAAATAATTGAATATGTTTTAACAGGAAAATATCTTTTATCGTGTAATTTGTTGACAGTAGTTCGACGTTAACAAAAAAGCTCAGGAGGCTTCTATCGCATGTCTGATAATATGGGATATATCCCGCCTACGGTTTCCCCAGTTTGCAATACAATTTTAGACAGAATGGAACATGCTCGCGCTGGTGAGTTTGAGTTTCAATCATTGGCTTTAATTGCAGTTGAGCAGTTAGCTATCGTTGACAGAACAAAAAAAGAAGTGGTAGCTAAACTTGAAGAAGGCGGCAATGAATGTCTGGCTGTGCCCCCTGAGATAATTAATGAGATCAAATCTGCTTTAGAAGATTATAGTGCCGGTCTTCGCGATCTTCTTACCTATATTGAAACTAAAAGCGATGATATGTTCCAGCAGGCTTACGATACTATTTTGAGCGTAGGTCTCAACGGACGTCTGCTCTTTGAAGGTTATACTCGAGAAGAAGGCGAGATGGGGCCGACCAATATGCCCATGATAAATGTATTGGTTCGTCTTTGCGACGGCTTTGTACAGGAAGCCGTTTCTAAAGCTGCTATCGAGCGCACTATCGTTAATATCTACGTTAATGCCAGAGTGGCCGCCAACGATGTAAATACTAACGAAGAAGCCAGCGATTATCAAAAAGAGAGCTTAATGAGTGCTTACTGCGACTTCGCAGATACCGTTTTGGAGCTCCGCCAAGTTTTGGACGATGGTCCAGAAGCTATGCAGCCTTATATTGAAGATATTGTGAACGCTGGTGCATCTTTGCGTCAGTCTGTCGAGAGTTTGACTATGGCTCTGGCTACTAAGGGGGATAGCAAACTGCCTCAGGTCAACCTGATTATTAATTTGGCTAAGTCTTGGAAGAATGGCCGCCTTGATAAAGAGTCCTTCCTCAGATCGCTTGAGCAGTTCCGCACTAGTATCGATGATTTGCGTCGCGAAATCGAATCACTAGCTTCCATCCCTAACGAATGTGAAGAAATCGGTGAGCAGATGGTGGCTTGTCGGGCTGCTTTCGACGATCATTTTAAGGCTATCAGTATGTTTGAAGCTGCAGTTGAGGGTGGAGAAGCCGATTTTTACGAAGCTGTGGCTCTGCTCAATAAGGCTGCCGACGCTCTCTATGCTAGTAAAGAGAACTTTGACAAGATAGGCGAGCAAGCTGAGAAAGTTCCCTGCATCCACTGCGGCACTTACAACGATCCTGCCAACCGCTCCTGTTCTAATTGTGGTGCCCGTATGCTCAGTTCAACTATCGGCAGCGGTATGCAGAATTCAACTATGGATTTCCAGGAAGACAGCGGCCAAATGCAGTACGGCGGCGAGTTAGTTATGACCAAAAATTTGGTCACTATTTTCGAAGCGGTTAACAAAGTTGCTGAAGGGCGCATCACTGGAGAAGAGTACGGCGAAGTGCTCGATTGGTTCTGCAAGTTAATCGAAGACAATCTTATTAATTTGCCTCCTGAGCCTGAACTCGATAGTTCCGATTTTAATGAAGAAGAGTTAGAGCAGCTTCGCGTTATTGAGAACCAAATCGCTAGCAGCCGTTCAGAAATAGATAACGGGGCTAGGGCTATGCTCGAGGCTGTCGAGCGTCTGCGCCTCTTCATAACTGATCACAACTCTATTAACTTGGTAGAGGGAGTGCGCGGCCTGCGCGATGCTTCCATTAGAGTGCAGCGCGGTGCTAGAGAAATTGATGAATTGGTAAAAGCCTGTCGTGAGCAGGCTGGATTGCCCGTCGAAGATTATATTGAAGAAGAGGCTGAACAGTAGCATCGTGAAAACAGATTTTTCTTCTTGGGAAGAGTCTACAGATTATGATGTCTGCATACGTTTAGGGCAGTTTCTCAAACTAGCCGGTATTGTTGGTACTGGTGGTGAAGGGAAACTGCTCATTCAGCAGGGCTGCGTTGAAGTTAACGGGCAGCCCTGCTTGCAGCGTGGTCGCCATCTCAATCCTTCGGATACGGTAACAGTAGAAGGAAAGCTGTATAGGGTATCCGATTATTTGTAAAACATGGAATTTGAAATTATAGGGCGGCATAGCCGCTTAGTAAAAGAAATTAAGCGTCTCGATTCTCCCGGACATCGTGCGGAGACAGGGCGCTTCTTAGTCGAGGGGATAAGAGTGGTTGAAGAACTGCTTTCATCTAATCTCGACATTGTGCATCTGCTTATTTCTGAGCGTTTAATAGCTTCAGAGGCTTTCCAGTGGGCTGAGCAAGTAAAAAAACAGCGTCCTCAAGCTTCTATTTGGATTGCCTCTGATTCCCTGATGCAAGATCTTTCTGCCGCTAAAACTAGTCAAGGAGTTTTAGCGGTAGCTGAACTGCCTCAGTTCGAAGCTGAAAATATTCTTTCGGTATCTCGACTGCTGGTGTTAAGTCAGATTCAAGATCCCGGCAACGTAGGCACTTTAATTCGATCGGCTTTGGCTTTTAATTTTGAAGCCGTTTTAGTTTGTGGAGGGGCTGATCCTTATAATGCTAGAGCTGTGCGTTCGGCGGCTGGTGGAGTTTTTCATCTCCCAGTATTGCGGGCAGCTGAAGATGAACTAGATTATTGGAGCCAGAAGTTGAGAGAGAACGGTTTCTCTTTAATCACTGCTGAAGCTCACGGTGGACGCAATATCAATGAAGTAAGTTTTCCCGAAAAATCGGCTTTAATACTCGGAGCTGAAGTAAAGGGCGTCGATAGATCTTGGCGCAGTAAAGAGCATATAAAAGTTCATATCCCTTTGGCTTTAAAAAGTGAATCTCTCAATGTAGCCGCTGCCGGGGCAGTGATAATGTACTGTATGGCTCATTTTAAATGAATGTTCTTGTGGCAGACAGCTTCAAATATTTTAATTAATTTGGTCTTTTAGTGGGGTATGTCTGCTTTAACGGCGAATACAGCCAGCCATTTTTAGACTGTATTATGTCTATAGTGTGAGGGTTTGTGGTGAATATTCGTCTTTGTTTGGCAGCATTGGCTGCAGCTTGCAGTTTGAGCTTTTACTGTTTGAGCCCGGCAGCAGCTGATCCGAGCAGAGAAAGTGTTCCGCTGGGTAAGCAATCCGTTACTTTAAATTCTGACCGTGGTGATTACAGCGAGAAAGAGAAGTTAGTTAGACTAATAGGCAATGTGAAATTTACATGCCGCGATGCGGTTATGACTTCTTCTTTTGCCAAGTATCATACCGATACTCAAGTTGCCGATTTTCAAGGCAATATAAAGTTATATCAGCCTGGCACGTCTGTTAGCGGCCGGGCTATGCGTGTTTACTACGCCGATCAAAAGGCCGTCCTTAAAGGCGGAGTTAAGGTCGTATCAACAAAATTTAGGCTTAAAAATTCTTCAGATGAATCTACCGCTGAGTTAGGGGCAGCAGAACCCGCTTATTTAGAAGCCGATGAATTTGAATATAGCTGGGCTCAAGGTATAGGCTACGCTAAGGGGGCCATTCGTTTCATTCAGGGAAAACGCCGGGTTTTTGCTGATAAAGCCAAATACGATCGTAACAGCGCTGCTGTAGAGCTTTTTGGTAATGTGCGCTTAGAGGATGATGAAAGTGATTGGCTCTCTTGTGAGCGGGTTCGTGTTAATTTAAGCACCAATCAAGTAGAAGCTGCAGGGCGAGTAGTGGGCAGCTTTCTGATTGAGAGTGAGAATTTAAGTTCAGATTCAAACAGTCAGAAATCTGCAATAGCTCAACCGAAAATGATAGAACCCGATTCTGGAGCCTTATCCCCTCAGCCAGCTGAACAAATAGACCCCCTAGATTATCCTAATTTGTAGTCCTAAAGTTGCTTTGAAAATGAACAAATATTGCAAGTATGCTTTTCTTTTCCTTGGCCTGGTTTTAGCTGATTCTGGATGGGCAGTAGCTCAGAACAACGATGACGAACTTTTTGTTCCTCCTCATCCGGTTAACAGTATTCATGAAGCGGTTGATAGCACTTCAGCAGCGCCCACGGATGAAAGTTGTAGTTTGCCTGAAAAAAATGAGTCTGCCCCTGTCGGCGAAACGGAAATTGGTTCTGACAGTCGTAAGAAAGCCGATTCTTCCTTAGCTGCTCCTGGGCCCCGTTCTGCAGAGTCAGATCTCCAGACCGCTCCGCAATATACGGTACAGACGAAGTCTGCTCCAGCTGCTCAGTCAATAAATAAGAAGGCAGTAGTGCAGCCTAACGATTCTTCCAACGACCAGATCGTCATCTCAGAAAAAACGTCTGATGCTGGTTATCAAGAGTTATTTGACATTTATTACAATTTAATTCAGTGTAAGAACGGAGCCTCTCTTGATAAAGCTGCTTTAAATAGGCTAGAGCGTTTATGTAGTAAAGACTACGGCGCTGATTTGTTTTTAAAAACTTATGCAGCCCATATAAAATCTAGGGCTGCGCTGATTGTTTCTGGTCATGGTGCTTTAGCAGATGAGCTAGTTAAGTCTGCTGAACAAGATTTATCCTTTGTCGATGAATGGCTTAAAGTGTACGGACGAAGCAGTGTGGTTCACGGCGTCATTGAACCAGCTTGGATTTTCGGACGGACAGATGTCGCTTCGCAGGCCGTTTTAGCTTTATGCTATTTAGAAAGCTATCATCCGTCTGCTGATCGGAGAGACAAAATTGATAAGCTGGCTAGAGGTTTAGCTACTTGCCTTCGTCCCGATACAAAGCACTATCCTTACGGAGCTCACCTTTCATATGCTACTGAAAGTAACCGCTTGCGCAATTATCAAGTTCCGCAATCTGACAAAAAAGTAGCTGGTATTACGCTTTATCCTGAACGACAATATGTGGCTATGGCTCTGGTTAAGGCTTATAAAATACTCAAAAATGACGATTTTAAAGTGTCTGCCGAAAAAGAGGGATTGGGACTGTTAGCTAAATTGGCCTTAAGTGGGAAAATACCTTACTGCTTGGCTCCTCGTCCTGAAGAAGAGGTTCGCTCTATTTTGGGCGTAGTTTCCGTAGTAGAAAATTTGTTGGCTCTCAAAGATTGCACCGGCAATAATATTTACGGTACTTTAGCCGGATCCGCAGCTGCAGATATTAATTATTTCTCCAACAGTAGCTCCAATGCCAAAGCGAAAAGCTTGATCAATTATTTGCTTTCATTGCACGGATGCTCAGAGTGGATTGGGGCCAAAGATATCTGCCGTCCTTTCGCAGGCACCACCGTAGAACTTGAAGCCGGCAGAGCGGTCGAGAGAGCTTTTGATACTTCTGATATCGCTTATCCTGGGGGTACTCCCGGCCAGTTTGTGGTAGTGGGACGTGACAATATGTTTTGGATGCGCTTCGATGTAGAGCGCGACGACTTATACTATTTTGCCATGGATTTCCTGAAGAGCAATTTTTCAGGAGCTTTAGTATCCATTATGGTGCGCATTGATGGAGACCAGATTTTCAGAGTTAACTTAGGCGGAGCTACCGATGATCCTTTTGTGGACAGCGCTTTTATAAATGGTCCGCGTTCGCTGCGTCAGGGACCTCATTCTGTGGGAGTTCGTTTTGCTGGACTTTTGATGAAGAGCCCGGCCATTTTAGATTCCATTGTTGTCGATCCGGCTGTGGGCAGGCGTTGGATAAAAATGAAAGATGGTAAAGCTAGGCTGGTTATGCATTCCATTGCTGATCAAAATGTGAAAACACGTATGCAGGAATTGGAAGCAAAGCAAGCAGAAATGCCTATTTGGACGATGGTTGAAGGAACCGGAGTTCCCTCAGTTAAACAGTTAAGCAGCGATAGGAGAGAGCATGTTTGGCTGGATATGCCGGCCGGAGGGACGGCCGTCTTAGAATGGGCGAACGGAAACATACCTAATTTAGTGCTAGATGAAGACTAAAGGCTGGTACTTTCTATCGATTGTCACAATAGTTAAAATAAGGGGTATCCCATGTCTTTATTTTTTCTAGCTCAGGCAGCTGGTCAATCTTATCAGGATCTGGCTGTTCACCCGAGTTTGCAGCGATCTTTGGTAAATCCTTTTGATATAGACCTGCTTAAAGAAGTTGGCAATTATTTTTGGCCTTTTGACAGTACGTCAATTAATGTAGGGGTGCTGCTTATCTTTGCGGCAGCTTTCCTTTTTTGGTGCAGTGTAAGAGTTAACAAATCTTATGTGTATCACATCTTGTCTTGGTCAGTGGCTATATTGGGACTAGACTTGCTGGCCTTTTTTAGGACCCCTTTCCCCAGTCTGTCGGCTGTAATGATAGCTGCCGCCGCCCTTTTGGCTATATATATAGATTTAACTATTATTTTGACAGTGGCGGCTATTCGTTATCTGCCTTATTTCGGCATAGAGGAGAGAATGCTGACGCATATAAAAGATGGTTCAGTCACTAATTACACCATGACTGGAGCTGCCTTAGTCAGTTTGGGAATCATGTGGTTAAGTGTATCAAGTAGTTTTATCTATTTAACTGCACTTTTTAATCATAGTTCATGGCCTTTGTGGGTCATCTCTATTCTGCTGGTACCTTTGGGAGCTATTGTGGCTCGTGAGCTTTTACCTTGGACTTTTTTGAAAGAACATCCTATTCCTGGCGGCGGGTATTTGAGGGAGATCACTAATATCTTTATCAAAGATGGCGACGCCGAGCGCAAGGAAATTATTGCGGCTGGTGTGAGCTTATGTGTAGTTTTTATCTGTTTAATGTGGCTATTTAGAGGCAAAATTACTGATACTGATATTTTTGGCATTATTTGTATAGGTTTTCTTTGCGTGATTATGATTCGTGCGGAACTCAATAAGAGCATAAAGGAAGATTTTATTCCTAAAGAAGAAATAACTCGTCGTAAAGATGCTTGGTCGTAGGGTCAAGACAAAGAAAAGTTTTTCCAGACAGAAACTGCCTGGACTTTTTTTTATTCGAAGGTGTGTAAACTCAGGTGCAGAATTTAACGGAAGCTTCCAACCCTTTAAGTTTAAATTTAGACAGTATGACTTCTCTGGAAATAGTTCAATTGATGAACAGTGAAGACAGCAAAGCGGTTAAAGCTGTGCATGAGGCTCTGCCAGAGATAGCCTCATGTATAGAGGCTGCGGCCGCTAAGCTTCGCGGAGGCGGACGTCTATTTTATTTGGGAGCTGGTACGAGCGGCCGTTTAGGTGTGCTCGATGCTGCTGAATGTCCGCCCACTTTTGGCACTGATCCGAGCCAAGTTCAGGCTATTATAGCCGGAGGTCCTGAGGCGCTAATTAGAGCCATAGAAAATGCCGAAGATGATACAGAAGCGGCCTTTAAAGAACTGCAAAAAAGATCTGTTAGCGCTCAAGATTTTGTTATTGGTATAACCGCTTCTGGCAGTACCCCTTTTGTGATAGGCGGGCTGCGAAAATTGCGTCAGCTTGGCATTACTGTAGGAGCTATTTTTTGTAATCCGGGAGCTCCTGCTGCTCAAGAGGCCGATTATCCTATGCTGTTGGCCGTCGGTCCTGAGGTTTTGCGCGGTTCAACACGTTTAAAAGCTGGAACAGCTACCAAATTGGCTTTAAATATGATTTCAACAGGAATTATGGTATCTTTAGGCCATTGCCGCGGCAACATGATGATAGATGTGCGAGCTAGCAATGCCAAGCTTATTAAGCGCCAGGCGGAAATGGCCGCTTCTTTGGCCGGAGTTAGTCAAAATGAAGCTAAATCGGCTCTTCAGGCAGCTCATGGAAATATGCGTGAAGCTTTGGCCTTTTTGGAGTTGAGTAAGCGAGGAAAACATGAACTATAAAAGGCAGCGTTTTATATACTGTTCTATTTTTATCCTTATTGCCTGTATTGTGGCTGCGTATTCTTCTTATGCTGGAGTTATAAGAGATTATGAGGCTTCTTCAGGGAAGTCTCTGAGCA
Organism: Candidatus Bruticola sp.; assembly: GCA_051874735.1. Lineage (GTDB taxonomy): Bacteria > Vulcanimicrobiota > Xenobia > Xenobiales > Xenobiaceae > Bruticola. The sequence continues at coordinate 5,245 of JBJEGD010000007.1, read as the reverse complement.
GATTAAAAACAGCTGAAAAGAAGGAGCACCAGAAGACAGAAGAGGCCGATATGATGGCCTCTTATGTAGAATCTAGTCAGGATACTAAGGAAGCCTTTTCGCCTTCATTGGAAATAAAAGTCGGTTTGCCTGAAATTATCTCCGGTGCTGATCTGACCGCTTCTAATGGTATTATTTATCCCAAGGGTCAGGCTAAAGCGGTAAAAATAAGGTTGATTACTACCGTGTTCAAAAAAGTCAAGATGCAATTTTACGATGAACGCGATCATCTGCTTTTTAACAGTGAGGAACCGGTAGTGCTTCGTCCTGCGGAAACTTACTCCGATGGTGAAGCTTTATCTATAGATGATCCCGGCATATGTACGCTCACTTTGTCAAACGAGCAGACTAATTCTAAAACTCAGGCTGCTTATCGTGGAAGTCTTACGTTCGCTATTAAGCCTGACGAGACTAACCCAACAATTTCTGTTGTTAATAATGTAACTATAGAAGATTATTTGAAAGGGGTGGTGCCTAGCGAGGTGCCTGCCTCTTTCGACAATGAAGCGCTTAAAGCTATGGCTTGTGTAGCCCGTTCGTATACTTTAGCTAATTTAGGGCGTCATAGCAAGGAAGGGTTCGATCTCTGTGCAGGAACGCATTGCCACGTTTACGGTGGGGCTAAGGTGGAAAATGCTAATGTCAATGCTCAGATTGAGGCTACAAAAGGTTTAATTGTCTGTAGCGGCAAGTTGATAGCCGATACTAGGTACCATGCTGTTTGCGGGGGTATGGGTGAGAGTATTGAAAATGTATGGGATAAGGCTCAGCCAACGAGTTATCTAACTACTTCTAGCGATGCAGTTAACGGCCTTTCTTGGAATAGCGGCAGGGAAGAAACGTATGACAGCTATTATGAATCATATGAAGGTGATTACCAAGAGCCTAGTGCTGAACCTTTCAGTAGCGTCAACCCTTCAGCTATAGTTGAAAATACTCCTCAACTTGAAAAGCGTTTCAGAGCTTTTATTGATAACCCTTTGGCGTCTTATTGCATGAAAGCTAAACTTTTCCGCTGGCAAGCTTCTTACTCGTCTGCAGATTTCCAAAGAATGATCAGGGAGTCTTTGCCAGTGCTCTGCGGAGTCGAAGATTTTTCTATAGGTGGCGTAACAGATATCAAAGTTGTTAAGCGCACAGGCAGCGGCCGAGTTGCAGAATTATCTATTGTCACTGATCGAGGCAGTTTTTCAATAAGCGGCGACAAAATCCGCTGGATTATTGGGGGAGGTAAAATTAATCCTTTAGGTTTAAAGAGCACCTTGTTTTATGTTTACAAAGATAATGACACTATAATTTTCAAAGGAGGTGGGTGGGGACACGGTGTCGGCTTATGTCAGGAAGGTGCCCAAGGAAGGGCTAAGTCTGGCCAAAGCTATACCGATATTATTAAACACTATTATCCTGGCTGTGAATTGAAAGCGGTCCATTAACTTCAGAAAGAAAGTAGTAATATGCATAATAAATTAAAATTTACCATTATTGCATCGTTGCTGGCCTTAGGATTAGGGGCCACTGCCTGTTCAGATCGTGGACCTCTTCCTGAAGAAGGACGCCTATATTACACGGTGGTGGAAGGTGGCAGATCGCGTATAGAGTGGATGGATAAAGACGGCGGGCACAATACTTACGTTGTAGGGGCTTTGGGAGAAAACTCTCGCCTCGATGGCGCTGGCCGACGCAAATACCGCCATCTTGTAAAAAAAGCGGAAATAAATGGTTCTTCAGCTTCTTCTCCAAGTGTTTCCCGCAATGGTCGCCTTATGATCTATGTATGCTCAGAGCCTAATTCGCTGCGCCTCATAAACTTGGAAACTAATGAAGAGGAAGGATTAGTAAAAACTCAGGAGCCCCTTTATTTTCCCTGCTTGAGTCGCGATAACGACGATTATTTTGTGTATCTGCGTGGTGATTCTACTAAAGATAGACAGCGCCTGTTTACTCAAAAAATAGGCAAATCACCTGTATGTATTATGGACGCCCGTCGCTTAGGGCCGCCTAGTTGGTCTAATTTTGGCAAAAATGTTTTGTTCTCTTATGTCGATTCCGCAGGTGAAGCCTCTCTTTATTCGGTAGATTCCGCCCACCCTGAAGAAGAGGCCAAGAAGATTGTTAAGGGAGCTTCTCAGGCCTGTATGGCTCCTAACGGCAGTTCCATGGCAGCTATTGTCGATGGTCAAGTAGTTATCTGCGATATGTTCAGTAAAAAAACGCGCACCATTGTTCACGATTACGGCTGTTCTTCACCTTCTTGGAATCCTTCTGGAAATACTTTGGCTTTTGTCAAAGATAATGCCGTTTATACTGTTGATTTGGTAGGCGACAACTTAAAGCGCATCAGTCCTGAAGGCAAGACTATTTACGATGTTTGCTGGGCTCGCGGTTTTTAACTTATTTTTTGTTATAATATCGCTCCGTGATTAATTTTTGCAGAGTAAATCGTCTGCTAGAAAGAGCACATTCAATTGATTAGTCCAGGCTCATATTTAGAGTATATTCAAGATAAAAAGCTTTTATCGGCTGTATGTCTTCGTCAAGATAAACCGGGCAAAATTTTTGTCCGCAATGCTCGCAATCGGGAAGAAAAGATCGCTGATACAAAAGCTATGTTTGTTATTCCCGGGTTTGTCGATCCTAATTCTTCTTACGATATTCTTGCCGAATCTTTGACTAAAGCTCATAACAAGCGTGAAGAATTGGCCTCTCAGCTCAAGCCTGAGGAGCTTTGGGAGCTTTTGGAAGGTGAAGAGGACGATCGCCTTTGGGGACTGGATGAAATATGCGATTTGCTGCTCAGCCGTACTGATCCTGAAGCGATGTCAGCCGCTTATCGCAGTCTAGATAACGACAGTATTTATTTTTACCGCAAGGGCAGCGGTTATATACGGCGCACATCTGCTCAGGTGCAAGAAATTTTCCAGCGCCGTGATGCTGAAGCTTTGAACCGCAAAGAGCAATCTGCTTTGAGTCAATGGGTTTCCGGAATTTGGAATAATCCTATATCAGATTCTACCGCTCTCACTTATCCGGCAGAGTTTGAACAATCAGCTAAAAGGCTGATGCGCGGGTTCGCCGATGTGGCGGTCAACGGAGCTGAATCACCTCGTTATAAAGAAATTAATGAACTTTTTAAGTCTATTGAAATTACTAGACGAGATGCTCCCTTCCAGTTTATGCTCAAGACAGGTCTTTGGAATGAACACGAGAATCTGTCTTTATACAAGTACAATATATCTCTGCAATTTGATAGTGATGAATTGCAAGAGGCTTTGGAATGTACTCGCTTTTTAGATGAAGAGGGCAACTCCCGAGTAGACGACGAGCGTCTCGATTTGACGAATTTGCCTTGTGTCACTATTGATGACGACAGCACTACAGATATAGATGATGCTATAAGCTTTGAAGAATTCCAAGATGGAACTTTCCGAGTAGGTATCCATATCGCTGATGCTTCTTATTATGTGAAACCTGAGTCTTTAGTCGATCATGCGGCTTTAATGCGCGGTACAGCTATTTATCTACCCGATTTAAAGGTACCGATGTGTCCTGAAATACTCTCAGATAGCGTCTGCAGTTTAGTGGCCGGCAAAAAACGCTTATCATTCTCTTTTCTGATCAATTTTGATGGAGAATTTAATATAACTTCGTCTAGAATGGTTTCTAGCGTTATTAAGGTTGATAAACGTCTCACTTACGATACTGCCAATGAAGAGTTAGAAAAAGGTCATTGGAGCCAGCTACTCAATATAGTAAAACGTCTAAAGGCAAAACGCTGTGAAAATGGAGCTATGGTAGTTCCTTTCCCTCGCGTCAATGTTAAGGTCAAAAATAGTCAAATAATTATTGAACGTAAAGCTCCCGATTCGCCTTCCCAGCTTTTAGTTAGTGAATTGATGATTTTAGCCAATTCTATAGCCGGCAGTTATTTAGCTGAACACAAGGCGCCAGCTATTTTCCGAAGTCAGGAGGCGCCTGAAAAGCCGCTCGACGATTTAGTAGAAAATTTCGATCCGGTTAAGGCTTATAATTCGCGCCGCTTTTTGAAAAAAGGTTCTATGGGATTAGTTCCAGCACATCATACAGGCTTAGGGTTAGATAGTTATGTGCAGGTGACGTCTCCTATCAGACGTTACAACGACCTGTTAATGCAGCGTCAGCTTAAATCTATGCTCAACGATTCAGAAGCGGCTCCTATGTACAGTGAAGAAGAACTAGGCCGTTTATTGGCTTATACTAAGCAGTCGTCGGCTGTAGCTGATATGCTAGAACGCGAACGTAAAAATTACTGGATCTTGCGCTACTTAGAGGAGCATTCGGGTGAAGAAATGGAAGCTATCGTTTTGGCTAATCATCCTGATAAACATATTGTCCAGCTTTGCGGATGTCTATTAGAAAATGAATGTCCGCATGTGCCTGGCTGTCCGCTGCCTCCTGGCACTCATATTCATGTTAAAATAGATTTAGTCTGGCCTCGCGATTGTACGGTGCGTCTTAGCCCTATAGTATAATAAGCATTTTAATACATATAAAAACGGGCGCAATTGTGCGCCCGTTTTTTATTATATTGCTTCCTAGCTCAGACAAACATTTTTTCCAGCAGAGCTTTTTTGAGGCTTTGCAGTTTTTCCAACTCGCGCTGATGAAGGGTGATAAGGTGGTCGAGGTTGCGAAAATAGGAACCTATTTTCTGTTGTTCTGCTATTGTTGGAAGCCATATAAGTAACTCTTTAATATCCGAATTATGAATATGAACAACTGATTTCCCTTGTGCCTTTTTAGCCAGTTCTTTCTGTGGTTCACCACTTGAAATGGCAAGTGTTAAAAACAAAGGATTAATGAATTTAAAAGGACGAACAATATTCAGATCTCCACCAAGCAAAATCCCTGATTTTTCAACGGATGAAGCCCTTGCAATGTCTTCGGCGGTCTCTCCTGAAGCAGGTATTATTACTTCATTGCCTTGACTGTAAATAGAGCCATCTTTGGGAGCGGCAAAAGTATCTACTTCGTCAATAGCAAATCTATACTTCGTGTAAAGTCTACCGTATAGTATTATCGGTGTTCCGATTTCCGTTAAATCACTCTTGGAATAACCATTTCCTTTTGAATAATCAGCTATATCTGCAGCCTTGCGCTGTTTCCAAGCCTCTGTAAATCCTTTAAAGCGCACTTCCGGTACATTTGCACCATCTTTCGGGAACATCTT
>JBJEGD010000006.1:52646-70397 GCA_051874735.1 Candidatus Bruticola sp. | reverse complement strand
AAGTTTTTCAATAAAAAAAGAACGTTCTGTTAGAAAAACAGGGCGTTTTTTTTTGCTTTTTTATATTCGTATAAACGCATTCATTGAAACTTGCCAAGAATAAGCCTCAATTACGTGTCATCTAACAGTTAACCCGAAAGTTCACAAAAAGGAAAGCTTAATTTGATCCGATTGGCGGTCGGTTTTAGTCAGGGGATTTAAATCTGGGTGTATAGCGAATACACCAGCCAAAACACGCAGACAAGCGCGATCTTGCTGTCTCTGTTTGTAGGCGTCGTGAGAAGCAGTACCGTCAATACTCTGCATGTAGTTTTCTTTATCGATAATTTGCACTTCTAAAGGGAAAAGTATGCTAATTTCTTGCTCAGCTACTGGTCCTTCCAGTTCTTGTAGTAAACCTTCTAAATCGGGGCCTAAATGATATTTTTCTAATTGGGTGCGCAGACGTCTGGCTTTAAAAAATCCTGGATTCTCTAGTTTTACTAATTCTTGAACTGTAAACTGCAGAGATTGGTAATCAGAGCTAGACAGCGGATTATAATGCTTCTTTTCCTCAGCCATAGAAGCCAATTCTTGAGCGGAAATAGTGTTAAGTTGATTGACTAATTTATCCAATCGTTTTTCTCGCTCGATGCAGTCGCTCTCTTTTTCGCTTTCTAACAGTTCAGCAAAAATAGCCCGACATTTTTCTATATCGAGAATAGTATTGCGGCTGCGACCGGGAATAAGATTAGCAAACATAATTACATTATGAGTATATAGATAATAAAGTACGCGTAAAACGTCTAACTTAGTGTAGGTTACTAATTTAACACCTAAGCGGTCATGAATTTTCTCCGCTACATTTTTAGGCTTATGCAGCAGTTTCAAAATTAAGCTGTCTCGACTTTTTTCTTCTTTGTAGAAAACTCCATAAAGCGGCAGCATATCACTATTGGAACCTAAATAAACTTGTCCATTTACTTCAGTAATATTTTGGCGAAATTTATCAAGAATCTGTCGCTTAATTTCAGGGAAGAATTCCGCACGCATAGTGTTATCTAAATGGTGAATAGTGTGCATGACGCGCAATATAGCACATGACCAAGCTTGGCGCTCGGTACCTCGCGGGCCGGAAGCCCAAATGAGCAAGTCACGCACATCGTTAAGCCGCTCTATTTCTGAGGGAATAGTAAAATAGGTGGGGCAGCTGCTGTGTCCATGTACAAAATAAGCTTTAATAAAGCGCAGCGCTTCAGCAAAAATTTCATCTACAGTATCTTTAGCTTCTTTATTGTTGTAATCGTATCCGTAGTTGAGCAAAAATTTATGAGCTTGAGCGCGATCTTCGGCGGTCAGTGCGGCTAGATCGATGGGAGATTTACCCTCAAGCATAAAATCGACAATATCCCAAGAAAACTCCTGTTGGGTTGAAGTTTTAGCTGAGGCCTCCCTAGATAAATTGTATTCTGCTGCATTTAAGTTCATAACTTCACCTGAAAAATGCGGAACTCTATTTTTATCGTTTTCTTACTGGCGTGGGTGGCTTTCGTCGTAAACTCCGCGCATAGTTGTTCTGGATAGATTAGTGTAAATCTGTGTGGTAGAGAGGGTAGCGTGACCCAACAACTCTTTGATAGTTACTAAATCGGCTCCGCCTTCTAGTAAATGGGTCGCAAAAGAATGGCGCATAGTGTGAGGTGAAGCGTCTTTGAATACTCCAGCTTCTTCTTTTAATTTGTCAAAAAGAATTTCTACACCGCGGCGAGACAGTCGGCTGTAGAATCTGTTGAGAAAAACTGCCGGATCTTTTGTGTTGGGGCGCGCCGCTAAATAAGCCTGTAGAGAGCTTACTGTGCTTTGGTTCATAAACACAATACGCTGCTTGCTGCCTTTGCCTGTAACTCGTATAGAGTAATCATCAAAATTAAGATCCGATAAATTTAAACTAGTTAACTCGGCTAAGCGCATACCTGTAGAGTAAAATAACTCCAAAATAGCCGTGTTGCGATATGCTTTCCAGTTTCCACCCGGATCTGATTGGGTATGAGCGTAAGCTAAAATTTTGCCAACCTCTTCCTGACTGAGAACTTTGGGCAAAACGCGCCCTTCTTTGACGCTTTTGAACTTATCCATGGGAGAATCGGAAATATAGCCGTAAAGTTCTAAAAAGCGGAAGTAACTTTTTAAACAGGCAATTTTGCGGTTTAAACTAGAAGCTTCGTAATTGTGCTCAAGCTTCAAATAAGCTAAAAAATCACTTATAGTTCTTATATCAACACGGCCTAAAGTTAAGCCATCTTCAAAAAGAGGCTGAAAGTAATTAAGAAATATAAGTAGATCTTCACGGTATTCAATAACGGTGCGTTTAGCTAAATTTCGCTCTACAGTAATGTAACGCACAAAGTCATCTATGTACCAGTTGCGGGCTTTTTCTAATTTAACCTGAGCTGATTCGGAACGCTCTGGGGAGTTGTCAGATTGGTAAGTCATATCGGCAAACCCTCACTTTACAACCATAAAAATCATAAAATTATAACACAGCTGGCAGACCTTGTGAAGGAAAATAGTCGCGATATATACGTTAAAATAGAACGGACTGTTCCATTATCACTTTATAATTGAGTGTCTGGTTCGATTTTAGTTTTTCAGAATCTTTATTTGAGAACTTACGAATAGGGGCGAAGCTGCGCCGGTGATAGGGACAAGGTCCAAAGCGCTGTAAAGCTTCCATATGAGCGGCGGTACCGTAACCTTTATTATCTTGGAATTGATAGTGAGGCCATTTCTGGTGGGCTAGATTGAGCAAATTGTCTCGATAAACTTTGGCTAAAATAGAGGCGGCGGCTATAGATGGAATGCGTCCATCCCCTTTGATGACGGCCACCTGCGGAAGGGGACATTCAGGAATAGGGGAACGCCCGTCTACAAAGACAAATTTAGCTTCCTGGCCGAGTTGATCTAAAGCGGAGCGCATAGCCTGTAAAGAGGAGGTGTTCATGTTATTGAGTCTATCTAATTCAGCGACAGATACTTCCTGTACATGCCAAATAGATAGCTTTTTTATCCAGGGCACGAGCAGTTCGCGAACTTCTTCGCTGAGTTTTTTAGAATCGTTTAGGCCTGGTATCCAAGTGTAAGGAGGTAGTATTACTGCGGCTGCTACTAAAGGGCCTGCTAAAGGACCGCGTCCCACTTCGTCGCAGCCTGCTGCGCCTTCACTTTTCCATAAACTTTCCTGGAAAGTATACATGGACTCTAGCCTCGTTTTTTCTTTTTCTAGCCAGGAGGCGGCCTGAGGCATTATTGTCAGGCTCTCTGCGTAAGTGCATCCGGGAGGCAGAGTTTGCAGCACTTTATGTAAAGAAGGATTGGCCATTAGCTTTCTAAAGAAGGAGCTGACTCTAAAGTAATCGGTCCTATATCTCCTTGGGCAAAGGCTTTAAGTACAAAGCGCGCGCAGCGGGGGAGATCGGCTTCGTTCGCATTAATAAAGAAGTTTTTACTCCGTGCTAGTTCATCGAGCATTTGTTCCGGAATTAAAGGACAATCTGCAGTTTGCCAGCTTTGGGCTAGGGAAGTGGGGACCACATTTTTTATCTTGCCTTTACGCCATAGCCGTTCTAAGAGCAAGCCGCCGACCATCTCCAAAGGAATAGCATCGTGGCGCACACAGCTGGCTGCAGCCAGAGCAGTCAAAGTTTCAGCTGTATCTATGCGCGGATAGAGAATGCCGGGCGAATCGAGAATTTGCCAATAGTTAGGCACGGCGACCCACTGGCTGCCCCTAGTGACGCCCGGTTTGGCTCCTGTTTTAGCTCGATTGGCTCCAGCTAATCTGTTTAGTAAAGAAGATTTGCCTACATTGGGAATACCAGCCACTACTAAACGAGGGTCGCGAGGTCGCATGCCTTTGGCCGATCGTTTGGATTCTACCTGGCGGCGCAGTCTTTGAATAGCCCCCTCTAAGGGGCCCGCTCCTTTGCCTGCTGTAGAACGCATAGCTACTGCTGCTAAATTATGGGCTTTGAACCACTCCAGCCACTTTTTTGTTTCTGCCTCTTCGGCCAGATCAGTTTTATTTAAAACAAATATTAATTCTTTGTTTTTGCGTTGTAGAAGCTCCTCTAAATCGGGCTGTCTGGAGGCTGCAGGAATGCGTGCGTCCATAACTAGCAGTACTATATCTGCTAAATTTAAGCTCTCTTCCAACTGGCGCAGTGCTTTGCGCATGTGTCCGGGAAACCAAGAAAAACCTTTCTGTTTCTGCTGAGGAGCGTTGGCGTCCATAAAAGCGATCCTTTCTTAAAAAACGAGCTTTTTTTTATTTGAGTATGCCTTGGCGCGAGATCGGCCAGAAAATAATAAAAGCTTTTCCTACCACATTCTTTAAAGGCAGTGGGCCCCAGTAGCGTGAGTCATCGGAATTATTGCGGTTGTCGCCCATAACGAAGACATGATCTTTAGGAACTCTATAAGCTGGGAAATCGGCTTCAATTCTTTCTTTAATAAACGGTTCATCTTGAGGCAAGCCGTTTAAGTACAAGACGCCTCCGGCAACTTCCACAACATCGTTTTCTACAGCTACTACACGTTTAATAAAATCGGTTTCTTCAGGATTCTCTACGTGCGGAGGATGGAAGACGATAATTTCTCCTCGAGAGGGCTTAGCCATTTGGTAAATAAAGCGATTAACTAAAATGTAGTCATTAACTTTTAAAGTTGGTACCATCGATTCCGAAGGAATATAAAAGCTGCGCACTATGTAGGTGATAAGGACGATGGCTACTATACCAGCTACAATAAATGAATCGAGATACTCTTTGAGGATGTTCTTCCAAACGACGGAGAGGCGTTTTCTAAAGACAAAAACGCCAATTCTCAGCAATACTAGAATATAGATTATAACGATTAATAGCTCTTCTCTCATTCGGAAAACCTTTTTTCCCTGCTGGACTAGAGGTAGGAATGGAATTGCGTGTCTGTCTTCAAGAGCCCTGCAGAATTAATAATAGGGAGAATATTGGGCTGAGCGTATTGCTTTCGCCTCACAAAAAAATACCGCAGCGAAAGGTGGCAAAGCCACTCTACTCTCTGCGGTATGGTATCTGCAAAAATCGACAATTCCTACTGTAACAAAAAGCGGAATTAGCGGTTTACGCGTCTCTCTTTTACGCGAGCTTTCTTACCAACGAGGTCGCGGAGGTAGAAGAGACGAGCGCGACGTACGGCGCCGTGACGAATAACTTCAACTTTGTCTAAGCGAGGGCTGTGAACTAAAATAGTTCTTTCTACACCCACACCGCCGGAAATTTTGCGGAGTGTGAAACTCTCTTTAAGGCCGGAATTGCCTCTCTTAATGCAAACGCCCTCGAAAGCCTGGGAGCGCTCTTTGCCGCCTTCGATAACTTTCAGCCAAGCCTTTACGGTGTCGCCAGGGCCAAAGCTGGGGAAATTTTCTTTCATTTGCTCGCGCTCAATACTTTTGATCAGATCCATGGTGGATATCCTTCTTTAAACGAATCTTGCTTGCCTCTGGGGGACTTTCCCTGTTGGCTGTAGCCTGCTCACAATTGAAACTCCCCACGGCTAAAACCTGGGGATTCTCGGCTCAACGAACGGCGTCCCTTACTTTTTATGGTAGGAAGCGGGCTGCCGCTCTCCTCAAGCGCAGATTCCCGTGTGCTTTACGGTAACTCTCGCCGAGCGGGTTCAACGCTGACTAACTTGCGTTCTGCCATGCTCAAACCGCCCTTACGTAAGCGACTCTTATCGGCTCTAACGGGCAGCTCAAGGCAAGGCTAAAACATTTTAGCAAACAGTATATAAAAAAGCAAGGGTAAAGCCCCTCGTCGGCAGGAAAACTGCCGCGGCAGCAGAGCGGAGCTGCAGGAAAAGATGATTTTGCTGAGCTCCTAATTATAAAACTTTCCTAAATTAAGGCCGGAAAATTTGCGGTTAAGAACAAAAGCCAAGTGTAATTTGACAGAGTTCTTATGATAATTTAAGGCTGAGTAAAACCAAAATCGGCCAGAAAAGCGCGCTCTTCGGGGGTTAAATTTTGGTTTTTCAGCAGGTCGGGACGCTTGCGAGCCGTGCTGAGCAAGGCTTGCTGTCGGCGCCACTGAGCAATTTTCTTATGATCTCCGCTAGTTAAGACCTCGGGTACCCTCATACCGCGGTAATCTAGAGGGCGGGTATAATAAGGACAATCTAAAATGCCGGTGCTGAACGACTCATTTTTAGCTGATTCATCATCGATAACCCCGGGAATAAGACGGATAACGGCATCGGCAACCACCATAGCAGCTAGTTCGCCGCCGGAAATGACAAAATCACCCAAAGAAACTTCTTCGTCGACATATCTTTGAAGTATACGCTCATCGATACCTTCATAATGGCCGCAGATCATAATCAGATGGCTGTATGAATAGGTAAGAGTTTCTACTTTTTTCTGCGTTAACCGCTGCCCTTGAGGAGAAAGGTAGATAATGTGGGGCGACGCACCCTGTTTAGGAATATTTTCAATGGCCTGTCCCAAAGGCTCCGGCTGCATAACCATGCCGCTGCCTCCACCGTAGGGGACATCGTCTGTTTGTAGGTGGCGCCCTACGCCATAAGCCCGCAAATCTACTAATTTCAGCTCAACTAAACCGCGCTTTTGAGCCCGAGCTGGGATGCTCGTGTATAGAGGAGCAAACATTTCCGGAAACAGAGTTATTATGTCTAGACGCATTTAGGCTTCCTCTTCAGGTAGTTCAACCCAGAGGCAGCCGTTCTCCAGGTCTACCTTTTTGATAAACCGCTCTACTGCAGGCACCATCAGCTCATGGCCTAAATTGTCGCGTACAGCGTATTGGTCGCAGCCAGGGTATGAGTAAATGTCGAATACTCTCCCTCGGCAAACATTGTGTTGATCGATAACTTTCAAACCTTTCAGCTGAAAGTGCCAATACTCTCCCTCTTCTAAGGGAACCAGTTGATCTGGAGTTACGCTGATAGACCAGCCGCGATAAGGAGCCACCATCTCTGGGGCGTCAATGCCGCTAAGTTTTAGGAGCACGTATCCCTGGTGAAAACGTGAACTTTGCAGCGTATGACGGCTATATTCACCGTTTGGAGCTACTAAATAAACTTCTTTGGTTTTTTTAAAGCGTTCAGGAAAATCGGTCAGAATGCGAGCTTTTATTTCGCCGCGCACTCCGAAAGATGTCAAAACAGAGGCGATAGCCACAAAATCTTGGGGCTTATAATCGTTGTTCTGCTGTTTTTGCATAGTCAACCTTGTTGTCTTAAAAATAAAAAATAAAACCGGCGTCTACAATAAGCATGGCACCGGTTTTATCAACTAGATTATTTCCACCATAACCCGTTTGCCTTCGCGCGTTCCGGCTGCTTTAACGAGCGTACGGATCGCCTGAGCAGTTTTACCCTGCCGACCTATCACTTTGCCCATATCTTCAGGTGCTACTCTCAACTCTAATATAGTTGAACGCTCTCCTTGAAGTTCACGGACTTCAACCTGATCGGGAAAGTCTACGAGCTGGCGGGCCAGATACTCCAGCAAGCCTTTCATGGCGACTCTCCTCTCTTTTACTAAAACTCCTGCCTTGCGGTAGAAAGAGCAGAGAAGATACTAGGCCTCGGGAGCAGCTTCTTCTCCCACCTCTTTGGCTTTAGGAGCAGGATAGACATAATCGGTGCCGTAGAACTCTTTCCACAAACCATTGCTGACCAGCATGGTGCGGACGGAGTCAGTAGGCTGAGCGCCGTTAGAGAGCCACGCTTTAACGCGATCGGATTTCATAACGACTGTGGGGGGATTGGTGCGAGGGTTGTAGTGCCCAAGAATCTCAATGAAACGACCGTCGCGGGGACTTCTGGCATCGGCAGCTACTATTCTATAACTGGCCTGTTTCTTGCGTCCTACTCTACGAAGTCTAATGCGTACCATTGATGGGGTGCCTCCTGTGGTGATTATCTGCTATTAGCAATTTTTATAAAAATTATTTCAGCACTCTCCCGGCGGAAGTCAAGAGTCTGTGCTAGGCGATTATCTCGCGCTTAAGCCCGCCGAAGTTTCTTTTTAACTAAAAGATGGTTTCGACAGCCATATGAGGCGCTATATTCGGAGCGCCAAAACTTGTATTGACAAGGCCACTCTTTAAAGCCACTGTTTAAGAAAACGCTAGAAGGGTAATCGGAAGAATCCTTGCTTCCTGCCTTTCTTGCTTCTGGCTAAGCCGCCTATGCTCTTCATAAATTTGCGCAGCTCTCCGTACTGTTTAAGTATGGCGTTTACTGCTGATACATCGCTGCCCGAACCTTTAGCAATGCGCCTTTTGCGCGAAGCATCTAAAATCTCTGGATTGCGCCTCTCTTTGGGAGTCATAGAGAGAATAATAGACTCAACTCGCCTGATCTCTTTCTCGCCTATGGGAATGTCATCGAGAGCTCGACCCACTCCAGGGAGCATTTTAATAATGTCCTTGATAGGACCCATGCGGCGGATCTGCTGCATTTGATCGAGCAAATCGTTAAGATCAAACTTATTCTGCTTAAGACGTTCGGAAAGCTCTTGAGCCTTCTCTTTATCGAGAGTCTGCTCCGCTTTTTCAATTAAGCTGAGCACATCGCCCATGCCTAAAATGCGTCCCGCCATACGATCGGGGTGGAAAGGCTCTAAGCCGCTGAGTCGTTCACTGGTACCTACAAACTTAATGGGAGCACCGGTAACTTTGCGCACAGAGATAGCTGCACCACCACGGGCGTCGCCGTCGAGTTTCGTCATAATAACGCCCGTAATACCCAACAGTTCGTTGAAGTCGCGGGCTACATTGACGGCGTCTTGGCCGGTCATAGCATCAACAACCAAAATAATCTCGTGTGGAGATACGGCGTCGCGCTGCTTTTTCAGCTCTTCCATGAGCTCGCTGTCGATATTTAGACGGCCGGCAGTATCAATGATTACTACGTCGCGTCCTAAGCTCTTGGCCTGAGCTACAGCCTGAGAGGTAATTTCCACCGGATCTTGACAGCCTTCCAGTTTAAAGACTGGAACGCCGATCTGTTTAGCTAAAACTTCCAGCTGCTGAATAGCTGCCGGGCGGTAGACGTCAGTAGCTGCCAGAAGGGGATGATGACCGGAGCCTCTCAAATAAGAAGCTAACTTAGCTGCACTGGTGGTTTTACCCGCACCATTTAAACCGCAAACCATAAAAACGGTAGGCGCTTTAGCTGCAAAAGTGAGTTTGGCCGTTTCGCTTCCCATAAGAGAAACTAGCTCATCGCGCACATATCTGATCACTTGCTGGCCGGGAGTCATGCTCTTAATGAGCTCTTCACCCACGGCACGTTCGCGAATGTGGGAAATAAACTCTTTAACCACCGAAAGGCTGACGTCAGCTTCTAGAAGGGCACGGCGCACTTCTCGGAGAGCTTCGTTTACGTCGTCTTCAGTCAGTTTGCCGCGGCCTGATATTTTCTTAAAAATGTCGTTCAGACGCTCGGAAAGAGATTCGAACATAACTTAAAAGAGCTTATCTCACTTTCTGCTGTGGTGCTGATGAAACGGGGAATAAAATTAAGTCCGTTTCGTTGTTCGGCAGTTCATAGCAAACCATTTTAAAACCTGCCTAAAACTGTACAACTTGCATTGATAAACGCAAGCTTCTGAACAATGTGACCTATTATATACTTTATAACTTTTTTCGTCAACAAGCGAGCCTCGGTACAGAAGCTGCAAATCCCTTTATGTAAGTTGTTTGCTATATTTTGTCGTCTCTGTTTACAGTAAAGCTGAGCGGCAGGAAGTGCGGCAGATGAACGTGAAAAGACAAGGGAATTTTTCGTATCTCTCTCAGTTTTGCCGCTGTGAGGCCTTCCGCAATTTTTGTTATAAGTGGCTGCTCGTATCATCGTATCAGTCTGCGTTCTATTCCCTGCGGAGAGTGCCGCATCTGCAGCACCATCATGTTAAGGTTTATAGCAAATTTATGTACAAAGAAATATTGATTTCCATTGACGATCGCGAGGGAAGGGCTGTGGTCCTGGAAGACGGACGCCCCATAGAAATTTTGATAGATCGTGAAGAACGTCAGGTCGGTAGCATATTCAAAGGCAGAGTAGCTGATGTCCTTCCTGGCATGAATGCCGCTTTTGTCGATATCGGTTTAGAGCGCAATGCTTTTTTGTGTGCCGGCGATGCAGTAGCGGGGTTAGGTGATGGAGATAACAATTTCACTAAGCCCGCTATTGCGGAGATAGTCCGCCCCCAACAAGAAACCTTAGTGCAGATAGTTAAAGAAGCTATTGGCTCTAAAGGCGCCCGTATCACCTCTTATATTACCCTTCCAGGTCGTTATTTAGTTTTATTCCCTTCTGCTCAATATGTGGGAGTCTCTCGCCGCATTTCTACTGAGCAGGAGCGCGATCGCCTGCGTGGTATTGCTGACGAACTTCGTCCTGAAGGTATGGGCATAGTCGTTCGTACCGCAGCAGAAGGACATGATCGCAGCGAACTTGAGATGGATCTAGATTATTTGGTTAAAGCTTGGAATAAGGTTCAAGCTAAGGCTAAGAACTGCCAGGCTCCTGCTCTAGTCCATCAGGAACTCGATCTTATAGGTAAAATACTGCGCGATCTCTTCACTGAAGAGGTCGATCGTCTGGTTATAGACAATCGTCAGGAATACCTGAATATGCGCGAGCGCCTAGAACATACTGCCCCTGAACTTTTAGATAAAGTTCATCTTTATACAGATACTTATCCGTTATTCGATATGTATCGTATTGAGCAGGAAATTGATAACGCCCTGTCGCGTCGGGTTTGGCTTGATTCCGGCGGATATCTGATTGTCGATCGCACTGAAGCCCTTTGGGTAATCGATGTCAATACCGGACGCTATATCGGTAAAAACAATTTAGCAGAAACTATTCTGCGCACTAACTTAGAAGCTTGTAAAGAAATTTGTCGTCAACTTCGCTTGCGCGATATGGCTGGTATTATTATTGTCGATTTTATCGATATGGACAGTTCCGACGACCAGCGCAAAATTTTGGAAACTTTGGGCGATGAGCTTAAAAAAGATCGTACCCGAACTCATTTGGTGAGTATGACTGAGCTGGGGTTGGTGCAGATAACTCGCAAGCGTGAAGGCAAAGACTTAGATGGTATTATGCGCGATGTTTGCCCCATATGCCATGGCCGCGGCAAGGTTTTATCTCCCAAGTCTGTGGCTTTGCGGGCTCGTCGCAATTTGCTGCGGGAAATGGGCGGCTTAAGTAAGCATGAAGCTGCAGTCGTTACTCTCTCACCGGCGGCCGCCTATCGCTTTGTCGGTCCTAACGGATCTGAGGCTGAGCAGATTGCGAAAGAGACTAAATCTGTAATTATAGTTCGTGCTTCAGACAATATTCATCCGGAGCGTTTCAGTGTCAGTTGTATAGATAAGCTCTCGGCCAGCGATCGGTCTTTGCTTTCTGTCGGACAACAGGCTCGGGTAGATATTTTGGAAAACAGCGAGTCGGAAAACGGTTCTGCTTTAGCTATAGTCGACGGTTGCTTAGTTGAAGTGGAGCGCGCTGCTGATAGAGTAGGCAAAGAAGTTGTTATTAGAATTATCCGAGCTGGCGCTTACATCAGCTATGCTGAAATTGTGCATTTATAATTGAACGATAATGTTTTAGTTGTCGGTAAAAACTTAGGAGCGGGATGGAAGCGGTCAATATGTTGTCAATTAAGGTATCCAATTTATTCAAAATGAGAAAACTTAAGAGGCTGGCTGTTATTGTCTTGCTGATTCAGGTTGTCTGTCTAATGGCGGCCTGCTCGATTCCGGAAGTTAATATCAACAAGAAAAGTGATGATAAGTTTATCCCTCCGCCTGATATAAGCCGTCGTCCTTTCGTAGTAGCCAATGAATTTTTAAACAATGTCAAAACTAAAAACTATAAAAAAGCCTACGCTGCTCTAAGTGTCGACGCCAAAATGAAGGTCAATTTTAAGAGCTTTTCAGAAGGTTTAGAAAGATACTTCTCTATGGCTTCCACTAAAAGTGTTTATATGACTAGATCGGTGGGCGACGAGCGAGTATCAGGCAAAGTGGCATTAATTAAGGTCTACGATTTAAAGTATCCTAATGCTCCCCCTTGGATTTGGGAATTTGAGCAGACTAGAGGAGGCTGGAAGATACGTTCTCTAGACCTGCCGCCGCTGTTTATTTATCAAGCTAAAAAGGCAGCACCTCAGTCAAAGCCGAGAAAGGGACGCCGCTCGAGATAGCTCAGTGGCTTTTTAAGATCGGTTCGCTCGAAATTTTTTGCTCAGTTTAGGGTGAGCTGCTGCAAAATATACCAATGAAAAAAACGGGGCTTCCGTAGGTAGGTTAAATGCCTGCAGAAAACCTCGTTTTTTTGCGCTTAAGATTGAAAACTGAGCATAAAAGCTGAAATTAGTTAATAAACTGTTTGGCACCTAAATGTCAGTTTTTTTGTCTTGTAAGCTGTTATGGGGAGATAGTTGATCGTCTGTTGTTGATAGGCTATCTACAGACGAATTTGAAGACGTACGGGAAACTGTATCTTCAGCTGCTGAGGAACTGGCAGGGGAGGTTTTCGCTTCTTCTAAACTTGATGCGCTATTATAAGCTTTTTTTAACGATCCTAGAGCTTCTCCCAGCGATCTGCCTATCTCGGGAAGTTTTTGAGGACCAAAAAGAAGCAGAGCTGCTACTGCTAATATGATAAGTTCTCCCGGACCTAAATTGAACGGCATAATTTTTTTGTAAAACCTCGAAGCTGTACAGGTTGATGCTCGCCTGGCATATCAAAACCTGTGTTAGTGAAATTTAACTTTGTCTAGAGCGGATAGAGCCTGAGAAGTTAGAGCTTGGGCGCGCTCTATTTGAGCAATACCGCCAGCCGGAGCTGAACTTTCCAGCTCTTCTTCGCTTAAGTTGTGCAGAAAGTCAATAATATCGTCTAATTTTTCTAGAGCCTCTTCTAAATAAGACTGGGCCGACTGTACATTTACTGACAAATTGCCTTTATTCAAGCGATGAA
This sequence comes from Candidatus Bruticola sp., assembly GCA_051874735.1. Taxonomy (GTDB): domain Bacteria; phylum Vulcanimicrobiota; class Xenobia; order Xenobiales; family Xenobiaceae; genus Bruticola. Next base: position 57,356 of record JBJEGD010000006.1, on the reverse strand, counting down.
CTCCTTAAAATATATTTGAGTAGGAAAAAGACTTCCTGAAATTGAACATCTGAAGGCGTGTTTCTCTGTATATTTTTACTTCCTGCCATAACTTCCCAGCTTTATAAGGATGGTGGCAGAAGCGTATGGCGGTAAGAAACAGGCAGTTTTTAAATTTTAGTTAGCCAAGGGCGGCAGCCTTTCCCTGCTGGCAGGGTTAGAGCAATTTTTTTTACGGAGTTTTTTTATGGCCGATTCTTTATCAATAGGTCAGAAGGTAGAGCTGACTATCAACGATTTCGCCGTTGGGGGGGAAGCTGTTGGGAGAGTGGGCAACTTCGTACTTTTTGTACCTGGTGCTTCTCCTGGTGATAAAATAGAAGCCCATATAACCGAACTTAAAAAAAATTACGGACGTGCTCGTATTCACAGAATTATTGTCCCCTCAGTGCGCCGTGTTCAACCGCGCTGTCCAGTTTACAGTGAATGCGGCGGCTGCCACTTGCAGCATGTCAATTATGACTCTCAATTAGAATTTAAAACTAAAATGGTCCAAGATGCTTTGCGCCATATCGCCGGCTTAGATGGCGTTAAGGTGCGTCCTTGTAAAAAAATGAAGCATCCTTGGAATTACCGCTCCAAAATGCAGATGGTTTTAGGCGCTAAGCCTTATTTGCAGCGTCAAGAATGCAGCGACAACGAAGAGGCACCACGTTTTCATCCTTATGTTGGATACTATGCCAAAGGGACCCATTCTATAGTTAAAGTTGATAACTGCGCTATTCAGCATGAAGTCAACAATGAGCTGTCGGCGGCTTGCCGTGAAGCTATAGAACGTTTGCAGTGGCCTATTTACAACAGTGAAGATGGCAGCGGTGCCGTGCGTTATTTGGTCGCTCGCCACGGCTTCTATTCGAACCAAACCTTGTTAGTTATCGTCTCTAGTCAGCCTCGTCTGCCTAAAGTGCGCGAATTCGTCGATATTGTACGCAAACGAGTGCATTCGCTGTGCGGGGTAGTGCTCAACCTCAATCCACATTTTTCTAACGTGATTTTGGGCTCCCATAACTCCGTACTGTGGGGAAGCGATCATATTATTGAAGAGGTTGCCGGTTTAAAATTCAATATTTCAGCTAACTCATTTTTCCAAGTCAATATTGAGGGGCTTGAAGCCATATATAATCAAATAGATCAGTATCTGCAGATTCAGCCTCGCGACATTATTCTCGATGCTTACTGCGGAGTCGGTTCGCTGGCTTTGTATATGGCTCGTCAAGCTAAGCGCGTCTTCGGCATAGACGAATGTCAGGATGCCATAGAAGATGCAGTAGTTAACTCCGATCTAAACAATCTAGCTAACACTACTTTTATGGATGGCACGGTGGAAAAAATACTGCCTGCTCTTTGTCACAAAGGCTCTCCTCTGCAGCGGCGAACCAGCTTTAACGGCGCTGTTTTAGACCCTCCGCGGAAAGGATGCGATCCTGTAGTGCTGGATACTATAGCTAAGATGCGTATCCCTCGCTTGGCTTACGTTTCCTGTAATCCTTCTACCTTAGCCCGAGACTTGGGAATACTTCATGAAAAGGGCTATTCTGTTTTGGAAGTACAGCCTATCGATATGTTCCCTCAAACTTATCATGTTGAGTGTGTAGCGCACATAGTTCGGAAGTAATATGGCCATAAATAACAGCGAAGCAACAGAACGGGTAATAGCCAGAGCTGGAGAACTTTCCCGTTCATGGAAACATTACTATTTGGGAGTAGAGCATTTTTTTGCTGCCGCCTGTCAGCTGGATCGCTCGTTAGCGGAAGCGATTGCCGATGAAGGAGTACCTCTCAGTGAGTTAGAGGAAGGCATTGCCAATTTGGTGCCTCCTCAAGATGATCCCCCTCTTTGGGACGGAATTCCGGAAACTCCGCGCTACCGCAGTATTATGAAAACTATAGTGCCTGAAGAAGCCGAGGCTGCTCAGGCACTGCGTGTAGAACCGAAACATGTGATTACGGCTATTTTGCGTGAGGGGCGCAGCGTGCCTTGTCGCGTGCTTCTCAACCGTGGTGTAGAGCTGCTGAAACTGCGCGATTCGATTCGCGGAGTCGTCCGTCAAGAGTCGCCTAAGTCTTCTGGCGGAGGTGGTTTCTTTAACCGCGGAGCTGATAAAAACATGACTGCTGATGGACGCAAGTTCGCCAGAGAACATAAACAGCTGTTAGAATATGGCCGCGATCTTACAGAGTTAGCACGTCAGAAAAAAATGGATCCCGTAGTCGGACGAAATGATGAGGTGCGCCGTGTCTTAGAAGTGCTAACTCGCAAGACTAAGTCTAACCCCGTTTTAGTCGGTGAGGCTGGCGTAGGTAAGACGGCTGTGGCTTACGGTTTAGCGCAGCGTTTAGCTGAAGGTACAGTGCCTGATCTCCTTAAAGATCATCATCTTATAGAGTTGAGTTTAAGTTCTTTAGTCGCGGGTGCTGGCCATCGCGGTGACTTTGAAAAACGTCTACAGCAAGTCATCGAAGAAGTTAGCAAAGATAACAAAATTATTCTTTTTATTGATGAGATTCATCAAATTGTGGGGGCTGGTGGCAGCGGAGGAATGGATGCTGGCAACATTTTGAAGCCGGCTTTAGCCAGGGGCGATTTAGCTGTTATGGGAGCCACCACCATCGATGAATATCGCCGTTATATTGAGGCTGATCCTGCTTTGGAACGCCGTTTCCAACAAGTGTTCGTCAGCGAGCCTTCCGAGGAAGATGCTTTTGAAATTCTTAAAGGACTTCGAGAGCGCTATGAACAGCACCATCATGTGCAATTTTCCGATGAAGCTCTCTTAGCTGCTGTAAAGCTGTCAGTGCGCTTTTTGCCAGATCGCAATTTGCCCGATAAGGCTATCGATCTTATCGATGAAGCGGCCGCACGTATAAAAACTCGGGGCAACTGTCAGGGGCAGGGCATGCAGGAAGTTACAGAAGAGGTCATCGCTGAAGTTGTCGCCGATTGGACAGGGGTGCCAATTTCTCGCATTGCCAATGAAGAAGAGGCTCGCCTGCTCGATATGGAAAATTTGCTGCGCGGCCGTGTTGTTGGTCAAGATCATGCAGTAGCCGCTGTGGCCAGCACTATAAGAGTGGTAAGAGTGGGCTTTTCGTCTCCTACTCGTCCTAGTGGTGTATTCCTTTTCTTGGGCCCCAGCGGTGTAGGAAAAACTGAGTTAGCCAAAACTTTAGCAGAGTTCCTCTTCGGCTCAGAGCGCGATATGATTCGTTTGGATATGTCTGAATTCCACGATAAGCACTCTGTGGCTCGTCTTATCGGTGCTCCTCCAGGCTATGTGGGCTATGAAGGGGAGGGCCAGCTGACTAAAGCTGTGCGTACCAAGCCCTTCTGTGTAATTTTACTCGACGAAGTAGAAAAAGCCCATCCCGATGTTTTCGATCTGTTTTTGCAAGTTTTTGACGATGGACGTCTCACAGATGCGCGCGGACGCACGGTAAACTTTACTAATTCTATTATTATTATGACTTCCAATTTAGGATCTCGTAAAGCCCTCGATATGGCCTCTGCCCAGATGGCCGCTGCTGGAGCTGCTTTAGAGAAAGCTACCGGCGACGAAGAGATGGGCGCTTTAGCCAAAATGAAGGATCCTTTGGCCGATTTGCTGCCTACCGATCAGGGGTATGTCGGTCAGTTGGACGATATGCCTGAGGTTTATCAAGCCGCTCTGCGCGGTCACTTCCGGCTGGAGTTTTTAAACCGCATTGATGAAATTATTATATTTAAAACTCTCAAACGTGAAGATTTACAGGGCATAGTCGATATTAATTTATCAAAATGCGTAAAACGAATTAAGGAAAGCCGACAGGTCGATTTACACGTAACGAAAAATGTTATAAATTTCCTGCTCGACAAAGGCTATCATCCTGAGTATGGCGCCCGCCCTCTGAACCGGGCTATCGATACTTGGTTGACTAGGCCGTTTGCTGAATACGTGCTTCGCCATAAGGTGCCGCCGAATACCCTTATTTGGGCTGATATGGCTGATGAAGGCGATAAAGTGGTTTTTTCCTTGGACAATCGGGCTTTGAGTGATACTTTCGGTGATGAGAGCGGCAACTCTGCCGCGGGAGCATCTGCTTCCGCGCATCCGCGTTCTGCTTCTGGAGTAGTGGCTACTCCTGATTCTGCTCCCAATTATACTTCTCAAGGCTCGTATGGTCAGCCCAGCGGCTATCCTCAGTCTGGCGGTTACCCTCAATCTGATGGCTATCCTCAGTCTGGCGGTTACCCTCAACCTGGCGGCTATTCTCAGCCTAGCAGTTACCCTCAACCTGGTGGCTATTCTCAGCCTGGCAGTTACCCTCAACCTGGTGGCTATTCTCAGCCTAGCGGTTACCCTCAACCTGGCGGCTATTCTCAGCCTGGTGGTTATGGGCAGCCTGGCGGTTACTCTCAGTCTAGTGGCTACCCCCAGCAGGGGGGGTATCCTCCGCAAGATGCTTATAATCAGCCTAGTGTGGCCCAAAATCCTGGCCAGTATGATGTCCCTGAAGGTATGGCTGCGGATTACCGTCATTCTGGGAGCGGTCAGCGTCCAGTTGGTCCAGGGGCGAATATTCCTCGCCAGCCGATGGCTCCTAGCGGTCAGCGTCCAGTTGGTCCGGGAGCAAATGTACCTCGCCAGCCGATGGCTCCTGGCGGTCAGCGTCCAGTTGGTCCGGGAGCAAATG
>JBJEGD010000006.1:0-52546 GCA_051874735.1 Candidatus Bruticola sp. | reverse complement strand
GATGGCTCCTGGCGGTCAGCGTCCAGTTGGTCCGGGAGCAAATGCTCCTCGCCAGCCGATGGCTCCTAGCGGTCAGCGTCCAGTTGGTCCGGGAGCAAATGTACCTCGCCAGCCGATGGCTCCTAGCGGATCTGAGGGAGCTTGGTCTCAGGAAGAATACCGCAACGGCGCTGCTGCACTTTCGAGCAGTGTGCCGCGTCCTCCTCAGTCTGGGGCTCCCGGCCCCTTCAGCCGCAGACTAAATCCGGGCAGCGATCATAATGAAGGGGAGAATTGGCGTTAAATATGAGAATTCAGCTTGAAGTTCTGGGCGGCCCCATTGACGGCTACGTTTTTCAGTTTAATAAGCGGGTTCAAATTGGGCGTGAAGGTGATATAGCTCTTAATTTAGATGGATTCGTAAGTCGCCATCATGCTGTATTGGAGCCGACCGCTGGAGGGGTTATTTTGGAGGATAAAGGTTCTACTAATGGTACCTTTGTTGACGGTGAGCGTCTTTACGGCAGTACTGCTTTAAAAAACGGTCAAGAGTTTATCGTTGGTAGAACCTGGTTGCGCATAAGTTGGAGCTAAAATAAGGCTAGGAACATCTATCCAGTTTATTCTGTGCTGAGCTTTTTAAGGGGGGAGCTCAAACTGTAATCAGCTCAACCAAATTACCTTAAATAAATAGCTGTATATTAGCGGAAGTTGTGGCTTGTATAACGGTGTTGTATTCATGAGCCTTGGCTTAAAGTGGGGGGGCCGTTATCCGTTTCAGCTTGTACCATAATTTAGAAGGCTTAAAGGTGCTGTGTCTAAGGGTAGAGCACTTTAGAGTTAATCCGGTTTTACATTGAGGATTGATAAAAACGTATGGGCTTTGGTCAATTTAGTTTAGGTTCAGTGGCTTCACTTATGGGAGTGAACGTATATAATACTCCGGCCTCTATATTCGATGGAGTGCTCTCTATGTCGTCAAGTTTGTCTGGCTCTTTAGCTGCTCAAACTGATCGCATGGGAAGACGCAGTGGAATAACTGCGGCTACTGTGGGTATGGTCAATGCTTATATAAACTCTGACTTTAATGCTTATACTAGCTATGTAAATCGCTGCTACGAGGAAGCGGACGAACCTATAGCTGAGTTGTCTTCGTTAGCTCCAGAAATCCGCTCAGTGACTAGCATTTTGAAAGTTCTCGATCGCGGTACTCCTGAGCAGAAGAAAAAGATTCAAGATGAAAATCAGCTTCCTAAAGGACTGCAGGAAGCGCGCATGATTTTTCTGCATTTTTATTATCCTGATGCCTACGAGCAGGTTGAGAGTGTAGGTCGTTACTACTTTGAGCCTATCCCTGAAAAGGATGCGAATGCTGCCGAAGAAGTGGCGCCTCAAGCCAAAAAAGTTTCTGCTTCCGCTAAGGATGGCTTTGTGACTACTGAATTTGGTACTAAGTTAGCTGAAGAAGCTAAGCGCCAGGCAGAAGCGACGGGCTACTTCGATTTGAAAGCTGTAGGTTCAGCGTTAATAGCTCAAGGTGTTGAGGCTGGAGGCAAAATCGCCTCTGAACTGGCTGATTTCGCGGCTAAGTCTGATAAATTTGTAGAATGTACCGATTCTAAGCCGGAGCAGCTCAAAGAACTTCCTCCTGGGGCTTTAGTTGTTTGGGCTGCCGATAGTAGCCATGAGCTTGGCAGTTGTTCTATTGCTCTGGGCGACGGTCGAGAAGCGTCAGGCGTTATTAGGCCACAGCGAGAGAAATTCTCAGAAAAATACAGGCTCTTCTTACCTGTATAGAAATTATGTAAGACCAAAGAAATACTCTGCCTTACTTGTGAAAGTTGGTGTATTGTTTTGTCCGATTTTGTGTCTTCTAGATATGCTTCTTCTGAAATTAATTCAGTTGAGTCTTTGAGTTCTTTATTGAATAAAGAGTGCCGCGATTTTACGCGCTCCGATTTACTTAAAATTATTAAGTATTTCAGCATTGATATGCTGACTTTTCATTATGTCGGTTTAGATGGGCGCATGCGCTCGCTCAAACTCCCTTTTAGCAGCTTAAAGCAGGCCGAGCGTTTGCTGGCCTTAGGGGAACGCACCGATGGCTCTTCTCTTTTTAAGAGGCTGGTAGATGCGTCTGTTTCAGACACCTACGCTGTGCCAGTCTATTCTTCGGCTTTTATAAATCCGTTTAGGCACAAAAGTCTAGATTTTATGTGTCGCTTCCTAGATGGCCATGGTCAGCCTGCTAAATTTACTCCCGATAGTATTCTGCAGATCGGTTCTTCGCAGCTGCAAAAAGAATTAGGCTATGAGCTTTGGGCTATGGGCGAATTGGAATTTTACTTAATTTATCCGAAAACGTCCGACGACGAGCGTTATCCCGCTTCTAGTCAAAATGGGTACCATATTTCTGCTCCCTATCTTAAGTACGAAAATGCTGCTGATGAAATGATTCAAATAGTTCAGCAGGTAACAGGTTCTCTTAAGTACGGCCATTCAGAAGTAGGCAGTATCGAAACTATTCATTCCCAGCGGGCTGTTTTGAATGGATGTGCAGCTGAACAATTTGAGTTGGAATTTTATCCCCGCCCTATAACTGAAGCTGCCGATGTGCTTTGTTTGGCTCGCTGGTTAATTCGCTGCATAGCAGCTCGTCATGGCCTTTTAGCTACTTTTACCCCCAAGCTCAGTCCTGAAGCCGCCGGCACTGGTATGCACATTCACATGGAGTTGAAGCGCCATAATGTTAATTGTATGCTAAACAGCCAGGGCCTTTTAAGTTCAGATGCCAGAAAAATGATTGGCGGTTTAGTGCGTTATGCTCCCACTATTTCCGCGTTTGGTAATACTCAGGCTTCGTCTTTCCTGCGTTTAGTGCCCAACCACGAGGCTCCTACCAAAATTTGTTGGAGTCACTCCAACCGCTCTTCTCTAATACGCGTTCCTTTAGGCTGGGCTGATACCGGTGACTTGAGTCAGGTAGTTAACTCGCAGCAGCGGGAGTCTTTTGTGGATAGTGAGTGCCGCCAAACTATAGAGCTGCGCTCTCCTGATGGCAGTGCCAACGTGTATTTACTGCTTTCTGCTATGCTACAAGCGGTCAGTTGGGGACTGAAGCACGAATCGGAGTCCTTAGAATTGGCTGAGGAGTGCCACGTTGATGGCAATATCTTCCAAAAAGCGGAATTGGCGGCCAAGTTGCAAAACTTACCTAAGAGCTGCTGCGAGTGCGCCGATCTTTTAATTGAGCATCGCGACTATTATGAACAAGATGGTCTGTTCCCGCCTTTTCTGATTGATTATGTGGCAGCTTGTCTGCGTCGCGAACACGATGGCGATTTGCATGAACGTTTGCAGTCTTTACCAGAAGAAGAGCGGTTGCAGGCCGAATTAGAGGTTTTGCATACTGATTTACATCGTTGTTAATCAGCTTTCCAGCATTGTTAGGTGATGGCTTAAATTGATCAGGCCCAGCTCCAGAGGTGCAGTACCTTTGGTAGCTTGGGCCTGATATTTTTTTAGTATTTGAAATAATTGGCTGCGCAATTCAGCAGCTGACTTAGGGCGCTTAGTTGTGTCTATATCTAGACATTGAGTTAAAAGCTCTGTCAGGTTTGATGGGACATTAGGTACTAAAGTATTTAGAGCTGGAAACTGGAAGTTCATACTTTGGGGATCTTTTAAAGTCAGCATATAAAATAAGGTTACGCCTAGTGAATATATATCGCTTTGAATCGTCGAATGGCCTCTGTACTGTTCGGGAGCACAGTAACCTGGTGTACCTAGTTCCTGCGTATCTTTTAGTGATTTGGCTGTGCGGAATCGGGCAATACCGAAATCTATAAGGCGAATCATGCCGCTAGGGGAGAGTATGAGGTTAGAAGGTTTAAGGTCGCGGTAGATAATAGGCGGATCTTGACTGTGCAGAGCTTGAAGTAGGTGAGTGAGCTGCAAAGCTATAGGTAGGGCTTCTTCCAGGCGCAGAGGTGAGGATCGACCATCGAGCACTTCATCGAGAGGACGACCTATAACTCGCTCCATAACAATATACGGAGCTTCTCCGGCGGGAGTGGCGCAGTCAATTAATTTTGGCAGAGCTTGATGGTGGAGTTGCTGCAAAATTTGGCTTTCCCTGTGGAACATATCAATAGTTGTCTGACGTTCTTCAGGGGGAATGTCGTTCAAGCGGAGTTGCTTAAGGGCCCAGTTGGCGAGGGGGCGTCTGGCGTCACTGACCAGATAGACGCAGCTTTGAGCTCCCTCTCCCAAATAATCGAGCACGCGGTAGCGGTTATCTATAAGTTCTCCTTTATTATGTCTGGCCATAAACTATCGTTCTGCAGCTAGTTTAGTCATGATTTGGAACTCTTCTTGTTCAAGAATTACTATGTAGACTTCTTTTAAAAGGTCTGATAACTCTTTATCGTTGCGCTTTTTTTGGCCTTTAGTAGCTTGAATAAAGCTGTAATCGAAACAAGGGGGAACGGATGATATGCTGAAGCTGAACAAGTTCATAATATGAAGCATGCATAAAAAAGCGGTTCGACTGTTGCCATCTTCAAAAGGATGGATATGGATAAGTTCATTGTAGAAAAAGGAAGCTAAGTTGATAGCATCAAAAATATTTTTGGAAGCTTTGTAAACAGCACCGTAATCTTCTATAAGCTTATCCATTAGTTTAGGTACTTTCTTCCAATCAGCCGTTTTGAAGTACGGATTTGCCTTAATTTCTACGTTAAAATCGCGATACTGATCGGAAATGTTTAAACCAGCTGTAACTAAAGTGTGATATTCCTTTATTATGTTGACAGTCATATGCTTTTTTAACTGGATAGAGTTGCGCGTTACCTGCTCCTTAGCTCGATCGAAGCTGACCTTAGATTGTTTATCGAACATCTCTTCCTGCTCGGGAAGTATATCAAAAGAAATAAGACGCTGCATTTTAGGCAGGCCAACATTGTAGTTTTTATGCTGATCATCAAATATAAAGTGAGAGCCTAAGGATATTTGTGAGATATCTTTGATACGCTTAGCCGTCTGCTTGCTGATAATAATTTTATTAAAATCTATTTTTGTATCGAAGAGTTTAGTTTTGGGCTTAATATTGAAGCAGCTGCAGATTAAATCGAAAAAGAGAGTGCTAGCTAAACGCATTGACGGAGGATCGTAACTGAGGAAGAGGATCAACTGATCTTTCATCAGATGGTAGAGATAGATGCGCCAATCTGGCAGAGATTCCAAATCTCGTGCTGTAAAACAGCTGCGCTTATAGACAGCTTTCAGAAAATCGAGGGAAGGCTGAGATAAATACAAATTGTAATCGTATTCGTAAGCTACAGACAGCATGATGAGTTCGAGCAAAGCCTGTCCTTGGGAGCTGGAGCCTTTAGTGTATCCTTCTGGAGTGGTATGCAAAAGCTGCTCTTTAAGAAGCGAATTTAGATGCTCATCTAAAAGGTTGGTGTTGTCCAGCCATAAGGTCTTGACTAGAGCCTCTTTACTTATAGGTTTTTTGCGCCCAGCAACAGCTAAAAAAACATCGTACTTAGTAAGTTGAGCATCCATATTGACGAATTCCTCCTAAAAAAATTTAGCCTCAAAGGGATATCCCCGTTGAGGCTTTAGATTGCAAGCTTCCACAAAGGGGAGCTACTTACTTCTTATTCAAGTTTCATTCACCCTGCGTAGATTTGGCGGCATTTTTGGCTTGTGATTCAGCGCGGGTGAGCAACTTTATTTGAGTAACATCGCCGAAGCGGATAATATCTCCTGGATGGATGACGTCGCTTCGTCCTACTCGCCGTCCGCGTATAAAAGTACCGTAACTGCTGCCAAGATCTTCCAGTTCGTAGCTGGAGCCGTCGCGGCTTTTGCGGATGCGGGCGTGGCGTCCGGAAACGCTAGATTCAGAGAAGCACCAGTCGTTATTTTGAGCGCGTCCAATGGTAACAGTGTCTTTAGGGAAGTCCAGCAGTTTGCCGTCAGCAGTCACGAAGGCCATAGCCACATCATCGGGCAGAATAGGCAGTACGGAAAAAGGCTCAGAAGCCTTACTCTTCTTGCCTCCTAAAATAAAGTAAGCTGCGCCGCCAAGTATAATGACTACCGCTGCACCTACCATAATAGGCACAGCCATGCTGCCCTCTTCCTGTTGCTCAGTTCCAGGGCTACCTTCCAAAACTGGAGCTTCTTCACCGTTAAGTACTCTGATATTAGCTGTGGAATCGGGAGAACTTTTGATATTAGGAGACAAAGCCCCAGCCATAGAAATAGGAATGGCAAAGCGCATATCATTACGCCCAGAAGAAGCTTCTAAAGATAGAGCTATGGCAACCAGCTCGTTGGTGTTGGGCAGATAAACTGGAGCTCCGCTAGTGTCGTCGTGCAGTACCGTAGCTAACTGCAGACGCATAACCGTACCGCCGGGACGGCTGATGGTGTCTATAACGTTGCCGCCGATTTTGCCTATTTCAAAAGAAGATGCCATATCGCTGTTTACGATGGGAGAAGTGTAGTTAATGGCAATAGGCGTATCACCTTTAACAACGTCACTGTCCCCGATCTTGGCGGCCGGCAGATTGGGAATAGGAATTTCCAATAAGGCTATGTTGGCTTCAGGGGCAAAACGGAGCAATTTAGCAGGAACTGGAGAATAGCCAGCAGCTAAGGCGGTAATTCTAGCTGCTCCCTTTATAGCTTCGTAGCTAGTTACAGCTTGGCAGGCATCACGGCCAGTCAATACTATAACACCGCTGCCGAAAACCTGGGTACCAGCAATTTCAGATTGGATTAATATGAGTGAATTATTTGAAGATTCTTGAGCCGAAGCTTTTTGGCTGGGGCCGACAATCGTCAGTCCTGCAGCTACAATTACGGCAGAAAGTAACAATAAAAGCCTGCGCAAAGCTAACACTTTTCCCTTTCGTCGTTCGTAAAACTTGTTTTTTCCAGAACTGATTTCTTTAAAAGCTGCTTAAATACCTGTTTTAGCCATAGACTGGAAAAAAAATGTTGGCGAGTTAAAAAGGCTGTTGAGTGACTGTGCAGAAGTCGGCCCGGCTCTTTACAATTTTGAAACAGGCAGACCAAGATCGCAAATCGAATGGGGTATATTCCTATGATTAAAGTTTTAGGTTTAATTCTTACTGGAGTCAGTGTTACAGCTGTAGCGGATATTTTTGTTTCTAAGGGGATGCGTTCTATCGATTCCTCTGTCCGCAGTCTGCGTGACATTTGGCGTATAGTGCGTTCGGTTTTGACCAATGTTTATGTGTTGGCCGGAGCAGGTTTGTTGACTTTGTCGTTTGTACTTTGGCTGGTTATGCTGTCTATGGCCGATCTCTCCCTGCTTCTGCCTCTGACTGCATTAAATTACATAATTAACGCCTTTTTGGCTAAAATTTATCTTCATGAACATGTATCGCCGCTGCGCTGGGCTGGAACTTTGATTATCTTCTGTGGAATAGTGGTGGTCGTGCTCTCTTAAGTATTTTATTTCTGCAGCAAGCCGTTTGATCTGCTGTTGAATTTCAGCTGCTTAAAGGCAGCGGAGGATAGAAAAGTGAATTGGAAAGAAATTGTCAAACAGGTATTTTTAGACGGCGGTCCTTCTACTTGTCAGTTTGCCATTACTAACGCTTGCAACGCTAAGTGCGAATTTTGTAATTTCTCTCGCGAAAACGCTCTAAAACAGGGACAGACTAAAACGATTGTCAAGCTGTCGGCCGGTTTGAATGCTATAGATTGTTTGTACAGAAATGGCGTACGTTTCCTTATTTTCACCGGAGGCGAACCTACGCTTAATCCTCACTTAGAACAGTTTATGGCCCATAGCCGCGATTTAGGTATGGATTGTCTGATTGTTACTAACGGATCAACTCTTTCGCCGGATAAAGTTCACAGTCTGATTGAAAATGGGCTGCACGAAGTTATTATTTCTGTTGATTCTGCCGATACGTCTGTCAGTGAGAAAAATCGCGGTTTGCCTGGAGTTACAGAGCGCATCACTGCCGCTAATGATATTTTTAAGCAGCATAAAGTCGGGCGGGTGGCCTCTGTAACTCTGAGTAAAATTCTGGGCCCTCTATCTGAACTTCCGCGCACACTTGAGCGCATGGGCTTCGAAGCGGTGACTTTCTCTTTCCCTTTGATTAACTTGGATTCCAACTATCTAGGTTGCAAAGATTCTGAATTAGTTAATTATACTCCTGAGGAAATGCATAAGCTGATAGATGAAGTTATCGATCTAAAAAAATCATACCGCGTGCTTAATCCTACCGCTTCTATGATGGATATGCATAGGTATTTGAATAAAGAACCCCAGAATTTCGTTTGTCTAGGAGGTTTTAAGCAGTTCTATTTAGATTGGGATTTACAGTTGTGGCGCTGCTGCAACTGGCGACGTCCTATGTGCCATGTCTGCGAATTTAACGGCAGCCAAATGATTCGCGATGGTTGCACTGAGTGTATGATCGATTGTTACCGCGACGCCAGTGTTATGCAGCACTGTGCTGTTTCAGTAGCCGATGCTGTCCATGCCGCTTGTTGTGGACGCTGGGATTTGAGCTTCAGGCATATATTTAATATGAATAATTTACGTTCCTTAGGGGCCGTTTTAGAAAATTCCCATTGGTTGAATAATCTTTAAGTTATGTGTGCAAAGAGCTCTGAGTCGGCAGATGTTGCCCAACAGGAAAAAAAGAGTACAGCTTCGGAATCAGCAAATTTAAAACAAAATGGTTTGGTTTACCGAGGCTTAAAGCGGTTGACCGCCCTTTCTTTTCGTTTTCCGCGTCTGATTATCGTTTTTAGCCTGATAACTTGCTTGCTTTGCATGGGTTATACTGCCAAGTTCCTGACCTTTGATGCCGATCAGGCCAATTTAATTAAGCGTTCAGACGGTCTGCAGCGGGATCAAGATCGGTATACTCACGATTTTCCACGTTCTGAAGATATTGTCGTCATTGTTGAAGATGGCACTGCTCAGGAACGCCGGGCTTTTATTGACGATTTAGCTAATCGTCTCCGCGATGAGCCGGAAATTTTCAAAGATGTTTTTGAAAAAGTAGATGTAACTTTTTTGCGCAGTTACGCTTTTCACTATTTAGATGTTGAGCAGCTGCGCAGTATTGCCGATAATCTTCAAAGTTACAGTCATAGTTTAACCGCCTTAGCTAAAGCCGGAAGTTTAATAAAACTAGTGCAGCAAGCTCCAGATTGGTCAGCTGTAGGTAATTCTGCAGAGCTTAATGATCCGCAGAAGCTTAAGGAGTTAATGCCTTTTGTGGAACGTTTTGCCGACAGTTTGATTGAGAGCATGGAAACTAGAGGGCGATGCCATTTTCGTTCTCCCTGGTTGGATATAATCTCCCAGAAAATAGATTCTCAGGATACAGACAGCCGAGAGGCTATCGAGAGTATGTTTAATAAGGGGGAAATTGTTCAGTATAACACCATCTCTGACGGCAAAATTTATACACTGCTGTGTCGTCCTGTCTACCGCGAGGGAGAAAGTGCTGATGAGTCTGTATCTAGAGCGGTAGGGCGCATTAGAGAAATTTTAGAAAGTTTAGAGCGGCGCCATACGAGAGTTCTGGTAGGACTAACTGGAGAATTGGTACTGAATGTTGATGAAGCTCAGTCTTCAACTGAAGATTCTATGAATTCGGCTCTAACTTCTTTAGTGCTAATCGCTCTAATTTTTGTTTGGGCTTTCCGCGAAATTTATAAGCCTCTGATGGCTGTTTTTGGGCTTATAATAGGCATCGGATGGACTATGGGGTTTACGACCGCCGCTATAGGCCATCTTAACTTGCTGACTGTAACTTTTGCCACCATACTTATGGGATTGGGTATCGATTTCGGTATTCATTTCCTGTACCGATACGAAGAAGAGTGTATGCAAAGTGGCGATATTTTGGCTGCTATGCAGGCTACTATGCTGGGGGCTGGCTACGAAAATTTTACTGGCGCCGTTAGCACAGCCTTAGCTTTTTATGTGTTGGCTTTTACTGACTTTACAGGGATCGCAGAATTAGGCATCATTGCTGGAAGCGGCATATTGTTATGCTATACGGCCATGATGTTAGTTTTGCCCTCGCTTATTTTTATTACTGAACATAAAAATAATATTTATGAAGCCAAAGGTATCTCTGGATTCGCTTTTTTGGCTAATTTGGAAAAATATTTGATGGAGCGGGCCTCTTGGGTAGTAGCGATTAGTTTTCTAGCTACTGCGGCAGCTCTTTGGTTTGGGCGCAACGTAGAGTACGATTATAATTTACTAAATTTGCAGGCTAAGGGGCTACAGTCGGTGCGTACTGAAATGCATTTAATTAATTCCAGTGAGCACTCTCTTCTTTGCGGTATATCTCTGGCTGAAAATGTGGCGGAAGCTTGCAGTTTAGCTGAAAAATTTTCCCAATTGCCCAGTGTTTCTAGTGTGGAGACTGTGGCTATGTTAGTGCCCAGCGATTACGATAAAAAGTTTCCTTATTTGCGTCGTATAGTTAGCACTGCCTCTGCTATTCCTTTACCTGAGCCTATAGTGCGTGATGCTGAGGTTAGCCGGATAGCTGATTTTCGAGCGTTAGGAGAGACGGCGGAAAAACACGATCAGCAGCTGCGAGCCTATCTGCATAAAATGAAGACAAATCCTGCTTCTGAAGTCAGAGCTGCTGCTGTTCGTTTGGAGAATAAAATTAATAAATTATTCAGTATTATGTCATCTATGGGACCGGGACCCATTGAAGACGGACTAAATGCTTTTGAGGATAATTTTTATCGCAGTTTGACGCAAATTATAGAGTTTATGCACGCGCAGAAAGACGTTCCGCCGCTTAGTGTTGATGATATCCCTGACGACTTGCGCCGTAGGGAAGTAGGTCGAACCGGTTTAATTCAAGTCCGTATTTTCCCTAAAGGAAATATTTGGGAACGTCCTGCCCAAGAGCGTTTTGTGCATGATATACAGAGTGTCGATCCTAAAGTTGTCGGCATGCCGGTTATGTCTTATTACGATTGTCAGGAATTGCGGGAATCGAATGAAAAGGCCGGAACTTGGGCTCTGTGCGCTATTTGGGCGCTGCTATTTATCCATTTTAGAAAAATTGGAGCCGCTTTGCTTTCGCTGCTGCCTAAGGTTTTGGGTATTGTTTGGATGGTAGGGCTGATGGGATTGTTAGGCTGCGATTTTAACAGCGCTAATTTTTTAGCCCTTCCGCTTATTCTGGGCATAGGTTTAGTTTTTGGCATACATATTATTCACCGAGTTTCTGAAGAAGGAAGTAATGAAATATTTAGTCATTCTACTGGCCCATCTATTACACTTTCAGCCTTAACTACTATGATCGGTTTTGCCACCATGATTTCCGCCAATCATCAAGGAGTAGCGACTTTGGGGTTGGTTATGACTTTGGGAATGGGAGCTAATTTAGTTAGTTCTGCTGTGTTTATGCCGGCTCTGCTTACTTTTCTGAACAGACGCTTCGGATATAAAATAAAACTGCATAATTGATAAAAAATCTTATCTGCTGAAAAATAAGGCGTTTTAGTGGGCTTTTTTTGTATCAACTTGGAAGATGTAGCTAATATATATGTTTAATGATTCTATTTTAGAAGGGTTAAATCCGCAGCAGTCAGAGGCTGTAACGACTACTGAAGGGCCTTTGCTGATTTTAGCTGGAGCTGGCAGTGGTAAAACTACAGTTTTAACTAAACGTATTGCCTGGATTTTACAATCGGGTTTAGCGCAGCGGTCACAAATTTTAGCAGTTACTTTTACTAATAAGGCTGCTCGTGAAATGGTAGAGCGTATAGAAGGTCTATGTGGCAGTGGGTTCTTTCCTAATACTGGTACTTTTCACTCGGTCTGTGCCCGTTGGCTGCGTCGCGAAGCTAAATATTTAGACGTCAGTTCCAGTTTTTCTATTTACGATACTGAGTCGCAGATAGTTTTAATGCGTTCTATACTTAAAGATCTGAATATTGACGGACAAAAACATACGCCTGTCGATTTTCTGACCTCCATCAGCCGTTGTAAAAATGCCCGGCGCAAGCCTGAAGATCTTAGTCCTCTTTTGCTTCAGGAGCGCACTCTTATTCCTGTCTATAAAGCGTATAATCAGCGTCTGCGTGAAAATGATTCCCTCGATTTTGACGATATTTTGGTTTATGCCACTGAGTTGTTTATTAATCATCCCGAAGTGCGCGAAAAATATCAACGCCATCTGCGCTACATTATGGTTGATGAATTTCAAGATGTAAATCCACTGCAATACGAGCTGTTGCGCCTGCTTTTGGGCGAAGACCGCAATTTTTGCGCAGTTGGTGACGACGACCAAAGTATTTACGGCTTCCGAGGAGCAGATATTTCCATTATCTTGCGTTTTGAAAAAGATTTTCACGATGCTAAAGTAATTAAGTTGGAACAAAATTACCGATCAACTCAGCAGATACTAAATGTAGCTAACGCTGTTGTCAGTCACAATTCTGATCGCAAATCTAAAAATTTGTGGAGCAGCCGCACTGATGGAGCTTTGCCTTACATATATATTACTGACGATTCTCGCAGCGAAGCCCTTTTCGTAATTCAAGCTTGTAAATTGCTGGTGCAGCAGTGCGGCTATAATTATTCTGATATAGCTATTTTGTATCGTTCTAATTTCCAAAGTCGCGCTTTTGAAGAAATTCTGCTCAGAGAAGAGGGCATGAGCTATCAAATTGTAGGTGGTCATCGCTTCTACGATCGCCGAGAAATACGCGACATTTTAGCTTATTTGTATGTGTTGGGTAATCCTAGCGATTCGGTAGCTTTAGGACGTATTATTCAGAATACCCGCGGTTTAGGTCAAAGTACTTTGGCCAAAATAGTTGCTTATTCAGCCAGCCGCTCTATACCTATTATGCACGTTCTAGGCTTGGCTGATCAGGCTGATGTGCCTCCGGCTTATGCGGGTCGTTGTCGCAAACTTTACGACAGTTTACAAGAATTCAGCCGTTTGGCTGCCGCTCCAGATTGTTCCTTGATCAATTTAGTGCGTCTTATTTTGGAAGAGACTGGCTATCAAGAGAGATTGATGACCAGTGAACTGGAAGAAGATCAAGAACGCTGTGAAAATATTAAGGAACTGCTCGAAGTGTTGGCTGACTTTGACAAGCGTTTTGCCAGAGATATGCAAAGTAGCTCTTACAACGGAGAATCTGCTTTGCACACTTTTTTAAACGAAATATCTTTAATTTCCGGACGCGATGAATTCGACAGCGGCGAAGATAAAAAAGATAGTCTAGTGCTGATGACTATTCACACTTCCAAAGGTTTGGAATTTCCAGTGGTCTTTTTAGTTGGCATGGAAGATGGTTCTTTGCCTCATCACCGCTCGCTGAGCGACGGAGATAAAGGAATTGAGGAAGAGCGCCGCCTCTGTTATGTTGGTTTAACTAGAGCTAAAGATATGCTTTATTTAACCTCAGCCTGCCAGCGCGGCGATCAAGATGTTGAATTATCTCGCTTTGTCTATGAAATGCCCTTAAATCAGATTGAAGTTAAGAGCAGTAGCGGTTGGAAAGCCAGAGCTATTGAGAAAAAACTGACTTCCGGCCAGCCTTTCCGGGCTCCTAATGATGAATTAAAAGAAAAGTACTGTAAAGAAGGTACCGTCTCCGAGCGGCAGATTACCGTTTTGCCTCCGAAAGAGAGAGCCTTCCGCCGACGTACAATTGCTGTGCAATTCCCTCCCGGATGTACTGTCCGACATAAAGTATACGGTTTGGGTAATGTAACTTTTATTGCTGCCGGAAAATTGTGGATTCGTTTTGCTCAGGATCCCAGCCAATGTCGTTCTATCCTCTGCAGTGAAGTAGAGCGCGTTGAGCTGGCCGAACAGGGACATTCATAAATAAGTAAGCTTAGCCGGAGGAGGTAAGCTGGACTCAGGTCAGCAGGCTTTTGCTCGTAATAAAACGAAAAAAAACTTTCTTTCCGAGAAAGTGAACCTAACTCCGTTGAATATTTTTGCTTAGGAAGGTTAAAAAAATGAATGAGCAGCAAATAGAGCAGTTGAAAGCTTTGCCTTTCCCCGTCTTTTATTACTGTGGCATGGATGAAGATTTACAGCTCACCAGTGTCGACGTCGATTATGTTTCCCCTCTGGGGGCCTCTTATGTGCTGACTTATTCCAATGGTATGGGAGGAAAAGTGCAAATATGCGGCTGCAACGGAGGAGTCGGTGATATTATGCCTGGAGAAAGACAAGTAAATTTTAGCAATATTCTTTACGGTAAAGGCACGGCTGAAATATATCCTGCCGATTCTGCTGAAGGAGTCAGCTTTAAAGCTCAATGGATCCGCACTTGGCGTCCCGGTGCTTATTACAGCTTTTCTGGCAAGGCTATGGCGGATCGCTTTATAAAAAAAATAGTTGATGGTTTATTGGAGCTTGAGTAATTCTCTACCTTAAGATTCAGAACACCTTAAGATTCAGAATGGAGAAATTTATGAAACAGTGCGTTTGGCTACTAAGCAGCATCGCTTTATGTCTTATGTTTAGTTCTGCAGCTGATTGTCGTACAGCTGATCCAGCTGCTGTTGGGTATTTCGATATTTCCACCTCTTCTTTAATCTCTCAAGCCGATTCAGACGCTTACAATTCTACTTTCAGTAAAAAGCAGGCCGCTTTGTTGAAAATGCTGCCCTGTGCTATTTTTTACTACCCTCAAGATAACCAGTTAGTTCTCAGTTCAGTACAGATAAATTCATACGGACAGGCTTATACTTATAAACTTACTTATACGCTTCTTCCGGGAGACGGTGAGTTGATTGTTGAAGGGGCCAATGGTGGTATAGGTGATATCCAGTTAAAGAGCGGTTACGACAGCTATACGGTCAAGAATGCTCTTTATGGCTCTGGTACAGCTTATTTAAAGCGTTCCTCCAGTAAAAATAAGGCCGACTTTTACAGCGATTGGATAGAGTGGGAGCCTTGTAGCTACTGTCGTTTTACAGGCGTCAATCTGCCTTACAAATATGTTAAGGGAGCCGCTGCCAGTTTAAAGCAATTGAAATAAAATTGGGATGGGAATCTTGACCTAAAGCTAACTTTACGTTTTAGAATAACCCAGGGGTGTGAAGACAAGACGCAGGTGCTTTCTTTAAAGAAATTTTGAACATAGCGTCTTTTTTAATTTTCGGCGATTTTATTAATGAGGTTATAAAAATGAAAAGTTCGCTTATTTATTTCGCCGCAGCTCTGTTTATTATGCTCAGCTTGCCAGCTTGCAGTAAAAGTCCTGTTCCAGAAACTAATAAGGCTAATTCTATGTCTCAGTTGGGTAACGATAACACAGCTGTGCAGATGGTCGCTGCAAACACAACTGAAGCTAAGAAACAACCAAATAGCTCGCGAGCTTTAGTAGTATATTTCTCTTATAGTGGCAATACCAAGCGTGTTGCTGAAGAAATTGCTAAACAGACTGGAGCAGATCTCTTCCGACTGGAAACGATCAAAGCTTACCCCGCCAACTATCAAGCTTGCACTGATCAAGCTAAAAAGGAAAAAAATAGCGGTGAGCGGCCTCAGTTCAAGGGAAGTATGCCCGATATTAGTAAGTACGATACGATTTATATAGGTTATCCTTGTTGGTGGTATACTTGTCCAATGGTTGTTCTCTCTTTTGTAGAAAAAGTTGACTTGGTAGGAAAAACTATTGCTCCTTTCAGTACTCACGGAGGCAGCGGTATGACTGGTATCAGAGATATTCAAAAAGCTGCTCCTAAGGCTTCTGTAACTGAAGGTTTGGCTATTTACTACCATGACTTAGATTCTGCTTCTACTAAAGTGGCGTCTTGGTTAAAGCAGATAACTAAATAAATTTTGAAAGCTGTCAATCACGCTTTTAGGTAAAAAATTAAGCCTCTGAACCAGAGGCTTTTCTTTTATCTAATATTTGAGATTTATTAATTTCTTAACTGGAAGCCTGTTAAACTAAAGAGGCTGTGGCCAGACCTAGCAGACGGGGGTCTATCTCTACCTGAAAGCCGACTTTGCCGGCACTTATGGCAATAGTAGCAAATTTAAGACAGCTTTCGTCGATAAGAGCCGGAAAATTTTTCTTCATACCTATAGGCGAGCAACCTCCGTGAACGTATCCTGTTAGAGGAAGCAGATCCTTTTGCGGGATCATCTCTATTGATTTCTCCTTTACGGTGGCTGCGGCTTTTTTCAAATTTAAATGGCTGTTGGCCGGGACAGCAAAAACATAATGTCCGCCGCTTTTTCCTACAGTAACTAAAGTTTTGAAGACTCTTTCCGCAGGCAGGCCTACTTCAGCCGCTATTTCTTCAGCCTTAAGCGAGGGATTTGCCGTATAAGTATGCTCAATGAAGGGTACTTTTTTTTGTTTTAAAATTCGCATTACATTGGTAAGTTTTTTGTCCATGTGCTGCTTACTGCACTTTCTTTAGAATACGGCTTCTAATATTTTAGCTCCTAAAATAATAATTTGTACGCTGGGCGTGAAGAGAATTTGTGAAAGAACTGTACCTAAAATAGAGCCCCAACATAGGAATATGGCCATAGCTTCCACTTCATGGAGAGAGCGTTGACAGTGAACCGCTTCATCTGTAATTTTGGCCGCGGTCGGATCGACAATTACACTGCATAAAATTGTGGCAGCGCCATTAATCACTGATGAAAGCAAGGTAGCTGTTCGGGCTAAATGGCCGGTAAGTTCGGCGCCAGCCTGAATAGCTGCCAATACGCCAATGACGTGCACTCCAACTACGAAGACGTTGGCTGTTAAAAAACCTTTAGGCAGTTTTTTCAAGTCTGACCATATGACCCCAAAATTAGAAGGCACTCGGCGGCAGTTCCAGATTTTTATCCAATTATCAGGTTTAAACAGATCTTTTATCAGAGTAGCCATGGAGCCACCGCGTTTTTCTAAGGCTTGAATAGCGGTATTGTAGACTGCTACAAAAGTAGGCATTAAAAGCCATCCTAGCAGAGTACCTAAGGTGGCTCCTCCGATCACCCAGCGAAAAAGTGGCAAAAGCTCGGCCGCTGAAGCTGAACCTTTTACTACAGAGTCGCGTACTGAACCCAAAATAGGGGCGTACACTTGAGTCGTGAGGCGGGTAATTAAAAAGAAGACATTGTAAATAGCCAATGAAGTGGCCACATTTTTAGTAATAACGGCTGAGACTCGTGAACTTAACGAAGTGCACATTAAACAAGTAACTATTATGTTAAGACCAACGACTAGCCACATATTTTCGTCCATTTGGGCGTGTCCGAGTTTTTCAGTGGCCCAGCTGATCATTTTAATAGCCAGAGGAAAAGTGAATAGCCCCAACAGTCCGCCTATAAAATTGCCCAGTCCCAAATGAAAGGTTAACTGTAAAACATGGCTGGCGGGTCGCTGTCCATCGACAGCTTGATCGGTAATTACGGCGGCTTTAGGATCGACAAATAGACTGAAAGCTATAGCTGCAAAAGAGTTAACTAAACCGGAAAGTAGCACTGCTGTAGCTGCTAGATCGGGGAAAATAGCACTGACTTGTAAGGCCGCTAAAGCCCCTACTGTCCAGACGGCTGTAGCAAAAACATTCCAACTTAGCAGATCCCAGGGCAGCTCAAAGGGTTTCTCTGTGGCACTTGTGGAAGCTGGACAGGCCCATTCTTTAAGCTCCGCAGGAGAGCGCAGGCAGCTAATTAGAGCTTTTAGTCCGCGCAGGGAAGGTAGGGCTAAAAGCATTTTCAACATGGAACCGCGGGTGTTTATGCCAGCTATGCCCCGTTCGTAGATTGCAGAAAAAGTTGGCAGCATCAACCATGATAGTAGAGCTCCCATAGCCGATCCAAATACTACCCATTGAATTTGTTCATAGAGTATGTTGACGTTGCCTATTTGCACCGCTTGGTCTACATATTTGCCTAAGATAGGCAGATAAAATAGATTGGCAAAGCGCGTAAACATGAAAAATATAGAAGATACGGACAGAGAAAGAGCAACTTGCTTAGTTCGGATAGCCGCTGGGCGAGCGGCTGTATTGAGAGTGGTCAGCATGGAAACGACGGCAGCTAAAATCATAATAAATAGCAACTTACCGTCGTGCAAAAGTGAAATATTCATATAGTAAATATCTTTCCGGCAGTTTTGTGCATCTAACAGCTCATTTTTTTATAAGCCTGGTATAAACTCAAAAGACTTGAATGGCCGATCTTAAATTTACTCTATTTACATGAGCAAAAATATGCATTCATCGTAATAGTCTAGTAAAAACTACCGCTAATTAGTCAATAAAACTGTTTGGCCTGCTGAAAAATTAACCGCTATAATTTAATTGTGGGGGCTGTTAAGCTTTTTCAGCCGCGAGCGGACGTCGTCAGCTAAAGCTGGATCGAGCTCAACCGCTTTTTCCCAGGCATCTTGGGCTGTGCCCTCTTTATTGCTCTCAGCTAAAATATCTCCGTAAATTAACTGATATACTGGATTATTTTGCTGCAGTTCCGTAGCCAGGCGCATGTGTTCCGCTGCTAGGGGAAGCTTCTTATTCTGATCTCTATAAAGTAGAGCTAGAGAATAGTGCACAATTGGATTCTCTGGATTTAATTTTAGAGCTTGAAGCAAGTATCCCTCTGCTTCTTGGTAGTTGTATTGGCGGTGTTCTGCTTCGGCTATAGAGCAGAGAGCATTGACATTGTTGGGAACAATTTCTAATAATTTTTTAAAATGCGATCTGGCAGCAGCAAACTTGCCCTGCATAAGTTCGAGGTTGCCTAGGAAGTCTAGGCTGTCCGGCTGATCAGGTGATAACTCTAAAGATTTGTTTAGAACTAAGCATGCTTCTTTTAGATCGCCTTTAATGGCTAAAGACCGTCCTAAATTGTAGAAAGAATCGGCGTCTTTAGGGTTGCATTGGCAAGATCTTTTAAATTCGTGAATAGCAAAATCGACAATGCCGCAGCCGAAATATACTACTCCTAAATTTAAGTGGGAACGGTAAAAATTGGGGTTACAAGCTACAGCCCTTTTTAAGGCGTCTATAGATAAGGCTCGTTCGCCGATTTCAAAGAACAGCATGCCTAACAAATTGTAGGCGTCTATGTCAATTGGGTTATGCTCTAAAATATGGTTCAGCTGTCTGATAGCTTTATGCGGTTTGCCTGACGCTCGGTAAGCTTCTGCTAAGCACATATGTAGGCTGTCTTCATCTTCTAAGAGCCCCGATTTATTCACTAGACAATGCTTCCAGCACTTTATGGCCTGATCAAAATTCTCTAGCTGAAAATGGGCCATGCCTAGCAGATAGTTGGCGTCTAGATTGTCTGGCTCTAGAATTGCGGCCTGACTGAATTGATCTAAAGCCCCCTCTATGTCGCCAATTTCTGCCAAAGTTACGCCAAATTCGATGTGAACATCAGCATTGTCAGGATTAAGAACTATGGCTTTGTTCCAAACTGACTTCGCTTCTTCGTATTTGCCTCGGCTGTGCAGACTATCTGCCATACGACAGTAACGACGAAATACCGTATTTTTGTATTCAGCAAAATGAAGAACATTATCGGATCTCTGCCCGGAAGCGGAGCTGTCTACATTTTTATGTTCTGCTGAAGTTCCGGAATTAGGCACAATACAAAAGACTCTTTCTCCAACTAAGTTGGTCGTAAATCTTATAAACCCTATATAATTTTACTGTAAAACAGCTATATTAACAATTAAAAAATAGCCTATAAAATCTAAACAATAAATAATTTCCCAAATATTGTATATCGTTTTTGTTAAATTTATAAATATATTTAGTTAATTTAATATTTCTTTGTAGCCTTTTTACATCGATAAATGGGTACAAGAAATAAATTTTTATTCAATATTAGCTGAAAAAATTATTTTATTTTGTCGAGGCAGACAAAAAAGAGCGCCTTCTCACTTAGGCGAGGCAGAGGCACTCTTTCAAGTATATTGACCGTTACTATATATACAGGAAATAACTTACATAAGAATGCCGGCTAAACAAGCAGTCATCATGGAAGCCATGGCGCCGCCGAACATAGCCCGTACACCCAGAGTGGCCAATTCAGACTGACGGCTGGGAGCCAAGCCGCCAATGCATCCTACATTAATGCCAATGGAGGAGAAGTTAGCAAAACCGCAGAGGGCAAAGGTGGCAATGAGCTTGCCTTTTTGGCTGAGTTCTTGTAAAGTGGCGGCTTTGTCTCCGATGGTCATGTGGTTAAGTAAGTCGGAATAGGCTACGAACTCGTTTAACACAAGTTTTTCACCAATAAGGGAAGCGACAATGCTAGCGTCGGCAGCCGGAGCGCCGATAAGCCAAGCCACTGGCCAGAGAATGCAACCTAAAATACTCTGAATAGAAATTTTATCAGCATAAAGGAAAGTTTGACCGAACCAACCGGCTATGACGTCACAAACATGTCCAGCATAACCGAGGAAGCCGTTAACAGTGGCGATAATAGCTATGAAAGCGATAAGAACCGTACCTACGATGAAAGCTAAGTGCATGCCATCGATAGCGCCCTTGGAAGCTGCTTCGATAATAGACTTTTCTTTGCACTCAGTTTTGAGTTCGACTACGCCGGAAGTTTCAGGAGTGCCCTCTTCTGGACAGAGAATTTTGGAGAGAACTAAACCAGCGGGGGCGCCCATAATAGAAGCGGTAATAATGTGAGGAGCCCATTCCGGACCGAGCATGCCTACGTAAGCAAATAGAACGGAACCGGCGATAGTGGCCATACCGCCAGTCATAATAGTGTTGAGCTCGGAGCGGGTCATTTTTTCTAAGTAAGGGCGAACTAGAAGCGGAGCCTCACTTTGACCTACAAAAACTGTACCTATGGCATAGAGACTTTCTGCACCGGAAGTATTCATAAAGCGAACTACTAACTTGGCCACTATTTTGATGATAAACTGCATAATGCCCAAGTAGTAGGCTATTGAGGCTAAGGAGCCAACAAAAATAATGGCTGGCAGTACTTGGAAAGCGAAGATCATGCCCAACGATCCCTCTCCATTGAGAGGTACGAGAGCGCCGAAGACAAAGTGGGAGCCTTCATTGGTAAATTCGAGAAGCTTATTAACTAAGTGACCCAAGAAAGCAAAAATATCGTGGCCGATCTTGGTTTTCAGAACGAATAAACCAAGAACTACCTGAAGTCCTAGTCCGACACCGACAGTTTTATAATTTATAGCTTTGCGGTTAGTGGAGAAGTAGTAAGCAACTCCTAGAATAAATAGCATACCGAGAAGTCCGGTAAATCTCCCCATAGGAACACCTCATAAAAGGAATAAAAATAGCTGCTGCTATTTGACGATCGATAGATCTCCAAAATTTCTAACTCAAAATAAGCCTTCCTGCAGAAATGCAGCTGCTAATTATGCAATAAACTGGCGGTATTGGGCTCAAATTAGCGGCAAGCTTCTTTCCAGGCCTCTTGCGCATATTTAAGCAGTTCCGTCTCATTGTCGATGACAGCTTGAGGCACGCTGTAGGTATGAGCAAAAGTATAGCGCCCTCCGGAAACAAAGGGGGTAGCCCCCAGGGCCTCATATTTGGGGCGTGTGCGTTCGCTGACGCGGAAGAACAGATTACCTTGGGAAGCCACTCCGAAATAGACGCCGTCTTTAAATAAGGCAAAGCCCCCGAACATAGGACGCATATCGAATGGGCCAAAAGATTTAAGTCTGCTCGCGGCAGCACAATTATCCAGCTGATCAAACATAACCGCTGTACATTCTGTCTTTGTACTTAAAATCCCGCTTATTTAGGTAGTGTATATTGTCCTTCAGCCTGGGTTAATTTCATATATTGGCAGGAGGAATATAATATTTGACAAAATTGCCAAACGTTTCAGCACTGCATCCGAAGTCAGCTGCGGGCAGCTTAAAAAAAACAGAGAGTGGTAAGCGTTACAGTGCGATTGGATCATTTTTTCAATCGTTTCTATCTCTTCTCTGTGGGTGGGCCGACCGTTTTTTTTGTTTAGTCTTTGGTAGCTTGTGCGCCTTAGAAAAGCTGCTTTAAGCTTATTTCTCTGCAAATTAGGAGAGCTGGGCGCAATTTCGGGCTGAAGCGTTTATCCAGGAGGGTTATTATGGCGGTAAAGACCGTAAAAGAAAAAGTTCCCGTAATTGTTCTGACTACTTCTTATCGTCTTGAAGGTGATATGCATGTGGTGCCTGGCGGTAGACTTCTCGATGAAATAAATCGTGAGCGTGGGTTTATTCCTCTGACTAACGCTACTCTTTTTGATCCTGTTAGCGGCCAGCCGGTAGATACTCTGGATTTTATTGCGGTTAATAAAGAATTGGTTCTTATGGTCGCTCCGGTGGAAACGCCCTCTAAGTCAGTTTAGTGAACTTGAGGCTGATTTCTCTAGATAGACTGTCTGATTATCCTGTAGTTGGCTGCGGTTTATTCCCGCGGAGCCCCTTGCAGCTGTCAGCAGGCTAATTTGTAGAGTAGTTCAGGTTGGTTCGCTAATTTTTTATAAAAAACTAGTTCCGAGCCGTATATGATTGGGGCTTAAATTTGCTTTTTGGGCACTCATGTTTTTTAGGGTTAGGAAAAATATATTGTAAAGCGGATAATGTTGTCATATGTTTATTAGGTACTTAGGTCATTCTAGCTTCTACATCCGTTCTTCCAAGGGCACTGCCTTGGTCTTAGACCCCTACGCCAGCAACATACCCTATCAGTTCCCCACCTTAGATGCTGATATAGTGGTTATGTCTCATGAACACCGCGATCATAACGCTTCTTACAGGCTGGGCGGCAATCCGATGCTGGTAAAGCCCACTTCTCCTTATCTTATGGAGAATGAACTTAATGTTACGCGTACTCAGGAGCGTTTAACGTTTTACGGAGTACCTACTCATCATGACAACTTTAATGGCCGTCGCCGTGGTCCCAACACGGTGTGGCATTTTTACTGGGAAGGTGTACACTTTGTACATTTGGGCGATTTAGGCCATTTGCTGACTGATGCTCAAGTTAGTCAAATTAGCAAAGCTGATGTGCTCTTTGTACCAGTGGGAGGCAGCACAACTTTAGGACCGGCCGAAGCCGGTTTGGTTATTAACCAACTTCAGCCTAACATTGTACTGCCTATGCATTACAAGACGCCCAAGCTTGCTGGATCGAGCCTCTGTTCTAATACTCTCGATGACTTTATCGTGCGTATGGATCGAGTTGAAGATATGGCCAGTATGTCTATCGATGTCTCCCAGGAGAGTTTGCCTGCGCAGACTACTGTGATGCTATTGCGTTATGAGTAAAGGGCGGCGTTGATTAACTAAACTTTATTTGGTTAGTCCTCTGTCGGCGTGCCCCGATTTTAAGCGGCTGCGAGGCCGCTTTTTTTTTAGGGCACTGTTTGTTTTGACGAGCGGAGGAAAAAAGCTTATTTTTTTGTAAAAGTGTCTTAATTAATTTTCTGATTTACAGGTGATAATCTTTGCAGTGCTTGGGGCGTATTTTGGTGTTGGCCGGGCTGCTCAGCTTTTTGAGTTTTCCATGCGGGGCCGAGGAAAGAGCTGTGGTAGCAGGCGCTTTTTATGACTGCCGCTTCGGTGATATGTTGCTAGGAAATCGCAATATCTCTCTAGCTCCCCAAGCTAAGGCGTTCATAGAGGGAAGTCCTGTGGCCATTCAAGAGCTCAATAGCAAAGGGCTAAAAATGGCTGCCTGCGCTCATCTAAACGGCCTTGGTCAGGCGGAAGAAATACATCTTTGGCCTGCAGCGTATGAACACGAACCTAGTTGTTGTCTTTCCATACTCAACTATGGCCCACGTGGTGAATGTCGAGGCGGAGAACCTGTTTTTGTGCAGTTTTACGCTTTTCAAGCGGCAGTTGAATATGACAGTCTGCAACTCTATATAGACGGCCAACTTGTAGAGAGCGGCCAAATTAAGCAGCCCGGCCTGATCTTTTATCCGGCGTCAGCCGGACCGGGAAAGCATCATTTTCTATTTGTCATAAAAAAAGACGGTATAAAAAAAGTTGTACTGAGTTGGAAAAACGGTGATGATTCTTAAAAAGGAGCAGTTCAAAGCTAGAACATTACAGTATTGAGAAGAAAGGTTCGCCTATGCTTGAGTCAGGACAAGAACTTTTAAGGCGTCAGCGCCGTATGGTTGAGTATCTCACTTGGAAAGCCGTTGAAAGTAATCCGTCTTTGTTCCGCTATGTACAGGAGCCTATTTACAGTCTAAGCGTTACTGAGGAATATCTTATAGAGTTTATGCACAAACACGGATTAGAGTTTGAGCTGCAGCCCCGCTATAATTCATCTTCTCCCGTTGTGCTTAACGTTACTATAAACCAGTGCAGTCAGAAGGTAAAACTTAACTGCATTAGTGGATTGTCCTGCTATTGCTCATTTATGACAGCCCGCACTCCTTTTGCTAGCGATTTTAAAGGATGGCTAGATCGAGCAATAGGCAGCGAGCGTTTCGATCGCATTCAATATACTGGTACTAGACGCTGGGTCTCTTATCCCTACGTTTTGCCTCTTTACGATACTGTCAATTTATCTGAGTCAGGTATGCCTGAGCTGTCTAAAGATTCTCGCCACGTTTCTTATTTGTTCAATTTTAATAGCAAAGAACAGGAATTTTTGCGAGTTTTGGAAGAGGTGGTCAGCGATAGTGACGACTACGACAATCCTCTGTTTGTTAGGGTTTATCCTCGCATTAGCTATGCAGGTAGCATCGAACTAGTTATTTCTAATTTTGAAGGTCGGCAATCGGTACGCATTTTTTCTTCCGGAAGCCATCCCGTTATTTATCAAATTATTACAGAAAATACTGAGTTAGTTATTCCCTTAAAAACCTATTTAGACAACGCTTTGGGCCTAGAAAATCTGGATAGAGCTAATTGTCGGCTGACCGGCAAAATGATTTCTTTAATTTACACCCATCGCTCCCCAAGTAGTATTGAAGAAATTTTCGACGACGGCGAATAAGTTACTGGTAATATGGAGTGCAGATGAATATATTTGAAAGTGGCCGGACTTTGCTGAGTTTACTTTTTATCAGCTTGTCCGTTCTAATAAGTGTTTCAGCGGCAGCTGAAGAGGGGAGTAAGTGCTCTTCTGATATTATCGGAGCTCAGGAAGCGTCTCAATCTGAGCAACTAGTTGCAGATTCTAAAACGCTGATTGTAAGCGGTTCTCCGTTTTCGTCATCTTATTTGCGTTCTATTTTGGAAAAAGAGGGAAGAGCTGCTGAGGAGCTTCCCAATAATTTGTATCCAGGTGAACAATGGTTACTGAAAAGCGGTTTGACCGTTAAAAACGTATTTTATCCCAACTTAAAAGCCGAAGTTTTATCTTTTTCTGACCATCCTGAGCGAGTCAAAGGGCGCGGCTTGCTGTTTAAAGGCGGTTTAGTACCTTTTAAGCCGCTGCGCTTTCAATATTATCATGAAGGGGGGCGGGAAGATAATCGGTTGTGGTTGCGTCTTAATTTAAATAATACTTTGTCAGGCCGACGGGCTAAAGTTTTGCTTACTGAGGGAGAAGGCGGCCCTGACAGCGATTATTTTCAAGCAGGCCACATAAATAATGTTCAATTTTTAAGTCGTTTAGCTTCAGGTAACAGTCGCTTATTGGAAATGGAGCCAGGTGAAACTAAGAGCATTTTCTGCAGGCCGCTGCCTTACTGTGAAGTTATTAGTGGTACAGCTCAGTTTACGCTTTTAGAAGGCAGCGGCCTAACTTTTTATCTGACCGCTGTGCAGAGTCTTGAAGAAGAGCTCAGTTTTAATCTGCTTTCTAACCCTCAAGACGTTCACGCTCGAGGTGTTTATGCTTGTGCCGATCAATTTATAGACAAAGTGTTGGTGCTCGACGGACAGCATAGAACGGAACAGACTTGGGCTGCTATTGGAGCGGTCAGACAGCCTAATATAACTACAGGTCCGGAGCTTAAAGGAGATTATGGAGTAGTTTACGCTATCCGTTTTTTAGTTTTAAATTGTTCAGCTCAAGATAAAAATTTAGAGTTAATTATCAACCCTAGAGGGGGTAAAGCTTCCGCTTCGGTTCTGATGAAAACTAAATTTTATAAGGGAAAAATTGAGCCTAATATTTGGCTGGCTAAACAGATTCCCGATTTAGAGAGTTTGCGCCGAGAAGGCAATTGGCAAGATTGCTCGCTGAGTCGCGAAATAGAGCCGTTTACTGAATATAGAGCTGCTTCGGTGAGCGTACCAGCCGAGCATACAGCTGAAGTGTGTTTGCTGACTATACCCGAGGGGGCTTCCAATTATCCTGTGCGTTTCGTGTTGCGCACGGCGGAATAAAATAAGCCGGTCTGTTTTTTTAACAGACAGGCTTACAATTGGGCTGACACTAAACGTTCCTCGCTACCTGGCAGTATTAAACTGCATGGTCGCAATGAAGCGGCGCCGCAGCTACAGCTGCGCCGTTAGTTTGTTCAGCAACGTTTGCACCGCCTGGCGTACCGCCAAGCCTCGGTGGCTAATATGATTCTTTTCTTCTTCGCTTAGTTCGGCCATATGACGTTGAGAAGCGGCGTCAGGAATAAAAATAGGATCGTATCCGAAGCCGCCTAAGCCGTAAGCGGTAAAGGCAATACTGCCGGGGCAGACTGCCTCAGAACTTATATATTCAGGTTCAGCTAAGCCAAGTTTCGATAGCCCTGATATGACGCAGACACAGCGAAACTGAGCCCGGCGCTCTTCTGGCGGACGGTTATCGAGGATATTTAAAACACGTTGATTTTTTTCTGCTTGGTTAGCACAGTCACTGAGAAAACGGTGAGAAAAGAGTCCTGGCGCTCCCTCGAGAGCTTCAATCTCTAGACCGGAATCGTCGGCTATGCAAGCCATATGCGCCGCTTGTCCGTAATGCTTAGCTTTTATTAAGGCGTTCTCTAGATAACAGGAGCCAGTTTCAGCGGGTTCGGATACAGAGAGTCCTTCGAGGTCGTGGAGACTTACCAGTTCTACCGGCATTTTCTGTAGTATTGCTTTTATTTCGGCTGCTTTGTGGGGATTGCCTGTGGCCAGTAGGAGTCTAGGCTTTACCAGATTTGACATAATTTATTTCCGCCCATTTTTCATCTACTTCCCATTGTTTGTGCTGAACCGCTTGGCAGGAAGCTTTCAGATCGGGATCCTGAATTTGCCCTTTTACATACATTTCGTAAACTTTGAGGGCTAATCCGTTGAGAAGCTCATCTTTTTCTTGACGTAGGTCTCGCAATTCGGCTTTGAGACGCTCCATTTTCAGTTTTAGTTCAGCTGAACTTACCAGCTCGTCGCGCTTTTTAGCTGCGGCGTCAACTAAGCCTTTCATCATACTGCCAGTGGCGCCTAAAAAGCCGTTGGACATAAGAGTGCTCCTCCTGCATATTTGAATGGCAACTGTGAGTGCTAGCCATGATAAGTAGGTTAAGGTGAACAATTAGTTTTGTCTTGCCGCCTGCTAATGTGCACATTGGCAGGCGGCAAGACGGGGAGGCGTCTTCTAATCAGCTTGTTAAACATGCTTTAGAAGAACTGATTCGCCGGACAAACAGTGATTAAAAAACTCTATTTCAATTTGAGCTTTTTAATCACTCTGTCAGTCGTTTCCAGAACGCAATCAATTTCAGCTTCCGTGTGAATGGCCGAAATGCAGGCCGCATCGGTAGTTGAAGGCGGAAGATAAATACCTTCCTCGAGCATCGCGTGGAAGAACTTGGCGAAAGTTTCGTAATCAAATTGAGTGCTGTCTTGATAATTGCGCACCTGCTTGGGGCCGAAAGCTATAAAGAACATGGAACCGACGCTCTGTACTAGCATTCCGCCTATTTCTTTCAAGCCGTCTGTCAAACGAGTGGAAAGAGCTTCCAAGCGCTCGTAAACCCCAGGTTGGAAAGCCAACTCCAGCTCAGCAATAGCTCCGGCTACACTGATGGGATTGCCGCAGTAAGTGCCGGCTTGGTAAATAGGACCGGTGGGAGAAACGCTCTTCATATACTCTGCTTTGCCACCGTAGGCGCCCATAGCTAAACCACCGGAAACGGCTTTGCCTAAGCAAGTTAAATCGGCTGCAATATGGAAGCGCTCTTGAGCGCCTCCTTTAGCTAAGCGGAATCCGGTTAAAACTTCGTCGAGAATGAACAGAGCTCCGTTAGCATGGCAAAGATCGCGCACACCTTCGAGGAAGCCTGGTTCTGGAGCAATTACACCCATAGAACCAGTTACCGGCTCTAAAATAGCCGCAGCTATTTCACCTGGATATTGCTCAAATAATTGTTTGACCTTAGTTAAATCGTTGAAATCGGCGACAACCGTTTCAGCTGCAGCACCAGGGGAAGCCCCCAAAGCCAAAGCGCCGCCGTTTTCTTCAGCTTCAATACCTACGGCGTCTAGACACTCGACGTGGCCATGATAGCAGCCTTCAAATTTCATGATGCGCGGACGGCGAGTTACCGAGCGGGCTACGCGCAGGGCAGAGTTGACAGCTTCAGCGCCGGAATTGACAAAACGAACCATTTCCATAGAAGGGTAGGCTTCGCGTACCATCGTGGCCAGCTTTAGTTCGCCTTCAGTGGAAGCGCCAAACAAAGTACCAGATTCGGCAGCTTTCTGCACAGCTTCGATAATATGGGGATGACTGTGTCCGAAAAGGAGAGGACCCCACCCGCAGCAGAGATCGAGATAGCAGTTGCCATCTATATCGTAAACTTGGCTGCCTTTGCCCTTAGCAATAATAGGAGGAAAACCTCCTACTTGATTAAACCCGCGGAAAGGACTGTTAACTCCTCCGGGAATAATAGCGGTTAATTGAGAGAAAACGCTCTCTGATTTATCTAATCTCATAGCCTTTTTGCTTTCGCTTTTTATGTCAGTGGCCCTGCCTTTGATTTGTCAGTCAGCCTTTTTTAAGTGTAAGCTGAGGGCTCAATATTGTGACTTTCACTAAGGATATTTTTGTATAACCTATGCTAGGGGAAATTGCTTAAACGTAGAAGAGAGAGGGGCTTTTTATAGCAGGGAGCAGGATTATGCTGGTTCTGCTTATTTTGTGCCAGAGCGAAGAATTGGAGAATAGTCAGTACTATGCCGGTTTTTGATTATACTGCAGTAGATTCAAGGGGACGCAGTGTCGACGGGACAGTAGAAGCTCCCGATAAGCAGGCCGTTATCCGCGACCTGCGCAACATAAGATACACTGTTACCAATATTCGAGAGCGCCGCGATCCTACTCGTATTATTAAAGATTTGACTGCCCGATTTGAGAGGGCGGATCTTTATGCTTTGGCTATTTTTACTAGGCAGTTTGCTGTACTCTTTAATTCCGGTATCTCTACAGTGCGAAGTTTAGACGGCTTAGGGCGTCAAACTCTCAATGGTCCGCTCAGCCGGGCCGTACGTGAGGTTCACGACGACATTCGCATGGGCTACACTCTGGCTAAGTCTATGAGTAAACATCCTGCCGTTTTCGATCAGCTTTATATTGCTATGGTTAGAGCTGGCGAAATGTCTGGTTCTATGGGCGAAATTATGGAACGCTTAGCCAATCTTTTGGAGCGTGAAGTGCGCCTACGTGCCAAAGTATCGTCGGCCACTACTTATCCTATGGTAGTATTTGGAGCCTGCGCTTTGGTAACTTTCGTACTGGTCAACTACGTGTTTCCTACCTTTGTGGCTTTGTTTGAAGGCATCGACGTCCAGCTTCCCGCTATCACCCGCAGCCTTATCTGGATTACTAGAATGGCTACCAACCCTCTGGTTATTGTTTGCACCTTGGCAATTATTGCTTTAGGTTCCTACTTCGTGGGACAATACGTGCGCACAGAAAAGGGCAAAAGAGCTCTTGACGGCATGCTTCTAGATATGCCTCTATTTGGTCCGGTTGTAAAAAAAGTAGCTCTCTCTCGTTTTTGCCGTACTTTAGGCACTCTTATTGCTAGCGGTGTACCGGTAGTTCACTCTTTAGAAATTGTTAGCAAAGCTGTGGGCAATTCTGTGGTAGGCGATATCCTCTTAGAAGTGCAGATGGGGTTAAAGCAAGGTATGCGTCTTTCCGAGCCGATTAAAAAATACAAAATTTTCCCGCCCATGCTGTATCAAATGATTTCTGTAGGTGAAGAGACTGGTAACTTGCCTACCTTGCTTGACAAGCTGGCTGATTTCTACGATTTAGAGGTAGAACACGTTCTAGAGGCTCTGACTTCTATGCTTGAGCCTATCATGATTTTCTTCATGGGTATTGTCGTCGGTTACGTTTTGTTGGCCGTATTTTTACCCGTCTACGATTTGGTTGGCAAGTTCTAAAAATACAGACTTTACAAAGGAGCCGTCGCCAGTTTTGTAAAACTGGGGACGGCTTCGCTTGTTGTTGGCTCATCTTACCTAGGACAGCCATTACTGTTCGCTGCAGATGAACTTTTTATATTCGCTTTAAGCTTACCAAATATAGTGTGGAAATGAGGTCTGTTATGTAAGGAGCGCGTTCTGGAAAGATCATCTGCTTTCAGAATTGTTCCCGATCGGTTGTGGGTTATAACTGAAAAATCTGCAAAATAATTTTTGAACAACAGATATTTTTATATGAGGATATTATGGAAAATACTCAGCTAATCAACGAAAAAAAAGATATGGTTGAGGTCGATCAGCCAGCTGTAGCCGTCGATGAACGCATCGAAAAAGAAATTAGACGCCGCCGCACTTTTGCTATTATTTCACACCCTGATGCTGGTAAAACAACTTTGACAGAAAAGTTGCTGCTTTATGGTGGTGCTGTAAATTTGGCCGGCGTAGTTAGAGCCAGGCGTTCTCAAACTAGTGCTGCTTCCGATTTTATGGAAATTGAAAAGCAACGCGGTATTTCAGTAAGTTCGACTGTACTCAGTTTTGAATATAACGGTTGTCTGCTCAATTTGTTGGATACGCCAGGCCACCAAGATTTTAGTGAAGATACTTATCGCACCTTGTTAGCTGTTGACAGTGTAATTATGGTTCTAGACGCGGCTAAGGGTATAGAGGCGCAAACTTTAAAACTTTTTGAAGTCTGTAAGCGGCGCCATATTCCTATGGTTACTTTCATTAACAAGTTAGATCGACCTAGCTTAGATCCTCTGGAGTTGACTGGAGAGATAGAACGCGTGCTTAATGTGCGCACAGTACCTATGAACTGGCCTTTAGGTAGCGGCGAACATTTTAAGGGGGTGTTTGAGCCGTCTACAGGGCGTCTGCATCTCTTTGAGAGGCGCGATCACGGCGCCCGCAAAGCTGAAGTTAAAATTGTGGAGCCACAATCTGAAGAAGTCGCTTCCTTAGTGCCCAGCGACATTTTCAAAAACTTCAATGAAGAAATTGAACTTTTGCAAATGGCCGGCGAAGAGTTTGATAAGAATGCTTTTTTAAATGGCGAAATTACTCCGGTATTTTTTGGCAGCGCTTTAACTAACTTCGGCGTACAGCTGTTCTTAGATCAGTTTATAGATATGGTGCCTTCGCCTCCAGCTCGCAATAGTGACAAAGGATTAATCCCCCCGGAAAGGCCATCTTTCTCAGGCTTCATATTTAAAATTCAAGCCGATATGAACCCGCGCCATCGCGACCGAGTAGCCTTTCTGCGCATTTGTACCGGTCGATTTGAGCGTGGCATGAAAGTGCATTGTGCTCGTACTGGTGAGGTGATCCGCTTAGCCTATCCTCAGAGACTATTTGCTCAGGAGCGTGAAACTGTCGATGAAGCTTTCCCTGGCGATGTAGTAGGCTTGGTTAACTCTGGCGAATTAATCTTAGGGGATACTTTAGTTGAAGGTGAAGATATTCATTACGATCCTATCCCTCTGTTCCCACCTGAACATTTCTGTCGTGTCATTGTTGACGATCCGTCCAGACGGAAGCAGTTCAATAAAGCTTTAGATCTTCTTCAGCGTGAAGGGGCTATCCAAATTTTCTGGCCTCCTGAAGAGAGTGCCAGAATGCCGATTATGGGAGCTGTCGGCCAGCTGCAGTTTGAAGTAGTAGCCCACCGTTTAAAGACTGATTACGGAGTTGAAGCGCGTTTTGAGCCGATGTCTTTCCGTTTAGCCCGATGGGTTGTGGGCACTGCTGAAGATCTGGAAAAATTCGAGCCTTCACGTTTAGCCTTGAAAGTGGCAGACGGCAGTGAACGCTTAGTCTGTCTTTTCCCTTCGGAATGGGATTTGAGTTATACTGCAGAAAAAAATCCTAAACTTCAGTTTTTATCAGTGAGTCCGCGTTAATTTATGGTTATCAGTTCTGATTCTATGCAGCCCTGTGCAGACAGGCCTTATCAATTTGAGAGCGTGCGCAGTTTTTTTGCCTCTACTTTGGCTTTTAGAGCTGTTGAAATTTCGGATAAGCTAAATTGTCAAGAGGCAAAAACTTTTTGTGCGGCGACTGAGGATCAGACTAAAACTGAATCTAAAACAGAAACGGGAAAGAAGAAAACGAAAGCCTGTAATCCGTATTTAGCAGAACTGGTTGACGAAAGAGCCCAGCGCCCCGTTTCTGTTTGTCCTTTTAAATTGTTGAGCCGCAGCATGATGGAAGCAGAGGTTAACGGTTTAATGTGGCTGCGTCTGATCGATATTGCGGCTCATCGAGGCAGCATTCAATTTGCCCGCGATCCGGAGTTGCTGAACGAAAGTTTAAGTCTCTTTTTGTATAAAGCCTTTACTGGAGAGACTTCAGTTTTTGGGGTGGCACGCGGGCAAGGAAGAATTTATCTAGCTAACGGGTCTCATCAAATTTTTTTTGTTTACTTAGATAATGAAGTAATAAATTTGCAGGGCTTAACCGTTTTAGCCTTCGAGGACACTTTAGAACATAAAGTTCAGATGATTGGCAATGCCGCCGGAATTATAGCTGGAGGTATGTATTCCTTGCGTTTAGAGGGCCGCGGATGGGCCGCTTTCAGTTCTTGTGGTTACCCGGTTACGTTGCCCTGTTCTAATGAAGAACCACTGACTTGTATGCCTATAAAAGCGCTGGCTTGGAGTGGTTGCGTCGATCTGAAAGTCGGCACAGAATTAAATCGTCTGAATTTGATGAATCGCGGCATTGCTGACGCCGTGCAGGTTGTTTTTACAAACAACGGATTTGTGGCTATTCATAGCGACGAAGATTACATGTATACAAAAATAAAGTAAAGTTCGTCTAGCTTTTAGCTGTACTTAGTGACGGGCCTCCTTGGAGAGCGGCAGCCTGGGGAAACAGGCTAGGGGACGGCTGCAGTTAAGCTCGTTCCCCAATAGGCGGTCATGAAAACTGATTGGAGCTTGAGTTTAAATTTGGTAAGTAAGTGTTCGACCGTAAGACTGCTGAGCCGCTTGTATGACATGTTTAGCTAAAATGGCGTTAGTTACTGCTCCTACGCCGCCGGGGACTGGAGTTATCGCCTTAACCATTTGGGCTTCGTCCCATTTGATGTCGCCACATAGACGCCCTTGGGCGTCGGCACTAGTACCTACGTCGATAACTATTTGCCCCTCATGCAGATATTTAGCGTCGATAAATCCGGGACGCCCGATAGCTGAAATTAACAGATCGGCTTTTTGAGCTAACTCAAAAGCGTCTTGGCTGCGACTGTGACAAATAGTAACTGTAGCATTCTCTTCTAGAAGAAGCATGGCAGCAGGTTTGCCGACAATTTGGCTGCGACCCAGCACGACAGCGTTTCGGCCAGCTATATCGAAGCCGTAATATTTGATAATTTCCATACAAGCTTGGGCTGTGCAGGGAGGAAAACCCATATGGGGTTGTCCAGTATAAACTCCCACTTGAGATATGGGTGTAATGCCGTCTGCATCTTTACTCGGATCTAGAGCCGCGCAGACTACGTTTCTGTCTATATGGATAGGCAAAGGCATGAAAATAAGCACACCGTGAACTGAGGGATCGTTATTCAGCTGCTTTATTTGGGCAATTAGATCGTTTTGCTTAGTGTCAGCTGCCATAACAATATTGCGCACCTCTATGCCGACTGAAGCGCAGCGCTTAGAGGCCCCTTTTTCATAGGCGATGTCATCTTCGCGGGAGCCTAAACGCACCGTTACTAAAGACGGAATTATGCCTTTTTCCCGCAATTCAGCTGAAGATAAGCTTAACTTTTGAGTTATGGCTTTGGTAATAATTCTGCCATCTAAAATTAAGGGCACAAAAAACCTCTATTTTACGCCTTTAATAGGCGGTAAGATCGTGTAGAGTGCTGTTGTAGATCGCTTCAGCCCGCGGCCTATATTCGTTAAGCAAATTTTGGGCGCGTCTATTAAGTTGCTGAGCCTGAGCGCGATTCTGCATCAGTTTAGTATTTATATAAACGTTAAGCGCGGCCGCTTGCATGGCAGCTAAGCAGAATAAGGCTCCTGAAGCTGCATCGCTAACAGCTAAGCGTGAGCCCTTTACCGCCATAATTTCAATAATTTCGAGAGCGGCTGCACATTTTTCCATAATATGCAGTGGAGGAAGACTAGCACCAGTCAGAGCCTTTTCCATAACTAGCAGTTTATACTGCTTTTCTTCGTCGGTATCCTTAGGTAGACGATAGGCCTCAGCTAGAGGAGCAAAGGCTTGGGCGTCAGTTTCAATGAGCTGAAGTAGTTCTTCCTGCAGCGCTTCAGCTTTGCTCTGCAAAAAGCTGAGCTCTTCAGCGTACTGAGCGTACTTTTTTTTACCTTCGGCGAGAGCGCCGGTCATGCGCCCCAAAGCGGTGCCTACTGCTCCTACTAAGGCTGCTGCTCCGCCACCTCCTGGTACGGGTTGCTTGGAGGCTAGCAGCTGGGCAAACTCTCGGCAGCTTAGTTCGGTAAATTCCATGACAGTAAATGTTCTTTTCTAATAAAAATGAGAACCCTACAGTTTTCCATTGAGGGCCAAGATCCTATTTATGACGCTAAGGCAGCGGTCCGTAGTATTGGCATCGCTGAAAAACTTTGATACTTCCTGGACGCGCCGTCTTTTATCTATAGCTTTGCGGACTGCTGAATTTAGAATACTGGGATTAAGCTTTTTAGGGTCAAGGCTGAGACCAACATTTAAATCGAGCACCCGCTGGGCCACTTCGAGCTGGGAACGAACTTGAGGAACTAAACAGACTGGTACGCCGTGAGCCAGTGCTTTTTGTACTAAAGTTAGACCGCCACAGCAGATAACGCAGGAGGCTCTTTTCAGAATATCGTTATGGGAGGCAAAGCGGGTTACAATTGCACCGTCGTTCTCTGCAAACTCTTCAGCTGGTATGCTGCAGGTAGTAGCTACAATTTGGTAACTATTAGAAGGCAGAGCGGCGATAGCCTGTTTAAGAAGGTAGGCGTTATTTTGATATGAGCATCCTAAGCTGACTAAAATAACTTGGCGAGAATCGGAAGGCAGATCGAGTTTTGTTTCTAGTTCTGGCTCCCAATGACTGGCCCCTACCAAAGTTACGTTTTCAGGCCACGGACGGGGATACTCGAACGCTTCAGAGGTGAAATACAAAAAATTGGGCAGCTGAGCGAACCAAGTTTGCATATCTTTAAGCGGAAGTAGACCCAATTTCAGAAGAAAATCGTTAAAAGAGTCAAGTTCGCATTCAAAACATTTCTGAATTGAGCCAGAACGAGCCCAATTTTTTATCGCTCCGAAGGTACTTTGAGAATAGGGAAGTCCGGGGCCAAAGAGGGGAATTCCTGAAGCTGGGAAGGGCACTAAATCGGAATGCCAAGTTACGACAGGAATTTTTGAAGCGATAGCTCCGGCTGCAGCTCCTAAACAGCTGCCG
This sequence comes from Candidatus Bruticola sp., assembly GCA_051874735.1. Classification (GTDB taxonomy): domain Bacteria; phylum Vulcanimicrobiota; class Xenobia; order Xenobiales; family Xenobiaceae; genus Bruticola. The sequence continues at coordinate 16,794 of JBJEGD010000006.1, read as the reverse complement.
TTCACAATTAGTAAATCGGGAGAGTCGTACCGCAGAGCGGCAGCGAAATCGTTAAAATCGAAACGGGAGCGTTTGATCAGGTATTCAATCAGCTTTTTCAGGGCTTGTTCGTAAGTTTCGCATTCCCAGTCGTCTAAACGAAAAAACTCTACATAATCAGAAATAGGAGAGGTCTGTAAGCCGACCCGGCGCAGGGTTGATACACAGTGGCGTCCAGTCTTGACAATAACTCGGTGGCCGCTGTCAGCCAGTTTGAGCAGAGCAGGCACCAACGGGTAAATCTGGCTGCGGCCAGCTTCTGAGTATACTAAAATTTTTGCCATGACGGCCTCTCCTTTGTATTAAGCGGGACGAGCTCGCTGCAGCATTCCATAACCTTGGCCTCCTTATCTAAATAAAATTGGCGACCTGAGGTGTAGAATTAGCTGCACTATTTTATAATAAGGCAAACACTAATCAGTGCATCTCCAATTTTATCTTTAAACAATTGAAAATGCAGGTTCACCTGTTAGATATAAAGTACCTTAAACCCTGCCTAAAACTGCGTTTAAGCGCATTAACGGCCTAACTTCAGAAGGTAGCAATTTAGCTTTATAGCCCTTATAGTTATTTATCTAGCTCTGACTGCCGAACGTTCTCGTTCATTTGAGCTTTTAGATGAAGGTGAGTCTGGGGTAGCGTGACTGTCGTTTTTGTTGGGAGCGTCTGAAATTTCGTTGTTGCCGCCTATTTGAGAGAAAACGAGTGATAAGAAAATTAGAGCGATACCTAAAGCTATACGTCCGTTCATGGGATCGTTTTTAATAAGAACTCCACATAAACAAGCAAACAGTGATTCTGTAGAAAATATAATAGCTGTCACTGTAGGATTGACATATTTTATGCCCATATTCATCATGGTAATAGCAACTAGAGTGGCCATAATAGCCAACCAGGCTAAGCCTCCCCAGGCGGCAGGGGTAAGATGAGAGGGGAACGGCTTGCCAGAAAAAGCAAAAATCCAGCCCCAGGCAGAAGCAAAAACGAATTGCAAACAGCACAAAGGAAGTAACTCTGAAGTTTGAGAGCAGCGGGCTACAGCAATCATGTGGGCTGCAAATAAGAAAGCTCCGATTAAAGAGAGTGTATCGCCATAGTTAAAGGCCTCAGCTGAAATGGGGCCGGCGATGAGAAAGACACCAAAAAAGCACAAGAAGGCGGCTAGATAAACCGGAATGGGAATTCTCTCCCGGTAGATAACCCAGGCCATAAAGGGCACTAAAACCACATAAAGTCCGCTGTAAACAGCATTTTTACTTACAGTAGTAAAATACAATCCGTAAGATTGCACTGCATAAGCAAAATATAAAAAAGTGCCGACAATAAATCCGTGTTTAACTAGAGTCCAGTTGAATTTGTCCCGTTCTTTATAAAGGAAGTATGACAATCCGATAGCTGCAACGCCGAAGCGGATGGCCAAGATATAATTCATAGGAATCATCTCTTGGACGTCTTTCATAACCATAAAGGAAACTCCCCAGACGGCTGCTGTAGCTAGAAGCAGCAAAGAAAAAAGAACCTGCTTATAACGGGCAAACATATATTATATTAAAAAGCTCAAACTTTCCTCAAAAGTAATACTCCACGCTAACAAGAAGGAGGCGATAATTAGATTATCAATTACGACAAAAAGAATCAACTCCCACCTATTGTGTGATTTTAGCGGTTTTATGCTATATATAATGGTTAATCTATGTAGAAGCCGACTTCCTTTTCTGTAAATAAAACAGGAAAGTAGCTAAAAGCGATGGGAGCTTCTTTGTGCATTATCAATAAATTAGACGCTATGAGATTGCGGGCAGGAATCAAAGGGTCAATAACACAACTTTGCTTCTCAGTTTAGAGGATGGAAAGATGCTTATGAAACGATTAGCTTTTGCTATAGGAGCCGTTATACTTATATGTCTGATAGCTGTGCTGTCTATTCCTAATATGCGTAGGGGTATTTTCGGACTATCTTTGCCTTTGAAGCTTCAGGAGGGGCGGGCAGATGTGGTTAATGTTGTTTCTATGCTGCTGGATGGCAGGGAAATACGCAGCTTAAGTGACGAGCCTAACTTAGCTATTGACGACAGTGTGCAGCCGGAAGTTTACGATTTAGCTTTAAGTTTTATCGAAAAGGTGGAGCGCGGTGGAGCTCAGCCGACTCTGAATTATTTGGTGAAAGAGGCTAAGTTAGCTCAGATAGGCGTTAACAAACCCGTTTCCTTTTTAGAGAATATTTTTGCTATGCGTTTAAATCCTCAGGGAGCAGTAGAAAGTTTTGGACTTATCAAAGGCAGAAAGTCGAATATTCTCGATGAAGTGCATACGGCCCAGCTGCTTTCTTCCTTATGGATAGGACGTCCTCAGAAAAGAATAGATGTTGGCGAAGTCTGGGACAGCCGCTGGACGATCGACTATCCGGTAGATACTCTTAAGGGCAGTTTATTAACTTTAGAACATCGGTTAAAATACGCGATTGTCGAAATCCGCCGCGACGACAATGGCATGGATATAGCCAAAATTAATTACAACGGATCTATAATCATTAATCCGAAAAGTCCGTTACCTGAAGGTACAGAAGTTTTAGGGCAGGGACGCATTGAAGGACAAGCCTACATGAATATTAAGGATGGCTCTGTGATTATAGCTGATGATCGCACCGTTTGGGTTTATGCAGTGCGTTTTCTGCAAGAGAATATGGAAGATTTGCGCATCTCCGATCGCAAAAGCCGTATCTTCAGACCCAGAGTTGTACCGAAGGCGGGGGCCGGATTCAGCAGTGCTATGCCTCAGGACGGAGCCGCTCCTAATCTTGAACAATTGGATATGAGCTCTCAGAAAAAAGTGCCCGCAGCTTCGGGGGATACCCAAGGATATAAAACTGTGCCCAAGCTCTGATAAGTTAAGTGTCATATGTAAGAAATGCTTCAGCTTTTCAAGCTGAAGCATTTCTTTTGTCTGCCATAAATTTGGGCTCTGCCTAAAGAAGGGATAAAGGTATGATTATTAGAAGAGATCAAGATTTATCTTTGACTTTTTTTTACCGAAAACAGGACAACTGTAGCAGGAACTGAAACTGTTGCATCTAGAACATTAGAGCGGAGTCAAATGGGCGGGGGGCTATTTCTGTTTATAGAGGATGGCTGGGGCGGCTTTGAAGATTAAATTAAGGCGTTTTTTCCGATCTTACCTGTTCTTCAATATTGTTTTTGGCACAATTTTACTGGTACTGCTGAGCTTTGGAACTTATTACGGATGTTCAATTATTGCGGTGCAACGTGAAGAATACCGCAGCAAGTTAGCTCAGTTGGAAGAATGTGAACGTAATATAGTTCAGAGCAGTGCAGAATTAACCGTTTTAGAAAAGAAAAAAGACCGTTTGGAACATGCTGATGGCGTTATCGATGTAGCCAGAGAAAAGCTGTCTATGGTCAATAAAGGTGAATTTGTCTGTGTGGTTAAGGGCTTACCTGAAGCAGAATCATCTGTAAGCAAGCCCCCGGTTACTGGAACTTATCATCCGGGACGTCGCCCTTCTGGTTTTTTCTTTAGTCTTTTTGGTCCTATTATTTTTTAAGATTCGCTCAGCCTGGTTCTCCGTTTCTGTAGGTAGGAGGACCAGGCTGAAGGGGATTTTTTTATGGCCAGTAACGTTTGAGGATGGGACTGTCCTCGTCGCCTTTGAAGATGCACACCTGAGTACCTACATTAACCCGATCGTAAAGATCTTCTATGTCTGGTATCGTCATACGCATGCAGCCGTGAGAAGCTTTTGAACCTACCGTATCTGGGTAAGGAGTACCGTGAAAGCCCAGCGAATCGCCGAAGCCGATCCAACGCGTACCCAGTGGATTGTCAGGTCCGGGAGGAATTTGTTTGGCATCTTTAGCCCATTCTGAGTTAGGCGGTAACCAAACCGGATCTTTAGCCATATCTGAAATAAAGTAAGCTCCCGTAGGTGTAGGATGTTCATCTACGCCTATAGCTACTGTGTAGTATCGCGTGTTGTTAGCTTCATCAACTAAAACTAAAGAGTATTGGGATAGATTCACATATAGACGGGTGCTGAGAGCACTGGTAACTAGTACCCCAGCTATACCGTCTTGGCACAGGCCAGCCCCGGCTTGCAGCTCCATAACCGCTTCTTGAGTTTTTTTGTCGTATTTCCCTTTAGTGTAGTCATCATGCAGATAGCCGCGCAGAACTAGGCGTCGCTGTAGTTCAGCGACGTCTTGGCCTACAGCTCCCAGTCCTAAAGTAGCTTGTCCGTATTCATCAGTGCTGTTCAATCCAAAAGTAATGGTGCGTTTGGTTGAGAGACCGAAGGTGTCAAAAACGACTACAGAGGCTCTATGAGTACCTTCAAAAAGGGCAGGCAGCTTGTAAGTGAAGTTGACAGTTTTATTTTTTGGTTCAGAGGTAGACTCGCTGTTGTTAGGAACAATCGTTATTTTGTCTATCTCTTCAGCATCGCTTGACTGCTCTTCGCTTAATTTTACTGAGGGCATCGACTCGTAATCTATACTTTGGCGCAGTGATCCGTCAATGTATATATCAGCTTTAGCTATGCCGGAATCGCTGTCTGAAGCTTTGCCGATTAAATTTAAATTTTTGCTGGTGAAAATAGTGTAACTATCTTTAGGATTTACCCGCTTCGTTTCAGATTTACAGGCGGTTTTATCAGTAGAGGGGAGCTGCTCGATAGCTATATCGACTGACGGAGGCTCAAAATCGCAGATAAAATTGCGCTGTCCGGAAGTACTATTGCCGGCTTCGTCGCGGACATTCCATTTTATCGTGCAGTTACCCCGTAAGGTGGGCAGGGTCAAGCAAAAAAATCCTTTACTATTAGCTTGAGCTGTTTCTGTGTGATCGCCGATAGAAGCTTTGATTATAGCTCCAGGGTGATCAGTGGTACCCTGCAGGGTAATTTTCTTTTTATTAGACTTGTAGCCGTCAATAGGGTGAGAAATACTTACTTTGGGGGGGATAGTATCAACGTTTATCAGCCAACGTTCGTCGTAAGGGCCCGATTTTATAGTAAAGATGTGCTCTCCGTCGTCCAGAGCAAAAGATTCAGCTGAAGTTTTGCCTATAAGCCAATCGTTATGAACGGGCAGATTGCGGCCGTCTACGCTTGCTTGGATAGGAGAGGAAGGCAGTCCTGAATAGTTGATAACTAGTTTGGGAGAAGCATTAGCAATAGAGAGCCTCATGCCGACTTTGGGCGATTTGGTCAAAAGATTGAGGTCATCTATGCTGACGCTGTCTATTTGAAAATGACCAGATTTATAAAAGTAGATTAATATTAAAATAAGCAACGCACAGCTGACAAAAACGGCAATAAAAGGAACTATACCTAAAGACCATCCTCGTCTGCTGTGCGCTAAGTGGCTATTTATCATAATATTTTAGAAAAAAACTAACACAGATCGGCTAAGTTCTTTTTTTAGTTAGAAAATATAGACCGGTGAAGACTTTTAGATCGACTTGTACGCCGGTTTCCATCTTGTGCTTCAGCCATTCGTCGACAGCATCAAGGGGAACTAAGTGAACCCGAATATTCTCGCTCTCATCACCGCCGCCTGGTCCGACCAAGGTTACATTTTCTGCTCTATAGAAAGTAATGATTTCAGAAGTTATGCCTGCAGAAGCTGGACCTTCGGTTAAATAAACCATCTTTTCGGCTTGGTAGCCCGTTTCTTCCAAAAGCTCTCGCTGAGCCGCCTCTTCTAAACTTTCTTTGTTTAAGCCTGATTTATCTCCAACTAAACCAGCGGGAAATTCAATAACCCGTCCGCCGCAGGGGGGACGGTGCTGTTCTACTAGAACAACTTCGTTATTGGGAGTGCAAGCCACCATGGCCACTATGCCGGTGACATTTTTACTGCGCTGAGCATACTCCCAGTGGCCAACCCGGACTAAACTGACAAATTTACCTGCATAAAGAACTTCTTTGTTATTTTCCATCTTGACAATTCCTCTTAAATACGACAGGTGCTGCTTTCTCTTTATTTTAAGCAAAAACCTGCCGTGTCATTGCTGAGTAGCCACCTATTGGCCTTAAATAGTTTTAGTTAGGATTTTAGGCACACTTTCTGATGTTTTCTGTCTATAATGTACTCTTTAAATCCTTTGCTTTCATCGGCACTGTACCCGGCCAAAAGTTCTTCTAAAGTTAAAGCTTGTTCAGGATAAGCTGGGAAAAGGCTATTTTCCAGAGCTACAGCTAAGCCTGTAGGCATATTGTCTGAGCCGAAGAGAAGATCTTGGCCGGGTACAAATTTGACTCTATTGATTAGCATGCGCAGGGGATTATTGCGCTGCAGTTTCTCTTTAGGCAAAACTGAGCGGTAATAAACTGAATCTGCATTGAAATTGGGCTGCATAGATAAAGTTATACTCAGCTGTTTGCATCTTTCAGCTTGTTGTAGAGTGATAAATTGGCAATGCTCCAGGCGCAGTTTAAAGCGGCTACCCGAAGGTAGAGGCAGACAGCGGGAAAATACTCTAAGTACTTGGGCTATTGCCAGATCACCAATTGCATGTATAGCGGTATCAGCGCCGATATCTATGCATTTAATTAGAGCCTTTTCAAGTTCGCTATCAGTATATACTAGAACTGGATTCCAAGTGGGCGGGCCGCTTCCGCTTAGGGCTGCCGTCCGCGCTCCTAAGGCTCCGTCAGCGAAGAGTTTTAAGCGCGGGATTTGTACTTGGGCAGCGGAGGTAAGAGGAGGCAAACAGGGCTCAAAAGATTGGCAGTCATCTTGAAAAAGGCGGCGTACTTTCAGATCGAAGCTACTTGTCAAAGCGGCGTCCGGGCCGAAAGGTAAAATATACATCATGTCTTCTGAACCGTAAAGACCTGCCGCTTGCATTTGCTGTATGCATTTCTGACAGCCTTTTTGCAGTTCGGTGGCCTCTAAGCTGGTTGTATGGGCTGTCGAAAAAAAAGTTAATATTTTAGACATTTCCCTTTCAGCTTGACGCGCTGAAGTTGGGGCTGGATCTAAGCCGACCTTGCGCAAAATTTCGGTCGCTCGGTTAGTACAAATATAGCCATGTAAGCAGCTGTTGAGAAATATTATAGGGGGCAGCTGGCGCAAGGCCGCCAAAGATAGAGAAAAAATTTCTGAGTTTAATCCAGAAACAAGCTGCAATCTGTTCATCGTAAACGGCAGCTTGTCCAGATACCGTAATAATTCTGCCTCTGAAGTACATCGGCTAGCACAGGGACAACTGCTGAGCAGAGCCGCCAAACTCAGATGACTGTGATGATCGAAAACAAGGGGTAAACGTTCAATTTCAGCCATAAGACAGGCTCCTAGGCAGAAAATTTAGACAGCTGATCGAGGTATAACTTATTTGTCTAAGATTTTCTTTACTTTTAGTCCTTCTTTAACTGGTGATAATTCCGCCTTAACGACTTGGGGCGGCGTATTGTCGCTATATTTTACGATGCTGCCTGTAATAGTGAAGTTCTGTTCACTGGAACAGCTCAGAGAGTCGATCCAGCTAATTCCTGAACTGTAGAGCGCAGGTGGCTTTTCCCAACGGAACATATCCGCTGAACCGTAATTCAGCAAACATTTATTTCCTTCGTAAGTTAACGTAGAGCAGTTACTGTTCCAGCTCCAAATGCCGAATACGGTTGGACGCACATCTGAACGAGGATAGGCAACTAAAATTTTGGCATCGAGACTGTTGAAGGGGCCCGCCACGTGAATTTTGGAAACGCCCCAGTCAAAGAAGCCCATAATTTTTGGATTATCTAGAGAGGTAACTTCAGGAGTTTTGCCCAAAACTCGGCCCTGTTTGTCGGTGATGACAAGTTTAGCGAAAGCCCCTTCCTCATCTGTTTTGAAAACCTTCAGACTGATATTTTCAGGAATATGATCGCCGTTCAGATCTGCCCGAACGGTTTGCACGATTTGACCTACTTGGTAAGAACTAGGCTCAGCTTCAGACGGCGCAGAAAAAAATAAGCCCAAAGTCGATATACTGATAGCTGCAGCAAGGATACTGAATGAGCGCATCGGTAAACACCTCCTGAGGAAATACAGTTGTTTAAATAAGGAAACAGAAAAAAATTTCCTTCCGCGCTTGTGTAGCTGTAGGCTAAAACGGATTATAACTACTATTACTGCAAATGATCGGCCTTTTGACAATTTACAAAATATTAGCCGACCGTCTCCAGGCGGCTTGTGCAGGGTAGGTCTTAACCTAGCTACGTTAGGTTTTAACTGAGCTGCATTAGAAAAGAGCTGGAGGAGTTAGCTGTTCGCCGTTCCAAATTAAGGCTGGTTTGAAGTCGAGATAGTCGGCGGAGGTCAGATAATAATTTACTCCGTGTTGACTGTAGCTTAGACCAGGCTTAGTGTAGTTGTGAATATGGCCGAAAATGCAGGCGTCTATATTGTAGCGCTCTATAAGGTGGCTAAACTCACTAACCTGATTAGCCCCGGCTTGAGGAGGATAGTGCATCATTACTAAGCGCAGCTTTGAATTGTTGTCTAGGCTCTTGAGCCCAAGCTCCAGCCGAGCTAGTTCGCGTTGAAAAATTTTGGCGTCCTGTTCGTTGTATTCCGGAGAAGTAGGCAGAGCCCAGCCGCGGGAACCGCATATACTTACACCATCTAAATTTACAGAGTCGTTCTGGACAAAAATAAGCTCAGGGTAGCTATCGCGCAGGCGACTAATGCTCTGCCACCAGTAATCGTGGTTGCCCCGGATAAGTACTTTGCGGCCGCTTAAGCGGGTTAGCCAATGCAAATCTTGCTCGGCTTCCGGAGGACGCATAGCCCACGATATGTCGCCGGCAATTAAGACAATGTCATCAGCTTTTATAAGGCTGTTCCAATTATCGGCAATTTTCTGCCAGTGGCGGTACCATTTTTCGCCAAAAATGTCCATGGCTTTGTCGTTGCCGAAGGATAAATGTAAATCACTTAGTGCATATATATTCAAAACGTCCCCAATTATACAGATAGTTATTTTTTTACGCAAGGCGAGCTTATTGGTTTATCTTTTTATTTCAGTTGCTGAGCAGAATAAGCTTAAAATATATAAAATAAGGTTGATAAAATATTTTTTCTAAACTTATTAAAGTATGTAAAAAGGAGAAAATTATGCCCAAAAGCAGAAAAATAGTTGGCTTGCTGACTATTTTGTTGTTATTTTTGACTTCAGTTGTTTATGCGGAACAGCCGAAGAAAAGCTCAAATACTGAATCAGTTTCTTTTATCCATTGGTCGGATATTCATTTAGGCGAGGAACATACTCCCACTGAAGTTTGGAACCGGGCTTTTGGCGCTGGTAGGAACGATCCGCGCGCTTCCTTCTATATTTTGAGTGGTGATTTAGTAGACAATAAAAAGTTAGACAATCTTCAGTTCAATAAAAGGGTAGCTGCTTTCAGTTCAGATTATTTGCGTCCTTTAGTTAAAGAGGGCAAGCCGGTTTTAATAGCCTACGGCAACAACGATTTTTATATTAACTACAATACCGATCCGGAAAATATGCGCCCTACCATGGATTTATGGCGTCAGGCTATGGGAGACGCTTATTATCTGGACGATTTAGGCAACGGCATCTATCCTGAGCGTTTGGGCGGATTAACCTGGATTACTGTTAATTCATTAATTTTTTCCCCCATCAATTCTTGCCCGCCTTCCATACTTAAGGAACAGCGTCAGCGCACTTTGGAATGGCTGGAAGCAGCTTTAGCAGCTGTGCCCTACAATTCTACAGCTGTTATCATCTGCCATGTCCCTCCTTGCGCTGATGCTTATAATCACAAAGTTATGTGGGATGAAGAATCGCTGAGAACTTTTCATAGCTTTTTAGCTGAAACTGACTGCCACGTAATAGTTACTTCTGGTCACACGCACCGCAACGAACTTCATGTTATTCCTATAAGCGATATTGAAGGAGTTCCGCTTGTTATTGTCGGTTCTATAGCTCAAAAATATGGATACTTGGCTAACTACCGTCTTAATACTTGGGAATTTAATGCCAAGAGCGGTCTGCCTGAGCGTTTAAGCTGGGATCTCCTTTATGTCGATCCTAATCAAGGTAGCCGCTCAGAAGTAATCAGCAATCCCTGCGATCTCAAAACTTGGTTCAATTTTCGCAAGCAGTTAGTTGAAGACGAAGATATATATGCCGCTTATATACGCGATTTTTATGCTTGTGTAAGTAATTGGACTGAACTGAGTAGCGATAAAAAACTGCAGCGCCGAATTTTAGATGAAATTATAGTTAAGAGTGGTTTTAAGTTGGACGAGCAGTGTGGTAATTGCGAAAATACAGACAAAACTGAGGAGCTATCTGCGGAAGATGAGGCCGCTTAGGAGTTAGCTGCGCTTCTTTTTGTAGCTGTAGACGTCTTAAATAAAAAATCGGCCGAGTTCGCTAATATGAGTTCTCGGCCGATTATTTTTTTATTCTTGAGAGTTGACTTCGCGGTTGGGTAGGCTCTCCAGGTACTGCAGAGCCTGGTCTATTTTGCGCAAAAGCTCGGGAGCTGAGGGATACTCGATGGGACCGACGCTGCGTTTGGCCGCTACATTGAAGCAGATTTCCGCTTCAACCTGGCGGACAGTGCAACCAGTCAACTTGCTCAGCTGCTCTTTCTCTCTGGCAGTAAGCTGACGCAGCAAAGGGGTAAACATATGCATTAGGCCGTCTTTAATTTTTATTGAAGGAATCATTAAATTGCGGCACTTAAGCTTGAGGGCGGCTATACTTAGCAAATTGTTGGCTAGCTCTGGCAATTTGCCGTAGCGATCCCGCAATTCCTCACTTATATCTTCTATATCAGTGCTGTCGGCAACTGAGGCTATGCGTTTGTAAAGGACCACTTTTTGTTGAGGATCGTCTATATATTCATCGGGCAGCCAAGCTGAGACTGGTATATCTATGACAATATCGCTGCTGGCGTGCTCGAGTCGGGCTGCTTCTTCTTCCGGATCTTTGTTGTTGCGCAGAGCTTGCACGGCGTCACTCAGCATGCGGCAATATAAACTGAAGCCTACGGCGGCAACATGGCCAGACTGTTCCGAGCCTAAAATATTGCCGGCGCCGCGAATTTCTAGGTCGCGTTTGGCTATTTGGAAGCCTGAGCCCAATCTAGTAAAGTCGCGTATAGTTTCCAGACGTTTCTTAGCCGCTTCCTTGAGAACGCGTTGGGGTTGGTAGAGTAGATAACAGTATCCCTGCTTGGCGCTTCGTCCGACTCTGCCTCTAAGCTGATAAAGCTGGGCTAATCCTAAAGTATCCGCGTTATCTATAATGATAGTATTTACGTTAGGAACATCGAGGCCGCTTTCAATAATAGTGGAACAGACCAAAATATCGTATTGACCTTCATAAAATTCCATCATAACTTTTTCTAACTGCTGTTCGCTCATTTGGCCATGGCCTACAGCTATGCGGGCTTGAGGAAGCATACTTTGTAGCGTGGCCGCTTCTTTTTCGATGCTCTTTACTCTGTTATGTAAAAAATAAACTTGGCCGTGACGGTTTAGCTCCCGTACGATAGCCGCCTTAATAAGCTCCTGATGGCGTTCAAAAAGGTAAGTTTTAATGGGCAGACGGCTTGCAGGTGGAGTCTCAATAACTGACATTTCCCTGATGCCGTAAAAAGACATCTGGAGAGTGCGGGGAATGGGAGTTGCGCTCATAGACATAATATCGACGTCGGCGCGGAGTTGGGAAATCTTTTCTTTGTGCATGACTCCGAAACGCTGCTCTTCATCGATAATAAGCAGTCCCAGATCTTTGAAAGAAATATCTTTGGAGAGCATGCGATGTGTGCCGATAACGATGTCGCATTTACCTTCAGCCAGATCGTTGACGGTTTGCTTTTGCTCTGCGGTCGTTTTAAAGCGGGAGAGTAGATTAATAGTTATAGGATAAGGAGCCAGCCGCTCTGAGAAAGTTATAAAGTGTTGATGAGCTAAGACGGTGGTAGGGGCCAGAATAGCTACTTGTTTGTTATTGTTGACTACTTTGAAGGCGGCCCGCAGAGCCACTTCCGTTTTGCCATAGCCTACATCGCCGCAAATAAGTCTGTCCATAGGGCGAGGGCTTTCCAAATCAGCCTTTACTTCGCGTATGGCCCTGAGCTGATCTGGCGTCTCTTGATAGGGGAAGGCGTCTTCCATTTCTTGTTGCCAAAGGGTGTCGGGAGGATAAGCACATCCCTGCGCCTGTGAGCGCTGAGCGTAAATTTTCAGCAGCTTTTGCGCAGCTTCGGCGGCGTGAGCTCTTATTTTGGCTTTGGTACGCTTCCAGTCGCTGCCGTTCATCTTTGAAAGTGGTGGCTCTTTGCCATCGATGCCTTCATATTTTTGCACTAAATTGAGCTGATCGATAGAGACAAAAACACAATCGCCTTTGGCATATTCCAGCTTCAGCATATCGTGTTTGATGCCGCCTAAAGAAATAGTCTGAATACCTAAATATCGGGCGATGCCGTGATGCATATGAACGACAAGATCGCCAGGAGCGATCTCTTCTAAGCGCAGATTGCTGCCTTTAGTTTCAGCCGGTTCATTGAGTCGTTGCTGCAGACGCTGGCCCATAATTTCGCGGTCAGTTAAAAATTCTAACTTGCCATCAGCCAAGGGCAAACTGAAGCCTTCATTGGCGTAGCCTTGAAGTAATAAAATCTGTCCCGGTTGGATAGGGCGGTGACTATTAGTCAAGCAGTCTATCTGGTGCTCTTCAAGCAGTTCTTGTAGACGCATAAATTGCGATGTAAGCAGAATTACGCGTTTGTGTTCTTTTTGCCACTGGGGAATGGCTTCAAGTAAACCGGACACCTTCTGGTTTAATGGTACCGCTGGTTCCGTACCTAAATTAAATTGAGGTATTTTTGTTGCAGATTGTGAGTTAAGGGCAGAGAGAGCTTCAGTCTCTGTTAAGGTCCAGGCCGAAACGAAAATGCGGCGGAAACTGGATAACATATCGAGCAGCTGTTCCCAAACATAGTTGTGTTCGTTGTCTTCTATAAAGCCTATAGATGAACCTGATGAGGCTTTAGTTTCCCACTCCTGATTCCATTCTTTGGCACTGAGCCGAAGTTGCATAGGATCTTCCAGTATAGTTGCTGTTTGGGGAGCTTTTTGGCGAAGATGATCGGTCAGCCAGGATTCACCTTCCAATTCGGAAGCTACTGCTGGCAAAAGTACGACCTCTGGAATTGCTGTACTAGAACGCTGCGTATTTACGTTAAGCAAGCGTATAGACTCAATCTCATCGCCGAAAAATTCCAAGCGGGCCGCTTGCCCGGTAATGGGATATATATCGATTAAACCTCCGCGCACAGCATATTGACCGCGTCCTTCAACCATGCTTACGCGGTTGTAACCTTCGCTACTAAGTATTTCCTGCAAAAAATCGAGGCCTACGTTTTCTCCCATTTTGAGAGCAAGTTTACTATTTTCTAATTGCTCCGTTTGGACAGTAGGCTGCATTAGGGCTCTTAAGGTCGTGACAATCACCATGCCGCGGTCGGTCTTTTTGGGCAATCGATCTAGAGCTTGCAGAACGGCTAAACGATCTGGAACTGTCTGATTTTCTTCTTTGTCGAGCATGCTGGTTGTTTCTTGCTCAGGAAAAAGCCAGAGTTCGTCACTATCAAAAAAAGTGTGACAATCTTGGTAGAGTCGTTCAGCTTGATCGGCTGCGGCTGTAATCCATAAAAACACCGCATTCGTTGCTGAAAGACTGCGGCATATTTGTAAAAATAGCGGTCTGGCTGCAGCGGTTAGACCGCCGCATACTAGTGATGAGCATGTCTGCAGGGCTTTAACTAAGCCAGCTGAAGTGGCCTCTTTTTTCCAAATTTCACCTAATTGTGCATTAGCTATGAGGCATTTTCGGTGCGCTTCATGTTGCTGTTTAGCTTTATTTTGATGGGTATAAGCATGGAAAGAGGAATGGCCCGTTTCAGCAAAATTATTGACTGAATCAGCAGTTAACTGATCTAATTGTGAATTTATAATACTGGGAAAAGAGGAATGTTGGCTGCTCATAATTTTGCATAGTTCAAAGTAAAATACAGCTCCCAGTTTACTCTTTGGAGGTAGGCAAATTCAAGTTGAAGACTCACCAAAATGGCCGTAAAACTTTACCAGGATAAAGGATATGCAAAATAGAATAACCAAAACTGCTTTCGCCCGGGCTGCGGTCCGGCGCACTTATGTTTGTTCTTTATAAGATAATTTTTACTTGAGGGATAACTATGGATTCCGACCAGACTTATCAGGCGTCGGTGCGCTTGAAGATATTTATGGTCGCGATCAGAGTTATTGGCGTGATTTTAGCTCTGATCTTGACTGGCGGAAACAGCAAGGAGTCGTTGTGTACTCCTTTTCCGTATGACTTCGACGATTTGCCCATAATTATTACTTTTGCGGTTGTCGTCTACAATATTGCTGCGGCTGTTTTCACCTGCATTTGGAGGGACAATCAGGGCGTGGGCCCCATCGTACTTACCGTACTAGATATAGTAATGGGATTGGGACTTACCTACTTCTATGGGCCTGGCTATCTTATTCTGAGTTTCGCTCTGCCGATTTTGATGCTCTATTACATGTGGGGCAAAACTTCGGTCATTGTGGCCGGTTCGGTTTTTGGCACTATAATTTATGTTTTAATTGCCACTTTTGCTTTTGTCTCCCGTTTGGAGTCGATGCATGACGAAACTTTTGCCGTTTTCTTTAAGCTCAGTTTTGCACAGATGGGCTGTAGTTATCTGCTGATCTGGATCTGTTGGGTCGCCGCTCAGGAAAACGTAGAACGATGCAAGAGTGAAAGCGGTCTGCAGCGCGAGAAGGATTGTCTATTCCAGGAAATCCAGGCTGCTCGTATACAAAACGATCAAATTTCTTCTGAACTTAGCGAGCGGGATAATAAACTGCGCATGCTCAACCGCGATAACGCCGGCTTAAAAGAGGAGCTTGATATAAGTCTTAAGAGGCTTCAGGAAGCTCGTTTAGCTTTACAGAACACTGAAAAAGCGGCTGAAGAGCAGGGACAGAAAGTTTCGCAGGCTGCCCGTCGCGAGAAATTACAGATCCAGCGCCAGTTAGCTATTATGCAGCAGCGTTTAGAACGTCAGGTTCGTTTAGTAGAAGTGTCGCGCAAACTTTCCGGAAGTTTAGCTCTTTCCGATACTCTTTTAGCTTTAACAGAGCAGTTACAAACTTTCCTTCCTTGTCAGAGCTGCGTTATTTTTATGCTTGACGAGGTCGATGGCCAGAAGAAGCTTTTTGCTGAAGTGGCAGCCAGTCCCTTTACTGATACTTTCCGCAATTACAGTTTGCAGATAGGCGAGGGAGCTCCCGGCTATGCTGTCAGTAAGCTGACGCCTTTTAAAATTGACGATGGCAGCGTCGAGATAAATGGTACTGTGCTTTCTACAGTTGTAGATAAGGAGCGCAGCGCTTTGGTGGCTCCTTTAGCTGTACCAGCTCAAACTATTGGTGTAGTTTATTTAGGAAGAGCGGCCGATCACGCTTTCACTGAAGATGAACTCGATCTGTTGATTGACTTCTGTGAAATGGCTAGTGCTTCTTTGGGCAATTCTTTGTTGTATCAGAGAGCTGTCAATAATGGACTGCGCGATCCTCTGACCAACTGTTACAATACTCTGTTCTTGGAAGAGCGCATGCGCGAAGAGCTGAAGCGCGGTAACCGTTATATGTATTCAGTGTCTTTGCTGCTCTTCAGTTTAGATGGTTTTAGCCAGATTGTAACTAACCTGGGACAAGATGTCGCTGATAACATTTTGCGCGAAGTCGTTTCTGTAGTGCGCAAAATTACGCGAGAAATAGACGTTTTAGGCCGTTTAGAGGGAGATACGTTCGCTTTATTAGTCGATCATGCCGATCGAGTAAAGTGTTCAGAAGTGGGCGAACGTGTCCGTGAGGCTATTGCGAATAACGCCTTTTTAGTGGGAGGGCGGCGCGTAAGGGTCAGCATTTCTGTAGGAGCAGCCGGCAGTCCTCATGACGCGGCCAACGCTGAACAACTTACTATGCGTGCTTCTGCAGCTATGCAGCAGGCTCAGCAGGCCGGCGGTAATCAGGTTTGTCTGTGGAGTTAGTTTAAGCTCATAAAAAAGCAGCTAAATCTGTCTATATTAACGGAGCCGAGAGGAAGAAAACTCTATCGGCTCCTTTTTTTTGCTTGAAAACAGCTGAGTTCTGTTTTACATTGAAGTTGTATGTTAGATATTGCTAAAAAATTCTATAGGCAGCATGCTGCCGAAATTTACCGCGGTATAGCTTCCGGTATGTTAATGTGTTTCGTCTTTCTAGTGTGCTGCTGGACTCCATCGCCGACGCCGCGCATCGGTGAAAAACAGTCTACAGTAATTATGAAGTACGGCCCTCCTGATAAAATTATTACCACCGAGCAGGGACCGACTGAACGTCAGCGTTACCCTTTCGTTTATCTGCACTATCGCTGCGGCTTTCTTAAACGTTCTGTTACTATTATTACTATAGATAAGGTGCGCGACAGTGTTCTAAATGTAACGCAAGATGATGGCGTCGGCTATTAATTAGTTTGTTTATCTTTAGATGCCGTCTTTAAGCGTTTACTGTCGATATTGAGCCGGGATTCCTAGCGTTCTTGGCTCTCAGGCTTTTGGTGTACGTTTCTAAACCTAATTTTTTTTATTTAAGTACTTGACAGCGGCTAAGCTGAGCAGTAATATACTCGAGCAGTCGCGATGAGGCGACGCAAAAAAGT